>CAZFJN010000027.1:7424-28601 GCA_964519595.1 uncultured Rickettsiales bacterium
GCTTGTTTTTTTGCTTCGCGTTCACGTTTTAAAATTTCTTTCGCTAACTGAATATACGCCTTTGAACCGCTGCATTTCATATCATAAATCAAGGCCGGTTTTCCGTGCGACGGAGCTTCCGACATCCTCACATTGCGCGGTATTACTGCTTCATAAACTAAATCGCCAAAATATTCGCGTACATCATTTTCAATCTGATCAGTAAAGCGATTACGACGATCATACATGGTCAGAACAATCCCTTGAATATTCAGCTCAGCATTCAAATTATCTTTTACCAGCTGAACCGTCCGCATTAAATGACTAAGCCCTTCCATTGCATAAAATTCACATTGCAGTGGAATCAGAACATTATTAGCAGCAACAAGAGCGTTTAAGGTCAATAAACCAAGAGAAGGAGGACAATCAATCAATATATAATCATAATAATCAAAGCATTTATCAATAACCTGTTTCAGCTTGAATTCGCGGCGATGCAGGCTGACCATTTCAACTTCCGCGCCTGATAAATCAATAGTCGCCGGAATTATAAACAAATTCGGAACTTGCGTTTTCTGCGCCGCCTCACTTATTGAAATATCATTCAGAACCAGATCATACGAGGTTATTTCGCGCTTATTTGAATCAATGCCAAGGCCAGTGCTGGCATTGCCTTGCGGATCAAAATCAATAACCAGAACTGTTTTGCCAACCGCAGCAAGAGCAGTAGCTAGATTCACCGTGGTGGTGGTTTTGCCAACTCCGCCTTTTTGATTAACAATAGCGACGACTTTTACAGTTGATTTTTCATCTTGCTGCTGCTTTTGCACCATCGCTTGCGACTGTAGTTGTGATTGTGTTTGTGATTTTATTTGTGATTGTTGATTATAATCTACCAGCGGCTTGTTCATATTTTTCTCCTCCTTTGAAGATGGGAAAATATTAGAATAGCAGATTCGTGATCAGTTATGCTATTATGAATTTCGACATCAAAATGCCATTCATTTTTTGCTTCGTCAAGTTCAATAAAATATTTTTTTCCTTTTAAAAAAATAAATTTCAATTCATGTGAAGCTTTATTTTGCAATTTTTCTGTCCATGAAAATATTTGTGAAATATTTGCACATGCTCGGCTGATAATATAATCAACATTAGGAATAGATAAACTTTCTATTCTACTATTATGAATAATAACATTTATAAAATTTTCACGTGAACTTTGTGAGAGAAAAATACATTTCTTCTTGTCGCTTTCCACGAGGTGAAATTCACCTTCTAACATAGTCGCCAGAACCATTCCGGGGAAACCACCGCCACTGCCAACATCAACCACTAACGGATTTGGTTTTGTAATATATTTTGCCAGCTGAGCAGAATCAATAAAATGACGATTCCATGAATCGCTGATTGTTGATTCGCCGACCAGATTAATTGATTGCTGCCACTTCAGAAGCAAGGAGTGATGAGCTTTTAATTTTGCTAAAACATCATTATTAAATTCGATCATGCCGCTCTTTTAGCACGCTTCTTTTCATTATTCAATTTCCGAATATGCGCGATCAGAGAAATAATTGCCGCCGGAGTAACTCCGGAAATTTCTAAAGCCTGACTTATTGTTTCCGGTTTATTATCACGAAGCTTCGCCTTTACTTCATTAGAAAGAGACGGCAAATCGGCAAAATCCAAATCATCAGGAATTCTTAAACCAGCCTCTTCTTTTAATTCGCGCATATCTTCACGTTGACGAGTTAAATAGCTATCGTAAGTTGCTTCGATTAATAAAAGTCGGCGAACATCATCTGGAATAGAATTTAATTGCGGCCAGATTTTTATTACTCCTTCAAATCCTATTTGCGGATAACGAATTAATTCAAATGCCAATCGGCGAATTCCATCTTGATTAATTGTGATATTATATTTTGCCAACTCATTAGGGCTTGCTGATAGTTGCTCCAGAAATCCACGTGAAACCCTGAGAGATTCGTTTTTAGCTGTATATTGTTGTTTGCGCGCATCCCCTACGCAACCTGTAGTGATGCCCTTCTCAGTAAGCCGTAAATCAGCATTATCGGCACGCAAGGAAAGACGAAATTCTGAACGTGAGGTAAACATCCGATATGGTTCAACAGTTCCATGTGTAATTAAATCATCAATCATCACGCCAATATATGCTTCCGTACGATCTATAATAAATTCTCCGGAAGATGAAGAAGAAAGAGCAGCATTTACTCCGGCAACCAGCCCCTGCCCGGCCGCTTCTTCATAGCCGGTAGTGCCATTGATTTGTCCGGCAAAATAAAGCCCTTTTACCTTCTTTGTTTCCAGAGTTGCCTTCAACTCACGAGGATCAACAAAATCATATTCAATCGCATAGCCAGGGCGAATCATCCGGACATTTTCCAGACCATGAATATTCTTCAAAATATCAAGTTGAACATCTTCCGGCAAAGATGTGGAAATGCCATTTGGATAAACCGTATCATCATCAAGACCTTCCGGCTCTAGAAATATCTGGTGACGCTGTTTATCAGCAAAACGAACGATTTTATCCTCTATTGAAGGGCAATAGCGCGGCCCTTTGCTTTCTATCTGCCCGCTATACATTGGCGCACGATGAAGATTAGCTTTTATTATCTCATGAACCGCCGCGTTTGTGTGTGTAATAAAACAATTAATCTGCGGAACTTCAATTTTGCTGTTCAGATATGAAAAAGGCTGCGGCGGATTATCTCCTGGTTGTTTTTCCAGCTCATTCCAGTTGATTGTTGTGCCGTCCAGACGCGGCGGAGTGCCAGTTTTTAATCTTCCCATGGCAAAACCAAGTGCTTTTAAGCTTCTGGAAAGTCCGATAGTCGGCGCTTCCCCTGCCCGGCCAGCTGGTATTTTTTTCTCGCCGCAATGAATAAGTCCACATAGAAATGTTCCTGTGGTAAGAATAACTTGAGCGGCTTTTATTTCCGCGCCGGAAGCAAGAACAACGCCTTTAACCTCGCCTCTGCTTTGCTTATCTTCAGTTGCTTTTTCAACTATTATATCCTCAACTGCCGCCTCAATAATGGTGAGATTTTCGTGATTCGATAATATATCCTGCATGGCCAGACGGTAAAGTTTCCGATCAGCCTGCGCGCGTGGACCATGCACCGCCGGGCCTTTGCTGGCATTTAAAATACGATAATGAATCCCTGCTTTATCTATTACTCTGGCCATTAATCCATCGAGAGCGTCAATTTCTCGAACCAGAGTGCCTTTGGCAATACCGCCTATCGCCGGATTGCACGACATTTCGCCGATTGTGGAGAATTTATGTGTTACCAGCGCGGTTTTCGCGCCAGTACGCGCTGCCGCAGAAGCCGCCTCGCAGCCAGCATGACCACCGCCTATTACGATTACGTCAAAGCCGCTCATTCAAACCTCCGCCTTGGCATTGGCGGAGCTGGATAACGCCCTATTTTTAAGTTCCAATAAGCCCAGGAACGCGGATCAAATATTCCAGCAGGCGCATGATCGAGCGCTTCTTTTAATTCCTGGTCGGTAAGATATCTACGCATTATGCTTACATCCTCATAAGTGCCAAAAGTAATACTGTTTCACAATCTATTGCGTAGCAATAGATTGTGAGTCTCGCCCGCTACGCGGCGGGAAACCGGTGCTTTCGGCACACGGTTTCCATACCAATTCTACTTCATAGAAGTAGAATTGGTATAAGAACATGAGCGATAAAATGCAGTGGATCGCTAATTGCTTCCGCAGGTGATTTAAACCAGACATTGCGCTCTGCCACTCTTTGCAATTCATCAGTATTAGGAAAAGATTTCATGGTAAAACTACTGGCAATCGACTCAAATCCGTTTCTTTTATTGCCGCAAAAAGTGGCAATATGTCAAGATGTAAGCTCATCACTTCCCTATGCAAAACTCTCGGAAAACAACGTCTAATACATCATCTGCGGCTATTTTGCCAGTTATTTTCGCAATGGAAGTTGCGGCAAGCCTTAATTCCTCGCATTTAAGCTCGATTGCCGTTGCCGTAAAAAACTGCTGCAAATGGCCTTTAGCCTGCACAAGCAATTCTCTATGACGATAGCGCGTTATCAGCGCCCCCTCGCCTGAAAAACTATTGCTGATTCTGCTTTCAATAAGCCGCAGCAGCTCGTCAACTCCCTGATTTGTGGCAGTAGATATTTCCGCCATTAGCGGCGGATATATCTCTTTATTCAACTGTTTTGCGGCAAGATCAATTTTAGTGAGAATTACAATTGAATCTTCGTTTATAAGCTTAACACTTTCCGCATCCGGCGGCGTGGTTGAATCAAATAAAATCAGCCTTATATCTGCTTCTGCCGCCCGCCGACGCGCTCTTTCTATCCCTTCTGCCTCTATTTCATTTTCCGCCTGACGAATTCCGGCAGTATCAATTAATATTACCGGAAATCCGCCTATATCAAGGTGAATTTCGATTAAATCACGTGTAGTGCCAGCATGATGCGAAACAATCGCCGCCTCCTTCTTTGACAATGCATTGAGAAGGCTTGATTTTCCAGCGTTAGGCGCGCCAATTATCACCACGGAAATCCCGCTTCTGATACGCTCTCCCTGTGCGTGTCTGGCCAGGGTATTATCAATAGTTTCAATAACTTCCCTCACCTCGCCGTTAATTTCAGCAAGCAAATCATCTGGAATATCTTCATCAGGAAAATCAATAGTTGCTTCCATATGCGCCAGAGCCTTGATTATCGAAGAACGCAATAAAAGATAAAATTCGCTCATTTCGCCGTGCATCTGCCGCAAAGCCTGAGTTCTTTGTTCGCTGGTTTCAGCTTCGATTAAATCAGCCAGCCCCTCTGCTTCCAACATGTCCATTTTGCCATTTAAAACGGCGCGGCGCGTGAATTCTCCCCTTTCCGCCTGCCGTAGCTTCAAAGCAGGCAACAGTGCTAAAACCTCACGAATAACGGCAATGCTGCCATGAATATGCAGTTCCGCGCAATCTTCGCCAGTAAAACTGTGTGGCGCTTTAAAATAAACAACCAGCGCCTGATCAATCACTAACGAACTATGAGGGTTTATCAGCGGGCAATAAACCATTTCCCGAGCTGGCCACTCGCTCCGTCCGGTAAGCGCAACCAGAGCGGCAAGCGCCCCCTGCCCTGAAATTCGCACCACCGCAATCGCTGATTTTGCAAAAGGAGTGGCAACAGCGAAGATTGTTTCTCTATTCATAACATTTCATAACATTGCCGCGTCAATCAGGCGTTTAGTATATTCATTTGCCGGATTTTGCAGTATTTCAGCGGTTTTTCCATATTCAATAACTTTGCCCTGGTAAAGAACCGCTATATTATGCGCGATCGCACGAACCACGCGCAGATCATGGCTGATGAATAAATAGCCAACCTGGTCATTTTTCTGAAAATCTTTAAGCAGATCAATTATCTGGCTTTGTACGGTCAGATCAAGGGCGCTGGTCGGCTCATCGAGAACCACAAATTCAGGACGTAATATCATCGCTCTGGCAATGGCGATACGCTGGCGCTGGCCGCCGGAACATTCATGCGGAAAACGTTCGAGCATGTCAGCTGGCAGGCCAACTCTTTCAATGATAGACGTAATTCGTAAATCGTAATTCGTAGTTCGTAGTTCGTAATTCGTAGTTCGTAAATCGTGGTTCGTGGTTCGTGGTTCGTGGACAGCGAGTCCTTCGCCAATTATCTGGCCGATAGTCATCCGCGGATTAAGGCTGGAAAAAGGATCTTGAAAAACAAGCTGCATATTTTTCCGTAAATCGCGCATGGCAGAGGAGGGAAGGGCGCTGATATCTCTGCCTTGCCAGATTATTTTACCGCTGCTTTTCAATAGCTTAAGCAAGGCAAAGCCGAGGGTGCTTTTGCCTGAACCTGATTCGCCGACAATTGCCAGGGTCGAGCCAGCTGAAATTGCCAGCGATATATCATTAACCGCTGTTATATAGCCGGTTGTTTTGCGAAAAAATCCGCTTTTGATCGGAAAATTAACGGTAAGTGTTTCACAGGAAATAATATCAGCATCATTGGCTGATTTTTCTTTTGATTTTTCTGGCAAGGGCAGGGCGCTGCCTTTCGGTTCTGAAGCCAGCAGCAGCTTCGTATAAGGATGTTGCGGCGCAGAGAAAATATCAGCAACCTTGCCTTGCTCAACAATTTCGCCGGATTTCATTATAATAACACGGTCAGCCAGTTTTTTTACAATTGTCAGATCATGCGTAATCAGCATTATCGCCATAGAGCGCGTTATCTGCAAAGATTTAAGCAAGTGCAGAATCTTCGCCTGAACGGTTACATCAACAGCCGTTGTCGGCTCATCAGCAATAAGCAGGCGCGGATTTTTTGCTATCGCCATGGCGATCATAACGCGCTGTCTTTCGCCGCCGGAGAGCTGATGCGGATAAGCATCAAGACGATTTTTAAAATGCGCCAGACCGACTTGCTCAAGTAAATCAACAAGCTGATCATTATGTTTTGAATCGTGAATCTGCAAGGCTTCGCTAATCTGCCTGCCGATATTATGCAAAGGATTAAGCGCGGTCATTGGCTCTTGAAAAACCATGCCAGCAGTTTTTCTGCGTAAATCGCGTAATTTATTAGCATTACCATTCTGTCCGGATTTAAGAACTTCAACCCCTTCAAGGATAATATCGCCACTCATCTGCGCGTTTGCCGGTTGCAGGCCAAGACAGGATAAGGCTGTTAATGATTTTCCTGAACCTGATTCGCCAACTATCGCCAGCATTTCTCCCGGATAAAGCTCGAAAGAAATCGACCTTACCGCCTGAGTGGTTGGAAAATTAAGGGAAAGATCAGCAACGGAAAGCAGAGGCGGCATAGGAAAAACCTACCCCTTATTCATTTTCTCAAAAAATTCAGCATTGGTTTTTGTATCCTGAAGTTTTTCCAGTAAAAACTCGATTCCATCCATTGCGCCCATTGGATTGAGGATTTTACGCATTACCCACATCTTAGTAAGGGTTGCCTTATCAACCAGCAAATCTTCCTTCCGCGTGCCGGATTTGGTGATGTCCATAGCCGGGAAGGTGCGTTTATCCGCCAGTTTACGATCCAGTATTATCTCGCTATTGCCAGTTCCTTTGAATTCCTCGAATATAACTTCATCCATACGGCTACCAGTTTCGATAAGCGCCGTTGCTATGATGGTAAGTGAACCGCCATGTTCAATATTCCGCGCCGCGCCGAAAAAGCGCTTCGGACGTTGCAGGGCATTAGCATCAACGCCGCCGGTTAGAACCTTGCCGGAAGAGGGGATAACCGTGTTATAAGCGCGCGCCAGACGTGTTATTGAATCAAGCAATATAACCACATCCTTTTTATGCTCAACCAGCTTCTTGGCCTTCTCAATGACCATTTCCGCAAGCTGCACATGACGCGTTGCCGGCTCATCAAATGTTGAAGAAACAACTTCGCCTTTTACCGTGCGCTGCATGTCGGTAACTTCTTCCGGCCGCTCGTCAATCAGCAGAACAATCAAAAAAGCATCCGGATGATTAGCGGTTATTGAATGTGCAATATTCTGTAAATAAACGGTTTTTCCAGTACGCGGCGGCGCTACTATCAGCGCTCTCTGGCCAAAGCCAAGCGGCGTTATTATGTCGGCAACGCGCATTGACAGATCTTTTTTATCCGGACGATTTTCAATCTCCAGCTTAATCCGACGTTCCGGATAAAGCGGCGTTAAATTATCAAAATTAATGCGATGACGAACCGCTTCCGGATCATCAAAATTTATCGTATTAACCTTGGTAAGAGAAAAATAACGCTCGCCATCCTTAGGAGCGCGTATTTCGCCGGAAACTGTGTCTCCGGTGCGTAATCCAAAACGTCGCACTTGCGCCGGAGAAACATAAATATCATCAGAGCCAGCCAGATAATTAGCCAGCGGCGACCGTAAAAAACCAAAGCCATCCTGCAAAACCTCAACAACGCCTTCGCCAGTAATAACCTCGCCTTTTTCCGCTTGTTTTTTCAAAATGGCAAAAACCATTTCCTGTTTAAGCATGGTCGAGGCATTTTCAACTTCGTTAGCCTCGGCGAGTGCTAATAATTCATTGGCATTTTTTAGTTTAAGATCTTGTAGTTTCATGTTTTTAAAGTCCTGATGGTAAATGTGTTTTTAATTAGCAGTGGTTTTTAATGGCGTCTTTTAATTAAGCTGTAAATCCTGATGAAAACCCTTTAATCATCTGAAATTTAATCAGAATGTAAAAGGGAAGGGAGGTAAAAATAAGAGGAAAATAAATATGTTAGCACTTACGAATATGAGAATTTATGAATTATGATATGAATTATGAATAGAGATATGAATAGAGATATGAATAGAGAATTTATGAAAATTATTCTTGAAATAGATGAGGAGGCGAAAAGAGGATATTCTGTGTTGAAACCGCTCTCAGGCGGATCAATTCGCGCTGTTATTTGTATTTTCTAAACTAGAAAACAGCGCGCGTCAAGAAAAAATGTGAAAAAATCACGAAATTCCTCAAAAAGGGCGCACTACCACTAATATCACTATCGCAATCAGCAGAATAGTTGGAACTTCGTTTAATATACGGTAATAGCGCGTGGTTTTTGTGTTTTTATCATTGGCAAAATGGCGACGATGGCGAGCAAGCAGCGCGTGGCAGATTTGCATTCCGATCAGCATGGTGAATTTCCAATGCATCCATGTGCCGTTAACCGGATCAAGAGCATTAGTATAATAAACCAGCCAGATTCCAGCCAGCCAGGAAGAAATCATCGCCGGATTAATGATAAAGCGCAATAATCTGCGTTCCATTATTTTGAATAATTCTGAAGTTTCCGAAGGTATTTTTACCTGAGAATGATAAACATAAAGCCGCGGCAGATAAAGCATTCCAGCCATCCAGGCGATAACGGAAATTATATGAAAGGCTTTTATCCAATGGTAGAGAGAATCAATCATATTTTTTTCTCATATAGTTTCCTCATTGCAAGGACAAAAGCCAAATTCACGCGGACAGAATCTTTCTTTCGCTTCAGGGCTTATTCCGGTTGCCTGATTTTTGGCAAGAACCATTTCCGCCAACGCCTCGATATAGAATTCATCAACTCCTAAAGCTGCTACGCGCTGATATGAAACAACGCCGAGTTTTTCAGCAAGAGCGCGATATTCCAGATCAAGCTCAACAAGAGTTTCTGAATGTTCTGAAACAAAGGCAATTGGCACAATAACCAGCGGTTTTTTTTCGCGCGCGGCAATTTCTATTTCCTCCTCAGTTGAAGGTCCGATCCAGGTTAAAGGCCCTACTTTACTTTGATAACAGACTCGATAATCAAGATCATCAACTGCTAATATCTGCGCTACTGCGGCAGAGGTTTTTTCAATCTGATATTGATAAGGATCTCCTGATTTTATAACTTTTTCCGGCAGTCCGTGTGCTGAAAAAAGCACTCGCGGTTTTCCGTATTCAGCTGCTTTCCAATAAGAATCTCTTATTTTTCTGGCATGAGAGGCGATAAAACTCTTCTGTGTCGGATAACAACAGATGCGAATAGTTGGAACATTAAGCCCTAAATTGGCGCATTTATTATCCCAGTCGGAAAATGAAGATGCTGTTGTTGTGCTTGAAAACTGCGGATATAAAGGCAGAAGAATAATTTTATCCGGAGAATAGTTTTTCACATTTTTTATTGCCGCCTCGCTCATCGGATGCCAATAGCGCATTGACACAAATATTTTATATTCATCTCCTTTTGAGCGCGATGAAAGAATATCAGAAAGAGCCTGCGCCTGTTTCTGAGTCTGCTCAAGAATAGGAGATTTTCCGCCAATCTGCTGGTAAATATGTCTGGCTTTTTTGCTTCTTTTTATGGAAATAATTACTGCCAGAAAAAATCTAAGCGGCGTCGGAAGATTTATTATCGCTCTATCATTAAACAAATTAAACAAAAAACGCCGCACAGAGCCTTGATCATCAGGTCCGCCAAGATTGAATAATACTACCGCTATTTTTTTCATGAAACGCTTTGTATCATATCACTTACTGCTTGTACATTATCTATCGGCGTATCAGGTAAAATTCCATGTGCTAAATTAAAAATAAATGCTCTGTTTTCAAAATGCTCAATAATTTTTTTTGTTTCTTTAAGAGCAAGATTTTTATCCTTTGATAAAATCATTGAATCAAGATTTCCCTGAGGAACAGCGTATTTTTCCACCTCATTACTGATATAAGAAAGATTTACAGAACCATCAAAGCTCACCGCGTCAACGCCGGTTTTTTTAGCGTAAGATTTAAGCTTCGCGCCGCACATACGCGGAAATCCGATTATCTTTATTTCCGGATGAATACTCCTTATCAGCGAAACAATTTTTTCAGTTGGATATATCACATATTCCTTAAATTCACTTTCCGATAATATTCCTGACCATGAATCAAAAAGCTGGATAACATCAACTCCGGATTTTATCTGAAAACAAGCATGTTCAACTACTGACTTGATAAGAATATTAATAAGTCTTCTGAATGATTCAGGATTTTTAATAGCTAATTCTCTGGTCTTTGAAAAATCACGAGAAGATTTTCCCTGCAAAATATAACAAGCTAAAGTCCATGGTGAACCACAAAATCCAATCAAGGCTTTTTCTTTAGGAAGATCATTCCTGACCATTGCAATGGCTTTATAAACCGGAGATAGTTTTTCCTTTATATTATCTTTAGATATTTTTTCCAAAGTTGATAATCTTGAGTTTGTTTTTGAATTTTCTGAATCAGAAAAATCGCCAAAATTCTCAAGAACAGGACCTTCATTTTCAATAAATTCAACTTTAATTCCAAGTGCATCAGGAATGACTAATATATCGGAAAATATTATCGCAGCTGACATTCCAAAACGTGTCAAAGGCTGTATGGTAACTTCGCAAACCGCTTCCGGATTATAACAAAATTCCAGAAAATTCGAAAAACCAGAGCGTATTTTTTTATATTCCGGCAAATATCTTCCTGCCTGCCTCATAAACCAGAAAGGAATCTGCTTGGTATTTTTTCCGGATAGATTTTCAACTATAATCATTAAAAGTAATAATAAAAGATAATGGAAATAACTGAGATAAACTGAGATAAACTGAGATAAACTGAGATAAACTGAGATAAACTGAGATAAATTTAGATATGATAATAGAATGATAATAGAAACAGATAAGTAAGAATATGATGTAATGTAATTTGATGTAATAAAATACAATAAATATAATCAAAGTAACGAATTTTATATAAAATCATAATTTAAAGAACAAATAATTATAATATTTATATAAAGGATAGTAGTGATAGTAGTATGATAGATTTATCTGGATAAAAAACAATCAACATAATTATCCACTAACCGCACTATAAAAATTTCTATAAAAAATAGATAGTAAGATAAGAAATTATTATCTTTATAAGATGTCATGAATTTTTATATACATGTGTATAAATTATCCTGAACTATTGAAAAAATATAGTAGTTATCAACATGAAATATAACACACATTATATAAACAACAGATGATGATAGTTATGCACATATATACACACAGAATAAATAAACATTACATACACACAGAATTTTGATGTTGTAATATGTTGCAGTAATTGATGTCATGAATAGTCAGCGCAATAGTTATCAGCGCAATAGTTAGTAGTATAAATTATGAAAAATTTTAATCTTCATCTTGTTTCTGATTCAACCGGAGAAACAGTAGGAAGTGTAGCTCGCGCTGCTTTAGTGCAGTTTGATAATGTTGAGCCGGAAGAATTTCTCTGGACTCTGGTTCGCAGCAAAAGCCAGATGGACAAAGTCATCGAAGGAATCGCGCAAAATCCTGGCCCGGTTTTATTCACTCTTGTTGATAGCGCAATTCGTGATCAGTTAAAAATGGAATGCGCGAAACGGAATTTACCATGCATTGCGGTAATTGCCGGAGTTGTATCAGAGCTTTCCGGATATTTAGGGCAGGAAACTCACGCCTCTCCTGGTAAGCAGCATGAGCTTAATGAAGAATATTTCACACGCGTTGACGCGATAAACTATGCTCTTGCTCATGATGATGGTCAGGGACACTGGGATCTTGAAGAAGCAGATATAATTCTGGTTGGCGTATCGCGCACGTCAAAATCACCAACTTGCGTCTATCTCGCTTATAAAGGCTTTAAAAGCGCGAATATTCCTTTTGTTATTGATTGTCCTTTGCCGCCTTCGCTTGAGGAGCTTAAAAAACCGCTGATTGTCGGATTAACCATAAATCCGGAACGTTTGCTGCAAATTCGTAAAACAAGGCTGCAATCAATAAATCAGGAAATGGATACTAACTATGTTGATATGGAATATATGGAACGCGAAATAGCGCAATCGCGCAAATTATTTCAGAAAAATCGCTGGCCGGTAATTGATGTAACCAAGCGCTCGGTTGAGGAAACTGCTACAACAATTATTCAGTATTTTAAAAAACACCGCGAGAAGCAAGAGAAAATCCTATGATAAAATCCGGAGTAATAGGACATCCGATCGCGCACAGCATCTCGCCGCAACTTCACAATTACTGGCTTAAAAAATATTCTATAGCAGGAGAATATAAAGCCTATGATGTTTCGGAAAACGATCTTCCTGATTTTATCAGAAATCTTTCTAAAAAATCCTTTGCCGGCTGTAATGTAACTGTTCCTCATAAAGAAACTTTATTTAAACTTATTGATGAAGCAGACGCGCTGGCAATGAGAGTTGAAGCAGTTAATACAATAATTGTTCGCAATAATAAACTCTGCGGAACAAATACTGATATTCATGGTTTTTCAGAAAATATAAAACCTTATATCAGCAAAAAAAATAAAGCAGTTATTTTAGGGGCAGGGGGGGCGGCAAAAGCAGTAATTGCCGCGCTTAAAGATTTAAATTTTCGCGAAATAATAATCGCCAATCGCTCGCGTGCGAAGGCTGATAATCTTGCCATAAAATATTCTGTTGATTCTGCCGACTGGAATAATCGTGCTAATATTCTGCCAGATGCTGATCTGCTGATAAACACCACCAGCCTTGGCCTTGCCGGAAAAGAACAGCTTGAAATTGATTTATCAGCGCTTCCTGCCGAAGCAGTGGTTACTGATATAGTCTATAATCCGCTGATAACGCCTTTATTAGCGGCGGCAAAGGCAAGGGGCAATATTATCGTTGATGGTCTTGGAATGTTGATTCATCAGGCCGCGCCGGGATTTGCCGCTTGGTTTGGCGTAATGCCGGAAGTTAATAGCCAGCTGGCAACTATCAGGCAGCAATTATCAGTAAACAAATAGACAATAGACATATGTTTGTTATCGGACTTACCGGCAGTATCGGAATGGGAAAAAGCACTCTGGCGCGGCAATGCCAGCTATTAGGCGCAAAAACCATCAGCGCTGATGCTATAGTTCACAAGCTGATGCAACCATCAGGGCGGGCTTTTTCCAGCATAAAAACTGCTTTTCCGCAGGCAATAAACGGAAATGGCGAAATTGATCGTCGCCTGCTTGGTGAAATTGTTTTTGCTGATTCACAAAAAATGCTGATTCTGGAAAAAATTCTTCATGGCCTGGTTGTTGAAGAAGAAGAAAACTATTGCCGCGCACAAAAAAAACTCGGCGCAAAATGGCTGGTTTTAGATATTCCGCTGCTTTTTGAAACTGGCGCAGAATATCGCTTTGATTTAACTATTGTTGCCAGCGCGCCTTTTTTTATTCAAAAACAGCGCGTTCTTAAACGAAGCAACATGACAGAAAAAAAATTCCAATCTATTCTGGCGCGGCAACTGCCAGACAGAAAAAAAAGAAAACTTGCTGATTGCGTAATTCATAGCGGACTTGGCAAAGGATTAACTATGCGGCAAATTAAAATTCTCAAGGAATTGTTATTCACACATAATAAAAACACACAAGAACAAATAAGAAAAAAATAAAAACGTAAAAATGAAATCAGCATGAAAAGAGAAATAATACTCGATACAGAAACTACCGGACTTGACCCTAATTCCGGACATCGCATCGTCGAAATAGGCTGTGTTGAGCTGAAAGGTGGTCTACGTAGCGGCGCTTTTTTTCATCGCTATTTAAATCCGCAGCGTGATGTTCCGGAAGAAGCCAGTCGCGTGCATGGTCTTTCCACCAGCTTTCTGCGTGATAAGCCGATTTTTTCAGAAGTGGTTGATGAATTTCTGGAATTTATTGGCGACGATCCTCTGGTTATTCACAATGCGCCTTTTGATATGAAATTTGTGAATTTTGAATTATCGCGCCTTGGTTTTGCCGCTATTTCCATGCAGCGTGTTATTGACACTCTGGTAATGGCGCGTGCGAAATTTCCAGGCTCTCCGGCCAGCCTTGACGCTTTGTGCAAAAAATTTGCCATTGATTTAAGCGGCCGCAGCAAACACGGAGCTTTGCTTGATTCTGAATTATTAGCGGAAGTATATCTTGAATTACAAGGCGGCAGGCAGGTTGCTTTAGGATTTGAGCCAACGCCTAAGCAGGAAAATATTATAAAAAGCAAAAAAACATTCAATCATCCGGCGCGGCATTTTCCGGCAACTGCCGAAGAACTCGCCGCACATGAGCAGTTGCTTACTAAAATCAAAAAACCACTATGGGGTACATCTATTAACTCTACTTTGGCTTCAAATCTGCTTGGAATGGAACCTCCTCGAAAGCATCATGTACATATTAGTACATGATGCTTCCTCGGTATCCATTCCTGCGCGCTTTTTTGCCAAAGCGAGTTACTAGATGTACCCTATGGAATTCCGCTTGAAAATTAAGCAGATTGCGAATCTTGTAATTGTTTTGCGGTGGCAAAAGCGGCAATATCAGCCGGAATTGCTATATTAAAGGATTTTATTTCCGGCTCAATGCGCTTAAGAAGTCCGGATAAAACCTTGCCAGCGCCAATTTCAATAACTTCCGTTACAGAATTTTTGCCAAGATAATTCATTGATTCACGCCAGCGTACCATGCCAGTTACCTGATCAACCAGCAAAGCCCTTATTATTTGAGGATCTGCCTGTTCAGAGGCGGTAACATTGGCAATTAATTTACTAACCGGACTTACTATGGTCGCCGCTCCTAAAGCGGCGCTCATAATTCCCGCCGCCGGCGCCATTAGCGCACAATGAAAAGGTGCGGAAACATCAAGCATTACAGCGCGTTTAACGCCTTGTTCCTTGGCAATGGCAACAGCTCTTTCTACCGCCGTTTTTGCGCCGGAAATAACTACCTGACCGCCGCCATTATCATTGGCAACGCTGCAAACTTCATCCTGCGCGGCTTCTGCGGCTATAAGCTCAGCTTTGTCTATTTCCACGCCAATAAGAGCAGCCATTGCGCCTTTGCCAGCTGGCACTGATTGCTGCATCGCCTGACCACGCAGGCGCAACAGCCTGGCGGTTTCTCGTAAAGAAATCGCTCCGGCAGCGCACAAGGCGGAATATTCACCAAGCGAATGACCAGCAACAAAGGCCGCTTCCGCTACGTTAAATCCGGTTTCTGCTTGTAAAACTCTAAGCGCGGCAATTGAATTTGCCATTATTGCCGGCTGGGCATTTTCAGTTAAGGTAAGCTTTTCCTGCGGACCGTTAAAAATAAGGGCAGACAGCGGTTGCGAAATAGCATCGTCAACCTCGGCAAAAACTTCTTTTGCAACGGCAAAATTATCATATAATTCTTTTCCCATGCCGACAATTTGCGAACCTTGTCCGGGAAATAACAGCGCTAGAGACATTATTTTTCTATAATATTATTAATAAAAAACAACAATTTACCACAATAATTTTCCAATCAACCTCATCTGAGGCCTGACTCAGTTTGCGGCAGATCTTACATATAATCTGCTTATATAATAAGCTATCTCTTAAATAAGAGGCTCTTAAATGAGGCTCTTAAATAAACTTTCTTTTAAATAAGCCATCTCTTAAATAAAAAGAGAAAATCCACAAAAACCAACCCTGAAGCCATTCAGCAGCGATTATTAATGATAAATTATTAAATTGCAAGTCCTATTTCGCCGTATTTCACGATTATTTCACGGAATTTCACGCTATTTCATTGGCTGGCATTATTACTGGCATTATTATAATCAGTGGCATTATTATAATCAGGCTCAGGATTCATTGCTTCTTGATGTCCGCGTACATGAATGAATTTTCTCCTTGCATCAGAAAAAAATATCACTATAAATTTCCTCCCTTATCAGAGAGTGGTAAGCAAACTCTGGTTTATATTTAGATTTATATTTTAAATAGCTTAATTTAGAACATGCTTATTTAGATATCTAAATAAAACAACAGAATATTTGTAACGGAATTCAAGACAACAGGAGCCTGGTCAATGGCATATTATGAAAGTACTTTTATCGCGCGGCAGGATATGTCAAAGCAGGATGTTGCCGGACTTGCCGAGCGTTTTTCCGCTATAGTGCGTGAACATGGCGGCGAAATTTTGAAAAATGAATATTGGGGATTACGCAATCTTACTTATAGAATAAATAAAAGCCGCAAAGGTCATTATACAATGCTGGCAATTTCTGCGAATGCCGCAGCAATCAGCGAGCTTAACCGCAATCTGCGAATCAGCGAGGATGTTGTTCGTTCGCTGACAGTGCGCGTTGATGAAATAGAAGAAGGGCCTTCAATAATGCTTAATCAGAATAAGCGTGAAGATTCGGCAATTGATGTTGATTCAGTTGACGCTATGGTTTGATATTTATTTGCTGCAAGGTAAGTAAATAGCAACAAATAAAATAAAAAGATAAAATACACAGATAAAACACTAAAAAATGATCTATTAAGGATAATCACCATGAATGAAGCACAAGGTCGCAAAACATTTTTCCGCCGGAGAAAATCTTGTCCTCTTACTGGAGTACATGCGCCAAAAATTGACTATAAAGATGTAAAGCTCCTCTCGCGCTTTATTTCTGAACGTGGCAAAATACTGCCTTCGCGCATTACTTCTGTGTGCAACAAAAAACAGCGCGAATTATCACAAGCAATCAAACGTTCGCGCAATCTGGCTTTGTTGCCGTTTGTGGTTCAGTAAACCGTGTCGGGAAAACCTCCAGCATCAGTTCTGGCGGTTGGTTTTGCGGCAGGAATATTATCCGCCTTTCTTTATATAACAGTGTTTTATCTTGGCCTTGGGTTGGTGTTTTTATTCATTCCAACAATGCCAATTTTCTGGCTTGGCCTTAAGAAACAGCAGATTAAAAAACAGCAGATTCAATCCTTATACGCGGTATTTTTTGCCGCAATTGCCATTGGCTTATGGTCTGGATCACTGGCAGCAATGGCGATTTATTTGCTTATTGTGGCGCTGCCAGCTTATCTGATCTCGTTCCTTGCGCTGTTACGCCTGACTAATTCTTATGTCAGCATCTGGTTTCCGGTTACTGCTATATTTGCCAATCTAATGTCAGTGGCAAGCATTGGCTTATTGGCGCTGATATTATATTATTCCGGCGTAGATGGCGGATTTCCCGGCATGATCAAGTCATATGTCAAACAGGCAGCTGCCGCGCTGCAAGAGGCGGGAATTGACGAACAGGCAGAAGCAAATATTATTCAGTCAATAGAGATTCTTTCAGTCCTGCTTTGTTCTATTGGCATTTGGATCTGGGGATTTTGCCTTTATCTGCATGGCTGGATAATAAACCGCCAGTTGCGGAGTTGGAACAAGGCCGTGCGTGAGGATTTTTCAGTTAATATGCTGCCGCCGCCGCTATGGCTGATTGTCTTTATAGTTATTGCCGCGCTTGCCTCGCTTTTTGGCAGTTATTCTCTGGCTTTCTGGGGAAAGTGCAGTTTGATAATCTTGCTGTTTCCTTATTTTTTATTCGGCATGTCATGGTTGCATATTAACAGCCGGAATATGGAATATAGAGCAATCCTGCTGTTTTTATTCTATTTTACGCTGCTAGCACTGCTCTGGCCAGCGTTCGCAGTGGCAATTGCCGGATTATTTCACCATATCAGAATCCTAAGCAAAGTGGTAAAATAAAGGTGAAATAAAGGTCTTGTGATAAGCTATAAATTGCTATATAAACCTTTCCCTTTGTAAAGCAGGAGATAAATATGGAAGTTATTTTACTTGAACGTATTGCCCGTCTGGGATCAATCGGCAGCGTGGTAAACGTGAAAAACGGTTACGCGCGCAATTTTCTGATACCGCAGAAAAAAGCTCTGCGCGCTTCCGAAGAAAACAAAAAAGTTTTTGAAGAGCGTCGTCATATTATTGAAGAACAAAACGCCAAGTCAAAAGCGGAGGCTGAGAAAATAGCCGCCACGCTGGAAGGCTTTACTCTGACTATGCTGCGTCAGGCCAGCCAGGAAGGAAAACTCTACGGTTCAGTAGGCGTTCGTGATGTGGTTGAAGCTTTGCAGGAAGCCGGACATTCTGTGCAGAAAAGCCAGATTGTAATGGCTGGAGCGCTTAAAACTACTGGAATACACAATATTCGCATCACTCTTCATGCTGATGTGGTAGCCAACGTTAATATTGACGTACAGCGCCTTGAAACAGAAGCTGCTTAAGAACGAAAGCGGCTCTTACAGAGGGCTTCTTCTGTCGTAAATTAAATCCTCCGCAGCCGCTACCTCATGCGGCGCTATTTTATATAGCGGCGCTATTTTGCTGACGTGAATTATCGCGCCAGTCATGCCGCGCTTCTGAGCATGGTCGAGATATACTGAGTTCAACACATGTCTTGCCGCCGGATTTAAGCCGAATGAGATGTTGGAAAGTCCAAGAATAATTTGCACATCAGGCAGCTCTTTGCTGATTTGCTCGATCGCTTCCAGAGTCCACAAGCCAAGCTTGCGATCATCCTCATTGCCAGTGCATATTGTAAATGTCAGCGGATCAATAAGCAGATCAGCAGCCGGCAGATTATATTGATTACAGCAGAAATCGTAAAGACGCTGTGCGATTTGCACTTTCCGTGCGACATCTTTTGCCATTCCCTGTTCGTCAATAGTCAGAGCGATAACCGCCGCGCCATATTTTTTTGCCAGCTTCATACGCGCATGTGCCGGAGCTTCGCCATCTTCAAAATTAATGGAATTTATAATTGCCTTGCCGCCATAAAGCTTAAGTGCTGCTTCCAGAACATTAAGCTCAGTTGAATCAATAACTAAAGGCGCAGTTATCGTACGCGAAAGCCGCGTGATCATTTCGCTCATATCGCGTACTTCATCACGCCCTACAAAAGCCGTGCAAATATCAAGCGTGTTGCTGCCTTCACGCACTTGTTCCTTGGCCATATCAAGGCAGCTTTCCCAATCTTCATTTTCCTGCGCCTCGCGGAATTTTTTACTGCCGTTGGCGTTACAGCGTTCGCCGATAGAAAGAATCGCATTTTCCTGCCGCAATTCAACATTATTAAATAATGAGGCAACGCTCGGAGTAAAATGATACTGGCGAGCGTAGGGCTTTGGACGACGCTTGCCGCCTTCAATATTTTCCAGCATGTAATTAATTGCCGCAATATGCTCCTCATTAGTTCCGCAACAACCGCCAATTATATTTACACCATCTTCTTTCAGGAATCTTTCCAGCCATTTCGCCATATCATTCGGCGCGAGAGGAAAATGCACTTTACCGCAATGCATTTCCGGAAGTCCGGCATTAGGCAGAATAGATATTTTTCCCGGCCAGTTCTGTGATAAATAGCGCACATGTTCTGCCATTTCCTGCGGTCCGGTCGCGCAATTAAGCCCTAATATCTCAACTTCCATCGCCTGCATTATAGTGGTCGCCGCCGCTATATCAGTTCCAACCAGCATTGTTTTAGTTGTTTCCACGGTAACTTGCGTCATTATCGGAATATTCCTGCCGAGCTTTTTCATGGCAATTCGCGCTGCGTTGATCGCCGCCTTAACCTGCAGGGGATCCTGCGCTGTTTCAATCAATATCGCATCAGCATTGCCAAGCAATAATCCTTCCGCCTGCGGAACGAAAGATGCTTCCAGCTCGTCATATAAAATATGTCCAAGGCTGGGAAGTTTAGTGCCAGGACCAATAGCGCCAATTACGAAGCGCGGTCTGCCGTCTGAGGAAAATTCGGCAATAGCCTCATGCGCTAATTCACACGCACGGCGGTTTATTTCTACTGTTTTATCTTCCAGCTTAAATTCGCCAAGCGTTATGTAAGAGCCGCCAAAACTATTAGTTTCCACCGCATCCGAGCCGGCAGCTAAATATTTCATATGCACGTTGCGAATAAAATCTGGACGCGATAAATTCAGAATTTCCGAACAGTTTTCCTGCCCCCAGTAATCCTCTTCTATTTTGAGGTCTGCGCCCTGAATCTGTGTTCCCATCGCGCCGTCAAGCAGCAGAACCTGATTATCTATGAAATCAAGAAAATTACTCATATATTTCGCAGAGCGCCCGGCAACTCATCTTCAAAAATATAATGACGATTGTTGGAAGCAGTAAGCGGCGCTTCTATAAGCCGACGCGTGGCTTTCTTTGCAGATTTTTTGTCAAACATTTCGCATAAAGGGCAATTATGGCTACCTTCCTTTTCGGCATTGTGTCTGCTGCTTATTTCTTTATGCACCAATTCCAATACAAAATCACGCATAGTTAAGTCACGCAGTGCCGCCTCACTCTTTAGTACATGGTGCAGCTCCAAGGACATATCAATAACCAGCCTTGCCATATATCATCCTGTTTCTTTATATATTTCTATGCAGATAGAATCTGCGTGATTCTTATTATATTTTTACTGAACTGTAAATGTACATTTGTACATAGCGTGGCGTTAGCCGCGCAGATGTCGGATGCCAGAATGATGTCAGATGCCAGAATACAGATGTCAAGCAATTGACATCTGATATCTGACCTCTGACATCAATATCAAATTGTACATTTGTACATTTGTACATAGCGTGGCGTTAGCCGCGCAGATGTCGGATGCCATAATGATGTCGGATGCCAGAATGATGTCAGATGCCAGAATACAGATGTCAAGCAATTGACATCTGATATCTGACCTCTGACATCAATATCAAATTGTACATTTGTACATTTGTACATAGCGTGGCGTTAGCCGCGCAGATGTCGGATGCCATAATGATGTCGGATGCCAGAATGATGTCAGATGCCAGAATACAGATGTCAAGCAATTGA
>CAZFJN010000028.1:0-27366 GCA_964519595.1 uncultured Rickettsiales bacterium
GACATGCTCCGCTACTCCGTCTGGTTTCCATCCTTCGCCAAGGCTTCGGAGGACATGCTGGATGAAAAAAAGACTGGGTGCTGACTAATATCTATCTATAATTGTCAATGCCTGATTCTATCTTGTTCTATCTTGCGCCTTTGATGGCGATTTTCTCAGATTAAATATATTTTAGAAAAAACTTTTTGCGCTTGTAGAAAATAAGTTTATAAGTCTAACTGTTCTTTATACTAAAACAACGAAAACAACACAAACCATCGCAAAATCGCAAGGAGAATATTATGAATAAGAACGTTATTTATGTAGTCGCAACGCTTCTGGCCTTAGTAGTAGTAGCATTGCTTATGAAACCACAAAAACCTCAGGATGCTAGCTCACAAAGCGCCGTTGAGTCAGCAACTCCTTCAGTTACTGAAGCGGCGAAAGAAGCCGCTGATAAAGCTGCGGCCTCTGCTCCGGCTGCTCCTGCTGCTGAAGCTCCTGCTGCTGCCGCTACAGAAGCTCCTGCTGCTGCCCCTGCTGCTGAAGCTCCGGCTGCTCCTGAAGCTGCTGCTCCGGCTGCTACTGAAACTCCAGCTGCTGCTCCTGAAGCTGCCGCTCCGGCTGCTACTGAGCAAGCTCCACAGCCAGCGCAGTAAGAAACTTTGCTTAAAGCATAAAAAAGGGGGCAAACGCCCCCTTTTTTTATAATATAATGTAGTTATCTTAAATTATGAAAAAACGCCGCAAGCAGGATTATGCGCCACATATAACCAGCGATAAGCCGCCGCGCTGCGCTGTTGAAGGCTGTGATTGCGACGGTTTATACAAAGCTCCTAAAGATAAGAATTCTATTAATAATTATCGTTTTTTCTGCCTTGAGCATATTCGTGAACATAATGCCAAGTGGGATTTTTTCTCCGGCATGGAAGGACATGAAATCGAGGCCTTCATGCGCGATGCGGTAACCGGACACCGCCCGACCTGGGAACGTGGCGCGCGCATTTCGTCTCCGGAAGAAAAGCTTTATGCCGCTTTAAATGATTTCCTGAATATAAATCGTAAAAAAACCAAGGAAATTCACGCTAATTTATCAGCAAAAACTCGTAAGGCGCTGGCAATCTTTGAAATAGAATATCCCTATAGCACAAATACTCTGAAAAACCGCTACAAAAAGCTGGTAAAACTCTACCATCCTGATCGCAATCCGGGAGATAAGCTGGCGGAAGAAAAATTCAAAGCCGTTGCTGGCGCTTATAAAATTCTACTTACCGAACTGCAGGAAGTTAATATTCAGAATTAGTTCAGAATTAGCCCAGAATTAGTTCAGAATTATAACATGCTGTGATCAATCGAATATTTCAGCTTCATAACTATATCCTGCAGCTCGTTTACTCTGGAATGTCCTGGATCAACAGGATTTCCGCATTTGGCAACCACATGACCACGCAACCATCTTCTTGGCAATAAACGCCGCCATGAACCATGATATTGCCGCGAAAAAACACTTCCCCACAATCCGGCAAGGGCGATTGGAATAACCGGAACAGGATCACGTTTTATTATCCACTCAATGCCCGGACGAAACCGCCCTAAACCGCCAGTAAAAGTCAGGAATCCTTCCGGAAATATACATACTATTCCACCATCACGCAGCGCATCGGAAATCATATCAAATGCCCGCTCAACGCTTTTACGGTTTGGCGCTATTGGAATTGCCTGCGCGCGGCTCATGATAAAATGAACTAACGGTAGATTATATATATCTTCATCAATAACATAACGCACATGCCGCTTACAGCCAGCGTTGATTATCGGACCGTCCATATAGGAAACATGGTTGCTGATCAGAATAGCCGGACCGTTTGCCGGAATTTTGTCAAAATCAATGTAGCGCGGTTTATAGACAAAGCTGGTTAAGCCGTGAATAGCGCCTTTTAGAATACGGTTTATTAATGATTCTGATGATTCAGGCTTGTTCATGTTTTTCATTATAACATATTTTTAGTTAACAAGCGGTTTAACAAACCGTTTAACAAGCGGTTATTTAAAGATTTTTTGTGCAATGCGATATTTATTCTACCACTTATATTATCACTCCAGGCGATTTTCTCTCTATATTGGCTTTTGTCATTGGCTGATAGATTAAAAGCCTGCTGTTAAAAGTCTGCTGAAAATTGTAATGAAAAAATAATATAATGAAAAATATAAGGAAAATATAAGAGAAATATAATATAAGAGAAATATTTGACATATCTCTATTTTATAATAATCTTTCATAAGCTGTTGTAATAAAAAGAATGTACATTTGTACATGGCGTGGCGTTAGCCACGCAGATGTCGGATTCCAGAATGATGTCAGATGCCAGAATACAGATGTCAAGAAATTGACATCTGACATTGACATCTGATATCTGACCTCTGACATCAATATCGAATGTACATTTGTACATAGCGTGGCGTTAGCCGCACAGATGTAGGATGCCAGAAGGATGTCGGATGCCAGAATACAGATGTCAAGAAATTGACATCTGACATTGACATCTGATATCTGACCTCTGACATCAATATCGAATGTACATTTGTACATTTGACTGGAGCTTGTGGCACGGCAGAACATAATGTGTTTTTTGCTTTACGAGAGTTTTAAAGTCTGCTATACGCCTTGTCCCTTAACTTTTAATAAATATGAGAGAAGATACATGTCAACGAAGATACGTTTATCCAGAGGCGGCACTAAAAAACGTCCACATTACAGCATTGTAGTGACAAATTCGCGCAATCCGCGTGATTGCAAACATCTGGAAAAAATAGGAACGTATAATCCGCTGCTTGATGATGCCAGCGAGAAACGTGTGACAGTTGACGCTGAGCGTGCGAAATACTGGCTTTCCGTCGGCGCGCAGATGAGCGACCGTGTGCATTTATTTTTCAATAAGGCCGGAATAGTAAATAGTAAGCCGGCACAGAAAGCGGCGCGCAAGCCGAAAAAAGACAAAGGTGAGGCCGCTCCGGCAGCGGCATAACGGCATAATGTCGTTTAAACATAATGTCGTCTAAGCCGCCAATTAAAAATGGCCAGCTATTTAAAATAGCGGAAATCAGCGCTCCGCATGGAATTCGCGGCGAGTTGAAGCTAATTTGTTTTCTTGAAAATTGCGCTGATCTTGCGCGCTATAATCCTCTGAGAACTGCTTCTGGCAATGTTTATGAGGCGCAAATCAGCGGATATATCAAAAATCAGATTATAGTGAAGTTAAGCGGCGTTACTGATAGAAATCAGGCAGATAATCTGCGCGGCATTGAGCTTTACGCTGCGGTGGATAAATTACCTAAGCTGTGCGAAAATGAATTTTACCATAATGATTTAATTGGCTTAAAGGCAACGCTTGAAAACGGCAGAGAGATTGGAAAAATCGCGGCAATTCATAATTTTGGCGCTGGCGATATATTGGAAATAACCACCTCTGATGATACCGCTGATGATGAATTATTATTGCCTTTTCAAAGCCCTTTTGTCGGCGATATTAATTCCGAGAGAATTATAATAACATTGCCGCAATATCTTGAAAATTCCGCAACAGAAAATTCTGAAATTGAAAAATTTAAAACTGAGAAATCTAAACAGCAAAATAAAACAACAAGAAAAAACAAGCCGTAAAATTAGCAAGTCAAATGTGTAAGTTAAATGTAGTAGTAATAACGCTGTTTCCGGCAATGTTTCCAGGGCCGCTTGCTTGTTCTCTGGCCGGAAAAGCGCTGGAAAAAGGCCTCTGGAGTCTTCGAACGCTTGATATACGCGATTTCGCAACCGACAAGCACCGCACTGTTGATGATTCGCCTTATGGCGGCGGCGTTGGAATGGTTATGAAGGCTGATGTTCTTGGCAAAGCCCTCGAGCAGGCGAAATTGATGCTGCCGGACGCACAGCTTATTTACCCCTCACCGCGCGGCGTGGTAATGACACAGCAATTAGTGAAAACTATTCTGTTTAAAACAAACCGAAAAGCCGCCACAGACAATGAACAAAAAGAAACAAATCTGATAATCCTCTGTGGCCGCTTTGAAGGTATAGATCAAAGGGTTATTGATCATTATCAGCTTCTTGAGGTAAGCCTTGGCGATTTTGTGTTATCCGGCGGAGAAATCGCAGCAATGGCGCTGCTGGACGCGGCAATTCGCCTCATTCCTGGCGTTATCGGCAATGATCAGGCGACAAATGAGGAAAGTTTCAGCAATGATGAAAATTTCGCTGGATTATTGGAATATCCGCATTATACTCGCCCTCCCCTTTGGAAGGAACTTGGCGTGCCTGATATATTGATATCTGGTGACCATGAAAAAATTAAAAACTGGAGGCTGAAGCAGGCGCAGGAAATAACGCGTCGGCTGCGGCCTGATTTGAAAGGCGCGTAACATGAATATTTTACAGAAATTTGAAGCGGCAAACGAAGCAAAATTTAAAGAAGGCAAACGTATTGATAATTTCGCTCAGGGCGACACTGTCCGCGTTAATGTCAGAATCATCGAAGGAAATAACGAGCGGATTCAGGCTTTTGAAGGCGTGGTGATTGCTCGTAAAAATGCCGGCATTCGCTCGGCGCTTACTGTTCGCAAAATCAGCCATGGCGAAGGAGTTGAGCGCGTATTTCCGATTTATTCTCCACGCGTTGACAGCGTTGAAATAATCCGTAAAGGCGATGTTCGCCGCGCCAAGCTGTATTATCTGCGTGGATTAACCGGAAAAGCCGCGCGCATTACTGAAAAACGCGATGTGCTGGCAGACGCGCCTACTGAAGAGAAGACTGAAGAATAGTCAAAGTCAGCGAGTCATCTAGTGCCGCAAACAATATACGACAAAATATTCGATTCGCATCTTGTTCATCAGGCTGAAGATGGAACTTGCCTGCTTTATATTGATCGTCATCTGGTTCATGAAGTAACCAGCCCGCAAGCATTCGAAGGCTTGCGCGCAAGTGGCCGCACAGTTCGCCGTCCGGATGCAACTCTTGCCGTTCCTGATCATAATGTTCCGACAACTCCGGAGAGGAAATCAGGCATAATCAAAGATGAAACCTCGCGTATTCAGGTTCAGACGCTGGCTGATAATGCTCGTGAATTCGGAATAACTCACTACGCAATGGATGATAAACGGCAAGGAATTGTTCACATAGTAGGCCCTGAGCAAGGCTTCACTCAGCCCGGAATGACAATAGTCTGCGGAGATTCACATACCAGCACGCACGGCGCTTTCGGAGCATTGGCTTTTGGCATCGGAACTTCAGAAGTTGAGCATGTTCTGGCAACACAAACCCTTATCCAGCGCCGCGCTAAAAATATGCTCGTTCGCGTTGATGGTATACCCCCTAGTGGTATCACGGCAAAGGACATAGTCCTCGCAATTATCGGCAAAATAGGAACTGCCGGCGGAACTGGTTATGTTATCGAATATGCCGGAGAAGCGATTTCCAACCTTTCAATGGAAGGTCGCATGACTATCTGCAATATGAGCATTGAAGCCGGAGCGCGCGCCGGACTTATCGCTCCTGATGAAAAAACATTTGCATATATAAAAGGCCGCAATCTTGCCCCTCAAGGCCTCGACTGGGATAAGGCGGTTGCCTATTGGCGCACGCTGCCTTCTGATAAAAATGCCAGATATGACATGGAAATTGTGCTAAAAGCCGCTGATATCGCGCCGCAAGTAACCTGGGGAACTAGTCCGGAAGATGTTCTGCCGATTACTGGTTATGTTCCTGATCCGGCAAACATCACAGATGAGGCAAAAAGACGCAGTGTCGAGCGAGCGCTTGAATATATGGGAATTTCTGCTGGCGCTAAATTAACTGAGATAACGATAGACAAAGTCTTTATCGGCTCATGCACTAACGGCAGAATTGAGGATTTACGCGCCGCCGCTAAAATCGCCAAAGGCCGCAAAGTGGCAAAAAACATCAAGCTGGCAATGGTAGTTCCAGGCTCAGGGCTGGTTAAGGAACAAGCAGAAACAGAAGGGCTTGATAAGATTTTTATAGAAGCCGGTTTTGAATGGCGCGAGCCGGGCTGCTCAATGTGCCTGGCAATGAATGCTGATCGCCTTGAACCAGGCGAACGCTGCGCCTCAACCAGCAACCGTAATTTTGAAGGCAGGCAAGGACGCGGCGGCAGAACACATCTGATGTCGCCGGAAATGGCCGTTGCCGCGGCAATCTCCGGAAAACTCGCCGACATAAGGGAGATCAGATAATGCGCTCATTCAGCAAACTGACCGCCATTGCCGCGCCGCTGCCGATTGATAATGTCGATACGGACATGATAATTCCAAAGCAGTTTCTAAAAACCATAAAACGCACCGGCTTGAAAGAAGGTTTGTTTTATGAAATGCGTTATGATGTAAGCGGCAAGATTATAGAAGATTTTATTCTTCACCGCGCTCCTTACGATAAGGCAGAAATATTGATTTCCGGCGCTAATTTCGGCTGCGGATCAAGCCGTGAACATGCTCCCTGGGCGCTTGCTGATTTTGGAATAAGCTGCATAATCGCGCCAAGCTTTGCTGATATATTTTTCAATAATTGTTTTAAGAATGGCATTTTGCCGATTATCCTGCCAAAGAGCGCCGTTGATACCCTACTGGAGTATAGTAAAAGCGGCGGCGTAATTAATATTGACCTTGCCGCGCAGACGGTAAAAGCCGGAAATCATAATTTTGAATTCGCCGTTGAGGCTTTTCGCAAACATTGCCTGATCAATGGATTGGACGATATCGGACTTACCATGGAAAAAATCGCGGCGATAGACAGCTACGAACAGAAACAAAAATCTGTTACTCCATGGCTGGCGGCGTAACAGATAAAAATCGACACAATCAATCACTGAAAAATCACTAAAAAACTTCATAATAAAATCACAATAAAATCATAATAGAATCATAATAGAATCACAATAAAAGCTGAGAAAAATCGTGACAAAAAAAAATATTCTTCTCCTTCCCGGCGACGGAATCGGACCGGAAGTTGTTTCTGAAACAAAAAAAATTATCGACTGGTTTTCTAAAAACTGCGCGGTTGAATTTACCACTGCCAGCGCGCTCATCGGCGGCGCGGCTTATGATGCAGTCGGCACGCCCTTCCCTGCAGAAACTTTAGCGCAGGCAAAAGAAGCTGACGCTATTCTACTCGGAGCAGTTGGTGGTCCTAAATGGGAAACGCTGGAATATGCAAAACGTCCGGAACGCGGCCTGCTTGGCTTAAGAAAAGAACTGGAACTGTTCGCCAATCTTCGTCCGGCGCAATGTTTTCCGGCGCTTGCTGATGCAAGCACCATAAAAACTGAAATAATCTCCGGACTGGACATCATGATCGTCCGTGAACTTACCGGCGGCATTTATTTTGGCCAGCCGCGCGGCGTTGAGACTCTCTCTGACGGAACACGCAGAGGAATAAACACAGAAGTTTATACCTCGCCGGAAGTTCACCGCATTGCCAGAGTGGCCTTTGATCTGGCCGGAAAACGCGGCGGCAAGGTCTGCTCGGTAGATAAGGCGAATGTTTTAGAATGCACAGAAATGTGGCGCGAAGAAATGCAAAAAATACGCGACGATGAATATAAAAACATCGAATTATCGCATATGTATGTTGATAATGCCGCGATGCAGCTGGTAAGAAATCCAAAGCAGTTTGATGTTATGGTAACAAATAACATGTTCGGCGATATTTTATCAGATATAGCAAGCCAGCTTACCGGATCGTTGGGAATGCTTCCTTCCGCCTCTCTCGGCGCTGGAAATACCCCCGGGGTGTATGAACCAGTTCACGGCAGCGCGCCGGATATCGCTGGCAAACAAATCGCAAATCCTATTGCTACCATACTTTCATTCGCAATGATGCTGCGCTACAGCTTTAACCTCGGAAAAGAAGCAGGCCACCTTGAAAAAGCGGTAAAAACCGTCCTCGATAAAGGCCTGAGAACCGCCGACATAATGCAACCGGAAAAACAAAAACTAAAAACCAGCGAAATGGGCAACGAAATCCTCAAAGCCCTCGCAGAATAAATAAAAATACTGCCGCAAAAATAGCATTTTTTTATGTATTTTTAGAAATCTCTGATAATTCTTGGCTGATTGCTTGGATTTCTTTTTCTTTTGTTGCCCAGCCTGCTGAGATTCTTATTGCTGATTTTGCTATTTCATTTTTAGTTTTCATTGCGGCGAGGACATGTGATGGTTCGATGCGGCCGGAAGAACATGCCGAGCCGGCGCTTACCGCAAATCCGGCCAGATCAAGCTTCATCAGCAGAACTTCCTGCGGCAGGCGCGGAATTGCTATGGTTGAAGTATTAGGCAGTCTTGCTAAACGCGCATCGTTGTTTGTGTTTTTGTTATTTTCATTATTTGCAGTCGGTAATATGTAAGCTCCGGCAGCGGCCAGTTTATTTTCCATTTCATCAAGCCAGAGACGTAATTTCTGCATATGCGCTAAATCAATCATTTCGACAGCTTTGGCAAAGCCGGCAATTGCCGCGATATTTTCAGTTCCGGCGCGGCGGCGCAACTCTTGTCCACCACCATAAAGCAGCGGTTTTATTGGCAGATCCTGCCTTATTACAAGCGCCGCTGCGCCAACCGCGCCGCCCATTTTATGCGCCGCTATGCTCATCATATCAACGCCGAGCGCGGTAAAATCCAGCGCAACTTTACCAAGAGCCTGAACCGCATCACTATGCAGCAGGGCATTATGTTTTTTGCAAATATCAGCGATAGAGCGCATTGGCTGAATAATTCCGGTTTCATTATTAGCCAGCATCACGGAAACCAGCGCCTTGCCGCCTTCAGCAAGCAGCTCATCAAGCGCCGCCAGATCAACTACTCCGTGCGAATCAACCGGAATATGTTGAACATCTGCGGCAGAATCATGATTATGCAACACTGAGCTATGCTCAACCGCGCTTACCAGAAGCCGCCTTTCTGGAAAACCGCGCAAGGCCGTAGCATTCGCCTCGCTGGCGCAGCTCATGAAAATCAGCTCATTAGGAAAGGCGCTGATAGATTCGGCAATTAATTTCCGTGAATCTTCAAGGATTTTATGTGCCTTGCGGCCAAAACCATGCGCGGAGGAAGAATTAGCCGGAAATTCCATAATTTCTGCCATAAGAGCGATAACTTCCGGACGAACTGGAGCTGTTGAATTGTAATCAAGATATATTTTCGCCCTCTGATCCCTGATCCCTGATCCCTGATCCCTGACTTCCGATCCTTGATCCCTGATTCCAGATACCAGATTCCCGATCGCTGACCTCTGACTAACAATATCCGCCAGAGTTATATTCTGCAAATAGCTGTTGATTTGCATTTCCAGACCTTCCCATAAATCATGAGTAAGGCATTTTGCCTTTGTCGACATACAGCCGCCGCTTTGCGAATTGCAGCGTGTCATTTTCAGATTTTCTTCACTGGCGCGGACAATATCAGCAATGCTGATCTCCGCAGCAGGACGCGACAACACATAGCCGCCGCCTGGACCACGGACTGAATTAACAATAGCCGCTTGTTTAAGACGAGAGAAAATCTGCTCAAGATAAGGCAGTGCGATTTCCTGACTTTCCGATAAATCAGCAAGCGCAACTGGAACGGAAAGATCGCGTCTGGCCAGCTCGACCATCGCCATCACCGCATAACGCGCTTTTGTTCCCAGTAGCACTAGCTGGATTCCCATTTTCTCGCGCTTCCGGCGAGATCATTATTGCTTGATTCAAGCTCGGAAATGCGATTTTTAAGGCTTAAAAGCTCATTCTGCAGCAGATCAATTAGTTTCTGAACCGGATCTTCCTCTTCGGCTTTTGCAGCGTAGGCATCAAATTTAGAGTCTTTTTCCAGATCTTTCTCAACTACAGGCCGCGCCGGAATGCCAACCATAGTAGCACCAGCAACAACATCCTTTACCACCACAGCATTGCTGCCGATTCGCGCATTATCTCCGACTATTATCGGACCAAGAAGCTGCGCTCCGGCGCCGATTATCACGCCATTGCCAACCTGCGGATGACGCACTCCTTGTATTAATGAAGTTCCGCCTAGGGTTACGCCGTGATACATGGTAACATCATCGCCAATTGAAGCGGTTTCGCCAATTACTACGCCCATGCCGTGATCTATAAAAAATCTTTTGCCAATTTTTGCCGCCGGATGAATTTCAATTCCGGTTATGAAGCGGTTAAAACCGGCAAGGTAACGAGCTAGAAGGCGAAAATTCCGCTTCCACAGCCAGTTAGAAAGGCGATGCAACAGCATGGCATGAACGCCTGGATAGCATAAAAGCACCTCAAGCCGTGACCGCGCTGCCGGATCACGCGCAAAAATTGAATCAATATCATGCATTATTGTCTTGAACATTGTGCCATTAATTCCATATAAGGGTACATGTAGCGTAAGTTAGACTCGCGGTTTCTGCTACCTAAATACCATTCAACAGTAAAACCTTACAGATACCAGACTGAAAAAATAAATCAATTAACTAAATAAATCAATTAACTAAAGTAGTACGTCAAATCATGCCAGAAATATTTATCAACGGCTCAGAAGGCCGAATCGAAGGTCGTTACCAGCATAGTGAGCAAAAAGGCGCTCCGGTTGTGCTTATTTTGCATCCTCATCCGCTCTATGGTGGCACGATGAATAATAAAATTGTTTACCGCCTTTATCATTCTTTTGCCCAGCAGGGTTTTTCCGTGCTGCGCTTTAATTTCCGCGGCGTGGGAAGATCACAAGGCAAATATGATGAAGGAATTGGCGAATTGTCAGATGCGGCAACCGCGCTCGACTGGCTACAACAGCAAAATCCTGATGCTCCTACTTGCTGGATTGCCGGATTTTCTTTTGGCGCGTGGATTTCCATGCAATTACTGATGAGAAGGCCGGAATTGGAAGGTTTTATAGCAGTTTCGCCTCCTGCTAATCTTTATGATTTCAGCTTTCTTTCGCCATGCCCTTCCGCCGGACTTATCACACAAGGCGATAAGGATGATGTTGTGCATGAAGAGGCAGTAGCCAAGCTGGTAGTCAAGCTCGGCACGCAAGTGGAATATCGTGTCGTTTCCGGCGCTGATCATTATTACCGCGGCAGCGAGGAAGAGCTAAGCAGCATGGTCAATGACTATGTCAAACAAAGAATGTCTGACTTTGTGCTGAAAAGAAAAGTAAGACCAGATAGAAAACGCCGACAGCTACCAAGGGATTAGATTGTTGGTTTCTGGTTTTTGGTTGCTGTTTGTTAGTTGGCTTGTCATCCGAAGCCTTGGCGTAGGGTGATGATGGTTAAGCGGTGCATGGTTAATGGTGCATAGTGCATGGTTAATTGTTGCTGGTAGATCTTCAGTTTATAATCAAAAAGGAAAATGCTGAAGAAAAAAGGGGTGTTCGAATGAAAACACTACGAGTTGGAATTGCCAGCTACAAGAGCATGAAGGCGCGGACGATGGCGATTGCACGTGGAGAATATAAGCCCGGAAAGGATGAACCGCAGATATGGTTTACCAGCGCCGAGAGCTTTGCCAAGGTGCTGTCCGATAAAAACCGCGCTCTACTTGATCTAATTGCCGAATCCGAACCGGAATCTATGACCGAGTTGGTAGAAAAAACTGGACGGAAAAAATCCAATCTGTCGCGTACATTAAAAACAATGGAGCAATACGGCCTGGTAAAGCTGAACAAGGCTGAAAAAGGCCGGATAGCGCCGAGAGTTCCTTATAATAATATTGCTTTGATGGTGTCTATAAGTCAGCATTAGAGTATTAACAAAAGATTAAAATTTATCTTTATTATATAAAATTATCTTGATATTTATGGCGTGTGTGGTAGCATTCAATCTTCAAGCAGTTGTCAATTATGGATAATCATGAGGATAGTGTTATGAACGCAGATGTAAGTCAAAACATTGATCATAGCGAGCTGCTGTTATCACAAGTTAAACTCATGTTAAATAGGATTTCTAAATCCACAGATGGCAGTAAAGACGCCATAAAAAATGCTTTATCGGGGGTTTTTTCAGAACAAGATTTTGCCAATGATCCTGCGCGACACATTGCGGACGCAATAGAAAAGACCTATGCAAATGTAACAACAGATAAATTCCTTAAATTCATGGAAGCGGCTTTATATCAATTGCCGGCTAATGATCTTAAACATCAAGCGCTTTTTAAGCATTACGATAATATAGTAAGTGAGCGATATAAAGGTCTGTTTATAGGATGTGATTTAGATGGACTAAAAAATCTTAGAGAGGAAAATGAAAGAGCCTTTGATGTTGTTTCCGGACACTTTTTATCCTCTGCATTTGTTGCTGCCTGCCGATATGGAAGGTTGGATGTACTTAGTTTCTTGAAAGAAAACTGCGATCCTGAGACATGGCATAAGATGAGCGCAGGATATAAGATGGACGGCAGTTTAAAATCTGGTGTAGAGATGGCGTGTAAATATGGGCAGGTGAAGGTTCTGGAGTTTTTGAAAGAAAGTTGGGATGAAAAAATAGCAAAAACAATTTCTTCTAACCCATCATCAGCAGCGCCTTTTTATACTATGTTTACTGGTGATAATCGTAGGCACATAGTATCAGCATGTGAAGGTTCGAATATTGATGTTCTCGATTTCATTAAGGGGGTTATTGGTAAGGAAGTTTGGGAATCTACACCTTGCGACAAACATATGCGTGAGATGTTTAGAGTCGCCTGTCGTTTTCAAGAAAGCTCCGCTGTTCTTCAGTTTCTAAAGCAAAATCACACTGAATCACAATGGATGCAAATGGTAGAAGGTGGAGCAGATGGTTCTGATATAGTAATGACATGCAATCATAAAGATGTTGATGCTCTTAAATTCCTAAAAGAAAATGTCAGCGATTCTCAATGGCAAGATATACTTAGAAAATCTGGCGCACAAGCTCTGCAAAGCGCTCTCTCAAGCGATACTACAGCTGTTGTTGAATTTCTGAAAAATAATTGTACCGAACAGCAATGGAATGACATGATCAGCACATTGGATGCTGACGCTAAGTACGTCTTTTGCAATATTGATGTAGCTAGATTTATGCAGCAAGAATGTACACCAGAGCAATGGATAAGTGTGCTTAGTAGGATAAGCTTTCCTGCTGATCTTGATGGCCGTGCAATAGAGTTAGGAAGTAGGCGAGCTGATTTATTGGATTTTCTGGCCTCCGAACTGCAGTCTAAAAGCAGTGAAATACGAGATCTTAAAGTAGATTTTAGCGGCTACAAAAACTATCATGAAGCTATTGTCAGATCCCTTACTGGTAACTATGATATAGAGGATGATGATACACCAAAATATGGAACAGATGATCGCGGCATTCCATCAGAAAAGGCTATCAAATTTTGTTCGGATGGATACAAACTGGCTAGGTTAAAGTCTTCTTTTGGAAATGGTGTAAAAATTCGAGACATGCTGGATGAATTAGATGGCGCAGATAAGACTGATCCATCTTCCGCACTTGTGCAAAATTCCAATTTGGGGGATATTATTGACTGCGTAAGAGAGATTTCACAACATATAGCATGTTATGCACTCAAGGGAAATAATACTGATTCACATCTTGAGACGTTAGATAGGGAGCGTATAAGAAGTAAAGCAAATGAGGTAGCAGCCATAATACTGGAAGGCAACACACTTGAGCAGCTTGACGGCGTTGCAAAATCATGGCAACAAAACCGCAATAGAGTAATTGCTGACATTAGAGATTTTCCAGAGTTCTCTCTGCCACCGCTGATGGCAGATAATAGTACGATAATACAGCCAACAATGCAAGGATTTGATAATTACAGGCTTGTTGATATTACAGAAATTAATTTGCTGCCTGATTATCCCGCAGTGCGTAAAGGTTCTTTTGAGAGTGGTAATTGCCGAGCTTTCGCATTACAGAAAAAACAGAGCAACACAGGGGAATGGACAAACTACGGAAGTATTGTATTTAGTGTATCAGAAGACAGTCTGAGCTACGATATTAGTCATTGGCATAACTCAACTGGAACTCTGCCAACTTATGAAGAAAAGAAGGTGATAGATTGGTTCGCACAAGAGGTTAACAACGGCAATATAAAAGCCGATTTCAAGAGAATAAAAGAAGTTAAAGAACCGTGTCCTTACGAAAATGCCGTTGGCATGAAAATTTCTGATCTTAATCAAGAAAAAATCGTTGATAAAGCTATGGCTTTGGCTGAAATATTCGATGAAAAGACAAAAAATGCAGTAACTGGATATGTAGCTTCGTCTAACGTTGACACACACACCGGCAAGTTAAATAGAAATGTGGTGTCAGGACAAACTCTTGCTTCTGCTCCTGTTCCTGGTAGGGCTGGTAGGACCTAGTTAATTATACTCTTCAGAATCTTTTCAGCGGTTTTTGTTGGACTTTTTGATTCAGTTATTGGCCTTCCTATTACCAGAAAATTTGCGCCGTTTTTTATCGCTTGTTTTGGCGTCATTACTCTTTTCTGATCTCCTTTGGCGCTGCCGGAGGGACGAATTCCTGGCACTACCAGCGTAAAATTATCGCCGCATGATTTACGCAGCGCTTTGATTTCATGCGAAGAGCAGACCACGCCGTCCAGTCCGCTATCTTTGGCGAGCAATGCCAGTTTTTTCACATAATCACCAAGTTTCTGATCAATGCCGATTTGGTGAATGTCACGTCCGTCGAGGCTGGTAAGGGCAGTAACGCCGACAATAAGCGGCCTTCGGTTATATTCAGCCTGAGTTGCTTCTTTAGCTGCTTCTATGGCAGCTTTCATCATCGCCTTGCCGCCGGATGCGTGAATAGTGAGCATAAAAACTTTAAGCGGATTCAGCGCTTTTACGGTTTTGCCGACCGTGTTAGGAATATCATGAAGTTTCAAATCAAGAAAAATTGGAATGCCCAGTTTTTCCAACGCCTTTACACCGCTTGCGCCGTTAGCACTGAAAAACTCAAGGCCAAGCTTAATTGCTCCGACCTTGCCTTTCAGCTTGCCGGCAAGCTCCAGCGCGGATGTTGTGTCTGTCATATCCAGCGCGCATATTATCGGATTAGCTATTTTCATTTTAGTAGATATACAGTATCGCCGCCTACTATGGTGCGAATAGCGCGGCCTTTGGTTTTCCAGTTATCAAACGGCGAGTTAAGAGATTTGCTGACGAAAATTTCCGGATCAAGAGTCCATTCAACATCAAGGTCAATTAAAGTTAAATCAGCGCGTGCGCCTTTTTTAAGCCGCCCAGATTGAACATGAATTATATCCGCTGGCTTATAAGTCATCGCCGCCATTACATCACGCAGCGACATTATGCCTTTATGATACAAGCCCAGTGAAAGCGGCAGCATTGTTTCCAGGCCGACAATTCCAAAAGCTGCTGAGGCCAAAGGCACGCGTTTGCTTTCCTGATCATGCGGCGCGTGATCTGTTGCGATTGCATCAATTGTTCCGTCAGCAAGTCCTTCAATAACCGCGAGGCGATCTTTTTCAGCGCGAAGCGGTGGATTCATTTTGCTGAAAGTGCGGTATTCCATTACCGCCTCATCAGTTAGGGTGAAATGATGCGGCGCGGCCTCGGCAGTAACGCGCAGGCCTTTTTTCTTGGCGCGGCGTACTTCTTCTATCGCTTCAGCGGTTGAAATATGTAGCACATGATATTGTCCGCCGGTAAGCTCAGCCAGCATACAATCACGCGCGACCATTACCGCCTCGGCAGCGTTTGGAATTCCGCCGACGCCGAGATGAGCGGAAACTTTGCCCTCATTCATACAGCCGCCGCAGGAGAGATTTAAATCCTCAGCATGTTGCGCGACAGGAACACCAAGTTCACGCGCATATGTAAGCGCCTTACGCATTACTCCGGCATTCATAACCGGCAGTCCGTCATCAGTAAAACCAACCGCGCCGGCTTCTACCAGCAAGCCCATTTCGGTGATGTCTGCGCCTTTCATTTCCTTGGTTATGGCGGCATAAGTGCGAACATTTACATAAGCTGTTTCGCGCGCGCGCTTGTGAATAAAATCAACAATCGGCACATCATCAATTACCGGCTTGGTATTTGGCATACAGGCAACTGTTGTAACACCGCCAGCGGCGGCTGATTTGCTGCCGGTTGCGATTGTTTCCTTATGTTCCTGACCAGGTTCGCGGAAATGCACTTGAATATCCAGCAGCCCAGGCGCGAGCAATTTTCCGCCGCAATCAATAATCTCCGCGCCTTCGGGAAATTCTTTGAGGTGCGCGCCGAAATCAGCAATCTCGCTGCCAATGGTAAGCAGCGCGCCTTTTTGATCGAGGCCGGACTCGGCATCAAACAACCGCGCATTGATATAAGCAACTTTTCTGGCGGCGTTATTCTGATGAGTTGGAAGGATAAAGGTCTGAGTCATATTTTCTGCCAAGGATTAATAAGATGAATCTCCTTAAGTGAGATAAAGTCTTTATCCGCCGAAACAAGAGCGAAGTCATTTATTATTGCTGTTGCAGCTAGTAACCCATCTATAGCCGCCAACTGTGGATATTGTGCCGCTAGAATACCCCATTGCTGGGTAATGTCCAGATCAACGTCTAAAATGCGGCCTTCAAATTGCTCCATCATATCATTCAGCAACCACTCCATATGCCTAGTCTTGCGGTTTCCATGAGGCATAAGTTCGATACCTTGGCGTATTTCACCCAGCGTGAGTACGCTGATATACAGCGTATCCAGCTCTACCGAATCCATCCACTTCCGCACGCCATCGTTACGATTCGGTTTGATTTTTTCGGAAATAATGTTGGTATCGAGTAGAAAATTCATAAATCAATACGTCTCGCAAGGCTTTTGTCGCGCTTGATTAATTTTGCAAGATCCGCACCTTTAAGCGGTGAAGCATCTAAAAATTCGCCAAGCGTACGGTATTTCTTTTGCTGACGTCTTTTCTTTTTTTTCTTTTCCACCGCCGCATATTCCTCTTCAGAAATCAGCACCGCCGCTCTTTCCCCACGATAGGTAATCCTCTGTGGACGGATTTGTGCCGCCCGAAGAACTGCACTGAAATGAGCTTTGGCTTCTTGCGTTTGCCACGTATCACTATGCATAACACCTCCTTGAACAGACTAGTCTGACTAGTTTGATGGTAGCATCATTTTCACCTACTGTACAGATGTTTTATCCAGCGATGTTTTATCCAGCGTATCAAGTGTTTTTTCCAGTTTTTTTTCCATAGGCAACATAATTCTAAAAGGCCTTACCGCATAACCGGCAACAAAATCAAGCGGATATATAATGCGTTCCTTTTCCTGATAGAATTCTTCTTTGTAAGGCACGCTGATTAAACCTGAGGTGATAATAGCAGAGAATTGCTGATTGCTTATCGCCGCAACAATTTCCGCGCGCAGCTTGTCGCGCACATAGGCGCGGCTTTTTGGCTCAGACTGGAATATATCAAGCGCCGCAAAACCATATGTATAAGATTTTTTTCCGACGCGCGTGCTGATAAACTGCATTTCCGGCATAAATACATCGCCGTCAATACTGGCTATTTTCTGCATAAATTCATCAGCCTTACGAACAGAATCATGGCTTGGAATGCTATATACCGGATTATAAAGCAGCAGCGCAAATTGCAGCACAACAAGAAAATAGCTGACAAAAATAGCGTATAAACCGCGAGAATTCTCCGTATTTTGCCATTTTCGTTGCAGCTGTATAAGGGCAATTATGCCACATAGCGCAAGGCATAAATGCGCTGGAATAAGAACATTCGTCCAGCCATAACGATGTAATCTTCCGGCATAGGCAGTGCCGATAAGCCCTGCCGCCAGCGCCAGATAATAAAGCGCCTTGCGCCGATCTGTGCGCCATAATTCAAACCATCCAACAGCGCATAATATTAGCAAAGGCCATAAATTCGCCAGCAGATCATTCATCCAGAAACCGCTTATAAATCTTTTATCAATTCTGTGCGAAGCCGGAACATCAAAAATATAAAAATAAAACCAACCATCTGTCGCCATATTAAAGGCCGTAAAAACCAGCAATGTCGCAATCAGGAAAATCAGTAATGCCAGCAGCAGATGTTTCATTCTTTGCCATATTCCAATAACCAGCAGCGGAATGATTATGATCAGCGTATTCTGCTTGGTAAAGAAGGCGGCACTAAGAAGAAGTCCGGCAAAAATCGCCGCTTTATAGTTTTTGTGGTGAGTTAAGATATATAATGCCGCAACAGCCAGAAAAACATACAGGCTGTCAATCCGCGCCACATCAAGCCAGCGCGACGAGAGTATATATGTTGCATAAAAAAGTCCGGCGCTGATTACAGCCAGCCTTTTATCGCCGCCTTCCTTGCGTATCCAGCAGAAAATTACCGCGCCGATGCCGATTGCCGAAAGCAGCGAAACCAGCCGCGCCGCAAAAAAATCAACGCCGAATATCAGGGCAGACGCAGCGCTTAAATAAAAATAAAGCGGCGCATATATAAAAGGCACATATTCGATGCTCGGCTCAACATAAATCGATTTTCCTTCGACAATACGCTGCACAACGTCAATGCTCTGCCCTTCCATCCATTCGAGATGATAAGGATAATTTATTGAAAGCAAAGCAATGGCCAGAAACGAGAAAATAAACCACACTGCGCCAATGGTGGAAAGCCAGAGTAAAAATATGCGTATATTTCTCATCGCTTTCCTAACATCCTAACATACTGTATATAATAATATAATGATCATGAATGTCGTAAAACATTATAAAACACATTATAAAACAAGGTCTTTACATGCGATAGTTTTTTGTGTTATAAATATCCTTACAGCGTGGGCGAAAGTGCGACTCCATGTCGGGTGTCCTAGGGTGTACGCACCGCCGGGATCTAGCCCACGCTATTTATCTTCTCCAGTGTCAACATGTTGTCCCCCTCATACCGCTCACCGTCGCAATTGCGCGTATCGTCCACGTCGATAATGAGGCTATATTTCTGGCGCAATTTTTCAAAATAGAAATCTTCCTCACGCTCGAATAACCGCTGCACCGCCCACAGCAAATAATCAACAATTTGTAATCCAGCATTGTTGCGGGGATAGCCTTGCGAGATAAAATGATTGTCATGCGTTTGAACGCCGTAAATACGTAAGCACTCTTGTTGTGATTTTTTGAGCGCTAAGTTAAGTGAGTGATTCGTGAATGTTCTGCCACGTTCAGCAAAAAGAATGTGATTCTCATCTGCCTTATGAATAAGTCCCGGCAATAGCCGACGCACCAAATCATCATAAATGGCAGCTTCTGTTAATTTCTTGCCTGATTCCTTGAATAATAGCGCAGCCTGCTTAGCCAATACGGTTTTTCTCCGAACGGCAATATGCATCTCCACATCGAGCGTTTCAATGAGGCGAAATACATCGCGCTTAATGGCGTAATAATCATCTTTGGCATGAAAATATTGCGCCGTTGTTTGAAAGGATGGCACCTTACGCAAATACGGATCAGCCAAAAATTCCTGCCTTAACGCTTCTAACTTAAGCGACGCCGTTTCCGGATCGTGCAATCGCGCCATTCCTAACATGAAAAATTTAGACGCGCCTTGCCCAAAAATGATTTGTTTTTTATTACGGTTGAATAAGGCGGTATCGCCCGCCTCATCGACAAAATAATGGTGAATAGTTTCATTTCTCATGCACCAAGCAACCGAGTCAGAACCGCCTGACGAACTGCTACGCCCATTTCAACCTGATCAAGAATTATGCTTCGATCAATATCATCAGCAAGATCAGTATCTATTTCCACTCCTCGATTAATTGGCCCTGGATGCATAACCAGCGCATCCGGCTGAGCATAGCTTAGTTTTTCATGATCAAGGCCGTAGAAATGAAAATATTCGCGCACGGAAGGCACAAAATTACTGTCCATTCGTTCCATCTGCAGCCGCAGCATCATTATTATATCCACTCCGGCCAGGCCTTTTCGCATATCATGATAAATCTCAACGCCGAAAGATTCCGGCGCAGCCGGCATCAGCGTTCGCGGCGCAATGATTCGCACTTTCGCGCCAAGCAATTTCAGCAGCATGATATTTGAACGCGCCACGCGGCTATGGAGAATATCGCCGCAAATTGCCACCAGCAGGCCTTCAATTTTTCCACGATGCTGCAATATCGCCAGCGCATCCAGCAAAGCCTGCGTCGGATGTTCATGCCAACCATCTCCGGCATTAATAACCGAGCAGTTGACTTTTCTGGCCAGCAGATGCACCGCGCCGGATTCACTATGACGCACCGCAATCACATCCGGATGCATTGCGTTAAGCGTCATCGCCGTGTCAATCAGCGTTTCACCTTTTTTGGTGGAAGAGCTGGCGACAGACATGTTGATAACGTCCATGCCGAGGCGTTTTCCGGCCAGCTCGAAAGAAGTGCGTGTGCGCGTCGAATTCTCAAAAAAGAGATTAATCAACGTCCGGCCTTTGAGAATTGAGTGTTTTTTATCCGCCGCGCGGTTTTTGGCGATATAGCTTTGCGCTAATTCGAGATATTCCATAGCGTCTTGCCTGGAAATACCGTCAATTCCCAGCAAATGCCTATGTGCAGAGTTACCGTTTGTATTAGCTGCGCTTTTTCTCATCAGCAAATAAGGTAACATATTTCCAAACAACGAGCAAGCTGCGTGTTTGAAGAATGCTTTATTGGCGCTTTATTGGCACTTTATTGTCGTGTCATTCCGGCGAAAGCCGGAATCCAGTAATATTTACAAGCAACGAAAGATAGCTTTTTTCCTCGCTACCGCGAGTAATGCTGGATTCCGGCTTTTGCCGGAATGACACAGCAAAAAATGACACAGCAAAAATTTAATGCTATTTAGTTGTTTTAGCACAATTTAAACTGATTAATTTGACCTTTTTGGCGCGAGGCCGTGATTAGTGATCAATTCCTCGGCTATTTGCACAGCGTTAAGCGCCGCACCTTTGCGTAGATTGTCGGAAACTATCCACATGGCAAGGCCGTTTTTAACAGTCGGATCAACTCGCAGGCGGGAGATAAAGACCGCATCTTCTCCGGAGCTTTCTATCGGAGTTGCGTAACCGCCATCGCGCTTCTCATCCTGAATTATAATGCCCTCAGCAGCAAGCAAAGCCTCACGCGCTTCTTCAACGGAAATAGGGTTTTCAAACTCTATATTAACAGCTTCAGAATGTCCGACAAAAACTGGCACACGAACGCAAGTTGCCGCAACTTCTATAGTTTTATCAAGGATTTTTTTAGTTTCCTGCACCATTTTCCATTCTTCTTTGGTCGCGCCATTTTCCATGAACACGTCAATATGTGGAATGACATTAAAAGCTATGCGTTTGGTGAATTTTTTTGGCTCTTTATGTTCGTTTACATACAAGGCTTTGGTTTGCTCATAAAGCTCGTCCATGCCTTCTTTGCCAGCGCCGGAAACTGATTGATAAGTAGAAACCACCACGCGCCTTATTTTAGCAGCGTCATGCAAAGGCTTAAGCGCCACCACCATTTGAATGGTTGAGCAGTTAGGGTTGGCGATTATATGCGTTTTTCTGAAATTTGCCAGCGCCTCAGCATTTACTTCCGGCACAACCAGCGGCACATCCTGATCCATTCTGAATTGCGAAGTATTATCAATAACCACGCATTTCTGCGCGGCGGCTTTCGGCGCGAATATTTTTGAAATGGCCGAGCCGGCGGAAGAAAGAGCAATGTCTACATCGGAAAAATCATAATCATCAAGCGCCTGCGCTTTTAAAATTTCCTCATCGCCAAAGCTTATCTCCTTGCCGATTGAAGCGCGCGAAGCCAGCGCCACAACCTCTCTGGCCGGAAATTTGCGCTCATGAAGTATCTGTAAAATCTCACGTCCGACATTGCCAGTCGCGCCGACAACTGCCACTTTATAAGTCATAAACAATCCCTTAAATTCGCCTGAATGAGCCGGATTATAAGTAAAAACTCCAGCAAAGACCACATCTTATACATGAATTAAATGCCTGAATCAAATATATAATCTATTGCAATGGCAATATTTGATAATCAGAAGTTAAGGGGATAATCAGATAATCCTTTTTCTTCTGATAATCTGGTCATCTGATTATCCGATCATCTGATCATCCTCTTAACTTCTGATCAAATGAAATACGCTCACTTTCCAAAACCACACTTTCCAAAACCATTTGACATTTGGTCATGGTTGGTTTATACTTAGCTAAGCTTAGCTAAGTTTAGTCAAGGTTGTCATATGCATATTGCCAATATCCACGAAGCTAAAACACATCTCTCGGCACTTATTAGAAAAGCCCTTGCCGGAGAGGAGGTTATCATCGCCCGTGCGAATCAGCCGCTCATTCGTTTGACGCCTGTTTTGCAGGATACTTCCCCTCGTGTAGGAGGTTTTCTGAAGGGAAAAATTACCTACCCTGAATGGGAAGAATGGAAAGCGCTTGATAAAGAAATTGAGGATTTGATGGTAAATGGTCCAATTTTTCCAGATGAAAAATTATGAATGGCTATTTGCTTGATACACATGTGTTATTGTGGTGGGCGGAAGATCAATTCTCGATCAGTGAAGAAGCCAGGCTGGCGATAAGCTCTGCTTATAGCAGCGTATTTGTCAGTATGGTGACGGCGTGGGAAATGTCTATCAAAAAGCGGCTTGGCAAATTACATTCTCCTATGTCGGCGCAGGATATTATAGAGCGCGGCAGATTAACGGCACTGCCAATAAGCTTTGCACACACGCATGTGCTTGAAACATTGCCGCTTCTGCATCGAGATCCTTTCGACCGGATGCTGGTAGCACAAGCGCAGGCGGAGAAGCTGACACTGATCACACGCGATAGCGACATACTGCGCTATGATATCAAAAGCATCGTCGCCTAAAAATGCTCTCAACGGCTACGATTACTCGGACCACGCTCAGTATCTGGATTATTTGCATCACTTTTGTCCAGAAAATAATCTGAGTTTACAATTTTTTCTGGCTTTACAGTTTCTGTCCAATCTTTGCTTCTTTGGTCATCAGTTGGTGGCAGACTTATACCAGAAACCACTTCAATTTTATCACCATTTTTGGTATCTGTAACTGGAGTGTTACCATGCTCGCCAATCTGTCCGCCTTCTTCTGCTGGTTCAGTTCTTCCAATTGTCATAACCCCTCGCATAATCAAATTATGTTAATTCTAAAAGCAAGACATCTTAACTTATATTTAAATATATTTCAATTGCCATTTTTCCTGTAAAAACCCTGCCAAAAAAATTCCCGCATTATCAAAATATTAATAATATATGGTATTATGTAGCATAGTGTTATGTTTCTGCAAGCATGGATGATTTAATTTTTATGGTGTTTTTCTGTGAATAATCAAACTATTAGCAAGGCTGATAATAAAGCGCCTTCTGAGCTTCATCATCGTTCGCATGAGCGGTTTCTGCAATATTGGAACAAGCTGCGCGGCGAGCGTGCTTTTCCGCGTGAATCGGAAATAGATCCTGATGATATTACTGATATCTGGGAATCATGTTTTCTGATCAGCAATGATGATGTTACGCGCCGTCTTGGTTATCGTTATAGCTTTCTCGGCAATGATCTGGTTGGCGCATTTGGCGATGATATAACCAACCATGATACCGCCTTGCGGCTGCTTTCCACCTCACGCGTGCCGAATGCGCGCAAATTTGATGAGGTATTGACGGCAAAACATCCGGTTACTGATGAAGGTGACTTCATCAACCTTATGGGAATTAATATTCGCTACAGAGCATGTCTGTTGCCGCTTGGTTTGGAAAATGGCGAGGTTACGCACATTATGGGCTGTATGCGCTGGAGAGTATATTGATGCAGCAGGAGCAACCAGGAAATTTTGAACAATTGCCGCTGGCGCGCGCCGAAATGCCGATATTGGTAGCCGGAAATTACCGTGTTTATTCTGATGCGCGGCAGTTTACGCGCGTGCAGGCTGATTCAGCGGTTCATGCGCTGGAGGCAAGCGGCCTCATGAGCGCGGTAAAAATCGAACGCGAAGCTTTGCATAAGAACACTTTAATTCCGCCGCATTATGCCGCGCAGCAAAATTCAGCTGCTTCCGCGCAGAATTCTTAGAGTCTGTGACGATTTATCTTTTGAGAGTATTTTTGAGGAATTTTGGTGATGTTTTAGGAGAAAAACGCAGTTCGTAGTGGTGCTACGGACAAGTTTTTCTCCGACAAACAGCAGCAAAATAACCAAAAAGACACCAAAATGATAATTCGTCACAGGCTCTTAAACAATCACCAGCTTATTATTTTTGTTCTGCCGCTTCTTCCACATCATGGTCAAAGCCGTAATAGGCTTTTATTTTGGCTTTTATTTCTGCGTCTGGTTCGCCCTCGCCTTTTTCAACCACTACAGCAAAATGCGGAATATCGCCGCATTTAAGGCAGCGGAGCATTTCTTCATGGAGAAGGCTGCTGGCGATTGCGTAGAAATAGAGTTTTTTGCCGCTGGCTTTATTTTTTGCTGGTATGTAATAGACATGAATTTTTTTTGCCGCCTCATATTTGGCGCGATAATGTGGCAGGCGTTCTACCATGAATTCATCGTCAGTCATGATTTTGTGCGCTCAAGCGATGTTGCTAAATCGTTAATCTGCATCTTGACAACATGTTTGGAAAGATCAGGATTTCCGGGCGCTGATAAAATATTTCCTTCGAGAATTTCCTCGGCATTATGAGCGCTGTTGCGTTTTATGGTTTCGATTTTTGCCAGCTCTACGCTTACTTCAAAAGCGCCGTTGCGCGAAATATATTGCAAACCGGAAACTTCGCTTTCTACAATTTCATGCACAGAGCCGGCGGCCTTTAAATCGTCCATTACGCCGGAAAGTTCAGCAAAAGCAATATTCGCTTTGGCAGTTACAAAAATACGAACACGCGCAACCGGAGCTTTGATAGAAACTCCGGCTTCCGACTTTGCCTTGCGGATAATTTCCAGAATATCAACGGCCGCTATTGACACAGCTTCTGCTGCTTCATCGTAGACATAACGGCCAGCGTCCGGCCATTTGCCACGCGCATGTACTGAGCCGTTATCAGGAAAAACCTTAGTGTAAATTTCCTCTGTTACATGCACCACAAACGGCGCAAAAAGCCGCAAAACCGCATCAAGACATTTAAGCAGGCTGGAAAGAGCTGAATATTGCGCTTGTTTATTACCGCCTTCTGATGAATAGGCTCTGGCTTTTACCAGCTCCAGATAATTATCACAGAAATCATTCCAGAAGAAATCCTCTATTTCCATGCGCGCGTCGCAATATTCAAATTTATCAAAAGCGGCGCTGGCTTTGGAAATTGTGCGGTTAAGCCGTGATAAAATCCACTTATCAAGCGTATTTGTAATTGGCGCGGAATCAATATCTTTTAACATTTCCGCATAGGTTTTTCCGCTATTTGCCGACTGATTAATAACCTGCATGATAAAGTTGCTGGCATTCCACAGCTTGCCAACAAGCTTGCGGCCAATTTTGAGCAGCTCTTCAGAAAACGCCGTATCAGTTGCCAGGCGCGAGGTTGATGTCCAGTAACGTACAGCATCAGCGCCGCTATCTTGAATAAGCGCAACCGGAGTTACCACATTGCCTTTTGATTTGCTCATTTTGCTTTTATCAGCAGCTAAGCACCAGCCGGAAATCATGATATTTTTCCACGGCACAGAATTGCTGTGCAAATGCGCTTTGGTGATAGTATAAAAAGCCCAGCTGCGGATTATTTCATGCGCTTGCGGACGAAGATCAGCCGGAAAAAGTTTTCCATCAGCTACTGGAAATTTTTCCGCATCAGCTTTGCAGGAATTTATCTGCGGCGTTATTGAGCTGGTTGCCCAAGTGTCCATAACATCAATGTCAGCAGTTACTTCATCAGCCAAATAGCCTTTTGGCAAATCACGCAGCGGATCAACCGGCAATTGTGAAAACTCGGCATAAAGCGCCTTGCCTTCCTCGCCGCTGCGCTTTGAATACCAGACTGGAAAAGGAACGCCAAAAAAACGTTGCCTGGAAATGCACCAGTCTTCACGAAGGCCTTCAATCCATTGATCAAGGCGGATTTTCATATGCGGCGGATGCCAGCTAACCGCATCGCCTTTGGCTTTTAGCGCCTCTTTTTTGTCGATAATTCTGATGAACCATTGCGAGGTCGGAATTATTTCAATAGGATTTCCGCTGCGTTCAGCGCATTTAACATTATGCACAATGTCTTTTCTGGAAATAAGCGCGCCTGCCGCCTGCAGAAGATTTATTGATTTTTCGCGCGCCTGCTTTGGTTTTAAACCTTGTATTTCCGCAGCTACTGGCAATGAAGAATATTCCGCTAAATCAATTTTTCCGTCTTTTCCTAAAATAGCGCGCATTGGCAGATTATATTTTCGCCACCATTCTTTGTCAGTATCATCACCGAATGTGCAGCACATTACCAAGCCAGTTCCGAATTCTTTATCAACTGCCTCATCAGCAATCAGCGGAACTCGCGCGCCAAATAACGGCGTTATCGCATAAGCATTTTTATATTTTCCAGCGTTTTTATCTTCCGGATGATACATAACCGCAACGCAAGCCGCCAGCAATTCCGGCCTGGTAGTGGCGATTGTGATTTCTTTGGAAGTTTCTTTGGAAGTTTCTTTAGCAGCTTCTTCTTTTGTATTTTTATCCTGCTCAAGCGCGAATTTAATTTCCACCATCACGCCTTGCATTTCTTTATTTTCAATTTCCGCAGTGGCGATTGCGGTTTGATCAACCCAGTCCCAGTAGCCCGGACGAAAATCACGGTAACATTCATTCTTCGCAACCAGATCAAGAAAAGAAGCCTGCGAGAGAGCGATAACGCGGTCACTTACTGTTTGATAAAGCTGATTCCAGTCAACGCTCAGCGCAATGCTGGTAAAGAGCTGGCGGAATTCTTCCTCGGCATTTGTTACCACTTTGCGGCATAAGGCAACGAATTCCTCGCGCTTCATCGAACTGCCGCGCACATTTTCTATTTTTTCCACCAGCCGCTCAGTCGGCAGACCATTATCATCAAATCCCATTGGATAAAATACATCAAAGCCGCGCATCCGCTTATATCTGGCAATAAAATCCGCCTGAGTGTATGAAAACACATGCCCCATATGCAGCACGCCTGATACAGTCGGCGGCGGCGTGTCGATTACAAAAGTTTCAGTTTTCGCCTTGTCATTGCGGAAATTATAAACACCAGTTTCCTGCCACTTTTTCTGCCATAGCGGTTCGGAAATTTTATGATCATATTGTTTTGGAAGTTGTGACATGCCGGAAAAATAGCTCACCGCGCGGCTCTAGGCAAGAAAAGACTCAGCCTGCTCTATTAATTTTGCTATTATTTCTTTAACTGGCT
>CAZFJN010000029.1:0-22288 GCA_964519595.1 uncultured Rickettsiales bacterium
GATGTATAATCCACCGCATCCGGGCGAGATGATTTTAGAAGAATGTATTAAGCCTTCTGGACTTACTATTACTAAGGCCGCGCAGACATTAGAGGTTAGTCGTAAATCGCTTTCCGAGCTGATTCATGGCAAGTTTGCTATATCGGCGGATATGGCGGTGCGACTTTCCAAAGTTTTCGGCGGTTCGGCGGAAATATGGCTGAAGCTGCAAGCCAAGCATGATTTATGGAAGGCGATGCAGCGCATGAAATCATGGCAACCAAAGAGCAATTATGCACAACAATATGTGCATTAATATGTGCATTCGCCAATTGCCTAAGCCTTTTGCGGTTGATTTTTTTGCTGGACGATAGCATTGCCCTTCATTACAAGGCTTAAATATGACGAATATGCCAGCTCAATACTGCGAATCATTTCCAACCAGCCGCCGCAAGATAATCATTCTGGGCGGTGGTCCTAATCGAATTGGTCAAGGCATTGAGTTTGATTATTGCTGCGTTCATGCGGCATATGCTTTGAAAGAGGCTGGTTTTGAAACAATCATGGTGAATTGCAATCCGGAAACTGTTTCTACTGATTATGATACTTCCGATCGACTTTATTTTGAGCCGTTGACGGCGGAAGATGTGCTGGAGATTATTCTAAAAGAACAGAGCAATGGCGAGCTGGTCGGCGTGATTGTGCAGTTTGGCGGACAGACGCCGCTTAAGCTGGCGAGATATCTTGAAAATGCCGGAGTTCCGATTATCGGAACTTCGCCGGATTCGATTGATCTTGCTGAGGATCGTGATCGTTTCCGCGCGCTGATTGACCAGCTTCAACTTAAACAGCCGAACAGCGCAATAGGAAGAACAGCGCAGGAAGTTATTTCGCAGGCGGAACAAATTGGCTTTCCGTTGCTGGTTCGTCCTTCTTATGTGCTTGGTGGCCGCGCTATGGCAACCATGCATGATCTGCCAAGCCTGGAAAAATACGTTCATGAGCTTGCCAAAATGTTTGGCGATGGTCCGATTCTGATTGACTCTTTCCTGCAGGACGCTGTGGAAGTTGATGTTGACGCGCTGGCTGATGAAAGCCATGTGATGATTGCCGGAATAATGCAGCATATAGAAGAAGCGGGAATTCATTCCGGAGATTCCGCTTGTGTGTTGCCGCCTTATTCTCTTTCACCGCAGATACAGGCAAAGATACAGCGCCAGACTGTGCTACTGGCTAAGGCGCTGAAAGTTAAAGGGCTGATGAATGTGCAATATGCGGTTAAAGACGGCGAAATATATCTAATTGAGGTTAATCCGCGTGCCTCGCGCACGGTGCCTTTTGTCGCTAAAACAATTGATATTCCGATTGCCAAAATCGCCGCCAGAATAATGGCCGGAGAAAAGCTGGCTGATCTTCTGCCGGAGAGAATAAAATTCTCGGCGCTTGAGTTGCCGGAACTAAACACAAAAACACAAATGTCTGAAGCATATTCCAAGTTGCTGCATGTGGCGGTTAAAGAAGCGGTGTTTCCTTTTGCGCGTTTTCCGGGAGTTGATGTTATTCTTGGACCGGAAATGAAATCAACCGGCGAAGCAATGGGAATTGACGCGAGCTTTCCAGCGGCATTTGCTAAATCGCAACTTTCTGCAGGAACTACCTTGCCAACAAAAGGCGCAGTGTTTATTTCCGTGCGTGAACGAGACAAGGCAGCGGTGGTTGCCGTGGCGAAGACTCTTGCTGATCTTGGCTTTTCGCTGATTGCAACACGAGGAACAGCATCATATTTACAGCAGAATGGAATGAATGTTGCGACTGTCAATAAAGTACGCGAAGGCAGGCCGCATATTGTAGACAGCCTTAAAGATCGCGCTATCGCTCTGGTTATAAACACCACGGAAGGTAAGGAAGCGGTTGCTGATAGTTTTTCAATACGCCGCACAGCTTTGCTTAACAAAATTCCTTACTATACGACAATGGCCGAGGCGGTAGCCACGGCTGATGCTATTAAAGCAATCTCTGAAGGCAAGGGGCTTGATGTTAAGAGCATTCAGGAATACTCAAGCTTATAGAATTTTGCGATCAATATATCGCAAAATTCTAAGCGCGATTGAGCGCCGCGCCTTGTGGCGCGTGATACAATCATCCGTAGGATGATTGCAAAATAATATTAGTAGCGTGATTTATGAAAAAAAATAGTTCTGATAAAAATCAAGAAATAAATAAAAGCACAAAAATAAAACGCCGCACTGTTTTGGAAATAGCTGCACAAAAGAATAAAGTGCCTCTGGTGGTTCTTACTGCTTATACTACGCCAATGGCCAGGATTCTTGATCGTCATGTTGATATATTGCTGGTTGGCGATTCATTAGGAATGGTTTTATACGGTTTTGATTCAACCTTGCCGGTAACTCTGGAAATGATGATAGCGCATGGCGCGGCAGTGCGGCGCGGCGCGGAACAGTCGCTGGTGGTTGTTGATATGCCGTTTGGCAGTTATCAGCAGTCAAAGCAACAGGCCTTTGCCTCAGCAGCGCGGATTATGAAAGAAACCGGCTGTGATGCTGTAAAGCTGGAAGGCGGAACGGAAATGGCAGAAACCATTGAATTTCTGACCATGCGCGGAATTCCGGTAATGGCGCATATTGGAGTTAAACCGCAGCATGTTAATATGCAAGGCGGCTATCGTTATAAAGGCCGCAATGAGGAGGAAGAAAGCGAGATAATGGCTGATGCGCTGGCGGTGCAAAGAGCCGGCGCTTTCTGCGTAGTGATTGAAGCGGTAAAAAAATCGCTTGCAGCTCGCATCAGCGCGGAATTATCTATTCCGACTATCGGAATTGGCGCTTCTGTTGCTTGTGATGGTCAGGTTCTGGTCGCTGAGGATATGCTCGGCTTGTCTTTATCTGAAAATTTACCGCGCTTTGTGAAGCAATATTGCGATCTTGCCAAAATTATAGATAACGCCGCGCAATCATATGCTAAAGAAGTGCGCCTTAAGAAATTTCCTGAAGATAAACACAGCTATTAAACATCTTCTTCATCTTTCGCATCTTCCGCAAACAATCGTTTAATGTATTAATATATTGAAAAATAAAAAGAATTTAGCGGTTTATGTGGTAATATTTATCTAAAGTTCTGTGCTTGAGATTTTACATTGACGATAAGCGGTCTTGACTATATAAGTTCATCCCTCTTGTTGAGGTGAGATGATTGCTTTATTGTCTCTGAATTACCTCTGGAGTTATTTCTGGAACTATCTCTGGAACTATCTCTGGAATTATATCTGAATTTATAAAATAGAAGCTGGCATATGAAAAGAACTTATCAACCAAGCAATCTGGTTCGCAAACGGCGGCATGGTTTCCGTGCGCGCATGGCAACAGTTGGCGGACGCAGCGTTATTCGCTCTCGCCGCGCGCAAGGCCGCAAGCGTTTGAGTGCATAAATTTTCGACAATTAAAAAACGTGCTGATTTTGTAAGGATGAATTCCTCAGCCGCGCGTTTTGTTGTATCAAATTTTATTGTACAAATGATCGAAAATGACCAGCTGCCAGCAGGCGAAGTGCGCGTTGGCTATACAGTTACCAAGAAAATTGGCAATGCGGTTATTCGCAATCGTGTAAAGCGCCGCCTGCGTGAGGCTTTTCGCCGCGTTGTCAACCAGTTTGCCAAGCCGCAGCATGATTATGTTTTTATTGGCAGAACAGCGGCGCTTAAATCAGATTTTTCTGCGCTTATAAGTGAAATGGAGTTTGCACTTTCAAGAATAAAAGCTAAATAACTGACATTAAATAAAGAGCATTTAAATAAAGAGCATTAAATATCTGGTATGAAAAATATAATCAAAAACATAATAAAAAATACAATATTATTATTCATTCTGGCATATCAATATATGATATCACCATTTCTTGGAACTAATTGCCGCTTTATTCCGAGCTGCTCACATTACGCTTGTGAGGCGCTGCAAAAACATGGTTTGTTAAAAGGAATCATCTTGTCAATACGTCGCTTACTCAAATGTAATCCTTTTGCCAGAGCAGGGCTTGATCCTGTTCCGAATGTTGAGAAATATTGAAATTTAAAAAATAAAAATAAGGCTGCATAATTTAAGAAACTGCATAATTTAAGAAACCACATAATTTTAAAAATTAAATAATTTCAAAAAGCTACAGAGATTTAAGAGACATATATGTATCAACCTGATCAGCCTGATTATCGTCGTTTATTCATTGCTATATTGTTATCGGCGGCTTTGCTGATGTTATGGCAAGCCTTTGTCGAATGGCCGCGTCGCCAGAAGCTTGCTGAATTTCAGGCCGGATTAGCGGAAAACAGAGCAAAAGAACAAGTTGAATATATAAAATCAAAATCAAACACAATTTCCGACTCTGCTGATATGGCGGATAATTCACAATTATCTAATCAGAAATTATCGCGCAAGGAGCGTCTGGAATTATCACCGCGCCTGCGTATTGCTTCTGATAAGCTGCATGGTTCTATAGCGCTCAGAGGCGCTAGATTTGATGATATAACTCTTGCCAGATATCGTGAAACTCTTGAAAAAGACAGCAAAGAAGTAATCCTGCTTTCTCCAAGCGGCGATGACAAATCATATTACGCGCAAACAGGCTGGCTTGCTGCGGACGGCAAAACGAAAGTTCCTGATAATAATTCTCTCTGGCAGGCTGATGCAAAAACAATAATTCCCGGAAAGCCTGTAACTCTGCGCTGGGACAATGGCAGCGGCGTATCTTATGAATTGATCATCAGCCTTGATACAGAATATATGTTCAACATTGAACAGCGCGTGAAAAATAATTCCGGCTCAGAAATAAATGTCGTGCCGTTCGGCTTTATTAATCGTGCTTATAGCGATAATAATAAAATACATAATGTCATTCTGCATGAAGGTCCAATGGGCGTTGTTGCAGAATCTCTGAAGGAAATACCTTATAAGGAAATAATGGAAAAAGGTAATCAAACCTTTGAAAACAGCAGTAGCTGGTTAGGAATAACTGATAAATACTGGCTGGCAGCTCTAGTTCCGTCGGGAAAAGAAAATTTCAAATCAACATACAGCTATTATCAGAAAAACAATATTGATCGTTTTCAGGTTGATTATATTCGCAATTCGCAAACGATAAATCACGGCGCGGAATCTTCAGAAAAAATACGCTTGTTTGCCGGAGCTAAGGAAATAGAGGTTCTCGATCGCTATACGCGTGGAGAAAATGGCGAAGAATCAATATTGCTTTTTGACCGCGCGGTTGATCTAGGCGTGCTTTATTTCCTGACTAAACCGCTTTTTCTGCTGCTTAATCTGTTTTATAAAATGGTCGGAAATTTTGGCATAGCAATTTTCCTGCTGACGCTGGTGGTTAAAATCTGCCTGTTTCCACTAGCCAATGCCGGCTATAAATCCGCCGCTTCAATGCGCCGTCTGCAACCGGAAATGGCAAAGCTGAAAGAACGTTATGAAGATGATCGTCTGGCTTTCCAGAAAGAATTAATGGCGCTTTATAAGCGTGAGAAAGTAAATCCGGCTGCCGGCTGTTTGCCGATTCTGATTCAAATGCCAGTGTTTTTCGCCTTATATAAGGTATTATTCGTTACCATTGAAATGCGTCATGCGCCGTTTTTCTTCTGGATTCGTGATCTTTCGGCAATGGATCATTCCAATATTTTCACCTTATTTGGATTATTGCCGTGGAATACTCCTTCCTTTCTGCATCTTGGCGTTCTTCCTATAATCATGTGCGCGACTATGGTGCTGCAAATGCGCCAGCAGCCTACTCCTCCTGATCCGGTGCAGGCAAAAGTAATTAAATTCATGCCTTATATGTTTTTATTCATGTTTGCCTCATTTCCGGCTGGGCTGGTTTTATACTGGATATTCAGCAATATATTTTCAATAATCCAGCAGGAAATTATCAGCAGGAAATATCGAAAATAATCCTCGTGATTTAAAATATTTTCGCTGCCTTTATGTTTATAAAAATGCTTATTCAAAATGCTTATGCAAAATCCCACTGCCAGTCTATTCCGCTTGCCGTGTAATTTTGTTGCCGGAGCGGCTAGTATTGAATCTTTGCCGCCTATTTCTCATCCGGAAATTGCTTTTATCGGACGTTCCAATGTCGGAAAATCAAGTCTGGTTAACGCTGTAGTCGGACAAAAGGCGCTGGCAAAAACCTCACAAAATCCCGGCGCAACTAAACAGCTTAATTTTTTTCTCCTTGGCGAATTTGTAATGCTGGTTGATATGCCCGGCTACGGTTTTGCCAAAGTATCAAAAGCGCAAAAAAGCAACTGGGATATTCTGATTCGCAGCTATTTATGTGGTCGTCCTAATTTAAAACGCGCTCTGGTGCTTATTGATGCACGGCGTGGCGTTATGAAGGTTGATGATGATTTTATGAAAATTCTTGATGACGCGGCAGTTAATTTCCAGATAATTCTTACTAAAACAGATACGCTTTCTGATAAGGAATTAACTGCGGTAATAAAATCGACAGAACAGGCAATCGCCAGACATGTCGCCGCTTATCCAGGCCTGATCGCTACAAGTTCCTTGACGAAAGCTGGAATTAGCGATTTACAAGAGGTTATAATTAAATTGACAGGAAATTTATGAAAACACGTGAGATTTCTTCGCCGGACGCGCTGCTTAAAACCGTTTCCACTTTGACTGAATCGCTGCCTTATATGCGCGAATTCGCGGAGGAAACTTTCGTCATAAAATATGGCGGACACGCAATGGGCGATGGCGCTCTTTCCAAACAATTTGCCGAGGATATAGTGCTGATGAAACAAGTCGGCATTAATCCGGTAGTGGTTCATGGCGGCGGACCACAAATCGGCGCAATGCTTGAGCGGCTTAAAATTCATTCGGAATTTGTTGACGGCTTACGCATAACTGACGCGGCCACTGTCGAAATAGTGGAAATGGTTCTTGCCGGTTCAATCAATAAACAAATCGTATCACAGATAAACGCCGCCGGCGGCATGGCAATTGGCATTTGCGGCAAAGACGGCAATCTTATTGAAGCCAGAAAAGTTCGCCGCACCGCGCGTGATCCTGATTCAAATATCGAGCGTATTCTTGATTTAGGCTTTGTCGGAGAGCCTGTTTCAGTAAATCCAACTATTTTACAGGAATTTTCTGAATCTAATATAATTCCGGTAATCGCGCCAATTGGCTATGGCGCAGGCGGCGAGACTTTTAACATCAATGCTGACACGGTAGCCGGAGCAATCGCCGCTTCAATCGCCGCCGCCAAGCTGATCATACTTACTGATGTCGCCGGAATAATGACTGAAGATAAAAAACTGATCAGCGAGCTGACAACCAGCGAAGCCAGACAGCTTATCGTCAATAAAATCGCAACCGGCGGCATGATTCCAAAAATTGAAACCTGCTTGCACGCGCTTGAAAATGACGTAGAAGCCGCGCATATACTCGACGGACGCTTGCCGCATGTGCTGCTGCTGGAAACATTCACAACCTACGGCGCAGGAACGATGATTTTCAGGGATTAATTGCTGGTAAGTACTAGGTTTTAGGTTCTAGGTTTTAGGTTCTTGGTAAGTGGTGGATAGTTGTTTTTTGCTTGCGATGCTGGGAAAAATGGTCATAAGAGCAGACTGATCAATAAATAATCCGGAGGTCTTTGGCCATGCCAGGGAATTTGTCTGTTCTTGCTCTTGGTGAATTGGCGCATTGCTCGCCGCAGGAGGCTCTGGCGCGTCTGGATTCAAATCGAGGTGGTCTTAGCGATCAGCAGGTTGATGAACGGCTGGAGGAATATGGTCTTAATGAGGTAACTCATGAAAAGCCGCCAAGCTGGTATTTTCAGCTCTTTCACGCTTTTCTTACGCCTTTTAACGGCGTGTTGTTTGTAGTGATACTGGTTTCCTTTGTATCAGATGTTTTGTTTGTTTCTTCCGGACATCAATCTTTAAAAACCATTGCCGTGCTTACTACCATGGTGCTGCTTTCCACCTTGCTGCGTTTCTGGCAGGAATTTCGCTCTGGCAAGGCGGCGGAGGAACTAAAACAGATGGTTCGTTCAACAGCGGCGGTTCTGCGTGAGAAAATGCCGCGTCCAGAGGAAATGCTGATTTCTCAGCTTGTGCCTGGCGATATTATTTCCTTATCAGCAGGCGATATGATTCCGGCGGATTTAAGAATATTAGCGGCCAAGGATTTGTTTATAAGTCAGGCATTGCTTACCGGAGAATCAATTCCGGTTGAAAAACACGCTATCTCTTCTGCTGCGGCACATAAAGATTATAAAGCCTCTTCTGACGCGCTGGAGCTGGAAACGCTGTGTTTTATGGGAACTAATGTGGTAAGCGGCACAGCGGTTGCGGTGGTTATTGCAACTGGCGATTCAACATATTTTGGCGCAATGGCGCGGCGGATAGTCGGAGCGCGTAATTTAACCGCCTTCGACAAGGGCATTAACAGTGTCAGCTGGTTGCTGATCAGATTTATTATGGTGATGACGCCGCTGGTGTTTTTAATTAACGGCCTCAGCAAAGGGCAATGGCTTGATGCTCTGTTATTTGCCTTATCAGTAGCAGTAGGGCTTACTCCGGAAATGCTGCCGATGATTGTGACGGCGAATCTGGCCAAAGGCGCAGTGATGATGGCAAAGCGCAAAACCATCGTAAAAAGGCTAAACGCCATTCAGAATTTTGGCGCTATGGATATATTATGCACTGATAAAACCGGAACGTTGACACAGAATAAAGTTATCTTGGAAAGGCATCTCGATATTCACGGCAACGAGAATAGAAATGTGCTGGAATATGCCTGGCTTAATAGCTTTCATCAAACTGGCCTTAAGAATCTGCTTGATGTGGCGGTAATGGAATATGGTGAATTACACCGCGTTACTGATTCATTGCGTAATTATCAGAAAATTGATGAAATTCCTTTTGATTTTGCGCGGCGGCGAATGTCTGTAGTAGTAAAAGATGACACTGACAATAATCATCTGATGATTTGCAAAGGCGCGGTTGAAGAGGTTTTAGCGCTTTGTGACACGGTTGATGATGGCGGCTCTTTAGGCACTGGCAATAAAGGCAGCAGCGATCGCAAGCAGATAAAACAATTTGCGCGTAATTTAAATCAAGAAGGGCTAAGGGTTCTGGCGGTTGCTTATAAATATCTGCCGCCTGCAGCGCGCACTTATAACGTTGATGATGAACAGCATATGGTGCTGGCTGGTTTTATCGCCTTTCTTGATCCGCCGAAGGAAACAGCGCGTGAAGCGATTGCGGCGCTTAAAGATCATGGCGTTGGAATTAAAATTATAACTGGCGATAATGAGGTAGTAACGCGCAAGATTTGTCATGAAGTAGGGCTGGCGGTGGAAAAAACCGTCTTAGGACGCGAGGTGGAGATCATGTCAGACGCTGATCTGGCGGATATTTCTGAACATACTACTATATTTGCGAAAATGTCGCCGCTGCAGAAATCACGAGTAATTCGCGCTTTGCAAAGTCGTGGTCATACGGTCGGCTATCTTGGCGACGGCATTAATGACGCGGCGGCGCTTAAAGACGCTGATGTCGGAATCTCCGTTGATACGGCGGTTGATATCGCCAAAGAGGCGGCGGATATAATATTGTTGGAAAAAAGCCTGATGGTTCTTGAGCAAGGCGTGGTTGAAGGACGAAAAACATTCGCTAACATCCTTAAATATATCGCCATGACTTCCAGCTCTAATTTCGGCAATGTTTTCAGCGTTATTATCGCCAGCATCTTTCTGCCCTTTCTTCCGATGCTTCCTATTCAACTGCTGATTCAGAATCTGCTGTATAATATTTCACAAATTTCGATTCCCTGGGATAATGTTGATGCTGAATATCTTAAAAAACCGCGCAAATGGAATGCTTCCGGATTGGCGCGATTCATGCTGCATATAGGGCCAGTAAGTTCGTTGTTTGATATTATAACATTCGCAGTTTTGTGGACAATATTTGCCGCGAATACGCCGCAAATGCAGTCTTTATTTCAAACCGGATGGTTTGTAGTTGGCTTGCTTACTCAGGCGCTGATTGTGCATATGATAAGAACTCCGGAAATTCCTTTTGTGCAAAGCCGCGCCTCGTTGCCAGTAATAGCGCTGACTATCGTGGTGATGATGGTAGGAATTTATATACCTTTTTCAGCAGTAAGCGGCTATGTCGGAATGACGAAGCTACCGTGGGAATTTTTTATCTGGCTGGCAGTTATATTATCAGGATATTGCCTTACCACGCAGCTTGTAAAAAAGCTTTATATAAAACGCTTCGGACAATGGCTTTGATATATTTCTAATCACCAGCGATGATTGTTATTATACTGTTTCGCAATCTATTGCGTAGCAATAGATTGCGAGTCTCGCCCGCTACGCGGCGGGAAACCGGTGCTTTCGGCACACGGTTTCCATACCAATTCTACTTCATAGAAGTAGAATTGGTATTACTATTTTTTTGTGGTGGTTTTGCTGTTTGCTGCTTCAGGTTGCGCGGCGGCTTTCTTTTTACGCGGATCATATGGTTCCTGCTGCGGTACTGGCAGGCGCGGCAACAGTCTTTTTTTGAAGAATTTATCCTGATAGTAAAAGATTTTTTTAGTGCGAATTGGCGCGAATGATTCAATCAATATTATCTGCTCATCTCTTGGCAGAGTGATTACTTCCTGAGGAAGAAGCAGTGCGCGTTGTACTTCTGAAGTATTGATTGTCCGCGCCGCTGGATTCATATCAAAAAATTGTGGCTTATTATGCGATTTCTGCATTGCGGTTTTATTGCCGATAAGCTGCGAGATAAGATTTGCGGTTTCCACGTTATTCGCGGCGAAAGTGATACGATAATAGCTGTTGGAAAGAAAGCTGTTCATGCCGGCTTCTTCGTAAATTCCTTTCAGCTGCTGAGTATCCTGCACGATCAGAAACAGCTTAACGCGATAACCACGGAAATAAGCAATTCCCACTTGAAATTGCGGCATTTCGCCAAGGCTTGGAAATTCGTCCATCATGAACAATACGCCATAAGGTTCATCTTTACGCGGCATATGTCTGGTCATGAAATCAGTCGCCTGCTGGTAAAATACTTTCAGCAGCGGCTCGAGGCGTTTCAAGTTGTCAGGAGTAACGCCGCAGAATACGCTCATCTTTTTCTTTTTAAGCAGTTGCATGTCAAAATCCGAGCGAGCAGTTGTTGCGTCAATCAATGGATTTGCCCACAATTCAAGGCCGGAATTGAGTGTTGAAATCACGCCGGAGCGTTCTTTATCTGCCTTCTGCAGAAAGGCGGCGATGTTCATGTAAGCAACCGGATGAATGCGTTTTCCGATAGTATCAAGCACTACGGCCAAATTATAAACCACATCATCAGAGCGCATGGTTCGCACCACTTCGCCGAAGCTGTTGACCTTTTCCGGCACGGCAATAAGGTATAGAATAACGCCAAGCATCAGCGAGCGCGCTTCATTTTGCCAGAATTCCTGCTCCGGCAGAATGAGATTACATATTTTCTGCACATCATCAACCATCTGGCCGGGTTTTTCGGAAATCCAGTCGAGAGGGTTGTAACAATGAGAAATTCCGTCCGGATCAGCCGGATTCCACAGATAAACTTCCTGGCCTATAGAGGCGCGATAACCGCTGCATAATTCATGGTTTTCCATTTTTATATCATGGCAAACTACTGAATCCTGCCAGAACAGCAGATTAGGAATCACAAATCCAACGCCTTTTCCTGAGCCGGTAGGAGCAAAGAGCAGAACATGCTGGAAATCATCAGCGATTAAATAGCCTTTTTTGGTTTGGCCGAGCAGTAAGCCTTTTTTAGCGCGCAGTTTGGCGCGTTTTATTTCTGATTCAGTAGCCCAGTGCGCGTCACCATGAACCATTTCGCTGAGTTTAAAAGGGCGAAAATCCAGCAAAGGAGCGCGAATTAAATAGAGAAAGATCATGCCAACCAGAAAACCAACCGCAGGCGGCATTATATAATCAAGCGTTGCCTGCTGAAGCTGCGCCATATATTCCGGCGGAAAATCGCCTGTATAGCTTAAATAATATTTGAAATATTCCAGCCAGTAATTAGCGTAATAAACATATTGCTGTAAAATGAGGTCAAGATGATGAATATTATAAAAAAGCGCCTCGCCAAAATAAGGCCATAAAACCACACAAATTCCGGCATAAACCGGCATGGAAATAATCAAAATTACCAGCAGTGAAATAAACACATGGTTGGCAAATTGCCGTTTCATGTTGCTGGCTTTAGTAGGATTAAGTGCCATAGTTAAAAATCTTGATTATAAATATGTAGCTATATCACTATATTTCACGCTAATTGGCTGTGCAGAAGCTATTTAATAGCATCCTGTGAATTCTAGTGAATATAGTTTAACTGTAAAAATAGTCTAAATGTATAATAGTCTAAATGTATAATAGATTACTGCGCTTCTTTAAAGTATATTTCTGATACATAACGCATTCCGCGTTCGCCGCGTTTTAGCTGGATTATTACATTAATTACGTTTTCTATATAATGTTTAATCTGCTCTCTGGTTATTCCCAGTCCGGCTTGCATTATCATTAATATAAGCTGCTCTATGGCCAGAGCCGGCGTGTCAGCGTGAAGAGTTGAGATTGAACCAGGATGTCCAGTATTTACCGCGCGCATGAAGGAAAACGCTTCTTTGCCGCGCAACTCGCCAAGCATCAGGCGATCAGGGCGCAGACGAAGGCTTGCTTCGATAAGGTCTTGCATGGAAATCTGCGCTCTGCCTTGTCCGCCTTTTGAAGCGATAAGATGTACGCGATTTGGTAAATGCGGAATTATCAGCTCTCTGGCATCTTCACAAGTTACAATTCTTTCCGTAGCAGGAATTACTTTTAAAGCGGCATTGAAGAAGGTTGTTTTTCCGGTTGAAGTTCCGCCGCTGATGATGATGTTTTTCTTGTTAAGAATTGCCTGTGTTATAAATGATTTAACATCTCCTGAATCAAGCAGAGCGCGCAGTTTTTTATCAATAATATTATCCTGCTTGCGAACGGCGGTATTCTGGAAAGCGCCGATTGCCTCATATTGATCAAGATCAAGATTTACCACAGTTTGCTTGCGGATTGAAATCGCTATTGTTGATGATTCACAAGCCGGAGGAAAGACAATCTGAATACGATAACCTTCCGGCAAAGTGGCACTAAGCAGAGGCGTTTCCTCGCTTATTTTCTGCTCACTTGATTGCGCGACCAGCCTTGATAGAGATTTCAGATGATTAATATCAAGTTCCAAAACATCATGTCTTGTCATTTCTCCGGCAATTTCAATCCAGATTTCTTTTGGCTGATTGATTGAAATCTCGCTTACTTTTGGATCATCGAGATATTTTCTAAGCGGCGCGAGATATGTTTCCAGTGCGGTCAGGCTCATGGTAAAAACATGCTCCCTGATGATTCCTGCGGCGGCATCACCAGATCGCGGTTAACAAATACGCTGATCAACGTACCTTGATCAACTGTTATAGTTGGTCGTGCATCAAGCGCATTGCCGATTACTTGCGTAGACACATTTCCTATGGCTTTTGCCGCTTCGGCAGCGGCAGCAGCTCCTGCTGATCCGGTTGTGGTGGTACTTCCGTCTGTGTTAGTTGTAGTGGTGGTTCTTTGATCAATATTTTTATCAGCTATAATTCCTACGCCAAGCGAGATCATGCTGGTTAACAAAGCGGCGCTGAAAGATTCCGCGTATTTATTATCGACAAGCCCTTCAACTCCTGATTTGCCAAGCGAATCAATGGCCGGAGAATCAATCATTATATCAAATCCGGCTGGAGTTATAAGCCTTGTCCAGATTATCATAACGCGTCTTTGACCATGGAAAATTCCCGTGTTGTAAGTGCCAATTAAACGCGAGCCTTTTGGAATAAGAACATTTCTTCCCGCTTCAGCGTAAGTATCGCGGCTTACTACAGCGCGTAATGTTCCAGGCAGATCAGTATTAATCGCAGTTTCCAAAACGGCGTTGATTATTTTTCCCTGCGCGATCAGATAATTCAGATTCGATAATCTGGTTGCAGTTGCGGTTTCCGCTGCGGAAGCATTAATCACATTATTGGCAAAAGCTGTATTAGGATCGTTAAGCGCCAGCTCCTGACTTGCTGCCTGACGATTAGGATCTATAGTTCCGGCAGTGCCTCCGCCATTTACCAGCAGCATTCCTGAGCGCATACGTTCTGCAGCGCGTTTGTCGAGGCCTTTATTTACTGTCGGCGCAATAGCCTTGATTTCCGGCGGTGGAAGTGGCGCCGGAGGTTTAGGCGGAAGTGGAGCAGCAGCGACAGGAGGCGCTTTTACTTGCCCAGGCGGTTGTTTTGGCGGCGGTGGAGGAGCTGGCGGCGCTGGCGGTGGTGGCGGCGGCGGAGGTGCAGGCGGCGCGCTTGGCAGAGAAGGAGTTGGCGGACTTATAGTTGCTGGCGGAGTTGTTGCCGGCTGCACGGGAAGCTCGCCGGACGGTTTTACTGGCGCAGTTGCGCTGGCATTGCTTGGCGGTGGCGGCGGCGGACTATCGGAAAAAAGATACCATATTATTACGATTGTGCCGAGTATCAAGGCAACGCCAAAGGCAATAGCGCGTCCTGAGCTGTGACCAAGGGCTGAACCTTTGCGGCCTAACATTTCCTCATCAGGATCAAGAGGAGCTTCATTTTCTATAAAATCAGCAGCGCCTTTTTCTGAAGAATAAGAACTGGCTTCATTATCTGAATCTGTCGGCTTAGCTTTAGAATCAGAATTGTCAGTTGAATTGCCAGCTGATTCTTTTTCTGTTTCATCGGAAGCATCATCATTCAGAGAAGAAATATCTTCTCTGTTGTTATCATCGTCATCATCATTTTTGTCGTTGCTCATGTCAGATATTTTTACTTTATATTTTTACTTTATATTTTTTCTATATTTTATCAGCAGATATTCTCAGAAGATATTCTCAGCAGTGGACGATTACATTCAGAATTGCTCATTATAGACGGTTATTTCTCCAGATGGCGCAGATAAGGTAAAGCGGCGCACTACAGTGCGAATAAGCATCTTATTGCCATTTACCGAATGAGTAGCAACTGATTGTCCGCCGCCGCTTCCGGACAGCATTGGCAGCGGAGTTGGCGATGGCATGTTTTTATACAGAACATAAGTATATTTTCCGTCATCATATACTTCTGCCGGAGCAATATCATCAGCGCCGCTATAGCTGTAATTGCGATTGATACCTTTGACACGCTGTGTATCAAGAGTTGGAATCTGCACAGTTTTAGTAACCGGAGCTGTTTCAAGAGGAGCTGTTTCTTCACGCTCGGCACGGTCATTTTCTTTTTTGGCAACTTCTTTTTCAGCAGATTCTTTTTCAGCAGATTCTTTTGCGGCTGCTTCTTTTATTGCCGCTTCTTTTTCTTCAGCATCTTTCATTACAACTTTGTCAGGAATATTAAGCTTAACCGGAAGCGGCGGCTGATTATCATCATAAACTTCTTTTATTGCTTGAATTTGCGCTGACTGGGAAGTGCTATCATCATAAAATTGTTCGCTACTGACATTCCTGCCAGGATAGCGGAACTGCACAACATAAAGATTGCCGCTTTTATCTGCCGCCACTGATTCAATATCAAAATTATATTCGCGTAAGTTGGTTATTACAGTCATGTTAGTTGCCAGATTATCGTCCATTGGACGCAGGAAAATGCGGTTTCCGGAAGGCACAATCTGCCACATGCTGCGATCGCCTACTGACACGGTTTTTATTATTTCCGAGGCAGAAAAAACAATGCTGGTTTGATAACCGTATTTAGTAGGAATTTTATAAACATCATTTGCGCTATAAGTTAGCAGCTTAATGCGCGAATCAACTGGAATATCTTCGGATTTTTTTGCCACGGCGATTGTCGAAAAACCAAGCGACAGCACGAAAATAAGGCTCGCAGCACAGCTTATAGAGATGCAAACGGAACGAAACATCACCAGATATCTGCTTAATTTTAATTTTGTAAACTGTTTCATTTTTTGCAACTATTTTTCCGGCAATTTTATGTTGTTATTTTTCTTTTTATTTTTCTTTTTATTCTCATTTTTGTATTGTGTCTTGATCAACGCGGTAATCAGTAACAATAAAGCCGAGCGGATTGACATAACGTTCTTCCATGGTCAAAGCCATGTTCACATAGGCAAAGCTAAGCAGAATAATCAAATGCTGCTGCGCCAGATTTCCGGCTATTTTCTCTTCTACCAGAACGCGCGCCTGAATCTGCTGCGGAGTAAGATATGTTATTGATTTGAATTTAACTGTCCTTATTCCGGCAGTTCCTAATCGAGCGGCATTGCTGGCAGGATTATTAGGGCTAGCTCCGGAAGTAAACTCACGGTAAACCTTGCCGCTTTCCGACATCAGGCGCACCAGATTATATGAGCGCGACAAATCAATGCTGTTATAGTTTTCACGCGCGCGTATATATTGCACGATGAAAAAATTATTTACTGATTCATTGGCAGTTATTTCTTTAACGCTCGCCGGATTAACTGTTTGTGTTATTCCGGTTTTCTGATCAACCTGAATCACAAACGGTTCAACTGTTTTAAGCGGCGTAAGCCTGGCAATAACCAGCACGGTGACTAACGAGGAAAGAAGAGAAAGAGAAGTAATCAAAACCAGAATTTTGCGTTGCACTAACACATACTGATAACGATCTCTGTACCAGTTTTTGCTTTCGCTGGAATTGCCGGCGGTTTTAATCATAGTCAGAGAACTGTAAACAACATGTATAAATAAAAGATTAATATAAGCTATCTCGATACTATCTTGTGGAAGTCATGTTTTGTACGCTGTGAATCATCTTTTCGTAAGGAGTAGGGCCGCTTTCATGGCGGCTGGCAAAGCTTGAGAATAATCCTCCGCTTGTTATTGATTGTGATTGCTGATGCGCTTTTTTGAGATGTCCAAAGGAAGTGCTGCCTATTCCGGTAGCGTTAAGCAGCGGAATATACGAAGGTCCGCCTAGCTTCCTGGAGATTTCTCCGGCATTTTTCTGCAAGCTGGCGAAACCATATGAAACAATTATCAGCGATATCATGTGATAGAATATGTAAAAAATGAAATTGTGCATTTCCGGAACGCGCGCCGGCGGAATTATTTTTTTATAATCATCGTTTCCTTCTTCTCCTTCATTAGCTGGCGGAATTGGATTAAATCCTGATGGACAACGCGCTTCCAGAGATCTGTTTATAGTCATTGGACAAAGTCCCCAGCTTTCTGCCGGAGTGTAAATTGCCGCTGCTGGCCTTACTATTTTTTTGTAAGGATAAATCAACTCGGAGAGTTCATTGAAAAATGGCGCGAAGAAAGTAAGGCTATAAAGCCACATAGTCAGAATAGCGAAAGAAACCATAACCTGAATGGAATATGAAATCATAAAACGCAGCCATTGATCAAAAAACTGGAAAGTGCTTTGGAATAACATAAAGCCTATAAAAATAGGGCTTAGTCCGAGCAGAAAAGCTATGGCAATAATCGCCATTAGAAAAGCGACCACAGTTCTAAGCAACATCATAACCATGCTGTAAAACCAATATGCAGCCATTATCGCCATGCTTGGCATAACAAAGGCCATTGCCACAAAAAAACCGATAACTTTGGCATTTGCCGGAGAAAGCGCTCCAGTCAGGGCATTATAAATCCACGAATCAATGAAGGCAAAAGTGGCAACCACTCCTGGATTATATCCTCCTGCTCCTGCTACGCCAAGGCTTACATCGCCGCTTGTTTCTGTTGTGATCACCGCATCAAGAACACTAACCACCCAGCGCGTTGATTCTGAAATAAAGGTGAGAAAGAAATTAAACATCATGCCGATTCCGGCGGAAACTCCAAATGGAGGATCAATTGCCAACCAGAGTACAATGGTTATTTTGAATAAGCGCAGCATAATCTCCGCGCTGTTTAACTGCGCTGTTCCAATTAGAATCTGCACGCCGTAAACTGCTACAAAAACGATCAATGTCGCGATGATAATTGGCAGAACAGCGCCCTGAATAGAGCAGTAGAGCTTGCCCATTACGATATTGATCATGGTAACGAACTGACATATTACCGTGCTGAAAATATTTTGAATTCCAGTGAATTGACATGCTCCTGTTGCGGCGCTTGCGTCATAGAGGCTGGTTCCTGGTTCAGGAACGCCAATTCCGGTTGCCGGATCGGCAACGCAGCGCAGCGCCTCGAAAGCATAAGCCGGATCAGGAATCAGCAAAAAAACGCAAGCGGCAGTAAATGTTATTGCCAGCTGGAAATACACACGCTGATTGCCTGATACATTCACTTATTTTCTCCTTTTGAGGTTGTAGTTTGCGGAGAAAATCTGCTGCCTGATGAAATGAGAGTTTTTACATCATTATTATAAACAGCCTGTATGTCCGGCATTTTGCTTAGATCAATGCGTAGTGCTACTGTTTCATTATCCTGTTTGAGCATTATATCGCCGCGTGTTCGCTGCATTTTATGCAGTAGATCTTGATCATCTTCCGATAATAATTCCGGCAATTGATTAGCATATGACAACTTGTTATCAGCAGGAATTATTATTTTGCTTGCTGAAGTTTCAAGCAGAGATTTAAATAGCGCCGATTCGCCAATATTTTCCTTGTAATTAAGGCAGGAAATCAGGATAGCATTCTGCTCAACCAGCATTTCCAGAAGGCTTTCAATTCGCTCTGCGAAAAAATTATGTTTAAGAATTGCGTCAGCGTTTTTAAGGACAATTATTGTTGGTTTTCCATCAAGATTCTGAATTACTCTATGCAGCATGTAAGCAAAGCTGGCAATCAGGCTGCCTAAATTATTTGCAACCGCGCTGAGATCAACAGCCAGAAAATTGTTATCAACGATAAAATCATCATCTGATGCGGAAAATAATCCGCCATAAATACCGCCAGCTTGCCATGGTGAAAATTTATCAGCGAGCTGGTTATTAAGCTCGGCGAGCTTTGCGACAAAATCAGATAAATTATATTGTTTTTCCGGCTGATTTTCTGTTTTGTCTGCCAGTTTGTCTGCCAGTTTATTTTCTATTTTATTTTCTATTTTATTTTCTGCATATAAGTTTTGAATCGCTTGTTTGATGTCGGCAAGTTCAGCTTTTGAAGCATTAATCAACTCACCACACCATGCAGCAAGAAAAGCCATGTTGCGCGGTTGAGGCGCAAGAGAAAACGGATTCAGCTTCAGCTCATTTGCAGAATCAGGGCGCAGGAAGCGATAGATTCCGTTCATCATTGCAAAAAATAATTTCGCTGAAGAATGAAAATCAAAATAATAAATGCGAGGAGTAAGGCGGTTGGCTTGTGTCAGCAGAAAACCAAGCGCCTGATCTGCCATATGGTCGCCAAAAAAATTAAAATCGAGCAGAACCGTATGTCCTCTGTCTTTCAGATGAAAATTGAAAAAATAAGGCGAATTAACCAGAGTTGGAATAAGCGCCAGCGGCTCTTTCCAGAAAGTATTTTTATAATTTCCGCTTGGAAAACGATTCAGCTTGGCAAAACCGCCGATAATTGCCGTAGGAATTGGACTTTTACGGCGCAGGAAAACAATATTGCCGGGAAAAATGCTCCAGAATATTTCCTCAAGCCTGATGTCTTCGCGCACACATACTAAGCCAATTCCGCCAAAAGCTTTTTTAAGATTATGGATTTTTTCATCGATTTTTTTAAGCTCGTCAGCAAGAACCATGATTGTTGTTTGTTGCAAACCATAATCGCATGGCGAGTTGCGATTAGCGTTTAAAATATCGACTAATCCGCTGGCGCGCATTGAGTAATCATCGCTGCTTATTTCAAACATTTCTTTCTGCAGGCGGTAATTTTTAAGCGCCTCGCCAGCGGAAATAAAATGAAAAGCCTGACTTATTATCAGCTCAACTGGCGCTTGTAAGAGCATATCAACAGTATTTGCCGGAACTTCACGATATTGCTTCAGTGAAAGCAAAGCGCCGAAACGTTTTATTCCTTCTGCGCTTTTAGTCTCCAGAGCATTAAAGCCAAAAAGCAAATCAGATGATTGCAGCGCCGCGCTTATATTTGCATCAGGCAACGGAACTTCCTCATCGCGCAGATTCAGTAGATAAGATAAAAACTCCATTGGCTCGGAATAAAAAACCGGAACTTCCGGTAGGATTGATTTTACGGTTGTTTTATTTTCCGTACCTTTATCATTATTATTTTCCTTGTTATTTTCTTTATTACTGGCGCGTTCAACTACCTCAAGGCGGCGCGTTTGATATTTTTTGCTGAGGTCTTTTATTATCGCTTCTGCCACTAAATCCATTTCGCGCGCGGCTTCTTCCAGATAATTATTGCGGAATTCACGGTTTTTACGCGGAGTTGCGCCTTCTTTCAGCGAAATCTTATCAAAAATAACGCCGCTTTGACCATCATAAACCAGAGTTATATAAATGCTGTTATGATATTGATGCGACCAGTCGTGGAGCAATCGCCAGCTTTCATTCACATAAGCAGCAAAATTATGTTCATCAACGGTTTGTTTGAATACTTCCTTGCGCTTTCTCAGCGTGTGAATCCATACGGCAAAATTATCAATTGTAATATGTTTAGATATTGCCCGGCGGATTGATTCACGCAGATTATTGCCAGAGAGGCTATGCGGCTCGTAATCAATACCGCCGTTATATGCGTCAATGCGAATAGTCTGCATCAGCTCGCCATCTTTGCTTATTACCAGATGCGAGTTGTAATGAGCAAATGCCGGCAGAAAATCACGCGCCTCAACAGAGGCTATTTTTGGCGACGCAGCCTTATCAATAAATTTCAGTTTTTTTTTGAATATAGACATAAAAATTGTGCAATATAGCAGTATGGCAATATGCCGAACTTATAATCGCCACAGATTAAATAAATATTATCATCAGTATAATATTGCAGAATATATAATGACTAAATCTATATATAATCTATGTCTGGCAATTTGCCATTTATACTATATTTCCGACTATAGCTCTGGCATTGAAAATAACTGCAGCTATTGACAATTTAGGTAAAAATACAGCCGCCGATTCCGCCGCCAATAACATTTACTATAGCATGAGCATTAAAAATAACTGCTATTCCAACCGCTACGGTTATAGCCAGTCCCCAGGAGGTTTTGCCCAGAGTTGCACCAACGCCGATTACAACTACTGCCAGAGTAGCAATTCCACGCCCTAAATTGCCATAGACAATTAGAACAATGCTGCATAGAACATCGCCCATTGGCGAAGTTGAGGTGGTTGCAACAGCAAAAGCCGACTGCATCATGATAATCATGAATGCAGAGAAAAACAGCGTTGTGACCAGCTGCATTTTCACAGTTTCCCAATTCATTGTGAGTGTTTTCATGACATCTTCCTGAATTTTTTCCTGAATTTTTTACAAATATATCAGCTATTCAATAATTATTACAAACCTGATAATTTTTTTATATCAATCTTCTATTCATTATACTAGCACAGTATTATGACAATTTTTTGACAGAACTAACATTATTGACATATTTACGTATTTATTGAGAGATTTATTGTTTTTAACTTATATTTGTATAATATATTGTTTTATAATGATAATATGGTGATTATGTGGTGATAATATAATATTAATCAAGAAGCGGAAGGAAAAATCATGACTAATAAAATCGAAGATAAGCTGACATCGCTTGGTATAAGCCTGCCACCTTCAGTGTTGCCAGCGGCGAATTATGTGCCTTATGTTGTTTGTGGAAATCTGGTTTCTATTTCCGGACAATTGCCAATGAAAGATGGAAAACCGCAGGATATTGGCAAGGTAGGGCGTGATTTTTCCATCGAGCAGGCGCAGCAAACTGCCAGATTATGCGGAATTAATATTCTATCGCATTTAAAAGCGGCTTGTGGCGGCGATTTAAGCCGGATCAAGCGCTGTATTCGTCTTGGCGTTTTTGTCAATTCAACTGAGGATTTTGTTGATCAGCCGAAAGTTGCCAACGGTGTTTCTGATATGATGGTGGAAATTTTAGGAGATGCTGGAAAACATTCACGAGCAGCAGTAGGAGTAGCGCAATTGCCATTTGGCGTAGCGGTTGAGGTTGAAGCCTTGTTTGAGATTGCCTGATTCTGAAGATAATTTTTCCAGTATAACGTTGTTTTTTTAAGTGTAATGCCAGCCTACGCTGGCATCTAGTATAGCTACGAAAAACAGCGGAAGATAGCTATTTTCCTCGCTACCGCGAGTAATA
>CAZFJN010000029.1:22388-26331 GCA_964519595.1 uncultured Rickettsiales bacterium
TTTATTTCTTCTTGGCGCTGCCTGGTTTTATGCTTTGTGTTTCTAATTTGCTGATCAAATCGCGCAGTGCGGCGGCTTCTTCGAATTCAAGGTCGCTGGCGGCTTCGAGCATTTTCTGGCGCAGTTTTAATATGTATTTTGCGCGGTCTTTGCCGTCGTCTTTTACGTCGTATTTTTTCGATCTGGTAGAAACAGTGTAGTAATCATGCTCTGCGACTGACATGGAAATAGAGCTGACATGTTTGCGAACTGATTGCGGCGTTATGCCGTGCTTTTCGTTATATTCGCTTTGAATGGCGCGGCGGCGGGCGGTTTCATCGAGCGCGGTTTTCATCGAATTAGTGATTTTATCAGCATATAAAATAACCTTGCTGTCGATGTTGCGCGCGGCGCGGCCAATAGTTTGAATCAGCGCAGTTGCTGAACGGAGAAATCCTTCCTTATCAGCATCAAGAATGGCAACCAGGCCGCATTCTGGAATATCAAGCCCTTCGCGTAAGAGATTCACGCCAATTAGCACATCAAACTTGCCAAGGCGCAGATCGCGGATTATTTCAATGCGCTCCAGAGTTTCAACATCAGAATGCAGATAACGAACTTTGATTCCGGCTTCGTCCATATAGTCGCACAGCTCCTCCGCCATGCGTTTAGTGAGAGTTGTGACAAGAACTCTCTGCGCGGATTTTATCTGCAAATGACATTCCGCCAGCAGATCATCAACCTGAGTGGCTACTGGTTTTATTTCGCATGGCGGATCAATAAGTCCGGTTGGACGAATTATCTGCTCGACAAACACGCCGCCGGTTTTTTCCATTTCCCATTTTCCAGGAGTTGCAGAAACAAATATTGTTTGCGGACGGCGCATTTCCCACTCTTCAAATTTAAGCGGACGATTATCAAGCGCCGAAGGAAGGCGAAAACCATATTCAACAAGAGTTGTTTTGCGCGCGCGGTCGCCGTTATACATGCCGCCGATTTGCGGTACGGTCACATGCGATTCATCAATGAATAACAGCGCGTCATCAGGAAGATAGGAAAATAAAGTTGGCGGCGGCTCTCCGGCTTTTGTTCCCGCCAGATAGCGCGAATAATTTTCGATTCCTTTGCATATTCCGGTTTCAACCAGCATCTCCAGATCAAAATTAGTGCGCTGTTCAAGGCGCTGCGCCTCAACCAGCTTATTTTCAGCATATAAGCGCGCCAGGCGTTCTTTAAGCTCGGCTTTTATTTCCTTTATTGCTCGCTCAATTGTTGGTTTTGTGGTGACATAGTGGCTGTTGGCGAAGATGCTGATATATTCCATTTTGGCTTTGCGCTCGCCAGTTAGACTGTCAAATTCGCTTATTGTTTCTATTTCATCGCCAAAAAAAGAAATGCGCCAGCCGGCATCTTCATAATGCGAAGGAAACAAATCAAGGCAGTCGCCGCGCACACGGAAATTACCGCGTGAAAAATCCAGATCATTACGCAGATATTGCAGCTCGACAAGCTTCTTAATCAGCTCCTGCTGCGGAATATTCTGTCCGACTTTAAGGTCAAGAACCATTTCCGAATAGATTTCGCGAGAGCCTATACCGTAAATGCAGGAAACGCTGGCAACTACAATCACATCGCGGCGGCAAAGCAGCGAACGTGTCGCTGAATGGCGCATACGGTCAATCTGCTCGTTGATGCTGGAGTCTTTTTCTATGAATGTATCAGTTTTCGGCACATAAGCTTCCGGCTGATAATAATCATAATAAGACACAAAATATTCAACGGCATTATCAGGAAAAAATTGTTTCATCTCTGAATAAAGCTGCGCGGCGAGAGTTTTATTATGCGCCATTACCAGCGCCGGACGTTGCAGATTATTGATAATCTGCGCCATGGTGAAAGTTTTGCCGGAGCCGGTAACGCCAAGCAGAACCTGATCGCGCTCGCCAGCAAGCAAGCCTTTGCCAAGCTCGGCAATTGCCTTTGGCTGATCACCGGCTGGTTGATATGATGATTTAAGAGAGAACATGGTTAACCATGCGCTGTTGAAATATTAGCTGGCTTTTTTTCTGGCGCGGTCAGCTTTTTTGCGTTCATTCGCATCAAGTTCCATTTTTCTAAGGCGCAGAGATTTTGGCGTTACTTCTACCAGCTCATCATCCTGAATATATGAAATCATCTGTTCCAGAGTCATTTTCAAAGGCGGAACAAGGCGAATTGCTTCATCTTTGCTGGTGGTTCTGATGTTCGTCAGCTGTTTGTTTTTAAGCACGTTTATTTCCAGATCATTATCGCGGCTATGTTCGCCGACAATCATTCCGGCATAGATTTTATCGCCCGGATCAACAAACATGATACCGCGTTCCTGCAACTGCCAGATCGCATAGGCAACGGCCTCGCCAGTATCAGTAGAGATAAGCGCGCCGTTTCTGCGGCCTTCTATATCGCCTTTATATGGTGAATAACAATGAAACAGGCGGTTGATCATTCCTGTTCCGCGTGTGTCAGTTAGAAACTGGCTCTGATAGCCGATAAGACCGCGTGAAGGAACATGGAAAATAATTCTGGTTTTGCCGCCGCCGGAAGGACGCATATCAGCCATTTCGCCTTTACGCAGGCTTATTTTTTCGACCACAACGCCAGTATATTCTTCATCAACATCAACAACAACTTCTTCAATTGGCTCAAGCCGCTCGCCATTATTAGGATCAATTTTAAATAAAACGCGCGGACGTGAAACTGACAATTCGAAACCTTCGCGGCGCATGGTTTCTATCAACACGCCAAGCTGCAACTCGCCACGTCCTGCCACTTCGAAAGCATCCTTTGATTCAGCTTCAGTAACGCGAATAGCGACATTGCCTTCCGCTTCCTTAAGCAGGCGATCACGAATCATCCGGCTGGTGACTTTTGTGCCTTCCTGTCCGGCGTAAGGCGAATCATTCACCGTAATTGTAACCGACATGGTCGGCGGATCAATAGGAGTTGAAGGAACAGGGCTGGCGACGGAAAGATCACCAAGAGTATCAGAGACGGTTGCTTTTTCAATTCCGGCGATAGAGACGATATCTCCGGCGCTGGCTTCCTCAACAGGAACGCGCTTAATACCTTCAAAAGCCAGCAATTTAGTAAGGCGGCCTTGTTCCAGCAATTCGCCTTTCAAATTAATTGCCTTAATCGGCATTCCGACTTTTGCCGTTCCTGAATAAATCCGGCCAGTAAGAATACGGCCAAGAAATGCATCATACTCCAGAATCGAAGCAAGCATGGCAAATGAAGCATCCGGATCAACATCAGGCGCTGGCACATGGCTTACTATTTTCTCAAAAAGAGGATCAAGATTTTCCCGCGCTCCTTCAAGACTGTCAGCCGCCCAGCCATCGCGTCCGGAAGCGTAAAAAGTTGGAAAATCGAGCTGCTCCTCGCTGGCATCAAGAGCCGCGAAAAGGTCAAACACCTCGTTATGTACTTCCATAGGACGTGCGTCGCCGCGGTCAACCTTATTAATTACCACAATCGGACGAATTCCCAGCTTTAAAGCCTTGGTAAGCACAAATTTAGTTTGTGGCAATGGTCCTTCCGCCGCATCAACCAGCAGCAAAACACCATCGACCATTGACAATACGCGCTCAACCTCGCCGCCAAAATCAGCATGTCCTGGCGTATCAACGATATTTATTCGTACATTGCCACGATCAACCGAGGTGCATTTAGCCAGAATTGTAATGCCGCGCTCTTTTTCCAGATCATTACTGTCCATAACCCGCTCGGAAACCTGCTGGTTGGCGCGAAAAGAGCCGCTTTGCCGCAGCATCTGGTCAATAAGCGTGGTTTTTCCATGATCAACGTGCGCGATAATGGCAATATTACGAAGGGTTTTCATATTCCTGATTCCATATTCCTGATTCCTGAGCAAATTCTATTTTGCCGCGCATAAACCATAAAAAACGCTGCTTAGCAAGGAATT
>CAZFJN010000030.1:0-25723 GCA_964519595.1 uncultured Rickettsiales bacterium
GGCGCTGAGGAAAAAAGCGGCGCTGCGCTTTGCCAGATATCGCAAAAATCCGCGTGATCTGCTTAAAGAAAAACTACCAACTCTACCAAGCTGGTCATACGTCCATATGCGCCTGCATCCGGCATCATCCAGCGCAATAAGAAGGAAAGAAAAAGTCAATTAATCAGCTATAGATTCAGCTATAAATATAGAATAAAATATAGAACAAATAATTTTATGAATTTATCATTGTCGATATACAAAAAAATTTTCATTGGAATTTTTCTGATTTTTCTGATGCTGGTCGGCGCATATGTACGTTTTGCCGGAATCGGAGAATTTCTTTTTTCTCCTGATGATGCTTTTGTTTACTGGCTGGCAACTGTGCCAGCGCCGATTCCGCCTTATGAATATAATAATAATGTTGATTATGGCTGGTTAAGAGCGCCTTTTATTCCACGCGAACATTGGTTTGATATTATCAATATCACGCCTCTATCCGGACATCCGGCATTTTATTATTTGATATTACATCTGCTAACGCAAATAAGTGAAGATCCAATTATTTGGCGACTATCCGCTCTTGTTCCAGGTTTGCTGAGCATTCCGCTGGCTTATGCTATCGGCAGACAGGCCAGCGGCGTTCTAAGCGGCATGGTGGCGGCTTTGCTGTTGACATTCAGCGATGCTCATATCGTCTATTCGCAGGAAATACGCAGCTATAGTCTGTTTCTATTCATATTATTATGCGCGTTTTTCTCAATCTTGCGCTTCGAGCAAAATAAAAAAACCATCTGGCTTGCTGCCTATTTCTTATTTTCTTTTCTTGCCATATTCACTCATTATGGCGCGGTAATTCCAATTTTTCTTATCGGCTCAATCGGGATATTTAAGGCCGCCTCATTTCATCTTTATTCAATTACTGCCTTGCTGCGCGATAAGAATATTATGATCTGGAGCGTGCTTCATGCCATGATGGCGGCCTTTTATCTCTGGCAGAACAGCATGTATATGGAAGCTGCTGATGAAATTGTTATTTGGCTTAAAGGGGCAGGAGTCTTTTCTCTGGCCTTTATGCATCTTTTTACATTGCTTGATGTTCCAATCAGATACTTTTTTTACGAGGGAGGTTTTTTCTGCGCGATAACATTATTCATGTTTGGCTTTGGTTTGTGGTCATTATATCGCGATAAACGCTATGTGTGGTTGTATGCTGTGGTAGGAATGTTGCTGCTGGCATGGCTACTGCTGATAATTAATAAACATCCTTATTATTCGATTCGCCATTTCACTTATCTTGTTCCGGCTATGCTGTTGGTTATTTCTTATCCTTTTAGTCGTTTTGTACGAATTGATGGCGTTAGAAATGCCTCAATATTGATGGCAATATTTCTTGCGGTGATGGCTGTGAATCTATTCGCCGGAAATGGCAATGGCCTGCAGCCGGATCGTTACCGCTTATTATTTCCTTATGATTATAAAAAAAATAGCAATAACGGCAGATATTATTACGGCAGATATTACACTGCTACCAGATCTGACTGGAGGGCAATGGTTGAGCGCCTTAATCAGCAGACAAAATCTGGTGATATTCTGATTATTTCTAGTCAGGAATGGTTGGTTGTTGAGCGCGAGAAACAAGCCGGAGAAATAATTCCCAACCTGGTAAGAGATAACCAGATAGCAGTTTGTCGATATTTCGCGCGAATAGAACATATCAATGAAAAACCATTCAATAGATGCCTTGATACTGCGCGGCGGCAACATGCTGATAGCAAAAGATTCTGGTATATTTCGCCATATCAGCATTTGCACATTAACAGCTATGAAGGCGAGCCGGTTGCTGCTCATGCGAATACAATTTTGCTGGAGCAAAAGGCGCTTGAGAAAATTCAGTTGCCAACTGTAACAGCCTACGCGTTGCCGATAGATTTCCGTCTGCCGGAGAAGAAGAAAATAAAGAAAAACAGTCAATAGATTGTAAAATAGTACGAATTTATTGATTCAATACATCTTTCCGTGTGCTGCCTACTATTGACATGGCTTCTTTTATTAAATCCTCAGCTACGTTTAATTCACGCATTGCCGCTGCCAGATGTTTTGCCACTAGATCAAAATGGTGGTCATTTAAGCCTTTCTGCACGGCATTTTTATGTACTGCGCGCATTCCGGCGCCGGAATAGTTATTAGGGCCTCCGAAGGCGTAAGTTACAAAGGCCGACTGGCTTAGGCGCAATTTATTCACATCAATTTCATCAAAAAAAGGCGCTAATTCTTCATCGGAAAGTATCTTGTCATACATTTTGATAACAGTTGCTCTGATTGCCGAATCGCCGCCAATTCTTTCGTAAAGACTATTTGTCATAAATATTGCGCCTTGTGATGTTGTTTGCTTACTCTATATTTTTTATTTTACGATAGAAAGTGGATTTTGCAATGCCTAGAATATCTGCGGCTTTTGTAATATTATTATCATAATGCGCGAGGATTTTCTGCATTGATTCCGCCTCTATTTCGCGCATGGTTTTAAAGATTCCTTTTTCGTTACGCAGAGAAATCTGTAAATCGGCATTTTCCGGCGTGGAAATAGCGGATTGTGGCGTGCTGTTTTGTTCAAGATAGCGTCCTGCATTTGCTGAATGAAGGAGAGATAATTCGCTTGCGGAGATAGAATCTCCCTCTGACATTACAAGCGCTCTATGTATCAGATTCTCAAGCTCGCGGACATTGCCCGGCCAGCTGCATTCTTTCAGATAATCAATAGCGTCAGGGGTAAGTGTTTTAACGGCGGCGGATTCGGAAGCGGCGAGGCGATTAATAAAATATTCTGCCAGCTTAATTATATCCTCGCGTCTTTGGCGCAGCGGCGGCAGTTTTATTGGCAGGACATTCAGCCGGAAATAAAGATCCTCGCGGAAACGTTTATTACGCACTTCAGTTTCCAGATCGCGATTAGTGGCGGAAATAATTCGCACATTAACTTTAACCGGCTTACCTGATCCTACTGGCTCGACTTCTTTCTGCTGCAAAACGCGCAGCAGTTTTACTTGCGAATCAAGCGGCAGCTCGCCTATTTCATCAAGAAATATTGTGCCGTTATCTGCTTCACGGAATTTTCCGATGGTTTTAGTTGTCGCGCCAGTAAATGAGCCTTTTTCATGTCCGAATAAGATGCTCTCAACAAGATTTTCCGGCAAAGCGCCGCAATTAATGGCAATAAAATTTTTGCCAACGCGGCGCGATTCGCCGTGCAGAGCGCGAGCAAACAGTTCTTTGCCAACGCCGGTTTCGCCGCTTATCAAAACCGGAACATCTGATGAGGCGGCTTTTCGTCCGGCAGAGACGCTGTTTTTCAAGCCGCCCTGATTGCCGATTAAATCATCAAAACCAAGCTCTCCGCTTTTATCGCGGCGCAGGCGAGTTATTTCCTGAGTCAGGGAAGAGAGTTTTATCGCATTTTTTATAGCTACTTCCAATTGCGCGGCAATCGGCGGTTTAAGAATAAAATCGCTTGCTCCTTCTTTGATTGCGCGAACGGCAACATTCACATCATCATTTCCAGTTAGCATAATTACCGGCAGATCAGGACGCAGCGCGCGTATTTCCCGCAGTGCTTCAAAACCGTCCATAACTGGCATGGAAATGTCCATAAGCACCACGGCAATATCGCCAATTGTGCTGGCTTTTATTAAATCAACAGCATCACGTCCGTTTGCTGATTGCAAAACCTTATAAGCAAATTTTTTCTCCAGCAGAGTGGTGATCATCAAGCGCTGCACTGCATCATCTTCGACAACAACTATTGTATTATTCATTTTTGTAAAACCATTATTGCGGCGTTAATTAGTTTAGCGTTCATTGTGGTGGTTCTGTGCGTTTTATAATGAGAATATAGCATATATTTTTCTCAAAATCGAACGATATTTTCATAATAAGTCACATTAGAATAATAGCAAAATAATAACAATATATTGATAAATATAAATTATTACGCTTGGCACGCTTCATGCTACTTCATACTATTATTATGTTATGTATTTATATAATTACTAAACTAATTGTAAGCGAAAAGACGATAAAATCAGAGATAGAGCAGAGATACATAAGCGATAAATCAGAGATACAGTAAAAGATAAATCGAAAAAAACAGAATATTCACAAGCTAGTAATTCAGGAGAATGTTTTTAAATTTATGATAGTAATAGACGAACATGCTGATAATGCCTTGATTAAACATCTGGAAAAAATTCGTTCTTCAGAAGAAGCAACGCGCTGCATTCATTTCAAGCTCGCTGATTATGTGACAAAACACAGCAAAGCTGGAAATGTTGATGCGGTGGTTGCTCAGGCGAAATCTGTTATCATGTCAGCATTGCAACGTCATCTGCCTGATCGCGCGTTGGAAATTTACATATGTGATGACGGCGATGTCATAGCTCTTGCGCCGCTGCTGCCAGTTAAAGAAGCCAAAATGGCAATGCTTGAAGCTTCCGGCAATATCGGCGTGCGCGCTGATGAAGAATTTGTGAGTTTTTATGAATTAAATTCACATATCAGCCAGCTGATAATTCATCTGCAGGAAAAAATAGATACGCATAATAAGGCGCGCGAGCAGCAGCAAAAGCAGCGCGAGATAGCTCTTGCCGAGCGTAAAAGGCAAAATATTCTAAGCCGCAATATTCCTGCAACGCTGATTGCGAATATTAACGAGCGGCGTTTGCAGCATGAAATTCCGGCAATTATGGTAATAGAAGATGATGCTTTTTCCCGCCGTCTGGTGGAAAATGTGCTGCATAATCAATTTGCCATAACTGCTTTGGGAACTGCTGATACCGCGCTTGAAACTTACGCAAAACTTGCCCCTAATCTGCTGTTTCTTGACATTAATCTGCCAAGCGTAACCGGAATTGAGCTGCTTGAGAAAATCATTGCCTTTGATCCGAATGCTTATGTGATCATGCTCTCCGGAAATGCTGATAAAGACAACGTAATAACCGCGATGAAACTCGGCGCGAAAGGCTTTGTCGGCAAGCCATTTACTAAGGAAAAGCTGCTGCAATATATCAACCGCTGTCCAACAATAAAAACCTCCTGATTATTGCCAGATACTTAATTACCAGAATCTAATTACCAGAATCTAATTATCATAATCGTATTTACCAACCACCAACTGCTGAAAGAAAACAACCTCAAAGGAAACCACCATGCGACTTTACACAGAACATACAGAACATTATTTACATGCTCTTGCTGTTGCGATTTCAAAGGATCCGGCCAGCTTTGAAGGATGGTCTGTGCTTAGAATATATCGCAAGCCGGAGGAGAAATCAGCGCAATCATCACAATTGGCGCAATCGGCGCAACCGACAATATCGGCAATAAATAATACTAAGAATATTCTGGAAAAAACCAGACAAAGCAACGCTAATTGCGACGCTGATATTATATTATGTCCTAATGAAGAGTTGCTGATTATCAGCTGCGAGATGAAAGAAAAATCATTGCGTGATCTTGCCGGCAATATAGTGGCAAAACTTGCTGCGGAAAATGTGGTAATGGAAAATGCCGCAATAAAAAATATCACAACAGAAAATACTACAACAAAAAATACTACAACAGAAAATACCGCAGCAAAATCTTCTCTGCCAGAAAAATCCAACCAGACGATTTTTGCATCATCTGCTTATGAATTATCTGTTTATGATTGTTTTAAGCAATGGCGTGAAGTTCGCGCTATGATGCTGATTAATACGCAAGGCTCTCCGGCAGAACCATTTGCGATACTTGAATCAAGCGACTGGGGAGAGACAGAATCTCTCAGCGCCGTGTTTGAAGAAGCGAAAAAAATCCGCAAAGCTCGTCAACCGCAACATGTTATGCTGGTTGAAGATGATGCCCTTACGCGCCGCATTGTGGCCAGCTCGCTTAAAGATCGTTTCGCGGTAATAACTGCTCATGACGCGCATGAGGCAGTTGCCAATTATCTGCTTTTTGCGCCGGACATAGTGTTTCTTGATATTGGCTTGCCTGATGCTAGTGGTTTTGCAGCGCTTAAACAGATTATCGCTATAGATCCTGATGCTTATGTGGTTATGTTCTCAGGCAATAGCTATCTTGATAATGTCGTAAAAGCCTTGACTTGCGGCGCATCTGGTTTTGTCGCCAAGCCTTTTCGTCAGGAAAAACTGCATTATTATATTTCCGGCAGCGCGCTGCATTACCATAAATCAGCGTAGTGATGAATTGCAGCAAATTCTTACAGAATAGTCAGCATAAAGAACAATAATAATACAGAATAGTCAGCATACAAAATAGTAAGCATAAAGAATAATCAGCATACAGAATAATCCGCATAGAGAGAAATTACGATGCAACATCAAAAGACCATGCGCTTGTTTTATTCAGCAATTGCCTGCGTGGCGCTGGCCTCAATTGTGCATGTTATTATTGATCCGCCGGATCATCTGGCTGACATTATAAGCAGCGTGGTTTTTCTGGCGGCAGTGGTGCTGCTTATTTTTATGACTATTTTCGTACTGCGTCCGTTGCGTGAAAAGGCGAATCTGCTGGAAACGGTAATCAGCAGTGCCAATGATGGTATTATAATAACCAGCGCCGCTCTTGATAAACCAGGTCCGGAAATAATTTATGTCAATGATGCTTTCACGCGCATTACCGGCTATGCCGCCGCTGAGGCAATTGGCAAATCGCCTCGCTTTCTGCAAGGCGAGCAAACCAGCGCTGATACTATCGCCGCTATTCGCGCCGCTCTTTCACAAGGAAAATCATTTAAAGGTGAAATATTAAATTATGGCAAAAACGGCAATTCTTACTGGCTTGACATCAGCATAGTGCCAGTAAAAAACCAGGCCGGAAACATAACGCACTTTGCAGCAATTGAACGCGACATAACCGCGCTTAAAAAGGCTGATCGTGAGTTTAAGGAAATGATGATTCAGCTCAAACGCGCCAACATGAAGTCAGAAGCCTCAGCGCGTGATTTACAGGAAAGCCTTAAAAAGGCCGAAGAGGCTAATAAGGCAAAAAGTGATTTCCTTGCCAATATGAGTCATGAATTGCGTACTCCGATGAATGGCGTTTTAGGCATGGCGCAAATGCTGGTTGATACACCGCTTAACGATGAACAGAAGGAATATGTCGCAACCATAAACGGCTCCGGCGAAAATCTGCTGATGCTGCTTAACGACATCCTCGATTTCTCAAAAATCGAAGCCGGCGCATTGATTCTGGAAAATATTCCTTTCAATCTGAATGATTCAATAACTCAGGCGATGAATCTGCTCAGGCCGCAAGCTGACAAAAAACGCATTGATGCGCGGCTGCATATTGATTCCGACGTTCCAACTTATATTTATGGCGATCCAGGAAGATTGCGGCAGATTATAATAAACCTGCTCGGCAATGCGATTAAATTCACTGACAAAGGTCACGTAAGCCTCGCCGCCAGAATGCAGGAAGAAGCTCTCTATATCAGCGTTGAAGATACAGGAACTGGCATTCCTTCTCACAAGCTCGGCGAGATTTTTGAAAAATTCACGCAAGCTGACACTACCGTAACACGCAAATATGGCGGCACCGGATTAGGGCTGGCAATTACCAAACAGCTGGTAGCTCTTATGAAAGGCGAAATAGGCGTTGAAAGCGCCGAAGGCAAAGGCTCAACTTTCTGGTTTTCAATTCCTTGCAGAATTGCCGAGGCGAAGGATGTTGTTTCGCGTCCGGAAAGTCGTTTAATAAACTGCCAAGCGACGGACGATTTAAAACCAGTTGCAGAAGCGAGAATATTGCTGGTTGAAGATTATCCGGTTAATCAGGTTTTTGCAGAGAAATTGCTGCGTAAATTCGGATTCAGAACCATAGATATTGCCGAAAACGGAATTCAGGCTATTGAGAAATACCGCCTTCATTCTTACGATATGATTTTTATGGATTGCCAGATGCCGGAGCTTGATGGTTATCAAACGACAGAAAAACTGCGCCTTATTGAAGAACAAACAAATATCCACACGCCGATTGTGGCAATGACGGCAAATGCCATGATGGGCGATCGTGAAAAATGCCTGAAATCAGGAATGGATGATTATATCAGCAAACCGCTGCGCGCTGAGCATGTAAAAAATGTTGTGCAAAGCTGGTTTGTGCTGAATCAGCAGCAGGCGGTTATTTCCGTAGCTAAAAACAGCGTCTCTGCGGAAGAAAATAATGATGATACAAATGAAGAGAAACCACTGGATTTTGAGCAGCTGCGCCTTTTTACAGATGGTGATCCGAATGAGGAAAAAGCCTTGTTTGATTTGTTTTTAGAGCAAGCGGAAGAAATGCTTAGTCTGCTTAAAAACAGCGCCAATTCTACGGATAATGATGATAATGAGGTCTGGAAATCTGCCGCGCATCGTTTTAAAGGCTCAGCCGGAAATCTCGGCGCTAATAAGCTGCATCTTATTTGTAAAAAAGCCGAAGCGCATTATCTTGATAACGCCGCAAGCAAACAAAATATGCTCAAAGAAATAGAAAATGAAATGAAAAGAGTACAAAAATTTTTCAATTCATCCAGAGCTGGAAATATACATAATTAGGCAAATAATAGAATTAAGCAAAATTCTTCTACAATCTCTGAAAAATACGAAAACATTGAATATTATTGATAATAAAATAAATTCCAATAGGTTAATAATAGCTTAATAATAGCTTAATATATGTTAAGCAATATATTGACAACCATGTGATAATAGTTTATGATCGCGCATATGGCACTTATGCAGTGTTGAAACTATTACCTTATGAGGTCTCTTGTGAATAAAGATGAAGAATCATCACTGCGAGCTCTGCTCCCCGCTCTAAACGACCAGGTGTACATAACGCCTACTGAATTAAGGGTTCAACACATCAGGGAGCATGATCGCGGTGTGATGGCTTCAGTCGCTAAAGTGGCATCGCGCATGCCGGATCTAACCACACTATCACTGCCTTCTTTTGAGGAGGGTGCTTTTGACGACCCGATTGATATTAGGGCATATTCGGTGCTTCAAGGACTGTTTCAAGCCCTTGAACCGACCGGCCTAACCTTACCGAACGAAGAGATACGCACAGTATTCACTGCCATTGCTAATGTGTTGCATTCAGAATACGGGGTAGAAGCACCTCTTCCTAATGACACGCACGTAAGCCCCGCTAAAGATGGGGTTTTGGCTATTCTTACGGGAGCCTACAATCGTGATGTAGCGGATTTCTTTTTCAAGTCAATAGATAGTTTTCGCTCCTCGCAATCATTTCAGCAAAAGCAAACTCCAAAAGAACGCGCAGAAGCCTATGATGGGTTCATGGCGCAAGTGCGCGCCGAGGCTGAAAATCTGGCCAAGAACAATAAAGGTGTGCCATTGTCCGAAAATAATCCATTAATTACCTATCAGAATATGACTGAGGATGAATATAGCTATGAAAGCAATTTTAATATTTTGTTAGAAATCATAAGGAGTTCTCCCAAGCTAACCTCGGTAAAACTGCCTCACTGCTGCCTCGGAAAAAATAGAATCAAGAAATTGATGGAGGCAGTGAGAGACAACCCTAGTATAGTTGAGCTTGAGATGTCCAATTCACATCCACCAATGGACATTAATGAGTTCATGGACATATTTAAGCACGGGATTGGCGGAACGAATGCGGTGGGAGGCCATGTTCCTGCTTTGAAGAAACTGAACTTGTCTTCCTCATTCAGTGTTGCCTTCTATGCAGACCAACTGCTTAAAGGGTTTAAGAGAATCTTTCCCAATCTGGAAGATGTAAATTTGGTCGGCGAGAGCGTACGTTTTTCTCAAGCAGGACCAAATAGTGAACCTCTTGTTTACAACATTGGGGATAGTGGTATGCAGCCCATGACTGGTGTAAACATGAATGTTGTTGGCGATGATCGGTGGGAATCCGCGGAGAAGCAATTAGAAAAATGGCTATTCAGTGGGGGTTCTAGCAATTTACACCAAACTCGTATTAGTAAGCTCGGGATAAATCTTCCATTGCCCCATGGTCTCAATGATGGTGTATTCTTTGGACTTCTTACAAAGACGTTACAAGAATATAAATGGCTAACAAGCCTGGACATTAGCGATACTTACACACATAGATATTACCATTCGCCGGCAGACAAACCAGCCGCTGACTCATTTGCCAATACTTTGATCAATTATCCTCGACTTAGTGAACTCAACCTCTCTAATAGCCATATATTTTTATACCCCTCATCGGTAGACATAATATTAACAGGAGCTAAGAAACACCCTAAATTGGCCAGGATAGATATATCTAAGAGTTATATGGTAGACTGTTACGCGGCTGAAATAGCAGAGCTTATTAAGACGGCTCCAGCGCTTGAGGAAATAGACATATCGTCATGTGGAATAAGTGAATGCGGCATCGATCTCATAGCTGATGCCATAGCACAAAGGGCAACTACACCGGCATTGCAGCCATTATCCAAGGTCAGAATGGGAACAAACGGCTTACTACTTTATACAAGTCCGCTGCTCAATCACGTAAGTGAAAAAGCTATGGAGTCATTAAGGAGTGCGGTAAGGAGCAATAGTCGCCTCGAAATAGATTTAGATGGAATTATTCTCCACGAGAAAGGAGATAAACTAGGATCTACGGTTAGTGGGTTGAGTTTAAGACAAGATAATTGCTTAGATGCTCCCACTGGTAGTAAGTATCAGTCGGCTGGTGATGACGGATCGCAGTCCACTGCCTTAAACCAACAAGGAGAAAATTCGCCAGGTACAAGCCCCATTAATGCAACAAACAGTATTGTAGATGTACAACGTAATGTTGTCGATCCCCCACGGCGGCGGGACATTAAAAAAACAGCAATTGATAGAATGGCAGCTGCTTATAGGGGTAATAAATTAGAAGGAGACGTCTTAGGATTTGACGGTGTATCTTTTGGTCAACATCGCAGAGATATGAGCACTTTCATATTCATGAAGAATGTCGATGATGGCCAACTCGCAGAAATTAAATCTTTCATGGAAATGTATCAATTAAACGGCAATCCTATTCGATACCGTGATAAAACAGGTACAACAGTAAATGTATATGTAGGATATCCGGAAGAAGCATTTAAAAAAGCACTTGATTCTGCTTCTCCGGATATCAGAAATTTGCTGGAAGCTGGTACTGTATATGTAGGTAAAAAGGGTAATAAATTTCGATTAAGTTCTCAAGATTCTACCTTAATAGATACTGCCGAGGATTTTCTGAGAGGTTTTGCAAAAATAGATAACCATGGCTACGCCATAGGCATTAAACGCACCGATAATCATATTGATGTTAGTAATCCCAGTAAAACGCTGCGGTCACTTCTTTTACAGGCCCATAGAGAACAAGTTCAAAGATAAAGGTAACTCTCCCAGCTATGCTTTATGCCAGAGCGATGGAGAGCGCGTGGTAAGGCGAGTTGCCGTTTTTTCGCTGAGTGGAGAGGATTCGCAGATGGCGGCCAAGTCTATCACATCCCTACAATAATAGTTTTGTGGTTGTGAGGAGTGATTGCAAAATGATTGCAAAATCCCTTGAAATACAGGCAAAAAAATAGCATAATGAGGTAAGGCTGTGGCAATGCTGCCATTTATGGAACATTTATGTAAAAGCGGAGAGTTTCTTATTTCCAACGCAACAATCTTTCCAAAGATTCCGCTCAAGACTCTTGAGCGTTTAATCATTTCCTCTCTTAATGACCGCAAGGCGGAGCAGGTTTCTTCTTTAAATCTGGTCGGCAAATCTGATTTTGCTGATCTCATGATAATTGCCAGCGGAACATCACAACGGCATGTTTCCTCGCTTGCTGATGCGGTGGTTGATGCTTTGAAAAAAGCTGGTTATGAGCATATTCCGGTTGAAGGAAAAGATGTTGGCGACTGGGTTTTAGTTGATGCCGGAGATGTGATTGTTCATCTGTTTAAGCCAGAAATACGCGATCATTATAATCTGGAAAAAATGTGGTCAATGCCAAGTCTGAAGCCGGTAGCGGCTGAGAATTAAGGCAATTTCATAATGAAAATAACTATCGCGGCAATCGGCAAGATGAAAGCTTCCTCAGCCGAAGCGGCTTTATTTTTCGAATATTCCAAACGTCTGTCCTGGAAAATAATTGTGAAGGAATGCAAGGATGAAGGGGCTTTGCTTAGCGCCGTTGCTTCATGTCAGCGAATAATCGCTCTTGATGAAAATGGCGTGAATTTAAGCAGCCGCGAACTTGCCAGCCAGTTTGATAATTGGCAACAGCAGGGAAATTCTCATATTGGCATTATAATTGGCGGCGCTTGTGGCTTTTCTGCTGATACGCGCAGCAAGGCGGATTTGTTACTAGCCTTTGGCCGCGCAACATGGCCGCATCTGATGGTAAGGGCAATGCTGGCTGAGCAGATTTACCGCGTTTTCACAATACTCAGCTTACATCCTTATCATCGCGAATAGCTTTTTGATAATATTTGTGATAACGCTTATGATAGCTTATGATAGCACTTTGCGATATTATGATATTGCGATATATTGATTGCAAATGCTGACAATAATCTTTATTTTGTTTTTCCATGAACCTTGAAGCACATACTTTAAAATCATATGATCAGCAGCTCGCCGGTTTATCGAGCCTGATTGCCAACATGGTTGACCAGTTGCGTAAGCTGGTCGGCGCGGTTAAAGAATCATTCCGTTCGCGCGATGAATCACGAATTGCTGATGCTAAGGCCGCTGACAAGGTGATCAACAGCCTTGATGTTCAGTTAGAAGAGGCCGCGGCGGCAGTTCTGGCTTTGCAGAATCCAATGGCGGTTGATTTGCGCTTTGTGATCTCAGTGCTTAAAATAACCGGAATGCTCGAACAAGCCGGAGATATGGCAAAAAATACTGTCAAACGCAGTGTCCGCATGGGCGATTATGCTTCCGAGGCAGCAATATCAAAACTTGAGCGCATGGCAGATGTGATTAATGATCTGTTAGGCGATGCGCTTGATGCTTTTGAAAAACGCGATGCGGAGCTGGCGACAAAAGTCTGGAAACGTGATGATGAAATTGATGCGCTTTATAAGGAAATTATCAGCCTGATGCAGGATGAAATGCGAACGTCTGCTGATCGAATAATGCCATGTACACAAGTAATGTTCGCTGCCAAAAATCTTGAGCGACTGGCAGATTATACCACAAACCTCGCTAAAACCGTATATTATATCAACACGGGAAAGCGCGCTGATAAATCTATTCTCAAAGATTCTTAAAGCAAAATGCCGCGTAATAAACCTGTAATTCTGGCGATTCTCGACGGTTGGGGACATAGTGATTCATCCGGACATAACGCTATTAAAGCCGCTAAAACTCCTAATATTGATGATCTTCTCAACAATTATCCGCATTGTTTAATCAATGCTTCCGAGCTTCATGTCGGATTGCCACAAGGGCAGATGGGAAATTCAGAAGTCGGACATATGAATATAGGCTCAGGGCGAATTGTCATGCAGGAGCTGCCTAAAATAGACACGGCGATTGCTGATGGTTCGCTGGCGCTTAAAATTAATGACAAGCTTAAAACCGCTGGGAATATTCATTTGCTTGGCCTGCTTTCTCCGGGCGGCGTTCATTCGCATCAGGAGCATATTATCGCCATTGCCAGGATTCTGGCAAAACGTAAAGAACATGTATATGTGCATTTATTCCTCGACGGCAGAGATACTCCGCCGCAATCAGCTCTTGATTATATTGCTGAATTTGAGCGTGAAATTGCTGGATTTGCCAATATCGAAATAGCCAGTATTTGCGGACGTTATTACGCTATGGATCGTGACAAACGCTGGGAGCGCGTCAGCAAGGCTTATGAAACTATTGTCATGGCTGCAGGCGAGCGGTTCACCTCAGCGCATCAGGCCGTTGAGGAAAGCTATTCACAAGGCGTAACAGATGAATTTCTGCTACCATGTGTAATTGGCGATTATTCAGGAATTGGCGATGGCGACGCGCTGATCTGCGCTAATTTCCGCGCTGACCGCGTGCGGGAAATTTTATCCGCTCTGCTTGTTGAGGATTTTTCCGCTTTTAAGCGCGCAAAAACCGTGCATTTTTCTGAAGCGATTGCGATGACTGAATATTCTTCTGATCTTGCCGCAAGAATGAAAATATTATTTCCGCAGGAAGCGCTGCATGATATTTTAGGCGAGATAGTGGCAAGGGAAGGATTTAAGCAGCTTAGAATAGCGGAAACGGAAAAATACGCGCATGTAACCTTCTTTTTTAACGGCGGACGTGAACAGGAATTTTCCGGCGAGGATCGTATTCTCATTCCTTCGCCGCAAGTTGCAACTTATGATTTACAGCCGGAAATGTCTGCTTATGAAGTAACCGAGCGGCTGGTTGCGGCGATTAACTCGGCAAAATATGATTTTATCGTGGTTAATTACGCAAATACTGACATGGTCGGACATTCCGGCAATATCGAAGCGGCAATCAAAGCGGTAGAGGCGGTTGATGATTGCATCGGAAAAATTTCCGCTGCGACATTAAATTCCGGTGGCGTGTTGCTGATTACCGCTGATCACGGCAATGCTGAAATGATGTTTGATGAAAAAACCGCGCAACCACATACCGCGCATACTTTGAATCTTGTTCCGGCTATTATCGCTTCTGCGGCGCTTAAAGGTCAAAAAATCTCTGTCAGCAACGGAAAATTAAGCGATATTGCGCCAACTATTCTGCAATTGCTGGAAATTTCTCAGCCGGAAGCGATGAGCGGAAAATCGCTGCTTACTAACCGTGTTGCTTAGAGTTTTCACAATATGGTTGTTGTTTTATGCCGCTGCGGCGTTGGCATTTCCGGCCTCGGCATCTCCTCAGGACGATCTTGCTAAAACACAAAGCGCTATTAAAATTTCTGAAGCAAAAAAAGCGCGGCTTGTTAAAGAGCAGGCAAAGCTGGAAGCTGAGCTTAATGATTTGCAGGAAAAGCTGGTAAGAACCGCCAGGCAAATTCAGCAGAGCGAGGCGAATCTGGCGGAGGCGGAAAGCAAGCTGCAATCTTTTCAGGGCGATATGGTTGATAAAAAATCATCTCTAACCAGACAGCGCAATCAGCTTGATAGTTTGTTGCGGATTGCTTTCCGTCTTAGTCGCACGCCACCACAGGCAATGATTCTAATGCCGGAAAAAGGCTTAAAACATATTCAGGCGGCGCACGCTCTTTCGCTGGTTGTTGCTGATATCAAACAGGAATCATCTCGCCTGCAGCAGGAAATGAAACCGCTGCATAACTTGACCGCGCGCTGGAAGAAGCAAAAAGCCACAGCCGAGAAATTACAGAAAGATTATCGCAGCATTAAAGATTCTTTTGAAAAATCTTTGCAGCAACGTTCAAAATTGCGTGACAGCCTGATGATTTCTCAGGCTCAGGAAGAAGAAAAGCTGGCGATTCTAGCGAAAAAAGCTCGTAGTCTGGAAGCGCTTGTGCAATCTTTGAATGATGTGGCAAAAGAAGCTGATGAGCAGATAAAAAAACAAGCTGGCTCTAGAAAATCACAGCAATTTCCACAGAATTTTACCGAGAAATCGCGCTCAAATAGCGGTGCAGTAGCCGGAAAACGTGGTTTGCTGCGTGATTTATTCGCTGTTAAAGGCCGCCTGCGCGCGCCTCTTTCCGGACAGCTGGTCAAACGTTTTGGCCAGCGCGAAGGCAGCGGCGAGGCGCATAAAGGCATTACCATTTCCGGACGTAGCGGTGCAACGGTTGTTGCGCCTTTTGATGCGGAAGTGGTATATAGTGGACAATTTCTTAATTACGGCAATATGATCATACTTAAGCACCGTGGCGATTATCACACATTACTGGCAGGACTTGCGCGAATTGATGTTAAAAATGGCGAGTTCCTCTTGGAAGGTGAGCCAATTGGTGTTATTGGTGAACAACCACGCGATGATTTATATGTCGAAATACGAGAACATAATGTTCCAGTTAATCCGGAAACATGGATAAAAGGTCTGTAGCTAATTTTGGAATATTATTGCTGTGAATATTTTTTCTAGGAAATTTTTTTTGTAATATCTTTATAATGTTATTTCTGAGCAGAATATTTGCAAACTATTATTAGAAATAACTTTAAGTATAAGTTTAAATATAACGAACAACACATTGATTTATAGGATTTTATATGCGCCGTTTTCTATATTGTTTGCTAATTCTGGCCGGAGGCGGTTTTTTTGCGCTCAGCTGGTCTTTTTCTGCAACCGCTCAACCTGGTGGAGCAGAAAAAAATGAGACGCTGGAAATGCTGACGCTGTTTGGCGATGTGTTTGATCGTGTGCGTAGTGATTATGTCGAAGAGGTAAAAGACGTTGATATCATCGAAGCGGCAATCAATGGAATGCTCAGCTCGCTTGATCCTCATTCTGGCTATATGAATGAGAAAAATTTCAAGGAAATGCAAGTGCAAACCAAGGGCGAATTTGGCGGACTTGGCATTGAAGTAACTATGGAAAATGGTTTAGTTAAAGTTGTGTCGCCGATTGATGATACGCCAGCAGCCAGAGCCGGAGTTCAGCCGGGCGACCTTATCGGCTTTATTGATGATGAGCAAGTAATGGGACTTACGCTTAACGAAGCTGTTGAGCGTATGCGCGGCAAGGTTGATACAAAAGTCAAACTGACCATTCTGCGGGAAGGCGCAATTGAGCCTTTGGAAATTGTTCTGGCGCGCGCTAATATTAAAATACGCGCAGCTAAAGGTAAATCTGTCGGCGATGATATTGCCTATATTCGTCTGACACAGTTTAACGAACAAACTACTTCGCAAATGCGCGAGGAATTCACGCGGATCAAGAAAGATCTGCCTAATCTGCGCGGCGTGGTTATTGATTTACGCAATAATCCGGGCGGATTGCTTGATGAGGCGGTTTCTGTTTCCGATGCTTTCCTAAGCGGCGGCGAGGTGGTGTCCACTCGTGAGCGTGATCCGAATAAAACCAGACGTTATAGCGCCAAGGAAGGTGATGAGCTGGTTGATAATTCTCTTCCTGTGGTGGTTTTAGTCAATAATGGTTCAGCATCAGCGTCGGAAATTGTCTCCGGCGCTTTGCAGGATCACAAGCGGGCGATTGTAATGGGAACAAAAACTTTCGGCAAAGGCTCAGTGCAGACTATAATTCCGCTGCCGGAACATGGCGCAATGCGGCTTACCACGGCGCGTTATTACACTCCTTCCGGACATTCAATTCAGGCGAAGGGCATCACGCCGGATATAGTGGTTGAGCAGGCAAAAATTGAGCCTTTGAAACAGACTGACCGGATGCGAATGGAAGCAGATTTGCGCCGCCGTCTGGAAAATCTGGAAGATCAGAAAGCTGGCATAAAATCAGCAAAACCTAAAGATTCAAAAGATTCGCACAAAAACAACGAAGATAGCGATAAGAATTCGGAAAATAGCGAAGGTGAAAATAGTGGAAATTCCAGCAAAAAATCTGCTGCTGATGATAAAAACGACCGCAAATCATCTGAGCGCGAAGATGATGCCAGCAAAGATTTCCAGCTGCAGCGGGCGGTTGATTTATTACGCGCCGCGCATGTTTTCAATCTTTCTCTTTCTGAAAAATAAACCTTCTGAAAAATAAACTGTCTTTTTAGAAAAATGAACCGTTTTTTGGCAATGTATAGACATATTCTGCACGGTTTGTGCGTGTTGCTGCTTGTTGTCTGGAGCGTGTTGATGCTGATTATGTGGTGGTTTTCAGGTGATCAGGAAACTCGTGAAGCGATGACTTCCGGCAAGCGTTACATAATAACTATTGCCAATGGCAGAATTGAAGGCAGTGCTTCTATATTAGATAAAGAAGGCGATAAATCTGCTGACAATAAAAATGGCGACAATAAAGACAGCTCTTTGCCTGCTGCCGAAGGCGCAGAAGCTGAGCAGGAGGTAAAAGTTCAAGTCGGCGAGGTTCAGCGTTCAGCGTCGCCGATAGCGGAAGTAAATGAAGAATTGTTGGAAAATAAAGGCTCAGGAATTTCCCTGCCGCGTGTTTCAGACTCTAATGTGCGCTCTTTATATTATTACGCTAAACGACATCGTCGTCCTGATGAATCGCCGATGATTGCTATTGTAATTACCGGACTTGGACATAGTAAAAAAGCAACTGACGCTGCCTTGGCGCTTGATGAAAGAGTAGGGCTGAGCTTTTCTCCTTACGCTGCCGGACTTTCGTCTTGGGCAGCCGCTTCACGCTTAAGCGGACATGAATTTTATCTTGATTTGCCTTTGCAGACAGTTGGCTATCCGGCTGATGATCCTGGTAATTATTCAATTACTCTGGCGCGTGGCAATGATGATAATATGAAACATCTCCACTGGGCAATGTCACGCGTTGGCGGCTATGTAGGACTTATTGCGCCGCCGGGCGAAGTTATCACTAACAGCGCAGATAGTTTCAAGCCGCTGCGTGATGACATTGCAAAGCGCGGTTTAATGATGTTATTTGGCAATAGTTTTGATGCTCAGTCATTAGCAGCAAGCGGAAAAAAAGACGAAAAAACTGATGATAAGGCAGAAGATTCCAAGCCGGAAGAGGTGTTAACCTCAATTCGCGCTGATATATGGATAGACGAGGAGTTAACGGAAATGTCAATGCAGGCGCGTTTAGCAATGCTGGAACAGATCGCGCAGCGTAATGGTTATGCGGTCGGCATCGCCAGATCTTATCCTTTATCAATATCGCAAATAAAACAATGGCGCGAAGGGCTGGAAACGCGTGGCTCTACTCTTACTCCCTTGTCATTTGTTGCTAAACTATATTCGAAATAGCTGTAATAATGAGCATATATGTCTGCAAGTGATCTTCCTTATCGTCCTTGTGTTGGAATAATGTTGATCAACAACGCTGATCTGGTTTTTGTCGCCAGAAGAATTGATACGATGGTTGAAGCCTGGCAAATGCCACAAGGCGGCATTGATGAAGGCGAAGAACCACGCGCCGCGGCAATGCGTGAGATGGTGGAAGAAATCGGCACAGACAAGGCGGAAATAATTGCCGAAAGCAAGGGCTGGCTTTCTTATGATCTGCCTGCTGAGCTTGTTCCGAAATTATGGAAAGGCGCTTATCGCGGACAAACGCAAAAATGGTTCGCAATGAGATTTCTCGGCAATGATTCTGATATTAACATTGCCACAAAACATCCGGAATTTTCGCAGTGGCAATGGACAAAAAAAGAAACTCTTCCGGATATTATTGTGCCTTTTAAGAGAGAGCTTTATATACGCGTAATTGCTGAATTCTCAGCATTATTCAACTCTGCGTGATCTTGAAAGCAGCATGTAAAATCCAGGAACTATAAATAAAGTCATTAAAGTTCCAAAGCTCATTCCGCCTACTAAAACCATGCCAATTGCCTGCCGGCTTTCCGCTCCGGCGCCGCTTGCGATAGCCAGCGGCCATGCGCCAAGAACAGTCGCGGCAGTAGTCATCAAAATAGGACGCAGGCGGATGCTGGCTGATTCTATAATGGCGATTCTTTTATCATGTCCTTCTTCTTGCAGCTTGTTGGCAAATTCAACCATCATAATTCCATGTTTGCTGATTAAGCCAACCAGGGCAATTAATCCAATCTGGCTGTAAACATTAAGCGTGCCGCCAGTTAAGTACATAGCGATGAAAGCTCCGGCCATTGCCAACGGCACGGTAAGCAGAATAATCAGCGGATCAATAAAGCTCTCAAATTGCGCGGCCAAAACCAGATATATGAATAAAATCGCCAGCAGAAAAGTAGCGGCAAGGCTGGCGCTTGATTGTTTGAACTCGCGTGATTGACCATCATAGTCAATGCTCGCCTCCGCAGCAGTTTCGCGCACGACATTTTCAAGATAAGCAAGCGCCTCGCCGACGCTGTAACCAGGCGCCAGATTGGCTTTAATAGTAACAGCGCGCAGCTTGTTGAAGTGGTTAAGCTCACGCGGCGCTACTCCTTCTTCAATTTCAATCAGGCTGGAAAGCTGCACTAATTCGCCTTTGTTATTACGCACAAAAATAAGGTCTATATCATCAGGAGTAGCGCGAGATTTTTTGTCCATTTGCACCATAACATCATATTGCTCATTGCCGCGTTTAAAGCGTGTAACTTCTCTGCCGCCGAGCATGGTTTCCAGAGTTCTGCCGATTTCTTCAATTTCTACGCCAATGCTTGCCGCTTTATCGCGGTTTATGGAAACGCGCAATTCTGGTTTATTAAGCTTCAAATCTGAATCCGGAGTGAGAATATTTTTATTAGCGGATAATTTTTCCATTATCTGCGCGGTTATGGCATCAAGCTCTTCATAGCTGCCTGGCGCTTGAATAATTACCTCAACCGGCTGGCTGCGCGGACTTTGTCCAAGCGAAGGAGGAGTTACCGGAAAATTAAGCGTTCCGGGAATTCCGCCATACATTCTGCCGCCAAGTTCGGCGGCGATTTGCATTGAGCTGCGCGAGCGTTCCTGCCATGGCGCAAGTCCTAAAACAGAAAATGTTTGCGTTACGAAAGGAAAACCAACCGCCACAAAATTCCATTTCGCCTCTGGAACGGATTGCATTATTTCTTCCATTTTGCGCGCGTAATTATCTGAATATTCTATGGTTGCGCCTTCCGGCGAGATGCCAATGCCAAAAATAATGCCGCGATCTTCGCGCGGTGACAGTTCAGAAGGAGTGTTTATAAAGAGCAAGGCAACAAAAGCGGTTATTGCCAGCGCCATTGCTATTGTCAGCATATGGTAATTTATAAAACGTGAAATTATGACGTTATAAATTCTATCAATAGATTTAAGAAAATTATCAATCAGCAGCGACCATTTTGCTTCTTTTGTATTATGCGAAGGCGGAAGAATGCGCGAACACATCATCGGCGTAAGAGTAAGCGCAACTATTCCGGAAACCAGCACTGCGGCGGCCAGAGTAAAAGCAAATTCCACAAATAATTTGCCAGTACGTCCCGGAGTAAAGCCAATTGGCGCAAATACCGCGGCTAAAGTTAAAGTCATTGCCACCACGGCGAAGCTTATTTCACGCACGCCTTGAATGCTGGCTTGCAGGCGTGTCTTTCCTTGTTCCATATGACGATGTATATTTTCTAAAACGACAATTGCATCATCAACCACCAGCCCAATGGCGATAACCAGCGCCAGCAGAGTCAGAGTATTTATTGAAAAGCCAAAGAAATACATCATTGACAACGCGCCGATTAATGAAATAGGAATTGTTGCCAGCGGTATTAAAGTCGCGCGCGCAGAGCGTAAAAACAGAAAAATAACCGCCATTACAAACAATACCGCTTCGATAATGGTGCGTTGTACCGCCGCCAGAGATTCACGAATAAAAATCGAGGAATCATAGGCTTTTTCAATATTCATACCTTCTGGCAGAGTTTTTTGAATTTCCGGAATTGCCGCATCAATAGCGCCGGAAATTTCAATCGGATTAGCAACTGATTGCTTTATTACGCCAAGAGCGATGGTGCTTTTATTGTTAAAACGCGCTATTTGGCGCTCTTCCTTAGGACCATATTCCACGCGCGCCAAATCTTTCAGGCGAATCAGCTGGCCTTTTTCTGCAGAACGAATAATTATATTTTCAAATTGCTGCGGCGTGGCAAGGTCGGTTTGTGAAAGCACGGTGAATTCACGCATTGAGCTTTCAATTCTTCCCGCCGGAATTTCCACATTCTGCGCGCGCAAGGCGTTTTCTATATCGCCAACTGTCACGGCAAGAGAAGCCATGCGCTCTCTCAGTAGCCAGATTCGCATGGCATATTCACGTTCGGCGAAGAGCAGTATATTTGAAACTCCCGGCAAGGTTTGAATGCGATCACGAACCACCACGCGAGCATATTCACTGACTTTAAGCGCGTCATGTTTCGTGCTGTTAAGCGATAGCCAGATTATAGGCTGTGCGTCAGCCTCTTGCTTGGAAGTTGTCGGCTCATCAACTTCATCAGGCAGCCGCTTTCGCGCGCGCGCAACGCGGTCACGAACATCAGAAGCGGCATCATCAGCATTACGCGAAAGTTTAAAAGTAACTGTTATCTGGCTTGATTCAGAACGGCTGATTGAACGTATGAAATCAATTCCTTCAATGCCGGATAATGAATCTTCCAGCGGCTTGGTAACCTGAGTTTCAATTACCTTTGCCGCAGCTCCCGGATAGCGAGTTTCAACATTTATAACCGGAACGTCAATATTCGGATATTCACGAATGCTGAGTCGTTCAAAACAAACAATTCCGAGCAGGATTATGACCAGATTCAAAACCGTTGCCAGAACCGGCCTTTGAATACATATCTCAGGAAGTTTCACTGTTTTTCTCCGGCAGAGGATTTTATGTCAGAGGACTTTATGTCAGATGATTTTCCGGCAGATGATTCTTTGTTAATTTCGTTGGCAATAATTGTTACTTCCTGACCATCTCTTACTTTCATATGTCCTGCCGAAATTACCATTTCTCCGGCGGCAAGACCTTCAATTATTTCCACTTCTCCGTCAATGCGGCGTCCGGTTTTTACCTTGGCGGAGAGAGTTTTTTTATCAGGAAGAATTTTCATCACAAAATTTTCATCACCACGCGGCATTAAAGCTGATTCCGGAATGAATAAGGCGGTTTGACTTGCCGCTATGGCAACGGCAACTCGCGCAAAAATTCCTGGCTTTAACAAACCATCATCATTGGCAAGCAATGCGCGCATTTGAATATTGCGGCTTGAAGGATCTATCTGCGGATCAATAGCATATATCGTGCCGCTGAATTTGCGTTCTGTAATTGCATCAACTGTGACGATTATTTGCCCTCCGGCTTTAAGCGCGGCGCTATAGTTTTCCGGCAGAGAAAAATCCAATTTAATTGGATTATTGCTGGAGAAGCCGACCAGCTCCTGACCAGCATTGACATAATCACCAGGGCTTATTTTGCGTAATCCAATAATACCATCAAATGGCGCGGTTATTGTGGTTTTTTCCAGACGCGCTCTGGCCAGATCAACTTGCGCCTGTGCAACATTTAACGCCGCTTTCATCGTATCAAAATTGCTGACTGTTCCAGCGCCTTTTTCTTTCAGCAATCTGGCGCGGTTATAGCTTGTCTGTGCCAGATTAAGCGCGGCTTCTGCTTGTTTTAGCTCGGCTTCATAAATGCGACTGTCGAGGCTGATTATCAGCTCGCCTTTTTTTACCATACTGCCTTCTGCGGCATGAATAGTTTCTATGCGTCCAGATATTTCCGGCTTCAGAATTACCGCTTCATTAGCTCGCAGAGTGCCAATTGTGCTTAATTCTTTAGCTAAGGATTTTTCCTGAACAATTGCTGTTTCTACTGGCAGACCGCCTTGTGCTTTGTTTGCAACTTCATTATTTTTTCCTGATAAATTATATTCTGAGGCATAAAATTTCTGATAAGCAATATAAGACACAACAAGCAATGCAGCAATTACGCTAAATATTTTAGCTTTTTTAGTAGCTTTTTTAGAAGTTGCTTTAGTAGATGTCTGGGAAAAATTGTCTGTCACAAAAATCCTATACTCATTATACTTGAAGAGTTGTTATTTATTCCAAGTATTTTTGTTCAATATATGAGATAAAAATTGAAGGAATACTTATTGATATTTCAAGATTTTTATCTCATATAGTGAACAATAAAGACGAAGCGAAGAAATGACAACTCTTCAAGTATAATGAGTATATATCTTCATTATCAATGATAATTGCCATGAAATTGCCGGAATAATAAGGCAAAGCGAGCTTTTAGCAAGTATTTAAACTTCTGCTATAAACTTCTCAGTATTTAGACTTCTTCTGTTACATTGAAGGTTTTTCAGGAAGTTTTGACAAAAAGAAATTACATATAAAATCAGGCAGCGCAGCAAGCCACCATAAAGGTAGAAAAAGCCGCAGCGGAAAGGCGATACGACCTTTATTCTTTGCCAGCCCTTCGGCGATTATGCAAGCTGCTTTATCGGCGCTCATGATAAACGGCATTTTATAATTATTAACCGCGGTAAGCGGTGTTGTTATAAAACCAGGACATACTACATTAACGCGCACATTATAATTCTTAAGCCAGCCGCGTAATCCCTCGCCATAAATCCTTGCCCAGCCCTTACTGGCACTATAAGCTGGCGAGCTGGCAAGACCTCTGATTCCGGCCAGCGAGGAAATAAGCACTATCTGGCCATTTTTTCTTTCAATCATGCGCGGAATTAAAGGCATTATGGTATTTACCATGCCGCAAATATTAGTTGCGAATATTTGCCGCGCCTGTGCGGATTTTTCAAGACCTCCGCCAATTCCTGCCGAGATTCCGGCATTGGCAATCAGCAGATCAATTGGCGATTTATCATCTATTTCTTCAAGCCATTGTCGCATCTCATCTTCCGAAGTTACATCAGCGATTTTTGTGCTTACTTCCGCGCCAAGTTCTTCACAGAGCAAGGCGGTTTGTTTAAGGCGCTCAGCATTGCGGCCAAGCAGATGCAAAACTCGGCCAGAGCGCGCATAATATACAGCCAGTGCCGCCCCTAGGCCACTGGAAGCGCCAGTTATTGCGATATTTTGTGGATAATTCACTAGTGGATAATTCATAAATTAGCTTTTCTTCTTTTAGCTTTTCTTCTTTTGGCGGTGGTTATTATTGATTTTCTTTGCCATTTTTTGCAGCTCTTCGATAGCTTCATTTTCTGCCTTTTCGTCTTCGGCTTTGATGCGCTCTTGGTTGAATTTCACAAACTCGCCTAGTGCTAATTTCTTTGCTACTTCCATTTGCACTCTGCCTGCATTTTTCAGAATTTCTTTTTCATTGAATTGTAAAAAGGCGTTGAGTTTTTCCAGCCAGTCTTTCATGTAAATGGCTTTTTTGTTTTTGGTTTGCAGCTCGGCATAATCCAGATACATATTCACAATCAGATTAAGCTGGCTGATTTCTTCTTCATTCAGATAGTTCTTTGCTACGATCACATCGTTGCTGCGCGGCTTTGCGCCTTTCCAACTTGTTAATCCCATATTGGGTTTTTTGGAATCAGCACGTTCGGCAATAATCTCAGCAGCGGTTTTATCAGTAATGGCAAAATGCAGCTTGTTTTGTACCGTTTGAAAAAACTTTCTGGTTTCTGTGATATTTGCTTCATAATCCGCCGAAAGAGCGTAAATATCCTTTATTTTCTGGTAGAGGCGTTTTTCAGAATTGCGAATGTCACGAATGCGTTCCAGCAATTCATCAAAATAATCCTGCCCAAAATTTTTTCCCTCTTTCAGGCGTTCATCATCGATTATGAAGCCTTTGATGAGATATTCGCGCAGCCGCTCGGTTGCCCATTTTCTAAATTGTGTGCCTCTGTGCGATTTTACGCGATAACCAACTGAAATAATAACATCAAGATTATAGAACATCACCTCATATGGCTTGCCATCGAAAGCAGTATGTCGGAATTTCCGACATACTGAATCTTTATCTAATTCACCTTCTTCAAAAATATTATTAATATGCTCTGTGATTGTGTTTCTGGCTTTATCAAAAAGCTCTGCCATTTGTGCTTGAGTAAGCCAAACTGTTTCATCTAGCAATTTTACATCAATTCTGGTTTTTCCGTCTTCGGAATTCCAAAGCAAAATATCAGTCGCATTGTTTACGATAAGGTTATTCATATTATTCAACTTCTTTAAGGATCTAAATAGCTATTGTTGAAAGATGCAAAACT
>CAZFJN010000031.1:0-24906 GCA_964519595.1 uncultured Rickettsiales bacterium
GAATCTATGTCTGAGGCGGCTTTTGCTGCTTCTGCATAATATGTTGTGGCGATTATGGAAGTCAGTATAGTTGTAAGCAGAATCTTACGCATAACATATCCTTTTTCGACAGCATGTTTTTAGCATTTCAGGCTTTTCAGGGATACGCTAGGCAAATTTACTTAAAATTTGATTAAAATATTAGATATTTAATTAAGCATCTGATTGAAAGGCTCGTAATGTCACGATAATAGCGCATCTCTTTTTGAGACAAGGCTATTTATGAGGGATTTTTAGAGCATGTTTAGAGCATGTATATACGCTTAATATATACGCTTATATATATGGTGTACTTGACAGTCAGTATATTGTAAATAACTTGCATCTTGTCATCTGGTTATTAAAAATAATATTTAATTGGTAATAAATATGTTTGGATTTAGGGGTTTACACACTGCTCTGCTCACGCCTTTTAAGGATGGTGTTGTTGATGAGCAGGCTTTTGGAGAATTTGTTGAATGGCAGATTGCTTCTGGCGTTCATGGTTTAGTGCCTTGTGGCACTACTGGAGAATCTGCGACTTTATCGCATGATGAGCATAATCGGGTTATTGATCTTACTGTCGAAGTAGCAAAAGGCCGCAGTCTGGTTATTGCCGGAACTGGCTCTAATTCGACTGAAGAAGCGATAATGACCACGCGAGTTGCCAGAAAGTCGAAAGCTGATGCGGCGCTTATTGTTGCGCCTTATTATAACAAGCCGACGCAGGAGGGGATGTATCAGCATTTTAAAGCTATTCATGACGCGGTTGATATTCCGATTATAGTTTACAATGTTCCCGGACGGACGGTTGTGAATATAAGTGATGATACAATAGTGCGTCTGGCGGCTTTGCCGAATATTGTAGGCATTAAGGATGCGACTGGCGATCTGGCGCGTGTTCATAGTCTGCGCCGCAAGTTGGCGGAAAAAAATCTGGAAAAGGATTTCTTTTTGTTAAGCGGTGAAGATATGACGGCGGTTGCGTTTAATGCCATTGGCGGAGTTGGCTGTATTTCTGTTGCGTCGAATATTGCGCCAAGGCAATGCGCGGCGGTGCAAAATGCCTGTTTGGCTGGAGATTTCAAGCAGGCGCTGGCGTTGCAGGATCAGCTGGTTGCTCTTCATGATGTGATGTTTATTGAAACCAGTCCGGCTCCGGTTAAGTACGCGGCCTCTTTGCTGGGAAAATGTCGCGCTGATTTGCGTTTGCCTTTAGTTGAGGTGAGCGATTTAAGCAAAAAACATATTGAGCAAGTTTTAAAAAATTTAAGCTTGATATAAACGGTAATTTCATATTTATTGAATTAGTGATTAATTAATCATGGCTTCAGACAAAGAAAAATCTTCAATCAGCGTTTCTTTTAACCGTAAGGCGAGACACGAATATGCTGTTGAAGAAGAATTTGAAGCCGGCTTGGTTCTAGTTGGCACGGAAGTAAAGTCTTTGCGTGCCGGCAAAGCACAGATTGCTGATGCTTATGCTGGCGAGAAAGAAGGTGAGATATGGTTGTTTAATGCGGTGATTGCGCCTTATGTTGGTGGCAACCGTTTTAATCATGAAGAAAGAAGGCCGCGCAAAATTTTACTACACAAGCAGCAGGTGCGTAAATTATTAGGGCGGTTGAAGGTAAGGGGAGTTACTTTGGTTCCGCTTTCGCTTTATTTCAACAAGCGCGGCATTGCTAAAATCAAGCTCGGACTGGCAGTTGGTAAGAAAGAATATGAGAAACGCGCTGATATAAAGAAGCGTGACTGGCAACGTGATAAGGCGAGAATAATGCGCGAGAAGAATTAGGATAGAAGAATTAGGATAGAAGAATTAGGATAGTAAATGGTAATTAGTAAACGGCAATATTAAATAGAAAAATTTACGGCAAAAAATTAATAAAGAAAATTTACAGCGAAAAATTCGCAGTGGAAATTAATAGCAGAAATATAATCGCAGAAATTAATAGAGAAAGTTTACAACAAAGATTCGAAATAAAAATTAATAGAGAAAATTAATAGAGAAAATTAATAGAGAAAATTAATAGAGAAAATCAGAGGTGGTATGTTGGAAGCGATAGCTGATTTCTGGAAGCCGGTAAGGCGCTTGCAGGCGCAGGCAAAGTTAAAGGCTGAAGAGTTGCAGATTGGCAGCTCAGTGCAATTTGGCTTTGTGCCGCAGACTTCTTTATCCGGACGGCGTTTTATAGTTACGGCGATAAATACGTATAAATTCGGAGTTGATATACTGACGTCTTTTGTGATGACGCAGGAAAAAGACGCCGGAGTTTCAATGATTATCGCTGATACTAACGGTGAGCAATATATTGCCGTATCGCGGCGCATTTCTATTTCTGATCGCCAGAAACTTTTTCTGCATAATGATCTTGAGGCGGTGATGAGCGATGCAAATGCAGTCGGACTTGATTGCAAGGATATTGCTTTAGAATATAAGAGCTGGATTTCTCCGCATTACAAGCGCGAGATTCATAATGTAAAAGGCCATCTTTATCGCGGCGATCACAGAGCAGGATTAATTAGCGGAGAAGCGGCGCTTGATTTTTCATATACTCTGCTGGTTAGTGAAAATAATGAGCAGGCGCTGGAGATAGAGCGTTATGCTGATAATAGAGTTGAAGTTTATGCGACAGTATATCGTCGCATGAGCGATATCAGCGAGGTTTCTCATCCACAGCGCAAGGAAACGTCGCGTCCTGATGTTAAGCTCGTATCAGGCAATTTAGAAACAAGTGCTTCTTTAGCTGCTGTTTCCAAGCCTGAGCCGAGGTTGGAAACTTCTCACAAAGACGATAATGAAGCGCGCGAAAATATTCTGCCGCTTAATGAGAATAATGAGAATAATGAGAATAATGAAAATAATAAAGATAATGATATTTCTGCCCTTGCGGTTGCTGACTCAGTTGACAAGAATAGTAATCATCATGAACAGAGTAACAAACATAATAATGTTCAGGATATTGTTGAATCATCGCCGATTTCTCTGCGCGAATTTCCTCAAGAAGCAGTAGCGAAAAAATTGCCGGAAGAAGCTGAGAAAACGGAAATGCAAGCAGAAGAAATTGCCGTAAAAGAAGATTCGAAGCAGGAAAAGTCGGAACAAATAATTTCTGAAGCTCAGCAGGAATCTGTGCAGGAAGATAAAAAATTATATGTTTTTAACTCAGATGCGGAAAGACTGAATGATTCCAGTAATAATGATTCAAATAAAGATACGTCAAATAACATGATAACAGCCAGTGCTGCTATTATGGTAAAAACACAAACTCAACCTTTTGTTAAGCAGGAGATTAAAGCCGTGAATAAAGAAATCAGCAATTTTGTTAATGAATCAATTGATTGTGAACTGCATGTTGCCAATCGCATAATCGACGAAGCTATTCGCAATGAAATGCGAATTAATGATGTGGTGCGCCGCGTTATTGGCTTGCCAGTATCGCAGCAGGAATCAGTGCAGATTCCGGTTACGCTTACTGACCAGGATTATTCTCTGCTGGCGATTCGTTATGGTATTTCGGCAAATGATCATGAAGCGATCAAGCGCCGCATTATCGAGGATTTAGGAGATTTTTCCGGCGGTTTGAAGAAAGATAAAAAAGCGGCATAAAAGCTGTTTTGCTAGAAAAATTAGCATTTTCCGGCAATAACTTTTTTTATTGCCGAGGTGAGAGTTGTAAGCTCGTTTTTGTTGATTATCAGCGGCGGCATTATATATATTATATCGCCAAAAGGTCGCAGCCAGACGCCTTGTTCAATAAATAAATTACGCAATGCGTAAAGATCTATTGCCGGATTTAACTGCACAACGCCGATTGCGCCTTTCACTCGCACGTCAACTACGCTCTGAAAATTGCGGCAAGGAGCAAGCTCTTCTGTCAATTGCTCTTCAATAAGCTCAATTCTCCTGCGCCAGCTTTCCTTTTCCTGGCTGCTGATTTTTACAGATATTTTTGCAGATATTTCTGCGGAATTTTCTGCGGATATTTTTTTAGTTGTTTTCTGCGTTTTTTCCGTTGTGGAATTTTCTGTTATATTATCATTTATATTATCATTTATATTATCATTGCTAATTGCCAGAGAAAATAAATCCAGGCTGGCATTTGCCGCCGCGCAGGCAAGTGGATTTCCCATAAAAGTTGGTCCGTGCATTAAGGCATCTTCTTTTTTATCGCTTAAGAAAGCGCTAAATATTTCTTCTGTGGCAATTGTTGCGCCAAGTCCGACAGTGCCGGCAGTAAGCGCTTTGCCAAGGCACATAATATCAGGCACAATTCCTGCTTCATCACAGGCGAAGAGATTTCCGGTGCGATAAAATCCGGTAGCTATTTCATCAGCGATAAATAATATTTCGTATTTTTTGCAGACTCGGTAAATTTCCGCCAGAATGTCAGCAGAATGAAATTTCATTCCGCCAGCGCCTTGAACTAGTGGTTCAATTATAATTCCAGCAACATTTCCGGAAATTGCTTTTATGGTCGCTTCAAATTCAGAAAAACTATATTCATCATTAGGAATTGTCATGACATATTGTTTTATAACTGAATTGCGAAAGGCTTTATGCAGCGAATGCTCCGGATCGGAAACTGACATCGCGCCGAGCGTGTCACCATGATAACCGTTAGCAAAACACACAAAACGGTCTTTATTTATCCGACCGCGCAAACGCCAATATTGCAAAGTCATTTTAAGCGCTACTTCAACTGCTACTGAGCCGGAATCAGAAAAAAACACATGCGAAAGATTCTGCGGAGTTATTTCAATCAGCCTTCTGGCGACATTTACTGCTTGATTATGAACCAGTCCGCCGAGCATCACATGCGGAAGAAGGCGCAATTGTTTTTCTACTGCTGATATTATGTAAGGATGATTATAACCATGGCACATGCTCCACCATGAGGCAATTCCGTCAATAAGCTCTCGTCCGTCGTCAAGAATTATCCGGCAACCATTTGCGCTTTTCACCAGCAGAGGCGGTGCGGCAGTTTTCATCTGGCAGTAAGGCAACCAGATGCTGTGCATATTGTAAGGCATATCTTGACTATGCAGCATCTGACAGACGTTGGTTTTTTATCTCAAGAGGAGAAATGCCTAATCTGGCGAATAAGGCGCGGTCTTTGCTTTCATGAGGATTTTCCGTGGTTAAAAGTTTTTCGCCGTAAAAAATGGAATTAGCGCCGGCAAAGAAACATAAGGCTTGCAATTCATCGCTCATTGTTTCGCGTCCTGCTGAAAGCCGCACGAATGATTCCGGCATTAATATTCTGGCAACGGCGATAGTGCGAACAAAATCAAGATCATCAATTTGCTCATTACCATATAGTTTTGTGCCTTCAACTTGCACCAGGCGGTTAATTGGCACGCTTTCCGGATGAATTTCCATATTGGCAAGCTGGATTAAAAGTCCGGCGCGATCTTCGATATTTTCGCCTAATCCGACAATGCCGCCGCAACAGATGTTCATTCCTGCCTCGCGTACATGCGACAATGTTTCTAAGCGGTCATTATATGTTCTGGTAGTTATTATATTGCCGTAATATTCCGGCGAAGTATCAAGATTATGATTGTAATAATCCAGTCCGGAATTTTTTAGTTTCTCTGCCTGATTTTTAGTCAACATGCCAAGAGTCGCGCAAGTTTCCATGCCGAGAGCTTTAACATCAGAGATTATTTCCGCGATTTTCTCAACATCACGGTCTTTTGGCTGCCGCCATGCAGCGCCCATGCAGAAACGAGTAGCGCCAGATTCTTTTGCTTTCGTTGCTTCATGCAGTATTGTTTCTTTTTCCAGTAATTTTCCGGCTTTTATTCCGGCATCAAAATGCGCGCTTTGTGGACAATAAGCGCAATCTTCCGCGCAACCTCCGGTTTTAATGGAAAGCAGAGTTGAAATCTGCACTTTATTAGCGTCAAAATTGCGGCGATGAGTTTCAGCCGCGCGAAACAGCAGATCATTAAAAGGCAGTGCAAATAAATTCAGTACCTCTTCTTTACTCCAATTATGTCTTGTCATATATTTTCCATATATTTTCCATTGTTTTTCGATGGTTTTTCCATGTTTCTCGATATTTATTCTATGTCTTATTTACTTGATTACAGCGAAATCATAAGTTCTTATGTTAAACTATCGTTTCTACAATGAAACCATCACGAGAAACCATCAAGAGAAAAGATTAATGCAAATAATTAATACAAACAATTAATATAGACGATCAATATAAACCATTAAGACGATCAATATAAACCATTAATAATATAATGCCAGCTTTAGACGCAGTTCTTAGTGAAAAAATAACTCTGCTTGCTCGTAAAGGCCAGAAACGCGCAATTAGCGAAACTCTGCGCCATGACGGAATTTTTGTAACGCGTGGTGGTAGAAGGCTTATTTCCTTCAGTTGCAATGATTATTATGGTTTAAGCGCGCATCCGGAAGTTATCGCGGCGAGCGTTGCGGCGGTAAATAAATACGGAGCAGGCGCAGGAGCTTCAAGGCTTATCTCAGGAAATCATCCGCTTTATAGTGAGCTTGAAGAATTGCTGGCTGAGGAGAAAAATGCCAGGAAAGCGCTGGTTTTTGGCAGTGGTTATCTGGCCAATATAGGATTAATTCCAACGCTGGTTGGAAGGAATGATGTAATAATTGCTGATAAATATATACATGCCTGCATGATTGACGCGGCAAAACTTTCTCAGGCGACTTTGCTACGCTTCTCGCATAATAATATTGAGCATCTTAAATTGCTGCTTAAAGAAAATCGTCATGAATATCAAAACTGCCTTATTGTCGTAGAGTCGGTTTTTTCAATGGACGGTGATTGTGCGCCGCTTGCGGAAATAAAGGAAATAGCAAAACAATATGACGCATGGCTTATGACTGACAGCGCGCATGAGCTGGCAAATAATGATATTATAAATAATCAGCATGTAAATAATGAGCTGGCAAATAATCATCTCACAATTAATCAGCTTACAAATAATCAGTCGACAAATAATCAGTCGGCAAATGACGAAATGAAATCAGGCGGTGCTTCTTTCGTATCTGTTGGAACATTGTCAAAATCTTTCGGCAGCTATGGTGGTTATATCTGCGGCAGTGATATTTTGATTGAATATTTGCAAAGCGCGGCGCGTAGCCTTATTTATTCAACTGCTCTGCCGCCGGCGGCAATTGCAGCGGCGATAGCTTCTATTCATATATTGCGCCGTGATGAATCATTCCGGATCAGGCCGCTTGAAAATGCGCGTTATTTCACAAATATTCTTGGTTTAAAAGAGGCGCAAAGCGCTATTGTTCCGCTTATTATCGGCGAAGAGGATAAAGCAGTTGCAGCGGCAGAAAATCTGGCTGATAATGGTTTTTATGTTGCTGCTATTCGTCCGCCGACAGTTTCGGCAAATAGTTCACGACTGCGGTTTACTTTTTCGGCGCTGCATAGCAGAGAAGATATTGAGCGAGTTGCAGAATGCGTTGCCGCTTCAGCTCTTAATAAAACAGCTTCTGCTGAAACAGAATCTAACGAAACAGAATTCAGTAAAACAGAATTCAGTAAAACAGAATTCAGTAAAACAGAATCTAACGAAACGAAAGATATGCAATGAAAAGCATAACTCTTTCCGGCTGGGGGCAGCCTTCTGACGCTCTTTCCGGCCTTATATCAGGCTCAGTTGCCATTGATTACGCTCATGCGGCTAATTTTTCCGAGGCGCTGCGGATTATTACTGCCGCTGCTGGTGATGCGGAAATTGTTGTTGGCTGGTCATTAGGCGGTCAGCTTGCCGCGCGCGCTGTTGCGGCTGGAATGATTTCGCCAAAAAATCTGATCTTAATTGCCACGCCTTATCAGTTTGTGGCAGATGATATTGGCCGCGAGACTTTCAATAAATTCTATAATAACTATAAAATAAATCCGCAGCGCACGCTTCATAAAGCCTGGGAACTTCTGCATTATGAAGATTCGCAGGCGCAATATATAAGCGATCAGCTGGCCAGTTTTGATAAGGATGAAGTGCTGAAAAAAGACTGGTTGCGCTGGCTGGCGCTGCTTGCTGAATTTAGCTGCGCGACGCTTGATTTTGCGAATTTTCCGCGCACTTTGCTGGTTCATGGTGATAAGGATATTGTTGTTTCCGTGGAAAATTCGCGGCGCATGGCAGAAAAAATAAATGATTCGCGTGTTGAAATATGGAAAAATTGCGGACATGCGCCGCATCTGCATGATGCCGGAAGGTTACGCGCTTTAATTAATGATTATATTTCCGGTTTTAAGGATGTTTGAGCGTAAAAAAATAGCTGCTGATTTCAGCGCGGCATCGTGTTCTTATGCGAATTTCGCCGCCTTGCAGCTGGCAGTTGGCAGTGAATTAGTTGAAAAGTCACAAGGCTTGATTGCTGATGATTCGCTGTTGCTTGATATTGGCGCTGGCGAAGGAATGGTTACGCAGCTGTGGAAAAGAAAAATAATCGCAGCGGACATTGCTTTTGGAATGTGCGCTCTGGCGCGTAAAAGGCAGATTGATTCTGTAAATGCCGCGGCGGAGCATTTGCCGTTTAAGGCGGATTGTTTTGATGCGGTAGTTTCAAATTTAATGCTGCAATGGATTGCTGAGCCGGAATGTTTTTTCACAGAAAGTTTCAATGTTTTAAAACCAGGAGGAATTCTGGCATTTTCAACTTTTACGGAAGGAACTCTTGACGAATTGCAGCAGGCATTTTCTGCATGTGGACAACAAAAAAGAATAAATGATTTTATTACGGCAACGGAGATTCTGCGCTATGCGGAAAATTGTAATTTTCGTCTGATTGCCAGAGAATGCAAAATAATCACAGAAATTTACAATGATGTTTCCGAACTGTTTGCTAATATCAAAGCAATAGGAGCAGCAAATAAGCGCCTTGATCGTCCACGCGGCATGATGACGCCGCGCTTAATAAAAAATATCAATCAGCAATATAATAAAAATAATGATGGAAAAATAACCGCCAGCTGGATAGTTGAAATGATCTGGCTGCGGAAATGAAAAAACAGACAGCAAACTCAGCAATAAATAATCAACAACAATCAAACAATAATTCAGACAATAATTCAGACAATAATCAAGAAGCAAGCAATGTATTTTATAACCTCATCAGGAACTGGAATCGGAAAAACCTTTTTAACAGCGGCTTTGGCGTATCAATTGCGTATTTCCGGAAAAACAGTGAATGCTCTTAAGCCGGTAATTAGCGGATTTACGGAAGATGATTTACAAAGCGATACCGCGCAATTACTGCTTGCTCAGAATCTGGAGGTAAACAGGCGTAATGTTGAGGCTATTTCGCCATGGCGCTTTGCCGCTGCTTATGCGGCGAATGTTGCGGCGCGTCTGGAAGGTCGAGAAATTGATTATGATGATCTGCTTAAATTTTGCCGTTTGCCGCGCATTGCTGATTATAGTTTTATTGAAGGAGCAGGCGGCGTAATGTCGCCGCTTACTGACCATAAAACTATGCTCGACTGGATGGTTGATATAAATGCTAAAATAATTTTAGTAGCTGGTTCTTATCTTGGCGCGATAAGTCATGCGCTGACTGCTTGTGAGGTAATTAAAGCAAAAGGCTTGCATTTGCAGGCAGTTATAGTTAGTGAGAATGTGCAATCATCACTTGCTGTTTGTGATGTTGCCGGCGAGATTAAGCGCTTCATGCGCGATTCATGCTGTGTAGTGCCGCTGCCTTTTGTTGCAGGCGGCGCGTCGGCATGGAAAAATGCAGCAGATTTAACCTGGTTACTTGATAATGTCTAAGCGCGATTTTTCATATATTATTGACAGATTATTGCTGCGCCGACGTGAAAAAAGCGCTGAGGAAAAACTTCATGGAACTTTTAACCGCCGGATGATAGCGGCTTCTCTTGATTCTTTGCTGATCGCCGGAATTATCGCGCCGCTTGTTGATTATTTATATGTGCAGAATTACGGCGCTCCTTCTGTTTCATTTAATGAAATAGCGGCGCGAGTTTCTCAGCAGGCGGCAGATGGCGGCGCTGCGGCGCAGGCATTTCTTGAAGAATTGCAGGAAGCCGGATATTGGAATCGTATGGTGGTAAGCACAAAATGGCAATATTATGCTTACTGCGCTTATTCAGTTATATGCTGGCATTTCTGGAGCGCAACGCCGGGAAAAATGCTCTGCCGTCTGCAAGTAGTTGATGCAAAAACTGGCGCAGCAATCGGCTTATGGCAAGGAATATTACGTGCGATGTGTTATTTTATCTCGGCATTTCCATTTGGGCTTGGTTTTTTCTGGATTGGCTTTAATAAAAAGCGCCGCGGCTGGCATGATCTGATTGCCGGAACGATGGTGGTTATAAAAGAGAAAGCAGAAGATACAGATGAAAAATCAACGTCACATTAAACCCTGAATCTGTTCCTCAGTAAGATTGCCAGGAACCATCAGCAGCGGAATGAATAGTTTCTGACCAAGTTGTCCGGCCAGCCATGCGGCGAGTTTTCCGCGTCCACGCATGTGATGCGCTGTTCCGATTATCAGCAGAGAAATGTCAGCAAGCTCACTGATGGTTTTTATTATTTCCTCGCCGGCTTCACCTTCGCGCAATATCATGCCTGGTTTTACACCGTTTATTGCCTCAACCTTCGCGCCAAGCTCTTCAAGTATTCTCTGGCCTTCTAAGCGCCTTTCCTCGCTGATTCGCTCGGCGATGCTGCCTAAAGTCTGGAAATCATCCGGCGGTAATACATGTATAAGATCTATAATAGCGCCGCGCATTTTTGCCTTCAGACAGGAAAAGCGCAAAGCCGCTATTGATTCTTCATTTTTATCAACGCAGACAAGAAATTTAGGCGGAGTATTTATCATAACTAATCCTGATAATTTTCATTTATTTTTGCATTTATTTTCTGCTTATTATTTTTTCAAACAACTATTTCTAAACCACTAATAATCATAGTTTCTCAAATAATCTTCCGGCGCACCATCCGGCAGATAATGCCAGTATGACCGCGGTTATTCCGTATAAAACCGGCTGTTTATGCGCGTAATTATATAAGAATTCATCAATTCCTACTTTGCGAATTTCAATCGGCAAAATATGCGCTCCGACTATCTTGTGTTTTTTGAGTAGATAAATTTCCGCATTATATGTTCCAGGCGGTATATTATCAGGAAAAGTGACCACGGTTTTAAATAATGTCTCGCCCATAAAGCTAAGCGGCGCAGTATCGTAGCGATAAAGTCCCTGTTCTTTCTGATATTGAAGAAAAGCCTCGGTAAATTCTTTTTCTTTGCGCGGAATTTCCTGATTAAAATTACCAATTGCTGCCGGAAAAAGCGTCTTGCTGCCAATTTCAAGCTGTTGCAGCAGCGAATTATATTCTATTTCAGAAAATGGTCTGCTGCCGATTGCGGTATAAAATTGCGGAACGTTAAACAGCTTCATGCGCTCAGTATTAATCCACATTCCGGCGACTTCCTGTTTTTTGCGGATCATGTAATTTTTAGAAGGTCCGCGTACTACTATCAGAATATCGCCATTATCGCCGCGTGTTCCAAATATAAACATGCGCGTACCGTTAAAACTGGAATCAATGGTGATGCGATAATTGGAAAGATCTGCCAGTAAAGGCGAAGCAGCAGCAGGCGATATAGAAAATTTTACAATCATCAGCGCAGCAATAAGCGCGGTAATAAACGTCGTAACAAGCGTTTTAATCAGCGCATTTGTCAGCGTATGTGAGATAATTCTATTCATTGATAATGCTCACGCTGTAAATATTATCAGGCGCAGTAAATAAACCAAATGCCAGCCTTATTGCCACGCCAAGAATTAAAGCCGCCAGCATTCCGCGTGTTTTTTCCGACGGCAGTCGACTGCCCAGCTTGCTGCCTATTTGCGCGCCGAAAACTGATCCGGCTAATAATAAAAAGGCGAGCATTATATCAACTGTTTGTGTGGTTACAGCTTGCAGGAATGTTACATTCGCGGTTATGAAGATTATCTGAAAAAGTGATGTTCCAATTACCATTCCGGTTGGCATTCCAAGGATATAAATAAGCGCCGGAACAAGAAAAAAGCCGCCGCCTATTCCCATTATCGAAACCATCATGCCGACAAATAAGCCAATGGCAATCGGCGCATAACCGCTGATTGTAAGGCCGGAACGTGGAAAATTAATCTGCCATGGCAAGCGCGTCAGGAAATGTTTTTGCTCAATCACAGCCAGTTTGCGACCTTGTTTGAACATTGCGCGAATACTGTCGGCCGCCATCATGCTGCCGATTATTCCTAAAAAAGTCACATAGCAGATTGAAATAATGAAATCTATTTGCCCGATTCGTTGCAGCCAGTGGAAAATTGCAACTCCTAATGATGAACCAACAACGCCGCCGGAGAAAAGAAACCAGCCCATTTTGAAATCAACATTATTACGTCGCCAGTGAGCAATAAAACCGGAAACAGAAGATGCGATAATATGATTGGCAACTGTGGCAACGGAGACGCTCGGCGGAACTCCTACAAAAATCAGCAAAGGCGTAACCAGAAATCCTCCGCCTATTCCGAACATTCCGGATAATATTCCTGCCAGTCCGCCAAGGCTTAATATCAGCAGAATATTAACTGACATTTCTGCTATGGGAAGATATACGTTCATTTGAGTTAGTTGGCGGTTTGCAGTTGGCAGTTAGCAGTTGGCAGTTGGCGGTTGGCAGTTTGCGGTTTTTAGGGATTTCTGGAATAGTCAACATATGTTCCTAAATGCTGAAAAATATTTTTCTCCAGCTCGGCATTTAGGGAATTCATCATATCATCAAGCATTGCCCGGAAATTAGCGTCACGCTCTACCACGCTGTCATTTTCGCTCATGGTTACTTTACGAGTTGCCACTACATTAATGCTGGCTTTGGAAAGCGCAGAATCGCTGCCGTAAATCCTCATTTCAACTTCCATGCGCGCATTATATTCACGATCAACTTCTGATTTAATTAAGCCTATTAAACCTGAGTCTGTTGGCAGTTGTTTAGCAATTACCGAAGCGTCCTTGATCACAACTTGCATAGTGTTAGAACCGCCGCCAGCTTTCAAACGTTGCTTAACCCAGATTTGCATTGCATCTGCTGGTGAATAGATCATCAGATGTTCAGCATTTGGCGAACGCAGCGATGATTGATATTCCTCAATTACCTGAATGCCGGAAACGCGCATATAAATAGGCTGATACTGGCGGAAATTAGGCGCTGGCTGAAGGTTCCCGCTTGTTACGTCAACACAGGCGGAAAGAGTCAGCAGCAGAATTATTTTATAGAATATTTTCATATAATTAATCAGATGAGAAATTCAGCTCAGTAATCAGCTAACAAATCAAATAAAAACCTGCAATATTTTACTAATTTATAGACTTAAATTTGTAATTTACAATCAGCAAACAGCTTTATTTATCTTTTGCATTTCCTTGCGACATTATTTTTGCATCAGGCGGTCTGATGTAAAAAGGCAGTGGATTTTCTGTTGTCTGCGCTTGTTTCTGTGCTTGATTTTTTGCTGCCAATTTCGCCAGCGCGTCGGCGCGTGGATAATGCGCGGCAATTGCTGAATTTCCTTGCGGCAACTTAACTGAGCTGGCAATTGTCGCGTCAGGATATTTTTTGATTATATCAGCAAGCAAGCCAATTGAAGGCGCGGTTGCCGTTTTGCCAAAATATTGAAAATATACCTCTTCCTTGCCAGCATTGATAATGCACAATTCGCCGCCAGCTTCGTGCATTACTTCGAGAGTGGTAAAGCCAAGGCAGGGAATTTCTGCGGCAAAAGCAATTGCCCGCGCAGTTGCCAGCCCTATTCTGATTCCGGTAAAGCTACCAGGGCCTGTTGTGGCGGCGACATGAGAAAGGTCACTATAATCAATTCCGGCCTGATTAAGCGCCGCTTCAACCATATTAACCAGCCGCGCGGCTTGCATTGCCGGCTCTTTATCTTCAAGAAAAACGGCCAGTTTCTGGTTGCGCCAGACGGCAACGGAGCTGATTCCGACAGAGCTGTCAATGGCAAGAATGGTGGTCATAAATTATGTAAACAGCCTTATTGTCTGATAATATCACTTATGTTACTGTAGCAACTTCATGAAAAAACTCTATATAAAAACTTATGGTTGCCAGATGAATGCTTACGACACTGTGCGTATGCATGATGTTATGCGTCCTTTTGGTTATGTAGCCAGTGAAACTCCGGATGATGCTGATCTGGTAATTCTCAATACTTGTCATATTCGCGAAAAGGCAGAGGAGAAAGTTTATTCCGATCTTGGCCGGATTCGTGATGAAAAGCAGAATAAAAAAGCGCGTGGCGAGAAAATGCTCATCGCGGTTGGCGGTTGTGTAGGGCAGGCGGAGGGCGAGGAAATTATCCGCCGCGCGCCTTATGTTGATATGGTAATTGGCTCACAGAGCTATTATCAGCTGCCGGAACTGGTAACACGCGCTATTCGCGGCGAAGGCGGAGTTGTTGAGCTTGATTTTCCGCCTGAGCCTAAATTTGATTATCTGCCGGAAGCAACCGCGCAAGGTGTCAGCGCTTTTCTTTCCGTTCAGGAAGGTTGCGATAAATTTTGCAGCTTCTGTGTTGTGCCTTATACGCGCGGCGCGGAATATTCGCGCAAGGTAGCGGCAATTATCGAAGAGGCGCGGCGGCTTGTTGAGCAAGGTACTATCGAGATTACGCTGCTTGGCCAGAATGTGAACGCTTATCATGGCGAAGGCAGGGGAGGGCGTATTTTCTCGCTGGCTGATCTTATCTGCGAACTCGCTGAAATAGATGGTTTGCGGCGGATACGTTACACAACTTCTCATCCGCGTGATATGAGTGATGATCTGATTGCAGTTCATGGTAGTCAGAGTAAGCTGATGCCTTATCTGCATCTGCCAATTCAATCAGGTTCGGATACAGTTCTTAAGCGCATGAATCGCAAGCATGATACGGAATTTTATCTCGACATAATCACGCGGCTACGCAAAATTCGTCCGGATATTGCCTTGTCATCGGATTTTATTGTTGGTTTTCCAGGCGAGACAGATAAGGAATTTGAAGAAACTCTGGCGCTGGTAAATACTGTCAAATACGCGCAGGCTTATAGTTTTAAATATTCACCACGTCCGGGAACTCCTGCTGCTGTTTCTGAAGATCAGCTTGCTGAGGAAGTAAAGAAAATTCGTCTGTCGCGGTTGCAAGCCTTGTTAATGGAGCATCAAACGCAGTTTAATGAAGCCTCGATTGGCAAGCGTTTTGAGGTGTTATTTGACCGCGCAGGAAAATATGAAGGCCAGCTGCTTGGCAAATCTCCTTATATGCAGTCAGTGGTGTGTATTCAGGACGATAAAATAAAACGCGGAATGCTGGCGACAATTCAGGTAAATGCCGCCTATTTAAACAGCGTTGCCGGAGTTGTTGTTTCTTGATTATAGTATGTTCGTAGAATATCAGCTAAGGTTCTAACTGAATAACTGAAAGGATTTTATTTTGAGCAAAGAACATCAGATCAGCGTTACATTTCAGGATAACAGCGTTTTGCCGATGCTGTATGGCGATAATGATTCTCATCTGGCGAAAATAGAGCGCAAGCTGAATATCTCCGCTTCTTCACGCGGCAGCACGGTGGTGCTTAGCGGTGATAAGGAAGCGACTGAAGCTGGTCGCGCCGTTCTTGAATCACTGTATAATGATGCGAAAAAAGGCATTGATATAGAAATGCAGCGCGTTGATGCGGCGATTCGCATGGCTTCTGCCAAGCCAGATCAGGAAGGACGCAATCTTTTTGGTCATGCGGATATTGTTATCAGAACCATGAAAAAAGAAGTGAAGCCTTATTCGCTGGTTCAGGCAAAATATATTGAATCGCTCAATAAGCATGATCTGGTTTTTGCCCTTGGTCCGGCTGGCACAGGAAAAACTTATTTAGCCGTTGCCATGGCGGTTTATATGTTTACCAGCGGACGTGTCGAGAAAATAATATTGTCGCGTCCGGCAGTGGAAGCAGGCGAGAAGCTTGGCTTTCTGCCTGGTGATCTTAAGGAAAAAATTGATCCTTATCTGCGCCCTCTTTACGATGCGCTGTTTGACATGATGCCGGCAGAAAAACTCGAACGCCATATGGAAGTAGGCGAGATAGAAGTAGCGCCTCTTGCTTTCATGCGCGGCAGAACACTTTCCAATGCCTTTGTTATTCTTGATGAAGCGCAGAACACAACTGCAACTCAAATGAAAATGTTCCTAACCAGAATGGGACAGAATACGCGCATGGTAGTAACCGGAGATTTGTCGCAAGTTGATCTTCCGAAAGATGTTAAATCCGGATTAAGCGATGCGGTTCGCAAAGTTGAAAATATTCCGGGCATAGATTTTATACGCTTTTCCGATGCTGATGTTGTGCGCCATGATTTAGCGGCAAAGATTGTTCAAGCTTACGAAGAGTGGGATAAGAAAAAGAAAAGCAATTCATAAAGAAAATATTTATGAAATCAGGATTTCCTGTTATTCATCTTTACGATCAGCGTTGGAAGAAGGCTCTCTTTCCTTATAGAAAAACGATATGCGCTATAGTTGGCGCTATTTCCGAATTATCTTACCCTCCGGCGGTGGTGCTTGCTGATGATGAATTTGTTCATAAGCTTAATTTGCAATATCGTGGCAAAAACAAAGCAACAAATGTTTTGTCTTTTGCAAATGATCAATCGCCGCCGGGCGATATAATACTCGCTTACGAAACAATAGCAGAAGAAGCCGCAGAGCAAGGAAAAACCTTCAGACATCATGCCGCGCATTTAATAATCCACGGCGCTTTACATCTGCTGAATTATGATCATGAAACCAAGAAGCAGGCGGCGGAAATGGAGAAAAAAGAGATAAATATCTTAAAGAAGCTCGGAATTGCTAATCCATACTGCTAATACATACTTGTAAACTTAGGAATTTTTTGTTATAGAATATTTCTATATGGAAGAAGCCAGAACTATGCTGCCGCAATCGGCATTTATGAGCCGAGTGCGAAAATTATTTTTATACCGCAAAGAATCTTCGCTCAAAGATGTGATCGAAGAGGTAATTGAGGAACACGAGGAATCAGGCGAGAGCGAAATGGCTCCGCAAGAGCGTGTCATGCTGCATAATGTTCTTGCTTTTGGCGAGCGCACGGTCAGCGATATAATGATTCCGCGTCCTGATATTGTGGCAATTCCTCATGATATTCAGCTTGAAAAACTTAAAACGCATATTCTCGAACAGCGTCATACGCGCACGCCGGTTTATGAGGAAAATCTTGATCATGTAATTGGCTTTTTACATGTCAAAGATCTTTTGACGATGTTAGCCGGCGATCGTCCTTATAATCTTCGTTCTTCTTTGCGCCGTTTGCTTTATGTGCCTCCGGCAATGAAAGTTCTTGATCTGCTGGCAAAAATGCGCGCAGCCGGAAGTCATATGGCGATTGTGGTTGATGAACATGGCGGCACAGACGGCTTAGTCACCATGGAAGATGTTGTTGAAGAAATCGTCGGAGAAATTCAGGATGAACATGATGAAGATGAAATAAGCGTAAGCAACATCACGCGCATTAATGATAAATTGCTGGAAGTAAATGCGCGTATTCATATAGATCAGTTGGAACGGCAGCTTAAAGTTCCGCTGATCATCGAAGAAAATGTTGATGAATTTGAGACTTTAGCCGGATTAATCTCCGCTAAAGCCGGACGCGTTCCTGTAAAAGGCGAAATTATTGAACATTCCGGCGGCATTAAATTTGAGATTATTGAAGCTGATCCAAGGCGAATTCGCCGTGTACGCATTCATCTTGCCTAGAAGACTCTACTTGATAATTTTGTTTTGATAATTTCGTTGTAATAGCGTTAACATGCTGAAATAAAACAAATGTACATTTGTACAAATGTACATTGCAGCTTGTTCAACACAAAATTCATTAAATACAAAATTCATAAATAATGCACAAATAATGAGTTCTAACCATAGATTTTCTAAATATCTGCGTGATGAACGCTTGCTGATGTTTTTATGCGGCGCTTGCGCGGCATTTACTCTGCCGCCTTTTTATTTATTTCCTCTGCTTATTATTGCTTATGGCGGACTTTTTTATGCTCTTATGCGCGTAACAACCGTACAAGAAGATTCTGTACAAGAAGATTCTGTAAAAGGAGCTTCTGTAAAAAAAGCTGCCAATATAGGATTTTTCTGGAGCTGGGGTTTTCACATATTTGGCCTTTACTGGTTTACCATAGCGCTGCTTACTGAGCCGGAAAAATTCGCCTGGCTTATTCCCTTCGCCTTATTCGGACTTACCGCAGTAATTGCGCTTTATACCATGGTTTTTGCGATAGTTTTTCATTACATCTTATCTTATGCGCGATCTTACGCACGGCAGATATTTCCACAATCAGCATTAATTCAAAAATCAGCATTAATTCAAAACCATTCATTCAATTTATTCAGCGCCTTGTTATTTGCGCTGTTATTTACAGCCAGCGAATATGCGCGCGGCAATCTGCTTAGCGGGTTTCCATGGAATCTTGGCGGTTATGTATTTGCTGTTTCTGATGCTTCAATTCAGCTTGCTTCTATATTTGGAATTTACGGCCTTACTTTTATTGCAGTTTTTCTCGGCGCGGTATGTTTTGTGAGTAAAAAGGCGGCGTTTGGTTGCTGGCTTCTCCTTGCTTGCGGCATTAGCTGGGGCGCTTGGCGGGCGGAAACTGCGCCGCGTGATTTTGTTCCTGATGTCAAATTACGTCTGGTTCAGGCGAATATACAGCAACATCACAAATGGAATGGCGCGTTGCAAATGCAAGGATTGCGTAAACATATCGCGCTTAGTCATTCTGCAGGATATGAAACTGTCACACACATAATCTGGCCGGAAACAGCTATTCCTTATATTGTGCATGATAACAGCATTCTCGCCAGAAGATTAGGCGCTGAGCTGTTGCCCGGACAATATTTAATCAGCGGCGCGTTGCGTGCAAATGCTGAAGGAGTAACTAACAGTATTGTGGCGATAGATAATAAAGGCGAGATAAAAGGACAATATGACAAGCGTAAACTTGTGCCGTTTGGCGAATTTCTGCCGCTGCGTTTTATAATTCCGGCGTGGCTTGAGACGCCGGTTGGCATTTCCGACCTTGCTTCTGGATCAGGACAGAGAATTTCTTCCTGGCCAGGGCTTCCTGATCTGTTGCCGCTTATCTGTTATGAAGTAATTTTTCCACAGCTGGCTTTTTCGCAGATGGAAAGCGAATATGATGACGAAAAATCAGGAACAACAGTAAAATCACGCGCTTCCTGGCTGCTTTCACTGACCAATGACGCGTGGTTTGGAACAAGCAGCGCACCTTATCAGCATCTGGCAATGGCCAGAATGCGCGCCGTTGAACAAGGATTGCCGCTTGTGCGCGTTGCCAATAGCGGAATAAGCGCTGTTTTTGATGCTTATGGTCGCGAGGTCGCAGTAATTGGCTTAAACAGCGAAGGATTTGTCGATGTTTTTCTCCCCTTGCCATCCCGAAATAGGACATTTTTCTCATCTTTATAACAGCTTAATTTAACTGTTTAATTTGATTTATTTGCTGGTTTTTATTGCTCATTTTTCCAATGCAGTCAGCGCCGCAGCTAGCTATTTTGAAAATATATTGCTATTTAATCAAGATATTAACCTCTTAACCTTTCGCTTAACTTTTCTCTTGCAAGTTGCATCATTTTGGTACATTGCTTGGCGTGAATAAAGTTCAAATTATATTTAAATCATCTGCGGATCAGCCTGATAGCAAAGACTAGAGCGCGGTTGTTCAAGTTAGTGGAGAGAGATTTTATATTATGACTCAGTATGATGTTGATGCTCACGTTGGAAAAAGATTAAGGTTGCGCCGTACCATGATGGGATTAAGTCAGGAAGCGGTAGCAAAGGCTGTCGGAATTACATTTCAGCAGGTTCAGAAATATGAAAAAGGCGTCAATGCGATGAATGCGCGGCGGCTGGTGGATTTTGCGCGTTTTATGAATGTTCCTGTTGCCTATTTTTTTGAAGGGCTTGATATAGTAGGAAACGATACTTCTTCTGGCGGAGTTTCCGAAAATGTCGAAGCGTTTGATCATGGTTCAACCGTCTCAGATAGAGAATCGCTGGAAATGATGAAAGCCTTCAAACGCATTGGTGAGCAAAGCGTCCGCAAACGTCTCTCTGATCTCGTCCGTGCGATTGCTGACAATAAAACACTTCTTGACGCTTGACTGAATAATAAGTCTGTTTTAACAGTAAGCGCTGCTACTGATTAAGTGGAGATTTGATCTGCTTGCCACCACGTTAAAAAGACCTCTTCGCTAACTCTACTTTTGCTTCAAATCTGCTTGAAACTAAGCCTCCTCGTAAAAGCGTGTACTTAAGTGTACACTTTCTTTTCTGAGGAGGCTTAGTTCCTTCGCGCTTTATTGCAAAAGCGAGTTAACGAAGAGGTCTAATGGTCTAAGTGTTTTAAGCGTATAAGCTTTGCGTTGAAACTATTTTGTTTTGAAATTGGCATAGATTCAAATTCCTCATTTATCTGATTTTTATCTGAATTTTGTAGAGGAATTTATATGTCTTTTTCCAAGCGCGCTAATTATATTTTTACCAGCGAATCTGTTGCTGAAGGTCATCCGGACAAGGTTTGTGATCAGATTTCTGACGCGGTTCTTGACGCTTATCTTGCCGCTAATCCGGAAGCTCGCGTTGCTTGCGAAACTCTGGCTACTACTAATACAATCGTTATTGCCGGCGAAGTGCGCGGCGCAGATATTACCAAGGCAAAAATCGAAGAAATCGCTCGTGCCAAAGTGCGTGAAATAGGCTATCTTCAGGAAGGTTTTCATGCTGATAATCTGGATGTTTATGTGCATCTGCACAGCCAGTCGGCAGATATTGCCGTTGGCGTTGATTCTGCCGCTGATAAGGATGAAGGGGCAGGCGATCAGGGCATAATGTTTGGTTTTGCCTGTAAAGAAACGGCTTCTTTAATGCCAGCGCCGATTGATTTATCACACAAGATTCTCCTCAATCTTTCACGCGCCAGACATAGCGGCGAGGCAAAAGGACTAGGACCTGACGCTAAATCGCAAGTGTCGCTTCTTTATGATAATGGTAAGCCAGTTCGCGCTACTTCCATTGTCGTTTCAACGCAGCATATTGCCGGAATGACGCAGAATGATGTTCGCGAGCTGGTGCGTCCTTATGTGCTTTCTGCTCTTCCTGATAAGAAATGGATGTGTGATGAATCGGAATTTTACGTAAATCCAACTGGACAATTTGTAATTGGCGGTCCGGATGGCGATTGTGGACTTACCGGACGGAAAATAATTGTTGATACTTACGGCGGTGCTGCACCTCATGGCGGCGGAGCTTTCTCAGGCAAAGATCCAACCAAGGTTGATCGTTCGGCGGCTTATATGGCGCGTTATCTGGCAAAAAATGTGGTTGCTGCTGGTTTGGCTGAACGCTGCACAATACAGATTTCCTACGCTATCGGCGTTTCAAAACCAATTTCATTTTATGTCAATACAGACGGAACAAGCATTGTTGATGAAGCAAAAATAGAGCTGTTCCTGCAAAATGCCATTGACTTAACGCCGCGTGCCATTCGCCAGCGCCTTAAGCTTAATGCGCCAATTTATGCGCGAACTGCCGCTTATGGACATTTTGGCCGTGAGCCAGATAAAAACGGCGGCTTTACCTGGGAAAAAACTGATCTGCTGGAAATGCTGCAAGCGGAATTCAAAGCCGCTAAAAATGCCGCCAGCAGCGCCAACGGAACACATTGAGAAATGCCAGCTATTTTCTGATCTTATCACAATAGTTTCTGTAATTCAGATGCGAGCGGTGATCGTGCATTGTTTGCAACTCGAAGGAAAATTAATGGTGAAATCTCAAAGTCAAATATTGATATTTCTACCATAAATTATAAGCAATATTAGCACATTTACTTATTAATTCATTATTTTTCAGTATGTTGTGTAATAGAAGCGTTATGTAAATATAAAGCAAATCGCCGCGCAAATGGCAAAATGGCAAGAACCGCTTAAAACAAGGTCAGCTTAGGATGATATATTGCGGCGCGGTTTGTATCATTAAATGATGATCTTTCATGCGGTTATTGAAAATAGCGCTATTCATAATGCGACCACATGCTCAAAACATGAACTATGCGCTCGCGTTGATATGGTTTGTAAATCAGGCGGTGTTGTTTGTTAATGCGCCGTGAATACATTCCAGAAAGATCGCCGCAAAGCTTTTCATAAGGAGGATATGGAGCAAAAGGATTATCCGCTATAACTTCCAGAATCTCTTCTATTTTTGATTTTAAACCGGAAGATTGTGCTTTGATAGAATCTTTCTGCGCTTGTTTTGTGTAAACTAATGTTAATCAGTGTTCAATCGATGAAGATCGATTGAACACATTTACGCTCGCTACGCGGCGCAAAATCGCCTCTTACGGAGGCGATTTTGATACAATTAGTTTTCAAAAAATTATTTTTTGAAAACTAATTGTATAATTTCCACTTTTCCAAGGTAACTTCTCGCTTCCTTTTTCAATTGGCTCATTAGAGGCGGCAATCAATGATTTAGCCATTCCAGGAATTGAGCAGATATAAATTGTTTCCTGAATTCCGCGCCAGTCTTCCTCGGAAATCATCACTGAATTGCAGCGCCTTCCGGTTACCATAATCGGCTCATGACTTTCTGCTATATGATCCATAAGCCGGAAAATATTTGCTCTGGCCTCAGTAGCGGTTATAACATGCATAATATTTCTCCATAATATACTACCGCAACAACATATTACCGCAACAACATCAGCTAAAAACATCAACTAAAAACATATGTCGGAAAGAACGTCAGTAAACAGTCAGATGAAAAATCAGGAGAATATTGGAAATCTGCGTTCATTTGGCCGCCGCAAGGGGCGGCGTTTGCGTCCTCATGTGCAGAAGCTGGTTGATATTCTTCTGCCGGAAATTTCTGTTGATGGTGTAATTGATATTAATTCAATGCTGGTTAAAACAGCAGATAAAGAGAAAAATAAGCAAGCTCAGCATTATCAACAAAATCAGCATTATAAACAGCTTTATCTGGAAATTGGCTTTGGCGGCGGCGAACATCTGGCACATATCGCCGCAATCTATCCGGATATTTTAATGCTAGGCTGTGAACCATATTTAAATGGCGTTGGCAGTTTACTTAAGGAAATTGAGAAAAACAATTTACGCAATATCAGAATTTACAATCAGGATGCGCGTGATCTTCTCGCCGCGCTGCCGGATAACTGCCTTGATCAGGCTTATATTCTCTATCCTGATCCGTGGCCGAAAGCGCGCCATTATAAGCGCCGCCTGATACAAAAACCGTTACTTGCCGCGCTGGCTAGAACCATGAAACCGGGCGCAAAACTTCATATTGCCACTGACTGGGATGATTACTGCACATGGATTTTAGAGCGCATTCTGGCAGATGGAAATTTTAACTGGCTGGCGGAAAGCTCAGCAGACTGGAATCAGCCATGGCCGCAATGGCTTCCTACTCGCTATGAGAAAAAAGCCCGCCGCGAAGGACGCTGCAGCAGCTATTTAACCTTCCAGCGCGTTTTTGATATCGGCGATTAAATCAGCAGCATCTTCTATTCCCGGCGACAGCCTGATCAGACCATCCGAAATGCCAAGCCGCGCGCGCTCCTCTGCGCCGATACTGGCGTGAGTAGTGGAAGCAGGATGAGTTGCCAGCGATTTGGCATTGCCTAAATTATTGGAAATATCAAAAATCGTCAGACGATTTAAAAATGCAAAAGCCGCCTTCTTGCCACCACTCATTTCAAAAGCAATCATCGGACCGCCATGATTCATCTGTTTTCTGGCAACAGCATATTGCGGATGATTTTTAAGGCCAGGATAAAGCAACCGCGCTATTTCCTTACTACCGCTTTCTTGACGGCTATTCAGGAAATTAGCGATCTGCTCAGCATTTGCCAAATGTTTTTCCATTCTCAGGCTGAATGTTTCAAGGCTTTTAAGCAACAGCCAGGCGTTAAACTGGCTCATATGCGGCCCGCTATGCCGGCAAAACGGCATTAAAACATCCTCCAGCCATTTAACATCATCAGATAAAATAGCACCGCCAAGAACACGTCCCTGACCGTCGAGATGTTTGGTCGTTGAATAGATTATTATATCTGCACCAAGCGCCAGCGGTTTCTGCACCAGCGCCGTAGCGAATACATTATCAACAATCAGCTTCGCTCCGTGTTTCTTGCAGATACCAGCAACAAATTCTATATCAACCAGCTCAAGAGTCGGATTGGCAGGCGTTTCAAGAAATACACATTTCGTTTTCGCAGTGATCGCATTCCGCCAACCTTCCTCATCAGCAGCGGCGACCAGAGTGTAGCTGATGCCAAAACGCGGCAGAATTTGTGTAATTATGTAATGACATGAAGAAAACAGAATGCTGTTTGCTACTACATGATCGCCAGCGCGTAATTGCGCCATTAAAACCGCAAATAAAGCCGCCATTCCTGAAGAAGTAACCACACATCCCTTCGCGCCTTCAAGTAAAGCCAGGCGCTCCTCCAGCATCTTCAAATTAGGATGCGAATAACGACCATATTTAAAACCTTCCATACTGCCGTCAAAACGCGCCTCGCCAATTTCCGCCGAGTCATAACTATAGCTGGAATTAAGAAATAGCGCCTCAGAAGTCTCGCCAAACTCGCTCATCATCCTGCCGCCATGAACCAACCTGGTGGCAAGAGCAGATTTGCTGATGATGTCCTTTATTATTTTCAAGTTAAGCCCCTTTCCGAAATTTTCCTAACCA
>CAZFJN010000032.1:0-24867 GCA_964519595.1 uncultured Rickettsiales bacterium
CGCTCACTGAGCAGAAGCGGATTGTGGCGAAGGTGGATGAGTTGATGGCGCTGTGCGACAAGCTGGAGGCCGAGCAGAAAACCCAACGCACGCTGAAAACGCAAGCCGTGCAATCCACCCTGCATCACCTCACCAGCGCCGAAAGCCCTGCCAGCTTCGGCACCAGCCTTAATATCCTTGAGCGCACGTTCGATAACTGGTTCGACGACCTCGCCACCGTCAAACACCTCCGCGCCACCATCCTGCAACTGGCCGTACAAGGCAAACTCGTCCCCCAAAACCCCACCGAAGAACCCGCCAGCGAACTCCTAAAACGCATCGAGGCAGAGAAGAAAAAACTCAAAATTAAAATAAAAACTCTTCCTATTGCAGAAACATCAGAACTGCATCCACTGCCGACCACGTGGGTATGGCAACCGTTGGGGCAGCTCATATCAATGATGGATTCTGGCTGGAGTCCTGCTTGTGAACAGCATCCCGCACCCGATGAAAACTCTTGGGGTGTTTTAAAGACAACAGCAGTTCAGGTGATGCGATATTTGGATTTTGAAAATAAGGCATTGCCAGCCAAGTTGCAGCCTCGGCCAGAAATTGAAGTGAAAGCAGGAGATTTGCTAATCACACGCGCGGGACCGAGGAACAGGGTTGGGATATCATGTCTTGTCGAGAAAACCCGTGAGAAACTGATGATTTCGGATAAAATAATCCGCTTCCATCTTGTCGGCGATCTTATCTATGAACGTTATATCAGCCTGTGCCTCAATGCGGGGGAAACCAATAGATACATTGAATTGGCAAAATCGGGTATGGCGGATAGTCAGCTCAATATATCTCAAGATAAGTTGAAGGCTGCCCCCATTCCGCTCCCACCACTCGCCGAGCAAAAACGTATCGTCGCTAAGGTGGATGAACTGATGACGCTCTGCGACCAGCTCGAAGCGCACATCACCCAAACCCGAACCCTCAACACCCACCTGATGGACTCCCTCATCCACCGCATGACCGAGGCGGCATAGATAACCACTTGTATTTCCATCAAAAAGACTATTGATTGCAGCTGCCAGCTTGTTATCCCCTAGAGACAGTAACCAACTGTTTTTATGGAGGAAAGATGCAGCAAGTAATGGATAAGGCCGAGCGGATTGCGGCGCTGAATGATCGGTTCCGGCAAACGTTCTGGGGTGGCAAGGTGATGATGACGCAGGGAGTGCAGGAATTGCCCGATGCCACACGCGAGAAATTATTCCGCGCCGTTTCGGAATTTGATGACTTCACCGACGACAATGATCCGCACCGTGAACATGATTTTGGTCGGATTGTGTTCGGATCGTGCACGTTTTTCTGGAAAATTGACTATTACGACCACACTTTGTGCTTCGGCGCTGAAGACCCCTCCGACAACCACAACACTACACGAGTGCTGACAATCATGCTCGCCAGCGAATACTGATTTCGCTGCGCGTATTGCACCACCCCGTATTTCGCTTTCTGCGAGGGTGTTTATCGGCTGGGAGCCCAGCAAATCCAACATTCCATCCCAATAATAGCGAAACGAAATGAATATCTGGACGCTGAATCTAGCGAAATGGCGCGCCTAGCGTCCCCGTATAGAAAGGTTTGGGGAAGGACCCAGAAGTTCAAAAACGAAATACGTGACGCTATGTGACGGCGCGTGACGCTTAAAAATCTAACGAACCTTGATCTTTCTTAGCTTCTTGCTCACGGCGGTATCTCTTACCGCTTGCTGTTTCTTTTCTTACACCGTTTTCAATCTTATCAAGAACCGTTTGGACAACATATTTGGTAATAACCACTTCGCCGACCTCGTTCAATTCTCTGTGAATTTCTAACACGCACAGAATAATATCACCATTTTTGAAACCGATCTGTTTTGCAAGCACGGCTTCCTTGAATACCCTGTCATTCATTTCAAAGGGAATTGGCGTTGGATCAATATATATGCCTTTCCACTTTGCATTACCCTCGCTTAAAACGGGCGCAACAATTTCAATTTGAGCATCTTCAATAATTTCTACAGGGAGTTTATTTGACAGGAGTATAAACTTTGGAAAATCAGTGCGTGGTACGGGGATTTCATCCGCAATTGGCTTGTTATCTTTATCCAAAAAAGAGAAGCCAATCTTCTCAACTTTCTTGTTGTGATGCAATTGTTTATAAAAATTTGAACGGCGGGTACGAATTTTGGGACTCTTTTGAATATAATTAGCACATGAATCAATTACTGTTTGACTGATGACATTTTGAGAAAGTTCTTGGCGCAATTTTTCAATTTCGAGGCAGTTTCGTGCATCTTGCAGCGGATCACTTAGAGGAACTCTTGACAATACAACACCTAATACTGTTACCAATAATGTAATAGCGGACATTTTATCTGTAAGGCTAAGCGTTTTCCATCTATCCCTTAACCCTCCTTCGATCCACGCCTCTGCTTCTAAAACAATTCCAAGTTCAAGCTGTGAAATGATCTCATATGCTATTGCTAAAAACTCCGCTTCGCACTTATTCCGCACGAAAGCGTCCATTGAATGGCTTTCGTTGAGCAAATGATAATGTATTTCAAACTTTGCGGCATTTTCCATGGTGTTAACTTAACATGTTGCTTAACCTATGGGAATTGAAATTCCTTAGCGCGTGGTGGGCGAGTGGCAGCACGCGGCGTTCGCCGTTCTTCGTGTCCTGCAGCACAATGGCCTTGCGCTTAAAGTCGACATCCTTCCATTGCAGGTTGATCAGCTCGCCGTGGCGTGCGCCGGTGGAAAGGGCGAGCACCACCAGCGGGTAGATGAATTCGCTGTTGATCACGGTGCAGGCGGCAAGCAGGCGCGTGCGTTCGTCGTCGCTTAGGAAACGCACACGGCCACGCGGCTCGGGTAGTTTGGCGATTTTATTCATGGGGTGTTCTTGCAGCCATTCCCATTAATTAACGGCGACGCTGAACGCATGGCTGAGTGCGCCCATGTAGCGGTTGGCGGTGCCAGCGCTGCGGCGCTCGACGTTCTTGCCAGTGGCGATCAGCTTCTCGCGCTTTTCGATAATCAGAGTTTTGGTGACATCCGCCAGGGCATATGCGCCAATTTCGCTTTTCCACCAGTCGAGATACATTTCCACGGCTGCGGCACGCTTGGGGTTGCGGGTTTTCTGGTAATCGAGATAACGCTTTATGAGGTCGGCGACGGTGTATTTTTTCGCCTGAGTGGTTTTGAAATAGCGGCCTTCGCGCATCGTCGTTTCGGTTTGTTGTGCCCATTGGCGGGCATCGGTTTTGCGCTCGAACGTGGCCGACTGAGAGGGAAAACCGCGAATGCGAATTTTCACGCGGTAGCTGGTTTTGCCGTCAGGCGTTTGCCTCGTCTCGATGGTTGCCATGTGGTGCGCCTCTCATTCCGAAAGACTACAAAACATGGCGGTATTGTGCAACGCTCTAATTGTTCGAACACGGATGAATCTCAGAATAGGTACAAGTAAATCAGAGGGATAATGCGAGGCGTTTCTAGTGGGACACTTATGTTCGCTAAGCGGCTGATTTTCTCGCAGTTACTATTTTCAGCACAATGCCACCCCATAGGATGCACATTAGTGAACCACCGATAACCCCGACTTTAACCATTTCTTGTAAATGTGCATTATCAAATGCCAGCATGCCGATGAACAAGCTCATGGTAAAACCGATACCGGCAATGACGGATACGGCATAAAGGTGCCTCCACTTGGTTGCATCGGGCATGCCGACCAACTTAGTTTTAATAAGCAGCCATGATGTGCCGAAGATACCGATTTGCTTGCCGACAAATAAACCCAGCGCAATGCCAAGTGGTAGCGGCTCAAGGAAGCTGGATAGGCTCAGTCCTTTCAGATCAACCCCCGCGCTGGTAAAAGCAAAAATCGGCAGCACCAGAAAACTCACCCACGGATGCAGGAAATGCATGCAACGGTTAAGCGGTGAATCCTTCGGATCAGCCGGATCACGCATGGGAACCATCAGTCCGACGATAACGCCTGCCAGCGTGGTATGGATGCCGGAATAGTAGAAGCAGAACCACAGGAATATTCCGACCAGTATATAGGGCGTAATTACGACGACATGGGCACGATTGAGTAATGCAAGTACAGCGATGCCTGCAGCGGCCAGCAGCAACGGCATGATGGCAAGACCAGTATTATAAAATGCGGCGATAACCAGGATTGCTCCTAAGTCGTCGAATATGGCAACCGCTAGCAAGAATATCTTGATGGCGGGTGGGATACCTTTGCCAAGCAGGGTTAAAATCGCCAGCGCGAAGGCAATATCCGTCGCCGATGGAATCGCCCACCCGTGTATAGTATCAGGATTGCCATGATTGAGGCAAAAGAATATCAAAGCAGGTGCTGCCATACCACCGGCAGCGGCAAATAACGGCAATAAAATCTGGTCGCGCTTGGAAAGGAAGCCTTCGCACATTTCACGTTTGAGTTCCAATCCAATAATCAGGAAAAAGAACACCATGAGTATGTCCTTCACCCAGTCCTTCAGCGGATGAGTCGCCATGTTGTCCTGAAATCCGAAGGTGATGGGAGCACTAACAAACTCTTTATATAAGGCGGAAAATGGCGAATTGGCGGCCAGCACCGCGAGAACGGCGAACACAATCATCACCACGCCGCTAGCGGATTCGGTTTCCATGAATTCGCGGATACGACGCGGTAATATGCCTTTGCGAATAGCTTCTATTTCAGAGGAGTGCTGCATACGTCAAATCCTTATCAGTTTTCACGAAAACGACGAAGTGCGGCATCCACCATGCCTTCGGCACTGCCACGTTCGGCATATTGTTTGCGCAGGTAGTGTGCATCGCTGCCTTCATGAGCTGCGCGCGTGAGATGCTCCATCGCTGGTATAGCTTCCAGCGTTTCGGCGTAAGGTTCCATTTTGCGCAAAGTGGCAAGAATGTCTTCGCGCAGCGATAGCGTCTCATAGGTTTTCGGATGCACGATGGAGCCTTCCAGCCCGAAGCGGCAGGCCTGGAAACGGTTATAATTATAGACGAGGTAGTCATCCTCGACGGGCGCGGGTTCGTTTCGTTCCAGCAAATATTTACACAGTGCCTGCAGGTAGCAAGCAAGTGCTGCGGCGCGCTCGACGCTTAAAGGAGTATCGCAGACGCGAAGCTCAATGGTGCCGTATTCGGGCTTGGGGCGGATATCCCAATAAAAATCCTTCATGCTTTTCACGATGCCGGTATGTTCCATCTTGGCAAAATAGCCATCAACGAATTCGTCCCATCGCAGCATGAACGGCGCACGGCCTGATAGCGGGAAAGCAAACACCGAATTAAGTCGCGCCGAATTAAACAGCGTATCACGCCCCTGCACAAAAGGCGAAGATGCCGACAAAGCGATGAAGTGCGGAATATAGCGATTGAGTGAATGCAGAAGGAACATGGCATCATCGCCAGAAGCGCAGCCGATATGTACATGCTGGCCAAAGATAGTAAATTGCTTAGCCAGGTAGCCATAAAGTGCCGATACTTCGCGAAAGCGGGGCTTGGAGAACACTTTTTGTTCCGACCAGTTCTGAAACGGATGCGTACCTCCGCCGCAGATACCGATGTTCAACGTATCGGCAGCGCGTATAAGTGTCCCCCGCATTTGCAGCAACTGATCCAATAAACCGGCATGTCCGGTATGGATACCGGTTGAAATCTCAATCATGCTTTCCATGATTTCAGGCACGACATTGCCAGGGAATGTTTTGCGCTCCAGCAAATGCAATAAATCTGGACTAGAGGCGGTAAGGTCAAAATTAGACAGGCTCACCAGCTGTAATTCCAGCTCCACGCCCAGCGTCAGAGATTCGGATGTTTTGAATGGCTCAATCGGCATGCGGCGTTTCCTTTGCAAGCGCCAGCGCGCGCTGAGTGATGATTGGTCCGACAATTTCCATGAATAATGTCATGGCTGCGAGCGCTGCCAGTTCATCAACAAATTCAATCCCAAGATAACGCGCCTGCTCCAGCACGAGAATCACAAATACCGAAATCGGCGCAAGCGCGACGCCGGTCAATACACCTTTATGCCAGGAGATACCGCTTAAATGCGCAAATGCAGCGACGCTGAATGTTTTTACGAATAAGCGTACACCGATCAGTACTAGTCCAAGCACCGCGCCAGCCCATACTTTTTGCCATGCCAATGTTGAAACAACGAAAACAAATAACAGCACGGTAAGCAACTCACCAAGCGCGCCGAAATTTCGCTGTGTCTGGCTTAAAACTACGCGGCGGTTACGCGCAACGATGCCAAAGGTAAGAGTTGCCAATACCGGCGAAAGTTTAGCGGCATGGGTAATTGCCACCAGCAGGATAACGGCGAGCGCGAACGCAATCGTGCCATCCTGCGAGAGATTTCCAAGCTTACGCATGATATTGGGAATTATCATGCCAAATGTGCCGCCAAGCACAGCGGAAATGCAAAGCACCATCAAGCCGCTCGACATCGCATCCCACAAATTGCCAGAACTGCGAAACACCATGAAACCGACAATCACCTTGAAGGTGAATACCGCCAGCACGCAATTGATTGCCGTCAAATGAATTAACCGCTCTGTTACCTGGCCGGAGCTGCGCTGCTCATTAATCACGCGCAAAATACCCGCTGGAGACGTTGACATAGCCAATGAAGCCAGAAGCAACGCATTAATAGATGACGTATTGAACCCGCGCGCGACTGCGTAAACGGCGACGAATGTGGCGATAGCCTCCACCAGCCCCGTCACACCGATCCATGGGTTAGCGCGCAGCCAGCGTAGATGTACGCGGTAGCCACACTCAAAAAGGATTAAACCAAAGGCGATATTGGCAAGCAGCAGCATGGCGGTATTTTCCATCGGCGGCAGAAAACCTAGCTGCGATTGCGCCAGCGCGAACCCAACCAAACCGTAAATGCTAATACGCGGCAATCTCGAAAGTCGTGCGCTGAACTCACCTACGATCCATGCTAGTACAATCGCCAGCGGCCAAGCAACTTCGGAGGAAAGAGAAAACAGATCAAACATAGAATGTTGTTACTCCCTTTCCGTTGTTGTGGCTATTCGCTATGTTTTTTCCCCAACTGTCCCAGAATTGTCCCATGGGCGTTTTTGGCATTCGAACTGGGTGGTGGCGGCGCGTGGCGAATGGTTTTCGAACTTGCCCGACTGAGTGCCTATTGATAGTTCAGCATAATATCAACTACACGGCCAGTAGTTTCATCAAGCGACTGGCAGCTTAACGTTTTTCCGCCGCCGTCGGGCGTGGATACGTGGGGCTGGCTACGATTTAACCTTTTCGACGACCAGTTCTATCGCCTAGCGAATCCGACCAATTATTGCCATTGGCACGTTGTACCTCTTTGGTGGCGTCAGCAGCAGGAATGTTTATTTCTTTTGCATTACTATCAATATCATTTATCACTCTTTCGAGTTTTTCTTTGTCAGCAACAGGAACATAAAAAGTGATGCCAAGAAGATGGTCTTCATGTTGTTTATGTTGTTTCGCAACCATTTGTGGCGCCAATCCTTCTTGTGCAAACCTTGCTTGAAGATCCGTTGTCAATGCGTCTATTTGGGCTTGTTCAAATGGGGTTTCTTTATGGAAAAGGGGCGTAAACCCAAGCTCAGTTGTGCCGGAGCGAACAGCTTGGTCAAATACCAGCCCGGAGGAACGTTTACTTGCTAATCCACCAATGTGCTGGCCCTCATTTTTTTTTGAGTCTGAGGTTACTTCGCCATACGCGAAACCTGAATATCCTGATTTTAATTGTTGCTCGCTCATGTCACTCTCCCTATTGAAAATTGAATTTTACCGACAGCTTACACTGCCAGCGATTTTAGCGAGTATATCACCCCCCCCCGTTAAATAAAAGTTAAAGTTTTATGACAATCAGCATCCACCTCTAAGTAAAGGAGAAAAACCTATACCAAATACCACTAATCGGATGAAGACCATATTCATAGATGGTTTTTAAGAAATCTTCTGATCAATCCTCATAATCAATTCCACATACCCCATCAAATTCCGTGCGCTCTTGTGTATTTCGGCATCGGACATGATACGACCTTCTGATTTTGCCAGTGTCCGCAATTTATCGCAGAGCGTTTCATAAGCCGTTGGCTCTTGTTTCTGTGCTGATTCCATACATCCTCGCATTTGGTGTTGATATAAAACGCATTCGAGATTCGAACCTGCAAATACGTTAGATATCAATATCATACCAAATTGCGGTGCAAATAAAGCGTGTTTACGAACTTCTAAAATGTGAGGAACTGCGCCAGTTTGCAATTCACTGGCTGTAAAATGGCGGGACATTGTAGACGCTATGCGAACCTGCGAGCAGACAAGACAGGCGATTGTAAAGTTGAATATGGCGTATGTTTATCGGCTGCGACGGGCGGGGTTTTTGGAGAGGCTGGGGTTAGATTTTTTGAAAAAGATATTAGGCGGGTTGAGGTGATAATAGGGGCTTTACTTCAGCAATTTCAGGTGAAATGGACTCTATCCAGTCTTTGAAAACAGAATAGCCGTTAGAATTCCAAGTTGGATTAAAGAATTTAGCAATAGACTCACCTAAGGGCGTAAACAAAATACCCATAATTTCCATTCTTTGTTTTGGATTGATGAGGTAACTTTCTTGATTGTACTTGGCGATAAAGGCATTACCTTCACTATATTGCCTCCTACTGGTAAGGTGATCTGCAATAACTCCAAGATCTCCAAGTTGAAAAATTAAATTACCTACAGTCCGATTGGAATTGGCTACAATGCGCTCGAATGCTTGAATTTTTGAATGCGGTAAGACTGGTGAATTATGTGGCAGCATCCAAACACATAGATTTAATAGGTCTGACAATGCTTTAAAGAGGCTTTCTTCCATGTTTCCAATCAACCATAGTGCGCGCGGACTTACCGATCCTGGCGTTGCGGCTTCACAGGCTAATGCTCGAGCAAGCAAATCACTGCGCCACTCTTCGTTGCGTTTGCGAGCTAGTTCATTAAATTTATCAATCCAATGATCCTCGATTGGTTTTTGTGGTTCTGTATTTGGAGGGATTGAATTCTCACTATCATAAGAAAGTGACTTCATAGCAATATGAACTTGCCGAGTAATGCCATCTACAAACTCAAGATCTCCCTCGATGCGTACTCTTTCCTCTGGAGGCGCATCTACATAACGCTCAAGTAGAATTTTTCTGACGGCACCACGAGTTTCGATTTCATTACTCAATAATTCTTTTAGGAAATCAACCTGAGCAATTCTTCCCAGATGCCTTTGGTAAGCTTCCGAAGCTTTGTCAGACTGAGAAATTATCAGCGGCCCCAAAGATTTGGCGGTATTGAAAATTTTTTGACCAATTTCAGGTATTGATGCTAGCCAGTTCATGTTTTTCTTTCCGTCACATTTCGAATTTATTTTTCCCTTATATCTCAGCAACTAAAAAACGGGAAATACTATTTGCGAACCTGCGTGAGCCGAGACTGAGATTCGAACCTAAAGGGTTTTGCAAAACCCAACTGAAAATGGCGGAAGAGGTGAGATTCGAACTCACGGAGGGCTTGCACCCTCGGCAGTTTTCAAGACTGCTGCCTTAAACCACTCGGCCACTCTTCCGTTAGGTTTTCTTTCCGCCTTCGTTACACTACGGCGCGATTAGAAAACCTTACGCCTCGCCTTAGCTCCTTTTGGAGCGACGGTCGGGCTTTAGCATATTGCTATTTCATCCGCTTGCTTTTTCTCACAGCGTGGTTGGTTATTCAACAATATTTTCTATTTTTATTTTATTTTTTTAATTTTTTACTTCATTTCCACTTTATTTTTTCTCGGTTATCAGGTTGGCGAGTTTTTTTTCGGCATCGAAATTGCCTAGTTTTCTGGCTTTTTCGGCGGCTCTGGTTAAGGCTTCCGGCGCGGTCAGGAATGCTTCCAGACGCGCGGCTACGGCTTGTGGCGTGAAGCCTTCCTGCGCCATTAACCACCCTCCTCCGGCTTCTTCAAGGGCATTGGCATTGTGATATTGATGATTATCCATGGAATTAGGCAATGGAATTAATATCGCCGGACGGCCAGAAACGGTAAGCTCAGCGATGGTTGAAGCGCCGGCTCTGGCTATCACCAGATGGCTGGCGGCAAGGCGAGCCGGAATATCGACAAAAAAGCTGGCCAGATCGGCATTAACGGCGAGATTATCATAAGCAGCGCGGGTTGCTGCTATTTCCACTTCCCGGCATTGCTGATCAATTCTAAGGCGGGCGCGCAGATGCTGAGGCAGCAAAGCAAGCGCGGCGGGAATAATTTCTGAAAAAACCGAAGCGCCCTGACTACCGCCAGTTATCAACACATGCAGCTTGCCGTCCTGTTGCAATTGCGGATATGGAACATCGCGCAGGCCGCGGATTCCGGCGCGAACCGGATTGCCAGTAACAACGACTTTGCCGCTATTTTCCTCGGTGATCATTTTAGTATCAGGAAAGCTGGTGGCGATCAATGATGCACGTCCGGCCAGCATACGGTTGGCGCGTCCGAGGACTGAATTCTGCTCATGAATGATGGTTGGAATGCCAAGCATGGTAGCGGCGTAAACAGTTGGAAAAGATGGATAGCCGCCAAATCCGACCAGCTTGTCTGGTTTTAGCTGTTTTAATATACGCAAGGCGCGGGCAGTGCCGATTACGATATTAGTGGCGCTGGTTATTTTATGGATTATGCCGCCGCCGGAGCCGCCGGCGCGGATGGTGCGGCGTGGCAATTGTTTGAATAAGCCGCTGTTAAACTGGTTGGAGCGTTTGTCGGTGATCAGAGTTACCGTGCAGCCGCGCGCCAGCAATTCCTCGGCTAAGGCTTCGGCGGGAAAAATATGGCCTCCGGTTCCTCCGGCGGCAAGGATAACAGATTGAGCGTTCATTTTAAATTTCTGCTATTTTCAGCTTTAGTTACGGCAAGGCTGCTAATTCCGCATATACTAATGATTCCCCAGGCAACTTCAAGAAGGAATGCCGACAGATTCCAGTCTATACATAAAGAAGCGACCAGCAATAATGATCCGGCCAGATTAGAACCGTAATAGCGGTAAGACTGCGCCGGCCATTTGTTTCTTTGCAGCATAAAATAAGCGAGAAGAAAGCAGCACATGCCGCTTATTCCGAGGATATTTCCGAATGTTTCAATGGACAAGTTATGAATCTTTCTTTTTAGGTTTTTCTTTTTATTTTTATTTCTAGGTTTTTCTTCTTATTTTTATCAGAATTCCGACGGTAATCATCAGAACGCTTAGATATAAAATTACCGACTCAGAATATTGATAACGAGCGGCAAAAGGCGCGGATAAAATACAGACCATGCTTAGCCTTAATCCATAAATAAATCGCGGTGAAGGGTTGATGATTCCTCTGGCCTGCAACAACATCAGATAACCGTATAAGGCAACAGCTGCTCCGGCCAGAGTATTTGCCCAGAAAATAATATCAGCAGAATTGTTGAGCAAATTATTTTCTACCATAACGCCTTCTTGTCAGCGCCAGCATTATTCCCATGCCGAGTGCGATTGCCACTACTGAAGAACCGCCATAGCTTAGAAAAGGCAAGGTCATTCCTTTGGCCGGAAGCAGGTTAACCGCAACGCCCATATTGACGATAGCCTGAATTCCGAACTGCGCTAATATTCCGGAAACGGCGAGAACGCTGAATAAATCATCATCATGCCAGACGCGGTAAATGCCGCGCAAAACTATAAAAGCGAAGATAGCTAAAATCAGCAGGCAGAACAGCGCGCCGAATTCTTCTCCGGCGACGGCGAATATAAAATCAGTATGCGAATCAGGCAGAGTTTGTTTTACTTCGCCCTCGCCTGGTCCACGGCCAAAAATTCCGCCGCCGCGAAAGGCTTCGAGTGAATGATTTATCTGATAATTATCGCCTTCCGCCGGATCAAGGAAGCTGTTAATGCGCTTGGCAACATGCGGCAGGAAATGGTAAGCGCCGAAGATTCCAGCAATGGCCAGAATGCCTAAAATAACAACCCACAACATCGGCAATCCGCCAAGGAACAGCTGTATTCCCCACATGGCGGTCACTGTCATGGTCATGCCAAAATCAGGTTGAGCGACCAGCAGCAGAGCAACCAGCAGATAAAGGCCAATTGCCAGACGATATGCCGGAAAATCAACTCGTTTATGGCTTTCAGAACAGATCCAGGCAATGACTACCGCAAAACATGGTTTCATGAATTCAGAAGGCTGAATTGACATGCCAAACAGGCTTATCCAGCGATGTGCGCCTTTTGTTTGTTCGCCGACAAAAGGAACCAGCAACATCAGGGCAATGCTGGCGGCAAAACCGGCAACGGCCAGACGGCGGATAATTGTTGAAGAAAACATTGAAGTAATGAGCATAACTATCAGGCCAAGCAGAAGAAAAATCTGATGACGATGCACAAAATAAAATCCCGGCAGATCAAGCCTTTTAGCAACTGGCGGGCTGCCTGCTGCTACCAGAATCGAGCCGATAACCATCAGCAGGAAAATTGCAAAGAAATTAACGCGGTCAAGCGTCCACCACCAGCGGCCAAGCAGAGAATTATTAGTACGATCTAGCGCCATAAATCCTCCACCAGCTGGCAAAAAACATCACCGCGATGTTCGAAGCTTGTAAACTGATCAAAAGAAGCGCAAGCCGGAGAAAGAAGAACTACCGCATCTTGTTTTCCTTCCGAGAAGGCGGCGACGGCGGCTTGACGCACGGCATTTTCCAGTGTTTTGCAGCGTGAATAAGCAACTTTGCTGGCAAGAGTTGCCGCGAATGATTCCTCTGCCTCGCCGATAAGATAAGCGTGTGCTATATGAGGAAAGAACGGCGCGAGGCTTTCAATGCCGCCGGATTTTGGCTTGCCGCCAGCGATCCAGTAAATATTGCGGTAAGGAGCAAGGGCATGTTGTGTTGCGTCTGCGTTAGTGGCTTTGCTGTCATTGATAAAGCGCACGCCTTTTATTGTCGCAACCAGTTGCAGGCGATGTCTTAAGCCTGGAAAGGAGCGCATTGCTTCGATTATGGCGGCGGCAGGAATTCCCTGCGCTCTGGCAACGGCGTATGCAACTGCGGCATTCTGCCAGTTATGACGTCCGGTAAGCGAGGAAATTCCTGATATATCGTATGATAGTAAATCACCAGCTGAGGAGCTGTAGCGATCATGCAATATGCCGTCTTCAACATAAATTCCATCAGCAAGCTGGCTCTGCGCGGAGACTTTTATCAGCCTGATTTTATTTTCTCCGGAGGCAATTTTTCTGGCGATTTCTTTGGCGATTTCTCTTGTATATTCGTCATCAACGGCAATAATCGCAACATCGCCGTGTTGCTGGCGGTCAAAAATATGTTTCTTGGCGGCGATATATCCGGCCATGTCGCCATGACGTTCCAGATGATCAGGAGTTATATTCAGCAAAACCGCTGTATTAAAGCGAGTTGTGCGAACCAGATCAAGCTGATAGCTGGAAAGTTCCAGAACATAAGCGCCGCTTTTTCCAAGCATATTCAGAGTAAGCGCGGCATTTCCGAGATTTCCGCCTACTTCGCATAACGCGCCGGTTGTTTTCAGAATATGTCCGATGAGAGTTGTTGTTGTTGATTTTCCGTTCGTTCCGGTAATGGCAATGTAATGCGCTTCTGGCTGCGCTTGATAAAGCAGCTCAATATCGCCGATAATTGGAACATTATTGGCTGCTGCGAGCCTGGCGCAATTATGTGTTTTTGCAATTCCAGGCGCAAGGATAAGCGCGGAAATTGAAGCAAACGGCCAGCTATTATAGTTTGATAGTTTTAATTTATCATTTGCAGGAAATTTTGCGGCAAAGTCACCTTCATACGGCGCTTTGGACAAAAATTTATCATCCCAGCAAAAAACTTCTGCTCCTCCGGCCAGCAATGAAACGACAGAAGCTTCTCCGGCTTTGCCAAGGCCAAAAACGGCAACTTTTTTATCTTTGAATATGTTGACTGTTATCATTTTTATTAATTGTCATTCTTATTGATTATCTTAGTTTTAAAGTTGCAAGGCCAAGCAACGCAAAAATAACCGCAACTATCCAGAAACGAATCACGATGGTTGCTTCCTGCCAGCCAAGTTTTTCGAAATGATGATGAATAGGCGCCATGCGGAACACACGTTTGCCGCGCATTTTAAAAGACGCTACTTGAATCATAACTGACAAGGCTTCAATAACAAACAAGCCGCCAATAATTGCCAATACGAATTCATGCTTGGTTATTACTGCTACTGCGCCTAGCATTCCGCCGATAGCAAGGCTTCCCGTATCGCCCATAAAGACTTTGGCAGGAGGAGCATTATACCATAAAAATCCAAGAGTAGAGCCAATAAGGGCGCTGCATAAAACTGCTATTTCTCCTGAGCCGGGAACAAAATGCAATTGCAGATAACCAGCGAAAATAGCATTGCCGACCAGATAAGAAATCAGCGCGAAGCAACCGGCGGCGATTACTACTGGAACGCTTACCAGACCATCAAGACCGTCTGTAAGATTTACAGCATTGCTTGCGCCGATCATGACAAAAACCGCAAAGAATATATAAAATTTTCCGGCATCAAGCAGAACGTCTTTTAGAAAAGGAATGGCGATATGCTGAGATAAAGAAGGCGGAGCATATTGTTGAATCATGATTGAAGCAGCCAGAGAAATTGATAATTGCGCGAGGATTTTACGGCGGCTGGAGAGGCCTTTGCTGTTGCGCTTGGTGAGTTTCAGGAAATCATCAACAGCGCCGATTGCGCCAAAGAATATGGTAGATAATAACACAATCCAGACATATTTATTAGATAAATCCGCCCAGAGTAGTGTTGCAATTATCCAGGAAAGCAGGATCATTATTCCGCCCATTGTTGGCGTGCCTTTTTTAGTGATGAGATGCGATTGTGGACCGTCATCTCTTATAGGCTGCCCCTCGCCCTGTTTGGCTTTAAGCCAGCGTATGACACGAGGTCCTATTGCCAGAGAAATTATCAAGGCAGTAAAAACCGCGCCGCCGCTGCGGAAGGTGATATATTTGAATAGATTGAAAAGCTGAAAATCAGCTGCATAAGGAGCAAGGAAATTATAAAGCATAAAACTCGCAAAGTGGAAAAATTAATCAGAAAAAACCAACTGCCAACTGCTAACTGCTAACTGCTAACTGCCAACTGCCAACTGCCAACTGCTAACTGCTAACTGCTAACTGCTAACTGCCAACATAGTACTAAGCTCATACATCTTGCTGCCATGCGAGCCTTTTACAAGCAAAATATCATCCGGCTGCAAAATTTTTCTAAGCGGCAGGGCTAATTGCTGCGCCTGCGGCATATGCTGACCACGAATTTCAGCAGGAAGAGCGGAAAATAAATGCTGCATCAGCGCGCCGGCAGTGAATATTAAATTAAAGCCATTGCCAAGCAGTGAATCTGCCAGTTCCGCGTGAAGAGAGGAGGCTTGTGATCCTAATTCCAGCATATCGCCTAGTGCTGCAATTTTGCGGCCTTTACTGCCGCGCATTTTCCATATTTCATTTGCTCTGGCAATTGCCGCAACCATGGCAACAGGCGAGGCGTTGTAGCTATCATCAATCAGCAGGAAATTGCCGCCGGAAACAGGAACGGAAATAATATTGCCGCGTCCTTTGCTTTCAGTGAAATCAACAAAAGAAGCGGCGGTTTTTGGCAATGGCAGTTTAAGATAATCAGCAATGGCAAGAGCGGCAACGGCAAGTTTTGCGAAATGTTTTCCGGTTGCGCCAATGGCAAAAGCTATATTTTGCTCAGAGAAAGCAGCAATAATTTCCGCGCCGCTTACAGTTGGCGAATATGATAAAAGCCGCGCATTGGCTGTTTCTTTTTCGCCAAAAGTTATAATTTTGGAAATGCCGCAAGCGCCGGCTTTTGCGGCAAGATAATCACAAAAAACATTATCAGCATTTATTATCGCCGCTTTGTTGCTGTGATTATTGCTGTGATTATTGCCTTCGCTACATTCAAATATTTCTGATTTTGCGTCTGCAATTCCTTGCAAATCTTTAAAAAATTCCAGATGAACTGCTTCAATATTAGTGATTAAGGCAACATGCGGACGCAGAATTTCCGCAAGGAATCTTATTTCTCCTTCATGATTCATGCCTAGTTCAAAAACGCCAAAAGCGGCATCAGCTGGTAAATTTGCAAGGCTAAGCGGCATTCCGATATGGTTATTATAATTTCCGGCGCTGGCGTGAGTTTTTCCATGAACGGAAAGAGCAAGGCGAATAATTTCCTTGGCGCTGGTTTTGCCGACGCTACCAGTTACGCCAATGATTTTCGCATTGCTGCGCGCGCGGGAAAAACGCGCCATAGACAGCAACGCCGCCATTGTGTCATTTACCACAACCAGCGAAGCGCCACGCGGCAATCCTTCCGGAATACGGCTTACCACTGCGGCAACTGCGCCTCTGGCCAGAGCATCTGCTACATAATCATGACCGTCAACACGTTCGCCTTTTATCGCCACGAATAAATCGCCAAGCTGCACGCGGCGGCTGTCTATTTCAACACGGCTGGCAAACCAATGTCCGGAAACCTTGGCGGAAACTGCCTGCGCGATGGTTTGTTCATTCCATAATGCTTTCATAATGCTTCTCTTGCCACTTGCGCGTCATCATGCGGATATTGCTGATCGCCGATAATCTGTGTTTTTTCATGACCTTTTCCGGCGATAACCAGAATATCTCCGCGCTCTAGATTTTTTACCGCTTTAATGATTGCGGTTTTTCTGTCTGCTATTTCCTGCGCCTGGTGGCAAGAGGAAATAATTTCTGCGCGAATTGCCGCCGGATTTTCATTGCGCGGATTATCATCAGTTACTATCACAATATCAGCAAGATCAGCGGCAATTTTTCCCATTTGCGGACGTTTTCCGGAGTCACGATTGCCGCCGCAACCAAATATTAAATGCAGTTTTCCTGCTGTATGTGAACGCAGAGTTTTTAATATATTTTCAAGCGCCGCCGGAGTATGTGCATAATCGACATAAATTCCTGCTTCATTGGCAGTTTCCGCTACTTTCTGCAGGCGGCCTGGCACAGATTTCAGCGCAGAAATTTTTGACAATAAATCAGCGATTTTAATACCGCCAGCGACAGCTAGTCCAAGCGCCGCCAGGACATTCATTACCTGAAAAGCGCCAACCAGCGGCAAATAAAATTTATATTCCTTGCCAAATAATTCTGCTGTAACCGCCTGACCGCCTGTATCAGGGGCAATAGAGATAATCCGCAGCTCCTTGGCATTATTGCCAAAATCCATAATTGGCAGATTTCTCTCTAGGCAACTTGCCATTAACTCCGCCGCCTTTTTATCATCAGCATTTATAATCGCTGTTTCTAAGGCGAAATCAGTAAATAATTTTTTCTTTGCCGCGAAATATTCCTGCTCGGTTTTATGATAATCAAGATGATCACGCGCGATGTTGGTAAAAGCCGCCGCCTTGACTGAGGCGCTGTGCAGACGATATTGTGCAAGACCATGGCTTGAAGCCTCTAAAGCCACATGTGTGTAGTTTTCCTGCGCCAGATTATGCAATATTTCATGCAAAGTTAGCGGATCAGGCGTGGTGTGCAAATTCCCAGAAAATAACTCGCCATTTGCGCCAATTACTCCTAAAGTGCCAATGGAAGCGGATTTTTTTCCTGACAATTCACAAAGCTGGCGAAAAAAATCTGCTGTTGAGGTTTTTCCGTCAGTTCCGGTTATTGCCACAAGATAAGAAGGCTGCAGCGGATAAAAATGCGCGGCGATCTGTGAAAGAGCAAGGCGCGGATTCGCAGAGCGGAGAATTCGCAGTTTAGTTTCCGGCAGAACTGCCTGCTCATCACATAAAACCGCCACTGCGCCATTTTGCTCGGCCTGTTTTATAAAGGCAATTCCGTTGGATTTTTCGCCCTTTAGAGCAACAAACAAACTGCCCGCGCGAACTTTGCGCGAATCCTCGGTTATGTGAGAAATGCCTGATAAATCAAATGACTGCATTTAAATAAAATGAATTAAGAACGAATTAAGGGCGAATTAGGAGATATTATCTTTTTGCCACAGCAGGTAACATAAAACGCGGCATCTGGCCAGCAGGAATAGTCGCAACATCATCCTGCGCGTTCCAGAAACGCTCTGCATCATCCTGAGGGACATTAAACCGTGGTTTCATTCCAATTATAGTTCCCATTCTGGCAATAACACGTCCGGCAATCGGCGCAGATATCCAGCCGCCGGTTGCGTAACCATATGTGCTTTTATTACCTTTTGGTTCATCAACCATAATCAGCAGCGCATAGCGAGGATCATCAGCCGGAAATACGGAAACGAAAGAAGCGATTTTGGCATCTTCATGATATTTTCCGCCGGTATTTTTCTCCGCCGTTCCGGTTTTTCCGCCAACACGATAACCGGCAACATTAGCCTTAGCGCCTGTGCCATGGCCAACAACAAGGCGCATTAAACGCCTGACATTACGCGCCGTTTCTTCACTTACCACGCGCCTGCCGTTTGCTTCTGCGGCTTCTATATTTTCAGAATTTTCTTTAAGCAAAGTCATTCTTGGCATAATTCCGGTTGCAACTCCGGCAATTGCGCGCAGCAGATGAAGCGGCGAAACAGAAATTCCATGACCATAAGAAATAGTAACCGTGTTTATTTCTTTCCAGTCCTTCGGATAAAGAGGCGAGGATTTTTCAGGCAGCTCAACGGCAACCGGCTCAAACATGCCAAGTTTTTCAAGGAATTTCTTTTGCTGCTTACCGCCAACATCAAGCGCCATTTTCGCTGTTCCGATATTGGAAGAATAAGCATAAATTTCCGGCACTGAAAGCCAGCGGTTTTTAGGGTGTGTATCACTTATTGTAAAACCGCCGATTGAAAAAGGACGCGAAGCATCATAACCGCTTTTCATGGTGACAGTACCGTTTTCAAGCGCCATTGCCGCGGTGAAAGTTTTAAATGTTGATCCCATTTCGTAAGTTCCAAGCGCGACGCGATTAAACCGCGCCGCCTCGCCTGATGATAAAGGCTTATGAGGATCAAAATCCGGCAGCGAAACCATCGCCAGAATCTCGCCGCTGCGTACATTGATAATTGCTCCTGCTCCGCCTATAGCGTTGAATTCATGAATTGCTCTGCTCATTTCCTCATGCACTATCGCCTGCAGGCGCATATCAAGCGACAAGGCAACCGGATCATGGTTTAACTGCGCGTCGCGTAATCTGGAATCAAGGCTTTGCTCTAATCCGGACAAACCGCGATTATCAACGCCAACATAACCAACAACATGTGAAAATAAAGAACCATGCGGATATACGCGCCGCTCTTCCGGCAGGAAATATAAGCCCGGAATGCCAAGGCTGTTTACCGCATTCTGCTCAGCAGGCGGCAAATTACGCTTTATCCAGACAAATTTTTTGCCGCTGGCTAATTGTTTTTTAAGCCGCGCCTTGTCCTGACGCAAAACCACAGCAAGCTTGTCTGCCGCTTCATCAAGATCACGAACTTCTCTTGGATTTACAAATACTGAGGCAGTCATCAGACTTGTTGAAAGCAACACGCCATTGCGATCAACTATATCACCGCGCTGCAACCTCCGGTTTGACTCGGAAACGGCAATCTCTTCACTGACATTGCTATCAGCATCGGCAACGGTGATAGTAAGCAGCTTAGGATTTTTAATAACCGCCACTTCAACAATGCGTAAGGCGATACTGCCAAAACTGAGCAGAAAAAACATGCCAACGCATAATAAGCGCACCCTGCCCTGCTCGATTATGCGCCGCCCTATGCTTTCTTTGCGAATAATCTTGCGCCGATTTGTAGTCATGACATTTCGCTTAAATGATACTTAAAAAATGATACTTAAAAAAATGATGTTTAAGAAATGATACTTAGAAAAATGATGCTTAAGAAATTATTCTTAAATTATGCTTAAATGATGCTTAAATTATGCTTAAATGATGTTGTTACTGATTGTTTGTGAGCAGCAAATTACTGATAAGTTTATTGTCTGTTATTTTAGCTTTGTCGTGAATTTGGTTGTTCATAGCTGGTAAAGCGGCGCGCATGATGGTTGCAGGCGGCATTTCCGTATAATGCGGAATTGCCTTAACATCAGCAACCTGACGAATGCTTGTATCACGACTGCCAAGGTAGTTTGCCGATAGTTTTCTAAGGCGCTCCGGCCTGGTAAGATAAGCCCATTCTGCGGCAACAACATTGGCAGTTTCGCGCTCAGTTTCTATATCGCGTTCTATCTCCGCAATCTGCGCCTGCAATGTCTGCACTTTGAATTTGACGCTGTAAATCACGAAGGAAGAACCAGCCAGAAACATAATCCAGATTATTACCGACCAGCGAATCATGATGATGTTTTCTCCATAATTCTAATTTTTTCCATAACTCTAAGAGTTGCCGAGCGCGAACGAGGATTAGCGGCTATCTCTTCAGCTCCTGGCATAATTTTTTCCGGTTTAGGAAGGAAAAAATCAGCAACATCCTTCTCATCCGCCGCTTTAGGCGAATGACGAGACTGCGCGGCAATTTTACCGCAACGTGAGTGCATAAAGCGTTTGACCAGACGATCTTCCAGAGAATGAAAAGTTACCACAACCAGCCTTCCGCCTGGTGCAAGCAGCTGCTCGGCATCACGAAGGCCTTTTTCTATTTCTTCAAATTCCTGATTAACATGAATTCTGAGCGCCTGAAAACTACGCGTTGCCGGATCTGTTTTCTTGAATCCGCCGCCGCTACCTTGCGCGCTGCGAATAATATCAGCAAGTTGCAACGTGCGCGTTATTGGCAAGCTGTCACGTGCCTTGACGATCGCTTTGGCAATGCGCCGCGCCGCTTTTTCCTCGCCATAATAATATAATATGTCGGCAAGCTCTTTTTCTCCGGCATAATTAACCACATCAGCGGCATTTCCTCCTTCCGCGCTCATCCGCATATCAAGAGGACCGTCTTTTTTGAAAGAAAAACCGCGCTGCGGATTATCAAGCTGCATTGAAGAAACGCCAAGATCAAGCACCACGCCGTCAACTTTCTGCACGCCCTGCGCGGCAAGGAAAGTACACATATTTGAGAAGTTTCCTAAAATCCAAACAAAGCGATCATAAAATTCTGCTTCGATTTTCTCAGCGAAGCGGCGCGTATCAGGATCACGATCGAGAGCGTAAACACGGCAATGCGCGGCGTTTAATATCGCGCGGCTGTAACCGCCAGCGCCAAATGTTCCATCAACATAAACGCCATTATCTTTTGGTTTTAAGGCGGCCAGCATTTCTTTAATCATAACCGCGCGATGCTCGCTGTGATTATTATCTGTCATGATTAATGCTCCTGCTTAATAATTTTTCGCGTCCGGAACGAGCCAGCTGGCGCGCTTTTTCCATGTATATTTCGAAAGAATCAGGCTGCCAGATTTCAAAAATCTCACCCTTGCCGACAAAAACAGCCACCTCGCTGAGCCTGGCAGTTTTCATCAGCGCATCAGGCAAAACCACCCTCCCCTCGCTATCAAAAGCAAGCTGCACGGAATCAGCAAAAACACTAGCGGCGAAAGCATCACGCTCCGGCGAAAAAGGCGCAAGCGCTTCAATGCGCTCATTCATTTTTTCAATCCGGCTAATGCCACAAGCCTCTATGCAATTATGCATCAACGAACCATAAGCAATTATTCCGGAAAATTGCTGTGCAGCCAGCGCCGCACGATAAGTAGCCGGAATCGACACGCGATTTTTCTTATCAATTCGATTATGAAAAGTTGAAAGAAAAAGCATCTCCGCCCCTTTAATAATTAACAGTCGCTATCAATGTCTCATATTGAGACAATAACTAATCTGTTCATTAATCTGCTCATCAGCCTGTAAATTATTTGATTATTTGAATGGAATATTCCGCCAATGGAATATCGTGGGATTTTATGGTATACAATGGAAAACTACCCCTCCATTATGGGCGAGTCAAGTATATTCACATATATTCAGATAAAAAAATTCAGGCCTGAAAATTCAGGCTGGAAATGGGGAATTGAGGAGTTGAGGAACTGGGGAATTGAGGAATTGGGGAACTGAGGAACTGGGGAGTTGAGGAACTGGGGAGTTGAGGAAGCAAACGTATTCTTCAATTCTTCAATTCCTAGCAAATCCCCACTATCACGAAATAGCCATAAACTCCGGCAACCATGATTCATTGATTTTTTTCAGCTCTTTTACGCTGATTTTTTCTGCGCCGATTTCTATCAGATTTTCCTGAGTTTTACCAAGTCTGATAATTGGCAATTGGTCGGAGAATTTCGCGGCCTCAGCAAGCAGAGCGGCAGATTTCTCAGCTTCAATGGCGATTATATATCGCGCCTGATCTTCGCCGAACCAGAAGCCAGCATCCGGAAGCAATAAGCCAGAATCAACAGCAAATCCTATATTTTTTGCAAAAGTCATTTCCGCCAACGCTACCAGCAAACCACCATCGGACACATCATGACAAGCAGCAATATTTCCTGCTTGAATCTGCGCGCGGACAAAATCACCATGTTTTTTCTCCGCCTCCAGATCAACCGGCGGCGGCGGCCCTTCTTCGCGTTTTAAAATCTCACGCAAATACAGCGATTGTCCAAGATGACCCTCGGTTTTTCCTAACAGAAAAATTTCAAGCCCTGCCTCGCTGAAACTATTGCCAGCGCGCTTTTTAACATCATCAAGAATGCCAACGCCGCCAATTGCCGGAGTTGGCTGCACCGCATTGCCATTTGTTTCATTATACAGCGAAACATTGCCGGAAATAATCGGATAATCAAGCGCCCGGCAAGCCTCGCTCATGCCGTGCAAACAGCCGACTATTTGTCCCATTATCTCTGGTTTTTCCGGATTTCCGAAATTAAGGCAGTTAGTAATCGCCAGCGGCCTAGCGCCAACGGCAGATAAATTCCGCCATGTCTCAGCAACCGCCTGTTTGCCGCCTTCTGCCGGATCAGCAAAACAATAGCGCGGCGTACAGTCAGTGGTAATCGCCAGCGCCTTGCTTGTGCCATGAACACGCACAATAGCCGCGTCACCGCCCGGACGAGCTACCGTATCATTGCCGACCATATGATCATACTGCTCATAAATCCAGCGCTTGCTGGCAAGATCCGGACAACGCAATAATGCACATAATTCAACCAGCAATTGACGGTTTTTTTGCACCGTTAATTGTAAAATCTCCGCTGATAATTGCGCCTGTTTTGGCGTTAGCAGATAAGGCCGCTCATAAAGCGGCGCGTCAGTTGAAACCGGCGCAATCGGCATATCGGCGACTATCTCGCCGTGCATTTTCAAAACCAGATTTCCGCTATCAGTAATCACGCCAATTTCAGCGAAGGAAAGTTCCCATTTGGCAAAAATTTCTCGCGCCAGAGCAACTTTTTCCGGCTTGAGAATCATCAACATGCGCTCTTGTGATTCAGACAGCATAATCTCATAAGGAGTCATGCCTTCTTCGCGCATCGGCACTTTATCAAGCTTAAGCTCAATGCCGCAATTGCCTTTTCCCGCCATTTCCAGCGAGCTGGAGGTAAGTCCGGCTGCGCCCATATCTTGAATCGCCACAATTGCATCAAGCTGCATTAATTCAAGGCAGGCTTCAATCAGCAGTTTTTCAGTAAAAGGATCACCAACTTGCACGGTCGGACGTTTTTCCGCGCTTTCATCATCGAATTCCGCCGAAGCCATCGTCGCGCCGTGAATTCCGTCGCGTCCGGTTTTACTGCCAACATAAATCACCGGATTGCCGATTCCTGCCGCCGCCGAATAAAAAATCCGCTCCGCCTTGGCAATTCCCACTGTCATCGCATTAACCAGAATATTGCCATTATATGATTCATGAAAAATACATTCGCCGCCGACTGTTGGAACGCCAACGCAATTGCCGTAAGAGCCGATTCCAGCGACTACGCCGGAGAGCAGATGTCTGGTTTTCGGATGATCCGGCGAACCGAAGCGCAAAGAGTTCATATTGGCAATTGGCCGCGCGCCCATAGTAAACACATCACGCATGATGCCGCCTACTCCGGTTGCCGCGCCCTGAAACGGCTCGATATAAGAAGGATGATTATGCGATTCCATTTTGAAAATCGCCGCCAGACCATCGCCAATATCAATAACGCCGGCATTTTCACCAGGACCGCAAATTACCCACGGCGCAGTTGTCGGCAGTTTTTTTAAATGAATTCGCGTGGTTTTATAGCTGCAATGCTCGCTCCACATCACGGAGAAAATACCAAGCTCCACCATGTTAGGAGCGCGTCCCAGCAATTTTAAAATACGCTGATACTCTTCCGCCGTCAGACCGTGTTCTTTCACAATCTGCGGAGTGATTTCAATTTTTTGTGCGGCGTTTGTCTTCATGGCGCTTTGTTAGCATGAAAAGCCATTTTTACAATGAAATTTTGTTAAATTAGAAACTTATCTTGCAAGGCTACTTTCCTGATTTCTTAGAGCTTCTACAGCATCCATGATTTCAGGGGGTATTTCTAAATCAGGAAATTTTGCTTGAACGCTCTTCATGATATCAGAGAAAGCGCTTAGACTTATGGTGAAGGCAATATCTTTATTTTCTTTTGTAACTATTTTTAACTCAATGTTATATTGTTTCTTTGGATGTAGCTTGTTCAGTATTGTTCTGCTTATGAAGTGCAAATTATTAGGGTTCATTACCGAGTCAACAACGATTTCTCTTTTACTTATTTCCTGTCTAAGAGCGAAAGTAAAATCTGCATCCTGTACAAATTTTACGCCTAATATTTTGCCTGTGATATT
>CAZFJN010000033.1:0-3496 GCA_964519595.1 uncultured Rickettsiales bacterium
ACGCGGATTTTTGCGATATCTGGCAAAGCGCAGCGCCGCTTTTTTCCTCAGCGCCGAATGCGAAAAAGGGCTGCGGTCGAGAACCATGATTGGAACTAGCGAAAAAATAGCTGCCCATTGCTGCCAGTTATGAATTGTCGCCAGATTATCTGCGCCCATTAGCCAGATAAATTTTGTACGCGGAAAACGGCGGCGGATTTTTTTTAAAGTAGCAATTGTGTAGCGAGTTTTAAGTTTATTCTCAATGTCGCTTACATGAATAAAACGATGGTTAGCGGTGATTTTTTCCGCAGCGGCGATTCTTTGCGAAAATTCCGCCGTCTCGGCGCTGGATTTAAGCGGATTCTGCGGACTGACCAGCCACCAGATTCCGCCGATATTGCCAGTTCCTAAATATTTACGCGCTTCAATGCTGATATGGAGATGTCCTTCATGCGCCGGATTGAACGATCCGCCCAGCAATGCAATGAATTTCTGAGGAATTATCTGCGCCAAAATCACCCTCGCGTAATCGGGCGGTATTTTATTTTCTTCGGCAACAGAGTATCAACACCAAGGCGGCGCTTTAAATCGCTTTCATAAGCTTCGTAATTACCTTCAAACCATTCCACATGACTATCGCCTTCAAAGGCCAGTATGTGCGTAGCGATACGATCTAAAAACCAGCGATCATGCGAAATTATCACCGCACAACCGGAGAATTCCGCCAGCGCATCTTCCAGCGCGCGCAAGGTTTCAACATCCAGATCATTTGTCGGCTCATCAAGCAGCAGGACATTCGCCTCTTTACGCAGCATTTTTGCCAGATGTACACGGTTGCGTTCACCGCCGGAAAGCACGCCGACTTTTTTCTGTTGATCTGCGCCTTTAAAATTAAAGCTTGAACAATAAGCGCGAGATTTGACCAGTTTCTTGCCAAGATAAATTTCCTCATCACCGCCGGAGATTTCTTCCCAGACGGATTTTTTATCATCCAATGAATCACGCGATTGATCAACATAACCAAGAACAACTGATTCGCCAACCTTGAAACTGCCGGAGTCCGGCTTGTCGCTTCCGGTAATCATTTTAAACAGCGTGGTTTTTCCGACGCCATTTGGTCCGATAACGCCGACAATTCCGCCCGGCGGCAGGCTGAAGGACAGATTATCAATCAGCAAGCGATCAGCGTAGCCTTTGGAAATTTCCACCGCCTCGATAACATTCTGGCCAAGGCGCGGCGCTGGAGGAATCACAATCTGCGCGACGCCAACTTGCGATTTATTTTCCTGCGCGACCATAGCCTCATAAGCGGCAATCCGCGCCTTTGATTTTGCCTGTCTGGCCTTTGCGCCCTGACGAATCCATTCCAACTCGGAGGCCATTCTTTTAGCGCGCGCGCCCTCTTCCGATTTTTCCTGCTCTAAGCGTTTTTGTTTCTGCGTCAGATATTCGGAATAATTGCCTTCGTAAGGAATGCCGCGACCGCGATCAAGTTCTAAAATCCAGCCAGTTACATTATCGAGAAAATAACGATCATGCGTTACCATTACCACCGTGCCGGAATATTCTTTGAGAAAATGCTCAAGCCAGGCGACAGATTCCGCGTCAAGATGGTTGGTTGGTTCATCAAGCAGCAGCAAATCCGGCTTTTCAAGCAGCAATTTGCACAAAGCCACGCGCCTTCGTTCACCGCCGGAGATTTTGGTAACATCTGCATCTTTCGGCGGACAGCGTAAAGCGTCCATGGCAATTTCTATCTCGCGCTCAAGATCCCAGCTGTTAGTAGCATCAATCTTGTCCTGAAGCTTGGCGGCTTTTTCAGCATTCTCTTCAGAATAATCCGCCATTAAGGCATTATATTCATCAACCAGCGCCCTACGCTCGGAGAGAGCTTCCATGATATTTTCCATCACATTCTTGCTGGCATCTAGCTGTGGTTCCTGCGGCAAATAGCCAACGCGCGCGCCTTCTGCTGACCATGCCTCGCCATTATAATCCTTATCCATTCCGGCCATTATTTTAAGCAAGGTTGATTTACCAGAACCATTAGGGCCAAGTACGCCGATTTTAGCACCAGGAAAAAACGACAAATAAATTCCTTCCAGAACTTTTTTCCCGCCCGGATAGGCTTTTGATAAATCCTTCATTACATAAATATACTGATAGCTAGCCATTTTTTTCCTTTGTTTTGCTTTGTTTTGCAGATATTTTCAGCGTCAGGATATACCATAAGCCGTTATAATAAGCCGTTATAAACTGAAATAATACAGCTTTACAATAAAATGCTGCGTAAAATGCTGCGTTTTTTAGCTTTTCCACCTCATTACCGTCCAGCCCCAGATACTAGCCAGTAATGAGCCGGAAATCACGCCAATTTTAGCTTGTTCCTGCAGATGTAAATCTGAAAAAGCCAGCATTCCGATAAAAAGGCTCATGGTGAATCCGATTCCGGCAATTACGGAAATGCCGTATATATGACGCCAGCTGCTATTTTCCGGAAGATCAGCAAAGCCAAGTTTTACAGTCAGCCAGCTTGCCGTGAAAATTCCCAGCTGTTTGCCAAAAAACAAGCCAGCGGCAATTGATAAGGGCAAGGGAAGCAGCAAAGCTTCTATTCCAACCGCGCGCAAATCAACTCCGGCGGCGGTAAAAGCAAATAGCGGCAATATCATGAAACTTATCCAGGGATGCAGAAAATGCATGGCAACGGCAAGCGGCGAGTAATTATTATCCACGCTGCGGCTTTTAAGAGGAATTGCCAGGCCGGTTATAACTCCGGCGAGAGTTGTATGAATTCCTCCTTCATGCAGAAAAAACCATAATCCCGCCATCGCCAGCAGATAAATCGTGATAAATTTAACTCGCAAATATCCCAGTAGAAATAAAATTCCGCCAATAGCACACGCAGCAGCCAGCGGCGCTAATGCCAGCTGGTTGTTGTAAAACAGCGCAATGATCAATATCGCGCCGAGATCATCAAAAATGGCAATTGCCAGCAGAAAAATCTTAAGCGAAGGAGGAATTGCTTTGCCGATCATGGTCAGAATACATATGGCAAAGGCAATGTCTGTTGCGGAAGAAATTGCCCAGCCATTCCAATGTTGCGGATGATTTATGTTAATTGCCATAAAAACCAGAGCCGGAGCAACCATGCCGCCAATAGCCGCAAATAGCGGCAATAAAATCTGTTTTCTATCAGCAAGCACTCCGACAATTGCCTCGCGTTTAAGTTCCATTCCGATTAGGAAAAAAAACAAAACCATCAGCACATCATTGACAAAATAACTCAGCTTCGCGGCGAAATTATGTCCGGCAATATTTAATTCCAGCGGAGAGTTTATAAAAGCAAAATACCACTCGCTGAGCTGGCTGTTAGCCAGCGCAAGCGCAATCATTGCCGCCGCGATCATAATTATTCCGCCTGTTGATTCAGCGCGGAAGAAAGCTATAAGATGTCGCGGAATAAATATCTTGCCTGACTTTTTCATAAAACCATTATATACTTGTTTCTTCA
>CAZFJN010000033.1:3596-23332 GCA_964519595.1 uncultured Rickettsiales bacterium
ATCTGATAATCTGATGATCCGGTAATCTGGTAATCTGGTAATCTGATCATCTGATAATCCTCTTAACTTCTGGTAATCCTCTTAACTTCTGATAATCCGAATATATAAAAGCCTTATGAAAAATAGAATAGAAAACAGCAAAAGAATAGTTATAAAAGTTGGTTCGTCGCTGATAATCAGCAATGACGGAAATGTTCGCAGCCAATGGCTTTTGTCACTGGCCGAGGATGTAAAATCGCTCAAACGTCAGGGCAAGGAAATATTGCTGGTAACTTCCGGCGCGGTAGCTCTTGGCCGCGGCTTTATGGGCTATGAAGGGCGCAGTCTTGATCTGGAAGAAAAACAGGCCGCTGCCGCTTGTGGACAAGCGCCGCTGCTGGCGGCATGGAGCAGTGCTTTTGGCGCTGATATAAAACCGGCGCTGGTATTGCTTACTGCTGATGATTCAACTTATCGCCGTCGCTATTTGAATGCGCGCAACACTCTTGATACTTTGCTCTCTAGGCATAATGTCATTCCGATTATCAACGAAAATGACACTGTCGCCACCGCCGAAATACGCTTCGGCGATAATGACCGCCTAAGCGCGCGCGTTGCACAAATGGCCGGAGCAGATATGCTGATTCTGCTTTCCGATATTGACGGTCTTTATTCAGCAGATCCTCGTAAAAATAAACATGCTGTTTTTATAGAAGAAGTTAAAGAAATAACTCCAGAAATAGAAGCAATGGCTGGCGGAATTGGCTCTGCCGTAGGATCAGGCGGCATGGTTACTAAAATCGCCGCCGCGAAAATTGCCGTCAGCGCCGGATGCGAGATGATAATTGCGCGTGGTAATGATGAGCGGCCAATTTCTAAATTAATGGCCGGAGCGAAACATACGCGCTTTATCGCTAATGATAATCCTCTTAATGCACGCAAGAAGTGGATATCCGGCGATATGCATCCGGCCGGACGACTGACTATTGATTCTGGCGCGGCAGAAGCATTATCCGGCGGCAAAAGCCTGTTGTCGGCTGGAGTTAAAGGAATGGAAGGAAATTTCCAGCGCGGTGATACTTTATTAATCATGGACGAAAGCGGCAAAATAATCGGCAAAGGAATAGTCGCTTACGACCGCGAGGACGCACAAAAAATAATCGGAAAAAATTCCGCCGAATTTGAAAATATTCTAGGCTTTAAAGGCCGCAACGTCCTGATTCACCGCGACGACATGGCGCTTGAATAAAGGCAGTTATGAAGATATAGAATTATGAATATATAAAAGAAGATATGGAAAGAGTGTGTAAAAAGAGTTTATTAAACGAATTTGCTGAGAATTTTGCAAAATTATGACAATGACTAACAGCAACACTGCCAATACTGAACTTTCTGGGCAAATGCGCGAATTAGGCCGCCGGGCGCGGTTGGCTTGCGGCGCTTTGGCCGAGGCCAGCAATGGCGATAAGGATATGGCGCTGGTAATTGCCGCGCGAGTTCTGCGCGAATATCACGCGGACATACTGGCAGCTAATGCTCAGGACATTGCAGCCGGCAAACAGAACGGTTTAAGCGCGGCGTTGCTTGACCGCCTTGCTCTTGATAATAAGCGCATTGAGGCAATGGCTTCCGGTCTGGAAACAATTGCCACAATTCCTGATCCGGTAAATAAAATGCTTGATGAATGGCAACGTCCAAACGGCATGATCATCCAGAAAGTCAGCATTCCGCTTGGCGTTATTGGAATTATCTATGAATCGCGGCCTAATGTTACCGCTGATGCCGCGGCTTTATGCATCAAATCCGGCAATGCAGCGATATTGCGCGGCGGCTCGGAGAGCATTCATTCCTCACAGGCGATTTTGAAATGTATTCAGGAGGGCTTACGCGCTGCAAATCTGCCTGTTGATTCAGTGCAGATGGTGGCGACAACTGATCGCGCTGCGGTTGGAATTATGCTGGGAATGTCAGAATTTATAGATGTTATTGTGCCACGCGGCGGCTTGTCGCTGACCAAATTAGTGCATGATGAAAGCAAAATTCCAACAATTCTTCATCTTGACGGCAATTGCCATAGCTATATTCACGCAGAAGCTGATAAGGAAATGGCGATTGCTGTGCTGCTTAACGCTAAAATGCGACGTGTTGGTATTTGCGGAGCAACGGAATCACTGTTGATTGACGAAGCAATAGCCGGCGCAATGCTGCCGGAAATAGCCGAGGCGCTGACTAAGGCCGGTTGCGAAATGCGCGGCGATGCGCTGTCTTGCGCCATTGACAAGCGCATAAAACCTGCCTCTGACGATGACTGGGCGACGGAATATCTGGCGGCGATTATTTCAATTAAAGTAGTTAAGGACATTAATGAGGCAATCGCGCATATCAACCGCTACGGCTCACATCACACTGACGCGATAATAACCACCAGCAAAGCCGCCGCACGGCAGTTTCTAAGAAAAATTGACAGCGCCATTGTCATGCATAATGCCAGCACACAATTTGCCGATGGTGGTGAATTCGGCTTTGGCGGCGAAATCGGCATCTCAACCGGAAGGCTGCACGCGCGCGGTCCGGTTGGCGTTGAGCAGCTTACCACTTATAAATATGTAATACATGGCAACGGCCAGATCAGGGCGTAAATTCTTCACATTGAATATTATCAAAGAATATTGTCAAATTCTTCCCGGCGCGAAACGACAATTTAAAGTTGCGCCGTCAATTACAGATGGTATTGACAGCGGCGCAGTGTAGTTTTGTTGATAAGCGGCAGTTACCGGATGTGTGCGGCAACGTTTATAACGTTGATCAGTGTCTTGCGCGGCGCAGAATTCAAGCTCCTGCCCTTCCCTAAACGCAACCCAGAAAGCAGAGCTTTGCCGTTGCTTGTCGAGGCGACGTATTGGCACATTAACAGCATCTCCTTTTGCCACGGAAAAACGAACCGGCGCAAGCGGCGACCACTTACTATTCCAGAGTCCTGATGAAAATTTTGCGTTGCCGCCGCTGATCTCGCAATCAACCACAGAACCATAAGCGGAGTTAGTATAAAGCTCACGACGACTACTGGCATTAATTGCTCCGGCAATTTCGCGAGTTGCTAATGCTACCTCATTATTTCCAGAAGAACGTTCTTGTATTGTCCTGACCTCGCGTTCAATTTGTTCCTGCTGTTGCCGCAAATCGAGTTTTTTATCCGGCGACAAATATTCCCACTCGGCTTGCGTAATGCCAAGGCGCTGACGCGCTCCTGCTTCAAGACGTTCACGTTCTGCATATAGCTGCTGTTCCTGCTGCTGGCGAAGATAATCCTCCTGCTGCTGGCGAAGCAAAGCATCTTGCTGTTGCTGGCTGGCAATAGCCTGCTGTTGTTGAGCAGGAGAAAGAGAATTCCATTGCGCCTGACTCATTCCCAGCGGATAGCTTACGGAACAGGCACTTAACAAAAACAAAATACAAATAAATTTTTTCATCACTATACTCATTACACTTGAAGAGTTGGTATTTCTTCACCACAAAAATAAAACACAAAAATAAAAACTGATTCTTATCAATAGCTTTTCCACAGCAGAATAGTGGAAACAAGATTAAAGTCCAATTACCAATAAGTAATATTCATAATCAAAATACTTCATCAACATGCGCTCTGCCACAAACTGCCCTGCAATATGAGACATATGTTAATAATAAGGCATATCTTAATAATATTAGTAAAAAATAAATATTTCGCTGTTATAAATGAAGCAGGAGTTTTTTTCTGGCTTGTTTATCTGGCAAAAGATGTTGCTGTTTATTCACAAGTCATTGTTTTTTAACATTGTATTTTAAACATTTTATTTAGCGGAATTTTTTTTATGCAATTAAAGCGCAATATTCGCGTCAGCGATACAGTGGATTTGCTTTCCGATAAAAATAGTGGTTTTTACATAAGGAAAAGGACGCCTCTGCAGCTGCTGTTTTTCCTGATTGCCACCTCTTCTGTTGTGGTTCTGGGAACTTATGCGATCGTTTATTTCAACTCCAAAACCGGAGTTGCCTTATGTTTAGGAATTGGCGCGCCGCTGTTTCTAATCGGAAGGCAGATGGAAAATCTGAAAAAATTGTTGCATGTCGGCGAGTTCATGAATGCGCTGTTTTCTTCAATTATCAGCAAAAAACATAGATTTATCTTGATAATCCGCAATGACGGCGCGATTGTGTTTTTCAACAAACAGTTTCAGGAATTATTTCCGGAATCTATTGTCCAGCCGGAGAGAACAATTAAAGGCCTGCTTACTGCCTATAACGTCTCAACGGAACATCAGGATGCCTTGTTAGCCGCGCTGGAAAAAGGCGAAGAAGCGCGAGTTGGCGTGATAATCGGCTCAGGAGCTAATAAATCGCCAGAGCCGGTAAGCATCACCATTGAACCAATTGACCGTCCGAGCGGCTTCCTGCTGGTTCGCGGACAATAACAATCTATAATCATCTATAAACAACGCAGCCGCGAGATAGTTTTCTGCAAGCCAAGCAGAGGCAGTATTTTTTTAAGTTCCGGACCATGTTCAAGTCCGGTTAGAGCTTTGCGAAGCGGCATGAACAAATCTTTGCCCTTACGGTTTGTAGCCGGTTTTATTGCCGCAAGCCATTTATCCCAAATAGTATCGTCCCAAGGTTCAGGCGGTAAAACTCCGGAAGCAACCAGCAGGAATTCTTTGTCAGTCGCTGTAAATTCGCTGATTTCCGGCTGACCATGAACAATTTTCCACCATTGTCTGGCTTCTTCCAGATTTTTGATATTGCCGCGAATTAAATTCCAGAATTTCTCATCAGCAAAATCAAGATAAGCGGAAACTTCCGCAAAACTGACAATATGCAGCAGTTTTTCATTGATTTTTTCCAGCTCCGCAACATCGTAATTTGCCGGCGAGCGGCTAAATTTCCTGAAATCAAAACCATCAATCAACGCGCTGATATCAGAAAAAGCCTCGATAGAATCAGAAGTGCCGATTCTGCCGAGCAATGAATTAATCGCCATTGGCAAAATGCCGTCAGCGCGCATTGAGCGAATATCATTGCCGCCGAGACGTTTGGAAAGCTCTCCTTCTTTAGTCTTAAGCAAAGCGATATGCGCGAATTGCGGCACGGCGAAGGAAAGAGCCTTATAAAGCTGAATCTGAACGGCGGTATTGCTGACATGATCCTCGCCACGAATGACATGAGTAACTTGCGTATCGCCATCATCAACTACTGAAGCGAGCGTATAAACAGGAATTCCGTCTTCACGAATTAAAACCGGATCGCTCATATGAGTTGCTTTAAAACGTGTTTCACCACGAATCAAATCATTCCAGAAAACCTCCTCATCATTGAGCTGAAAACGATAATGCGCTTTGCGACTTTTTTCATGCTCGGCGTTAGGTTTTTGCAGCGCGCGGTTATAAATAGGCGGCAGACCGCGACTGGCAAGCATTTTACGCTGAATATCCAGCTCTTCCGGCGTCTCATAACAAGGATAAAGACGTCCCTGCGCCTTTAACTGAGCGATCGCTTCATCATAGCGGGAAAAACGCTGCGATTGTTTTAATTCCTCATCCCAGCTGATGCCAAGCCATTGCATATCCTCTCTGATCGCCTGCTCATATTCCGGCCGTGAACGTTCCAGATCAGTATCATCTATTCTAAGCAGAAAGCTGCCGCCATTTTTTTTGACAAAAAGCCAGTTAACCAGAGCAGTTCTAACATTACCGACATGTAAATATCCAGTTGGAGAAGGCGCAAAACGAACACGATTCATAAGGAATAACTTTTCATTAGAAGAAGTACTAAGAAGCAAGAAGAAGTAATAAGAAGTAAGAAGAAGTAAGAAGAAGTAAGAAGAATAAGAGAAAATAAGCAGCTATCTGTAAAAAATGTTATATATATAAACACGTTACATGAATAAATGACATGAATAAATGCCTATTTATGAAAATGCAATGATTATCTGCTGATTATTTGTTGACAGCATTTAAACGGTTGCCTATATTCCACCTCCCCTTAAAACTATAAGCTAGGCTTATATATACGTTAAACTTATATATAAAACTAAGCTTATATATTTAAAACTAAGCTTATATATTAAGCTTATATATAAGATATATAAGATTGTTTTATATATAAGTTTATATGTTTAATTGTAATTTGTTATGAGAATCAGGCGGTAATTATGTTCGCAGTGTTACGCACAGGCGGTAAGCAGTATAAAGTCGCAAACGGTGATGTACTTTCCGTTGAAAAGCTTGTCGGCAATGTCGGCGACAAGGTTGAGCTGACTGATCTGTTGATGGTTGATGGAAAATTAGGCGCTGCCGTTAAAGGCGCGAAAGTAGTTGCGGAAATTGTTGAGCAGTTCCGCGATGACAAGGTGATAATATTCAAAAAACGCCGTCGTCATAATTATCGCCGCAAAAAAGGTCATCGCCAATATCTGACGGCAATTAAAGTTACAGAGATTAAATAACAACCAGCAGATTAAAACGGCAAATTAGAAAATCCGATCAGGGAGCAGAAAATGGCACATAAGAAAGCGGGCGGTTCATCAAGAAATGGTCGTGACACAGCTGGACGTCGCCTTGGCGTTAAAAAATTCGGCGGCGAGGAAGTTGTCTCCGGCAATATAATTGTTCGTCAACGCGGAACGAAATTTCATCCGGGAACTGGCGTTGGAATTGGCGTTGATCATACTTTATTCGCGGTAACTGCCGGCAGAGTTAATTTCCGTGAAAAATCAGGAAAAATGATGGTTTCCGTACTTGCCTGATCTCTGAAGCTCTATTTATCAGAAATCTATGATCAGAAATCATCAGGGATCTGAATGAAATTTCTCGACGAAGCAAAGATATATGTAAAAAGCGGCGATGGCGGCAATGGCTGCGTATCGTTCCGGCGTGAGAAATTTGTGCCAGATGGCGGTCCAGATGGCGGCAATGGCGGACGCGGCGGCGATGTGATTGCCGAATGCGTTGCCGGGCTTAACACCTTGATTGATTTTCGTTATCAGCAGCATTTCAAGGCAAAAAAAGGCCAGCATGGAATGGGCAGCAACTGTACTGGCGAATCAGCGGAAGATCTGCTGATAAAATTGCCAGTTGGCACACAGATTCTGGCTGAGGATAAACAGACAATAATCGCCGATTTAACCAAGCCAGGACAGCGCGCCATACTGGCCGAAGGCGGCAAAGGCGGCCTTGGCAATCAGTGCTTCAAATCATCAACTAATCAAGCGCCGCGCAACGCAACTCCTGGCGGCGAGGGAAAAGAGCTATGGTTATGGCTAAGGCTTAAGCTGATCTCTGACGCTGGATTACTAGGACTTCCCAATGCTGGCAAATCAACATTCCTAGCTTCAGTAAGCCGTGCGCGGCCAAAAATTGCCGACTATCCTTTTACCACGCTTACGCCGCAGCTTGGCGTAGTGTATGTTGATAATCAGGAATTTGTGCTGGCAGATATACCAGGATTAATCGAAGGCGCACATGAAGGTGTTGGCCTTGGCACCAGATTTCTTGGTCATGTCGAACGCGCCGGAATTTTGCTGCATCTGGTAGATGGAACGCAGGAAAATGTAGCAAAAGCATATAAAATAATCCGCAATGAACTTAAATCATACTCCCCTGCTCTGGCAAAAACCAAAGAAATAGTCGCGCTTAATAAATGCGATGCGCTGCTTCCTGACGAGATAGAACAAAAATCCGCCGAGCTTAAAAAAGCCAGCAGGAAAAAGATCTGGCGTATTTCCGCCGCAACAGGAGAAGGCATAAAACCTTTGCTGCGCGAGATGATAAAATTTGCAAGATCTGAGACTAAATCTTAAGAACTGAATCTTAAAAACTGAATCTTAAGAACTGAATTTTAAAAACTTACAGTGCCGTGTAGAAAACTGGCAAACAGGCTGTGTGTTTTTTGCGTTTGTGAAGAGGTGTTTGCTTCCTGATTCTTGGCTTTACTGTTAGCTGCATGATGAGCTGCGAAGAATTCATAATCAGCAAGCAGGTTCAGCGCGATATTGTCTTTTTGCTGTTCATCCTGCGCTAATAAATGCGCGGCAAAAATTACGTCTGAACCAAAAGATGCAATGGAAGTGCTAAGCCGCGCCGGAATTGGAACGGACAAAATATTTTCTGTAAGATCAGGAGAAGTTAAGCCAGCTGATGAATTGTTTTTATCAGAGCGAGATGAGCGCAAATAAGCGCGCTTGCCTTTATATTCCTCAGGAATAGCATAATCAGGAAGCGTTGGCGCTACCACATCTGGCATAACGCGCAATAATCCGCTTTCCGTAAGCGGAGTAGTCAGCAAAGACGCTTGTGCCGGAACAGGTAGTTGTGTATGTGTTACGTTAGTTATCATGATGCAAAGCGCCCCCCAGCGCTGTAACTGCCAGAAAAAAACAGTACACATCATGGTTATTATAGCATTATCAGGAGTTTTCCGCAAATAGATGTCAATATATGTCAAATGCGGTAAATAACGCTATAAATAAAGCTGTAAATGACGACTAGAAATTGCTTAAAAGAAAAATTTATAAACTTATTAAGATATTGATTATGAACAAAATTCTTTCTATAGCCCTGGCGCTGATGCTTGTTTTTACGGCAGTTGCCGTTCTTTCCACAAAAGAAAGCGCGCGCGATCTTCCGCCGGATTCGCAAAGTGGAGTAGCGCAAATAGGCGGTGCTTTTACCCTTATTAATTCAAACGGCGAAGAAATAAGCGACAGTCAATTTCGTGGTCGCTACATGCTGGTGTTTTTTGGCTTCACTAACTGTCCGGATATTTGTCCGACAACTCTGGCTACATATGATAATGTTCTTGCCGCTCTTAAAGAAACGGCCAAAGAAATCGCGCCGGTTTTTATCACTATAGATCCGAAGCGTGATACTAAAGAACGTCTAAAAGAATATATGGCGAATTTTGATTCACGCATAATCGCGCTTACCGGCAGTGAAGAACAAATAAAAAATGCCGCCACCGTTTACAAAAGCTATTATGCTGAAGGCGAAGGCGGAATGATGAACCATTCTTCGCTTATTTATCTTATGAACCGCAATGGCGAATATGTAAGGCATTTTGCTTATGACACTGCGCCAGATATTCTGGTTGCCGCGCTACGCGAGGAAATAAAACCATGAGCCTGCAAATTGAAGTTGAAATGAATCGTCGCGGTTTGATGTTTGTGCTGTCTTCTCCTTCCGGCGCTGGAAAAACCACTCTGTCCAGAGCGCTGCTGAAAAATTATGAAAATGCCAAAGCGCATGAGGCGCTGCGTATGTCAGTTTCAGTTACAACTCGTAAAGCCAGGCCAGGAGAAATAGACGGCAAGGATTATTTTTTTGTTGATCATGAGAAATTCCTCAATATGGCCAGCGGCGGCGAATTGCTCGAACACGCCAAGGTTTTTGATTATCATTACGGAACTCCGGCTGATTTTGTAGAACAGAATATCAATAGCGGCACTGATGTTTTATTTGATATAGACTGGCAAGGAACAAGGCAGCTTGCTGAAAGATCACGTGATAATCTGGTCAGCGTTTTTATACTGCCACCGTCAATGGCAGAGCTGGAACGCCGATTACGCGCGCGCGCGCAGGATAGCAACGAGGTAGTATCCGGAAGAATGAACAAAGCCGCCGCTGAAATAAGCCACTGGCAGGAATATGATTATGTGCTTATTAATCAGAATATCGAACAGACTCTGGAAAAAATAGACAATATATTAAAAGCCGAGCGGCTTAAAAGAACGCGCCAGAGAGCGCTTGCCGATTTTGTCGCAAAATTATAATCCTTGTTTCTGATTACTGAATTTCTCAGCAATCTTGCCATAAATTTTTGCCACCTCATCTTCAGAAATATTGCTTGCTCCGGCCAGATGAACAATATCAAAAGTTGTTGCATAATCTTCCATATTCGCCAGAAAAGCAGCTAGTGATTCCGGAGCGTTCTGGGCGCGTAATCTGGTGAATTTATCCTGCGCGGCAACGCTCTGCGGCATTGCGCGCATACGTTTCAGCGCCGGCGCGATAAGTTTTTCTCTGATTTCAACTATCGGCAACGGCGATTGATAATTAACCAGCAACCATTCGACCATTTTCCTGATGAAATGCTGCAAGCCGGAAAAAAGCTGCGCCTGATTAGCAACTGGCATTTTTCCTGATAGCGCGTCAAGCTCACGCCAGTAATCACGTAAATTAAAAGCATCACGCACTATCGCATATGAAGCGGCAATATCGCCGGCTGTTGCAGCGCGTTCTTCCATTAATTCATTAACAAAAGTGCAGCCCATTCTGTTGATAAGAGAGTTTGTCAGCATGGTTGCGATTATTTCGCGGCGCAGCGGATGAGATAAGATCGCAGAATGGTAATCACGCTGCATAAGCTTAGGAAAATAATGCAGCAGCTCATTTTCAAAATAAGGATGATCTGGCAGGTTGCTTGCTAACAGCATATTGTAAAGATCCATTTTGCTGTAGGCAAGAATAACCGCCAATTCAGGGCGAGTAAGTGCGGTTTTTGCGCTTTTCATTTCGGCAATCTGACGATCATTAGGAAGAAACTCAATTGCCCGCGACAACAAGCCCTTTGCTTCTAATGTTCTCATCAGCTTGATCTGCGCGTCAAATTTGCCGATTCCTGCCTGCTCGGCAACAGTAAGCGCCAAGGTTTGCAAAGCATTATCCTTAAGAACCAGCTCGGCAACTTCTTTCGTCATTTCTTCCAGAATAGAATTACGTTTTTCAACAGTAAGCTCGCTGCTTTGCAACAGGCGGCTGAAAGTGATTTTTATATTCACCTCATGATCTGAACAATCCACTCCGGCTGAGTTATCAATAGCGTCTGTATTAATACGTCCGCCATTTCTTGCATATTCAATGCGGCCTTTCTGAGTAAAGCCAAGATTGCCGCCCTCTCCTACTATTTTGCAGCGCAATTGGCGACCATTAACACGCACTCCATTATTAGCGCGATCTCCAGCCTGATCGTTGCTTTCATCTTCAGCCTTTACATAAGTTCCTATTCCGCCGTTAAACAACAAATCAACCGGCGCTAATAAAATAGCGCGCACTAATTCATCAGGCGTTAGCTTGTTCTTTTGAATATCCAGCGCAACCATCGCTTCCGGAGATATTTCAATTATTTTTGCAGCGCGTTCATAAATTCCGCCGCCTTTTGAAATAAGCGCCAAATTATAATCGCGCCAGCTTGAACGAGGCAATGCGAATAAGCGCTGACGTTCAGCAAAGCTAGCCGCCGCATCAGGAGCAGGATCTATAAAAATATGCTGATGATTAAAGGCGGCAACAAGGCACGTATGTTGCGATAACAACATGCCGTTTCCGAATACATCGCCGGACATATCGCCAATTCCAATGCAAGTAAAATCGCCCTTGGCAATGTCTTTTTCCATTTCGTAAAAATGTCTTGTCACAGAAATCCATGCGCCGCGCGCAGTAATTCCGATTTTTTTATGATCATATCCTGCTGAACCGCCGGAAGCAAAAGCATCGCCAAGCCAGAAATTATAAGATTTTGAAACAGAATTAGCGATGTCGGAGAAAGTTGCCGTTCCTTTGTCAGCGGCAACAACCAGATAAGGATCATCACCATCATGCCTTACGACATTTTCAGGAGTTACAATTTTTCCTTCAACCAGATTGTCAGTCACATCAAGCAAGCCGTGCAGATATAATGTATAGCAGGCGATCGCTTCCTTCTGCAGCGCGTCACGATCTGCGGAAACTGGCGGTTTTTTTACAATAAAGCCGCCTTTAGAGCCGACTGGAACTATTACCGCATTTTTCACCATCTGCGCTTTCATCAGCCCTAAAACTTCCGTGCGAAAATCATCAGGACGATCTGACCAGCGCAGCCCGCCACGTGCGACTTTTCCGCCGCGCAGATGAATTCCCTCAACGCGCGGACTATAAACAAAAATTTCTGCAAAAGGCTTAGGAAGCGGCAATTCCGGAACAGAATGCGAATCAAATTTGAAAGACAGAACCTTACGATCGCTGTGATAATAATTACTGCGAAGAATAGCAAGAATGCTTTGCATCAGGGTTTTGAGAATTCTGTCTTCTACTGCGCTTTCAACTTGTTCAATGGCTTTTTCAAAATCATTTTTAAGAGCATGAATTTTGACATCACGCTGCATTATTTCCGGAGCAAGGCGCGCATGAAACATATCAATTAGAAGCCGGACAATAGCAGCATGTTTTGCAAGAGCCTGTTCAATTGCCGTTTGTGTTGCGTTAAAGCTTATCTGTTTAAGATATTTTGCAACGGCGCGTAATATAGTCGCCTCGCGGTGCGTTATTCCGGCAAGTAAAACCAGCGCATTCATTTTATCGCTCTCGACCTCGCCTTGCCATACGGCGAGCAGAGTTTTCTCAATTTCCCCGCGGCAAGAAGTGATGTCGTCTATATGAGAAGGCAGCTGCAAGGTAAAATCACGTATCCAGATTTTATCATCATTGCCCTGCGGATTTATCAAAAAAGGATGTTCCTCAATAACCCGGAAACCGCTATTTTCCAGAAGCGGCAGAATGTCTGACAAAGCTATTTCCTGTTTTGGATTATATATTTTCAGATGAACATACTGCTTATCATCTTTAAGCTGATAAAGTTCAAGAGACAGCAATCCTGATTTCAATGCCGCCTCGGCCTTGTCAATATCATGACAAGCGGCCTGCGCGCTGTAACGATTAATGTAAGATTGTGGAAAAGATGCGGCATAACGTTTATGCAGCTTCAGCGCCTTTGATTCATCATATGCGCGATTTATCGCATCACGCAGCTGATCGCTCCACAAATAAGCCAGCCGCGCTATTTCCTGCTCAATTTTGCTGATATTAACCGCCGGAACATCTCCTGGCGAAGTGCGTATTATAAGATGCAGTCTGGCTAGCGGCGCATCAGCTATTTGCGTGGTGAAAGAGGTAGTCGTTCCGCTGTAGGATTTTTCAAGAATATTCTGTATTTCACGCCGCAATTCAGTTGAGAATTTCTCGCGCGGAACAAACACCATTGCGCTGATAAAACGTTCAAAAACGTCTTTGCGAACAAATACGCGCACGCCGGGCTTCGCTTCCAAAGATAAAATTCCCATTGCCATGTCGAACAAATCATCTTCCGACATCTGCAACACCTCATCACGCGGCAGAAATTCAAGAATTGTGCTGAAGGCTTTACCATCGTGGCTTCCTGGAGAAAATCCTGAACGCTCGACTATTTTGCTGCATTTTGTTCTAAGCAGAGGAATTAAATTAGCGCTCTGATAATAAACATTGGAAGTGAATAAACCAAGGAAACGAGCCTCGCCGACTACCACGCCGTTATCGTCAAAACGTTTAATCGCTACATAATCCATAGGAACATAACGATGAACTGGCGAACGACGGTTCGATTTAGTTATTTCCAGCAAATTCCTTGCCAGCAGGCGATAACGTTGCTCGGCAGGCATGGTTTCAAGACCAACTTGCATCTGCTCATCAGTTATTCCTAATATTCCAAGCTTCGCAGAGGCGGTTATAACTATTTCCGAAGCGCCGTTATATGTTGAGAAATCATATTCTCCGTAACCAAGAAAAACAAAATTCTTGTCAACCAGCCAGGCCAGAAAATCACGAATCTCTGCAACATACGATGCTTCAAAACCTTTTGGAGGTTTTTTAAGCGCTGCTATATTTTCATGCGCTTTGGCAATTATTGCTTTCCAGTCGCCAACTGCGGCGCGAACATGATTTAAAACCCAGAGCAGATCATGTTGTAATTGTTCAACTGATAAATCTTCCGGCAGAATTGATACTTCAAAATGAATAAAAGATTCACCATAATTATCTTCCGTCTTGCCGATTGAGAGAAGATCCCCTCTGTTTCCACGCGATACGCGAAAAATCGGATGATAAGTTTCATGTATTATCAAACCATGCCTGGTAAGCTCGGCAGTCAGCGAATCAATCAGAAACGGCATATCATCGTTGATTAATTCAATAACCAGCGATTTTGCCGCATAACCATGTTCAGAAATATCTGGCGAAAAAATGCGGATTTTAGGCTCATGAAAAGCGCGCTGTTTGAAAAATTCAAACATCGAACGCACCATGTTCATAGAAGCTCCGGCTTCCAGCTTCGCTAAATCACTAACCAACATTGCCGAATAAAACTGTTCGGCAAAATGTTTTTCCGCTGCTATAGTTGTTTTTGGCCAAACTGACATCAATTGTTTGACAAGAGCTGCATGTTGTTGCTGATATGGCGATTTCATAATTTTATATTAAGTATAGTTTCACATTAAGCATGATTTTCACATTAGCATGGTTTCACATTAAGTAATTAAGCGCGATAAAAAAGTGCTTTGAAAATAGTCACGCATAAAATCCAGTATGAATAACACTAAAAATATGAATAGCATCAAAGAAGAAAAATATCTAGTTCCTGTTACAAATATTGCAATCGCCGCCGGCGAGTTGCTTATGCAATATTTTCAAGGAAAATACACCATAAACAGCAAAAATGATCACAGTCCGGTTACTGAGGCTGATGTAGCAGCTAATGATTATATAACTAAAGAACTAAGCCAACTTGCTCCTGATATTGTAGTAATTGCCGAAGAAGGCGAAGAAGCAGACAAAATGCCAGTTCTTCAGGAATTTTTCTGGCTGGTTGATCCGCTTGACGGAACACGCGCTTTTGTAGCCGGAGAGGCTGAATTTACCGTCAATATCGCGCTTATAAAAAACAGCACGCCGCTTCTTGGCGTTATTTATGCGCCAGCGCAATCGCTGCTTTATTACGGCGCAGCAGGACAAGGAGCATTTCGTGTGGCAAATGGCGCAAAGGCGCAAAAAATCTCTGTAAGAAAACCGCCGGCAGATGGTCTTACTGTAGTTCGCAGTAAATCACATCCTTCCGCTAAAACTTCTGAATTCTTGCAGAAATTGCCAATTAAAGAACTCATCAGCGGCTCAAGTTCAATTAAATTCTGCCAGATTGCCGAGGGTTGTGCAGATATTTATCCTCGTTTTGGACGCACTATGGAGTGGGACACTGCTGCCGGTCACGCTATTTTGAACGCTGCTGGCGGAAGAGTTGAAACGGCGGAAGGAAAAATTCTCTGCTACGGCAAAAACGGCTTCGAAAATCCGCATTTTATTGCTTATGGCGGCTGACCATAATCTTCGCCAAGAGCAAAATTTTTGCACGTTTAGCAATATTAAATAATATATTTCTAACAATATGTTTCAACAATGTTCCAAAATGCCTTTTCAAGCTGTGTTGAATATAAAGAATTAATCACGCTCATTCCGGTTGGCGAAGTGATATTTATTTCGTTCAGATAATCGCCAATCATGTCTAATCCGGCGAATATTATTCCCTGTTCATGCAATGTTTCGCCAATTTCCAGACATATTTTTTGCTGCTTCTCAGATAAGCTGGTAGCAACAGCTTTGCCGCCAACGCGCAAATTAGAGCGTATATCATCAGCAGCCGGAATCCTTCCTAAAGCTCCGGCTATTTCGCCATCGAGCAGAATAATTCTTCGCTCCTGGCTTGCTGCTTCCGGAATGAAATACTGAACCACAAGCGAATCAGGATTTCGTTCGAATATCATTTCCAGCAAGGAATAAAAATTATTATCATCAGGCTTGATACGCAAAACGCCTTTTCCGCCGTAGCTGTAAAGCGGCTTGATAATTATGTCAGAAAATTTACTACGAAATTCTTTAATTTCCTCAATGTCAGCGCTGATAAGAGTTGGCGGCATATATTGTTCAAGCAAGGTAGGAAATATTTTTTCCGGAAAATGACGAACCGCCGCCGGATTATTAATAACCAGAACTTCCGGCATTAACTGCTCAAGAAGATAAGTTGTAGTAAGATAGCGCATGTCAAAGGGCGGATTTTGCCGCAATAATACTACGTCCATTTCCTGAAGGTTTATTAGTTGTTGCTGCTTGATTATTATTTCTCCGCCAGAGAATAACAGCTCACTACCACGCGCGACAATATTTCCTTCAGACCATGAAAGAAGCTGCGGATTATAGTAAAACAGCTTATGTCCGCGCGCAAAAGCCTCTCTGGCAAGCAACAGAGTATTGTCAGCATCCTTATCGAGGGTTGCGACATCATCCATTTGTATAGCAACATGCAGCGGCATTTTGTCTTAATTCTTTATCTTATTTTTTTCTATATTCTGCGTCTGTATTTTGTGTCTATGTTATTTGTTTGTATTATTTGTTTATATTCTACGCGGATCATTTTTCATGAACACATAACTCACCACGCGCTGAACATAGCTGGTGGTGCTGGCAATATGCGTAACCTTATCAAGCTCTACCTGATCTTGCGCTATTCCCATTACGTACACAACCTGATTAACTGTAAGAATTGAGAAATTAATCGAACGAACGCCTTTAGCAGCAATCATGCGCGCGCGGATTTGCGTGCTTATCCAGACATCGCGCGTGTAATTCCAGATTCCGCTTTTGTCATTAATCTGGATTTCATTAATAACCTCGCGAACTCCTGGAACTTGCCAAGTCAGGCGCACAGCATCAACTTGCGATTCCGGCTTATCAACATTTCCGGTAAGAAGAACTCTGCCTTCAACAACTTTCACTTCAACATTTGCCAGCAGATCCTTATAATCCTTGCGCGCGAAATGATCTTTAATGCTGAGCAAAATTCCTGCATCATCAACCGCATTGCCGACTGAACGTTCCTGAGCAACTACCGCGGCAGTTTCTGCGCCGGCTGCGAACAAAACGCCAACACAGCCGGAAATAAAAAACGGCAATGTCAACAGAGCTGTAAAAGGAATAATTCTCATTAAAGCCTCCTTGGTAATTTTAAAATCTTCATGCGGAAATATTTATGCGGAAATATTTGCTCTAAAATATTTATGCGGAAATATTCATTCTGAAATCTGCATTATGAAATCTGCATTATGAAACATTCGTTTTTAAATCCTCCAGGCGTTTTTAGTATGACGCGGCAACATGCCGCGAACAATCCAGATAACATCAAAGCGGATATTATGTTCGATCGTTCTGGAAAGTCCAGATATTTTACCGCTGCCGCCTACTCCTCCGCCGGCAAGAATCCAGCCAAGCGCTCTGATGATTTTCTGGCGTTTATGCGCGGTTACGCTTTCATCGCATTCTTCAAAACTTTGCCGCGCTTTTACTTCAACAACCACCAGATCTTTGCCTTTTTTTGCCAGAATATCTATTTCACCATAAATATTTTTGTGACGCTGCGCTAATATACGGTAGCCTTTAAAACGTAAATACCAGACAGCTATCTGTTCTGAGAAAATTCCAAATTCATGCGCTAATCTGCGCTGTTTATAACCGCGCTTCTTATAACGGCGCTGTTTATATTCATTGTTAGAATTATATTTGTGTTTATAATCCTCTCTACTTGCAGGAAAGGGCAATTGCATATGCTTCCTTCCTAGAAATTCCAGCTTGTTCAGCAGCAATAGCAGCAGCATCTTTTAAGCTGTGATTAGCCAGTAGTTTGATGATTATTTTTTTAGGATCAAGCTTAGCAGCTATTTCCGAAGGCGGACTTACTACTATCACAACCTCACCTCTGGGCGTAGAGTTTTTGCGATAATATTCAATATGCTCACTTAATTTGCCGCGCCGTGATTCCTCATGCAGCTTGGTTATTTCCCTGATTACCGCGACTTCGCGATCACCAAACGCCACAAGCAGCGCAGAACATGAATCAACAAGCCTTTTGGCTGATTCAAATATAATGATCGTACTGTCTATTCTGGACAAAATTGCGAGCTTATCGCCTCTGGCTTTATCTTTTACCGGAAGAAATCCGGCAAAATAAAAATTGTCAGTAGGAAGTCCGGCAAGGCACAAAGCGGCAAGAACGCTCGACGCGCCGGGCAGAACAGAAATATAATATCCTTCTTCATAAACCGCTCTTACCAGCTTATATCCAGGATCAGAAATAAGCGGCGTTCCGGCATCGGAAATAAGCGCAAGAGTTTTTCCTTCGGCAAGCATTGACAAAATCTGCGGCCGCCTTTCTTCGCCATTATGATCATGATACGATAGCAGCTTCGTCCTTATGTCATAATGCGCTAAAAGTTTTTTGCTTGTCCTTGTATCTTCACACAGAATTACATCAACCATCTGCAACACATCAAGCGCGCGCAAAGTTATATCTCGCAAATTGCCAATCGGAGTTGCGACAATATATAATCCCGGCGGATAAGTTTGACTGAGAGATGTTTTAATATTATTCATGCTTGTAGCTTAGAACATAGAGATCAAACTGGACACATAATTTTATGAAAATTTCTGTTCCTGGAAATACGTCTGGAAATAAGTCTGTAAATACACTGGGCAAGGGGCTTAGAAAGGCGCTGGCTTTTTTTGCCTGCTGCTGCCTGCTGTTTTCTACCGCTTGCAGCAAGAACAGCGCAAATTCAGCAGGAAACTCTCCTTATAATTCTGATAATGGCGCTGTTTCACAGTCATCTGTTCCTTTAATGAAAGAGGAAAGAATTACTGAAAATGATGCAATCGGCCTTATTCCAGACAGCGCAACGCCAATTAAAGTAGGAATATTATTGCCTCTTTCCGGAGATTACGCCGCTTTAGGAAACGCCATGCTTGATGCAGCAACTCTTGCTCTTTATGATGAATATATGTCTGTTCCGGCAAGCCGTATTCGCTCACAGATCGTCCTTATTCCAAAGGATACTGGCAAATCGGCAAATTCAGCAGCAAAAGCGGCATCTGAGGCAATTGCCGATGGCGCAACCTTCATAGTCGGCCCTTTATTCGGCCAGGCAGTAACGGCGATGAAGCCGATTGTGAAAGCCGCCAAAGTTCCAGTAATCAGCTTCTCAAATACTCGCGCTGTCGCCGAGCCGGACATATATACTTACGGTTATCTTCCTGAACAGCAAATACTAAGAATCGCTGAATATGCTTATCTGCAAGGTTATCAGCGCGTTGCGCTGCTTGCTCCTAATGATGCTTATGGACAGAAAGTCCGCGATGAACTTTCTTTTATCTATTCGCAAAAAGGCGGTTTTGTCTCTCCGGCTGAGCTTTATGCTCCGAGTGAGCTTAATATTGGCGCAGCAGCTTCGCGCCTGATGGCCGCTTATGATAATACTACTGACGATCGAAAATTTCAGGCAGTGTTCATCGCCGATAATGGTGCGAGCATGAAAAACATCATCAAAGCCCTTAAACGCAATGCGCTTAATTTTGAAAAAATAAAACTATTCGGCGCTGGCTTCTGGGATGATCAGGAATTCAATAAAATTCCTGAATTAAACGGCGCAGTATTTCCTGGAACGCCGCCGGAATATTTTGTAAAATTCGAGCAGCGTTTTATCGCTATGTATGGTTATAAGCCTATGCGGCTGGCTAGTCTGTCTTATGACGTAATCTCGCTGCTTGCGCGCATTTCGATGCCTTCTTCAGCAAATAAAATAGATAAGTCGCTTCTTGCCAAAGAGGAAGGATATTATGCTCCGGCTAATCATCTATATCGCCTGCTTCCTGATGGAACGTCCGAGCGCAAGCTGGCTATAATAGCGGTAAGTCCGGATGGTTTTAAAATTATCGAACCTGCTTCCAAGAGTTTCTCTGATCCTACTAAATCTGATGATAATTGATCAGAAAACAGCTATTGTGGTGTTTGTATCAGCATTGCGATAAGCGAAGTAAGAACTAAAGAGCCTTTTGCCGTTGCAATAA
>CAZFJN010000034.1:0-10607 GCA_964519595.1 uncultured Rickettsiales bacterium
AATTTTGGCCATTGCGGATCATGCACAAAATGCCTCGACATCTGCCCTACTGCGGCATTCACCAGCGCCGGAAAACTTGATGCGCGCAAATGTATTTCCTATTTAACCATCGAACATAAAGGACAAATTCCTCTCGAATATCGCGCCGCAATCGGCAACCGTATTTATGGTTGCGATGATTGTCTGGCAATCTGCCCCTGGAATAAATTTGCCAAAAAAGCACAGGAAATTTCCTATAATCCACGACCGGAATTTATCGCGCCGCCTCTTGCTGAGCTGGCTCTGCTCGATGATAAAAATTTCCGAAAATTATTTGCCAAATCTCCGGTAAAACGCATTGGCCGCGAGCGTTTTATCCGCAATGTGCTTGTCGCAATCGGCAATTCCAAAGATATTTCTCTGCTTAACAGCGCAAAAAATCTACGAAACGATCCTTCGCCCTTAATTGCAGAAATGGCCAGCTGGGCAATTCAAACATTGCAGAAAAACAATATAAAGACTAAATCATAGACACTAAATTATAGAAGATAAATCATAGACACTAAATTATAGAAGCTGAATTATAGAAGATGAATTATAGAAGATAAATTACAAATACTAAATAAAGATAGCGCATTTTCAGCGCGTTTCCCTCTCCCGCTTGCGGGAGAGGGTCAGCAAGAGGGCTTGTAAGAACTTGTGAAGACTTATTTATAGCTTATAAAAATAGAAACAGTAAAAATACAAATTATGTATAATTCATTGCGTGACTTCATTGCTGATCTGGAAAAAAAATCTCTGCTGGTGCGAGTTACGCAGCCAGTATCTCCTTATCTGGAAATGACAGAAATTGGCGTAAGACTTATTGCCAATCAAGGTCCGGCGGTGATATTTGAAAATCCTAACGCCGGAAATGAGCTGGCAAAAAAAATTCCGGTTCTTATAAATCTATTTGGCACTAAGGAGCGCATTGCGCTGGCTCTTGGCCGCACGCCTGATGAATTGCGCTCTATCGGCGAAATGCTGGCCTTTTTTAAACAGCCAACACCACCTTCCGGACTTAGGGAAACAATAAAAATGCTGCCGTTTTTAAAAACCGCGCTGGCAATGCGGCCAAAAACCGTCAAAAACGCACCATGTCAGGAAATTGTGCTAAGCGGCGACGATATTGATCTCGGGATTCTTCCAATTCAAACCTGCTGGCCAAATGAGCCAGCGCCGCTGATAACATGGCCACTGGTTGTAACCAAAGGTCCGACTGAAGCGGCAGATGATAATTTCAACCTCGGCATTTACCGGATGCAAGTTGTCGGCAAGAACCAGACTTTAATGCGCTGGCTGAAACATCGCGGCGGCGCACAACATCACGCACGCTGGAAAAATAAAAAACGCGATCCTCTGCCGGCAGCTTCAGTAATCGGCTGTGATCCAGCAACAATTCTCGCGGCAGTAACGCCAATTCCTGATACAATGAGCGAATATCAATTTGCTGGAATATTGCGCGGCAAGCCAGTTGAGCTGGTTGATTGCAAAACAGTTCCGCTTAAAGTTCCAGCGCAGGCGGAAATTGTTCTGGAAGGATATGTTTCGCTTGATGAATATCATGATGAAGGCCCTTACGGCGATCACACTGGCTATTATAATTCCGTGGAAAAATTTCCGCTCTTTACTATAACCGCAATAACCATGCGGAAAAATCCGCTTTATCTCACCACATATACCGGAAAACCTCCGGATGAACCAAGTGTGCTTGGCGAAGCCTTAAACGACATCTTCATTCCGCTGCTGCAACAGCAATTTCCGGAAATAGTCGATTTTTATCTGCCGCCGGAAGGCTGCTCATACCGCATTGCCGTTGTTTCCATTAAAAAAGCCTATGCCGGACATGCCAAAAGAGTGATGCTCGGAATCTGGTCATTCCTGCGCCAATTTGTATATACAAAATTTATAATCGTCGTTGATGCAGATATTAATTGCCGCGATTGGAAGGAAGTAATGTGGGCAGTTGCAACTCGCATGGATCCAGCGCGTGATATAACAACTATTGAAAATACGCCAATTGATTACCTCGATTTTGCCTCGCCAATATCAGGACTCGGCGGAAAAGCTGGCCTGGATGCTACTAATAAATTAGAAGGAGAAACCAACCGCGAATGGGGAAAAGAAATTGCCATGGACAAAGCGGTAATCGAGAAAATAGACAAGCTGTGGAATGAATATTTCCGGTAAATATTGCCTTAATTCGAACCAGAATATGCTCTAATATTCATCCCAGGATTTCTTGGCAATTGGCGGTTGCGAACTTGCCGCGCCTGAATTTCTTGAATTAGCAGAATTTCCTGAACTTTGCGAACTTCCAGAATTGCCGGAATTGCCGGAATTATTATCAGCAGGCTGATTTAAATCCGGATAAAGCGCCGCTATCTCGGCTTGAATTTCCGGCGACGGCTCGCCAACTCCGGCAGCAATAACTTCTCCAAAATCAGAAGGATTAAAAGTGCTATCAGCGCTAAGAGCTGCATATAGACGTTTAATGTTCGGCAGCGCGACTTTTACATAGCTGTAAATATTATCGCCAAAACTGTTCTTGCCGCGCAACAGAAGAACGGCGAATTCCTCTTTAAAGAGTTCGCTGAAATCCGGCGCTTTACCACCATCTTTGCTTGTCCATCTGGCGGCCAAGGACAACCTCTCTTAAATTTTTACCACATAGTATCAAGCGGTATATTGTATGGTAATATTGTAAATGATTGCTGATATAAAGTAAATGATAAAGCTCATTCGATAAAGCTTCACAATGAGGTTGCCAAGGGGCTGATTAGAGCATATTCCAGCTTAAAGATTCTATGACACTGTGGCAAATGATGATTCATTAACCACCGCAGGAAGATTCTGCACTGCTAATGATGCAGTGTTAATGCCGCCGGAAATTCCTGCCGCGCAATTATTACAAACCGCTGCAGCTACCGGGGTAGCAGCAATCAGGGAAGCAACAGTTGTCAGTGGAGCAAATAACATAAGCATAACATCCTCATTTTCTGGCCTTATTCTTGGCCTTATTTTCTGGCCTCTTGCGATATTTTTGCGCGCGATTTGCGCCTTCAAGCTAATATTCGCACAAAATAAAAAATACGGCAAAGGCTTATTGACTGCTTATTGCAATCTTCATGCAATCGTCATCGTTCTGTAACAGAACTGTAATAAAAGGCCGCGGAACAAAAGGCCAGACAACAAAACTATTTGTAATAAAAAATTCCGCAAGCGCATTTCATGTACATTTGTACATTTGTACATTTATAAGATTCGCATCTGAAATTTTATTCATTATTTATTCATATTTTACTGCGAACTTACAAAACCATTACAAAATCATTGCACTTGTCAAAATGACAGTTTAGAAATCTTGGAATATTGTTTTCTCAGAAAATATTTTTATCAAAAATAAATGAGCGTCTTATGTCGCGTATCTTATCAGCATTATCAAAATTATCATCAACATTGCTTGTTGCTTTATTCGCCTCGCCGGCAATCGCCGATGGTATCGCCAAAGACTGGCAGCTTGGTTTTCAGAAGCCGGCCAGTCCGGTTATGGAGCAGCTGGTCTGGTTGCATGATGATTTCCTGCTTTACATAATATCCGCAATAACAATCTTTGTCCTGCTGGCGATGGTTTATATAGCGCTTCGTTTCAACGCTAAGGCAAATCCTGTTGCCAGCAAAACCACTCATAATGTAACGCTGGAAGTTATCTGGACAGTGATTCCGGTGATTATTCTAATCGCAATCGCCATTCCTTCAATCAGGATTCATTATCTGATTGATAAAGAACCAGAAGGCGCGATGACGATCAAAGTAACCGGCTATCAATGGTACTGGGGATATGAATATCCGGATAATGGCGGAATAAATTTCGAATCACGCATAGTTGAGGACAAGGATTTAAAAGAAGGCGAGCCGCGCCTGCTTACTGTTGATAATCCGCTGGTTGTTCCGGTTAATACTAAAGTGCGTATTCAGACTACTGCGGCAGATGTTATTCATGCCTGGGCAGTTCCGGCTTTTGGCGTTAAGCGTGATGCTGTTCCGGGACGGCTGAATGAAACATGGTTTGAAGCAACCAGAGAAGGGCGATTTTATGGTCAATGTTCCGAGCTTTGCGGCGTTAAACACGGCTTCATGCCGGTAGTTGTTGATGTGGTAAGCAAGGAAAAATTCGCGCAGTGGATTGCTGAAAAATCACCAAAAACAGCGCAATCTAATCAATAGATAATATTTGAAAACTATACAATTAAAACTATACAAATCTGAAGCTATATAAGTTGCCGCCTCACCAAATTGCATCCTACAGGAGACAGTATGAGCCACCACGATTCACATGATCACGCACCGACCGGCTGGAGACGCTGGGTTTATTCAACAAACCATAAAGATATCGGCGTTATGTATTTAATTTTCGCCATTATCGCCGGAATTCTTGGTACGGTGTTTTCAATCATGCTGCGCGCTGAGCTGGCTCAGCCTGGCGATCAATGGTTTAACGGCAATTATCAATATTATAATGTGGTTCTTACCGCACATGCGCTGCTGATGGTATTTTTTCTGGTTATGCCGGCATTAATTGGCGGTTTTGGCAATTATTTTGTGCCGTTGATGATTGGCGCGCCGGATATGGCTTTTCCGCGGATGAATAATATCAGCTTCTGGCTGCTGCCGCCTTCGCTGATTTTGCTGCTCGCCTCTTCCTTTATTGGCGAGGGCGCAGGAACTGGCTGGACATTATATCCGCCGCTTGCAACTACTGCATCGCATCCGGGAATGTCTGTTGATCTTGGCATATTCGCGCTGCATCTTGCTGGTATTTCCTCAGTATTAGGCGCGATTAATTTTATTGTGACCATCTTCAATATGCGCGCTCCGGGCATGAGCATGTTCAAAATGCCGCTTTTCCCTTGGGCAATTTTAGTTACTGTGTTTCTGCTGCTGCTTGCCGTTCCGGTACTTGGCGGCGCGATCACCATGCTGCTTACTGACCGCAATTTTGGCACACATTTCTTTGATCCGGCTGGCGGCGGTGATCCGATTCTGTTCCAGCATCTCTTCTGGTTTTTCGGACATCCTGAAGTTTATATCCTTATTCTTCCAGCCTTTGGCATCATCAGCGAAGTTGTTTCCACTATGTCAAAAAAACCAATTTTCGGCTATTTAGGAATGGTTCTGGCGATGAACGCAATCGGCTTTCTTGGCTTTATCGTCTGGGCGCATCACATGTTCACGGTTGGCCTTTCAACAACTACCATGGCATATTACATGCTGGCGACAATGGTGATTGCCGTGCCAACCGGAGTTAAAATATTCTCCTGGCTGGGAACAATGTGGGGAGGCTCAATAACCTTCAATACGCCGATGTTGTTTGCTTTTGGCTTTATTTTCCTGTTCGTAGTTGGCGGCGTAACTGGCGTTGTGCTGGCTAATGCGGCAATTGATATTCCAATGCATGACACTTATTATGTAGTGGCGCATTTCCATTACGTTATGTCGCTTGGCGCGGTATTTGCGATTTTTGCCGGATTTTATTACTGGATTGGCAAAATGTCTGGCAGAATCTATCCGGAATTCCTGGCGAAATTACATTTCTGGACATTCTTTATCGGCGCGAACCTTACCTTCTTCCCGCAGCATTTCCTCGGACTTTCTGGAATGCCACGGCGTATTCCTGATTATCCGGATGTTTATGCCGGCTGGAATTATGTCTCTTCAATCGGCTCTTATATTGGCGGATTTTCAGTGATTATTTTCCTGCTGGTTTGCTGGATAACCTTAAAACGCGGCAAACCATGCCCTGCTAATCAGTGGGGAAGTGGCGCTACCACTCTGGAGTGGACATTGACTAGTCCGCCGCCATTTCATACTTTTGAAACACCTCCTAAAATCAAATAATGCTGTTTTGGTTAAACGCAAAATGCATAAATAATTACTCCTGACCCTAGGGTTGTATAATTTATTGCTTGTTTAATCGTGACTTATATGTTACGGTATTAGTATGTTTACGGTAGAGTATTTCACCGATTCTGATGGCAACATCATATTTGATGAATGGCTAATCATTTATCGGACAGGCAGGCCATAGCCCGCATCACCACACGCATTGAACGCCTCAAGCGTGGTGCTTTTGGTGACTACAAACCGCTAAAAGAAGGTGTGTGGGAACTGCGTATCGATTACGGTGCAGGTTACCGCCTTTATTACAGCATGGTCGGAAAAACGATTGTCTTGTTGTTATGCGGTGGTGATAAGCGGAAACAAAAAGCCGATATTGAGCGAGCCGTAAATTATTTGAAGGATTATAAACGGAGGAAAATATGAAAAAGAACTTACATCCAGTTAGCGTATCACACGATAAGCTTATGGTTGCACGCCTCCAACGTGATCCAGAGTTCGCCGTCGAATATCTCAAAGTTGCTATCGAGGAAGCTACTGATGAAGATGGTCGTCATGTACTACTCGCTGCTATACGACAAATTGCCGAAGCGCATGGCATTGCTAAAATCGCCCGTTCTGTTGGCATCAAACGTGAAAGCCTCTCGCGCGCATTGTCAGCAAAAGGCAATCCGCGCTTTGACACGCTTTACGCTGTTATCAATGCAATGGGCTTGCAACTTACTGTACAGACAGCGTAGATACGCTTTTCAGATATTTCTATAGACAAAAACCATCACAATGAAAAGATCACAAAAAGTCCCTAAAGCTTTGCTGGAGTTTTTTTATTTATGATGATATTATGAAAGAATGATGATGTGATGACATGGACAATATACAAATTTCGTCACAATTTTTTATAAAAACAAATTCATACAGACAAAGAGTTTTTATGCAGATACAAATCTCCGGCAGAGGCGTTGATATAGGCGATTCTCTGCGTTCGCATATTCAAGAACGAGTTGACGAACATGTTAATAAATATCTCGATCGCGTGAATAATATTCAGGCAGTGGTTGCGCGTGATGCACATTTGTTCCGCGTGGACATAACCGGTAATGTCGGCACACATGCCGGCTTTGTGATTCGCAGCCGCGGCGAGTCGACTGAGGTTTATTCCGCCTTTGAAGAGGCGCTGGAAAAAATCAGCAAACAATTGCGCCGCTATAAACGAAAAATGACCAGCCACCGCAGCGGAAGCAACGACCAGAAACTTCCTGATTCTCTGCGCGTAAACGCCGTCAAGCGCGTATTATCGCCGGAAGTTGGCGAACATGATGAAGAACGTCAGGCCGGCTTGATAATCGCTGAAAAAGCCACGGAAATTGAAACGCTGACCGTAAGCGAGGCGGTGATGAAAATGGATTTGCAGCATCTTCCGGCGCTGATGTTTTTTAATTCCGCGCATGGCCGGCTTAATGTCGTTTATCGCCGCGAAGATGGAAATATCTCCTGGGTTGATCCGCAAATCAGCAAAGCAGCATAATGGTTGAACATGATCCTCCGTATTCAAAAAATAAAAGCCTTCACCACTATCGGAATAACCGAGGAAGAGCGCAAACAGCCGCGACCTTTGCTGATCAGCCTGGTTATTGATTATGATCATGAGCAGGCTGTTGTCGAGGATAATATAGAATATGCTTATGATTACGCGCTGATTGAGAATGTAATTGTTTCCGAATTAAGCCAGCGTCAGTTCAATTTAATTGAAACCGCCGCCTTGTTTGTCTGTCAATTGCTGCTGGGCAATGAACGCGCGCGGGAAGTAACTGTTGAAGTTGAAAAGCCTGGCATAATGCGTTTCGCAGAAAGCGTTTCCGCTATCTGCTCGCTGCGCCGGGAACAAAGCGCATGAGGCTGGTTTTAATAACCGGAATGTCCGGCGCTGGCAAAAGCGTCGCGCTTAAAACTCTCGAAGATGCCGGTTTTGAAGCAATTGACAATTTGCCGCTGGCTTATCTTCCGGATATTGCCGCCTCAAGCGCCCGCGCGCGCAACCTTGCCATTACCGTTGACATACGCAGTCGGGATTTTTCTGATACGGCTTTTATAAAAATCGTTGAAAAGCTGAAAAACAAATCCGACTTAACCGTTTCGATATTATTCCTCGATTGTGATGACGAAATCATACGCCGCCGCTACACAGAAACGCGGCGCAGACATCCTTTGGCCGTTGACCGCAGCGTTACTGACGGAATAGATCATGAACGCTCTCTGCTTAAAAATATGCGCGATTTTGCCGACCTTATTCTTGATACCAGCGAAACTGACGCCGCCGATTTACGAAAAATAATCGCCGCTAATTACGCTGCTGATTCGCGGCATTTCTCTTTGGTAATCACTTCCTTCTCGTTCAAACGCGGCGTTCCGCGTGAGGCGGATATGGTGTTTGATGTGCGGTTTTTAAAAAATCCTCATTACAAGCCGGAATTAAAGGAATTAACCGGATTTGATCAGGCAGTTGGCGAATATATAAAGACTGATTCAGGCTATGCTGAATTCTCAACACGTTTGCAGCAATTCATCCTGCCGCTTTTGCCGCGCTATCTGGAAGAAGGAAAAAACTATCTCACCATCGCAATCGGCTGCACTGGCGGCCGCCATCGCTCTGTATTCGTAGCCGAGGAGCTGGGCAAATTCCTGCTTGGTAAATCTTACGCCGTAACCATCAGGCACAGAGAAACCAAGGTTCAATAATGGCCACAAACATCACAACCACAACCATTCCAGTTCCGCAACAATGGCAACAAAACGCCATTATAAAATCCGCGGATTATCAGCGTATGTATGATCAATCTATCGCTGATCCGCAAAAATTCTGGAGCGCAGAAGCTGAGAAATTCCTATGGCGTGAGAAATGGCGAAATATTTCATCAGGAAATTTTACCAACATCTCACAAGTGGCAATAAAATGGTTTGAAGGTGCGAAACTGAATATCAGCGAAAACTGCCTTGATCGCCATTTACCACAGCGCGCAGAACAAACGGCGCTGATCTGGGAAGGCGATAATCCTGATCAATCACAGCATATAAGCTATGGCGAGCTATATGATAAAGTTTGCCGCTTCGCCAATATTCTTAAAAAACGCGGCGTTCGCAAAGGCGATCGCGTTACTATCTATCTGCCGATGATTCCGGAAGCAGCAATCGCCTTGCTTGCCTGCGCGCGCATCGGCGCGGTTCATTCCGTGGTTTTCGCCGGATTTTCCGCAGAAGCTCTGGCCGGAAGAATCGCCGATTGCCAAAGCCGCCATATCATCACCGTAAAGGAAGGAAAACGCGGCGGCAAGATAATTCCACTGCTGGCTAATGTTGAAGAAGCGCTCCTTAAAATAAACTCACCATGCGATGTTCTGATCGTGGCAAATGCTGAATATGAAAAAATGATGCGCGAAGCTGAGGCGAAATGTCCGCCGGAAATTACCGATTCGGAAGATCCGCTCTTCATTCTCTACACTTCCGGCTCAACCGGCAAACCAAAAGGAGTTTTACACACGGTCGGCGGTTATATGGTCTGGAGCGGCATGACCTTTCGCTATACATTTGATTACAAAACTCCTGAGCAGGAAAATCATGAAAATAATAAAAATAATAAAAGCCAGAAAAATGCCGCGGAAATTTTCTGGTGTTCTGCCGATATTGGCTGGATTACCGGACATAGCTACTGCCTGTACGGACCATTGCTAAACGGCGCAACCAGCCTGATTTTTGAAGGAGTTCCGCATTATCCGGATTTTTCGCGCTTCTGGCAGATTATCGACAAACATCAGGTAAATATTTTCTACACCGCGCCAACGGCAATCAGAGCCTTAATGCGCGAAGGAGATGAATTTGTAAAGAGAACCTCGCGCCGCTCCTTGCGCTTAATCGGCAGCGTCGGAGAGCCTATAAATCCGGAAGCATGGTTGTGGTACTGGCGAGTAGTCGGCGAGGAAAGATGCCCGGTAATCGACACCTGGTGGCAAACGGAAACCGGCGGCCATATGATCACCTCATTTCCCGGCGCTCATGCAATGAAACCGGGCAGCGCCGCCTTTCCTTATTTTGGAATACAGCCGGTAATAGTAAACGCGCAAGGTGAAGTTCAGCACGGCGCTTGCGAAGGAATGCTATGTATAAAATCTTCATGGCCAGGACAGGCGCGGACAGTTTACGGCGATCACGCGCGTTTTGTGCAAACTTATTTCTCGCAATTTCCCGGCCTTTATTTCACCGGCGATGGCGCAAAACGCGACGCAGAAGGATATTACTGGATAACCGGACGCATTGATGACGTTTTAAACATCTCCGGCCACCGCATCGGAACAGCGGAAATTGAAAGCGCGCTGGTCGGACATGCTAATGTAACCGAGGCCGCTGTAGTCGGCTTTCCACATGATATAAAAGGCCAGGGAATCTATTGCTATGTGACGTTGGAAAATGGAATTGAAGGAAATGCTGAAACGATTACAGAATTAAAAAAGCATGTGCGAAAAATAATTAGCCCTATTGCCACGCCGGACATAATTCATTTCACCACCGCCCTGCCAAAAACCAGAAGCGGCAAAATAATGCGCCGTATATTGCGTAAAATAGCCGAAGGCGATACCGGAAATCTAGGAGATATAAGCACCCTCACCAACCCGGAAATAGTAGCAGAACTAATCAAAGGA
>CAZFJN010000034.1:10707-21132 GCA_964519595.1 uncultured Rickettsiales bacterium
GACCGCCTGTTAAGACATAGCTGCGCTACCAGCAGCAGGCGCGCTGCCGCCGGCAGGTAACTCTTTTTTATTCTCTCTTGTTGCAACATGCCGCGGAACATTAGCCGCGAATGCATGTCCTTCTTCAACATGATCGCCGCCGCTTACTGTAGAGGAGTTGCGTTTTACCTGATCAGCAGCGCTATAAGCGGCGTGATGATTTGCTGTTTCTCTTATAACTTCCTGTGTGGCAGCTCTGCTCGGCGCGGCAGATGCCGCCGCGACATTACTTGTAGCATCGCCGGATGGAGAGAAAGAAGCAGTTATATCATTGCCAAGACGCGAGCCAAGAGCGCCGCCGGATAAAGCGAGCAGAATAGTTGCTACAGTTCCCAGCCAGCTTCCTGCCGCGCCGCCAGCAGTTGCGATATAGTTTCCCATTAAACCGCCCAGTAAAGTTCCGCCTAAACCGCCAACTAAATATCCCCACTGCATTCCGCCGTTATTTTTATCATATATGCTGTTGGCGATCTTGCCGATAAAGCCAGTATCTTCTAACTGTTCAGTCGCCGCGCCATTGTGGTTATATTCATTACCACCACCACCGTGTTTGCGATTACGTTTTTCAATTGCTCTACGCAGTCTCTCTGTTCTTTCTTGCTGAATCAATTCCTCTCGCGCAGCTACTCCTTCCGCAGCTTTTCTGGCGCGAGCAGCGCTAATTTCATTGCGCCGCGCTTCAGCTCGCTCAAAATTGCCTACATCTCTCGGATGATAAAAATATACCATATTTCGCCACGAAACTTACATAGCAGTTACAAATTCTCAGACTGCCTATATTTTAACCATTTGTAAGTAGAAAACACAAGTTAAGCTTATGTTACAACTGTTTTGAATCTTTCTTCACCGCCAGGAAACAGCGCCATTGTCCTTCGGCAAACTTCTGTATTATATCAATATTTAATAATGACAAGGCTTGTTCCACCCCCTCTTCCTGCCATAATAATATTCCAGACAGTAAGGCTGCGCCGCCTTGATTTAAGCATTTTTCTATATCGTTGGCCATTTTTACTTGCCATTTCGCGATAAGATTCGCCATTATAAGGTCGTAAGGCGCTCTCCGCCTGATTTCCGGATGGTTAAAACCATCACTATGCAGCAATCTTATCTGCCGATCAGCAGCATATTGGCTGATAAAGCCTCCGGCATTGTCCAGCGCCGCTTTTGAGATATCGCAAGCCAGAACTGGCACATTCCATATATCCGCTGCCGCCACTGCCAGAATGCCGTTGCCACAGCCAATATCGAGGATATTTTCCGGCGCTTTAAGCTTGTGGAAACCATTTTCCGGCGAATTTTCATTAGCTGAGTTTTCATTAGTTAAACTCTCAGAAATCCGGCATTCAAGCCACAAAATAGCCGCCAGAGCCAAGCGCGTTGAAGGATGATAAGAGGAAGTGTCAATGGCCAACAGCATAATCAACAATATTTTAATATTATATGTAGATAATATAGCATCAGCTTAGGATTTTATTAAACCTTGCAGCTTATAACAGCTTTATTCTCTTATCTGAATATCTCGAAATATATCTCGAAACATATTTCTAAATATATCTCTAAACATCGCCTAACAAAATATTGGCTTATACGCAAAATGAAAAAGAAAATTCTCATAGTCGAGGATAACGACCTTAACCTGAAGTTATTTCGTGATCTGCTCAGCGCGCATGGCTACGATACGATAGAAACTCGTGAAGGTCTTGAGGCGATAACTCTTACCAAAAACGAACATCCTGACCTTATTCTTATGGACATTCAATTACCGGAAATTTCCGGCCTTGATGTTACGCGCAGAGTAAAAGCTGATCCGACTATCTGCAATATTCCGATAATTGCGGTAACTGCTTTCGCTATGAAAGACGATGAAGAGAAAATACTTGCCGCCGGTTGCGAGGCTTATCTCTCAAAACCTATTTCCATCGCTACTTTCATTCAGACAGTCAGACGTTTTCTTGGCGAAGAGGTCGTAGCCTGATTTTTTTAACTTATAATAACTTATAATAACTTATAATAACTTGTAATAACTTATAATATATTCGTACTTTCGCCAATCTGAAAAGGGGCATTATGACAGCGCAGATAATGATTGTTGATGATGTGCCGGCTAATATCAAGGTGCTTGAAGCAAAGCTTACTAATGAATATTACGATGTCATTACCGCTAAAGACGGCTTTGAAGCAATTGAAACGGCTAAGCAGCATAAGCCGGATATTATCCTGCTCGATGTCATGATGCCAGGAATTGACGGTTTTGAAACCTGCCGGAGAATGAAGGAAATAGAAGAAATAGCTCATATTCCGATTGTGATGGTTACGGCGCTTTCCGAAAAATCCGACCGCCTTAAAGGGCTGGAAGTTGGAGCGGATGATTTCCTGACTAAGCCGGTAAATGACATGGCGCTGTTTGCGCGTGTCAAATCGCTGGTTAGAATAAAAGTTCTGCTCGATGAGCTGCGCCTGCGTGATAAAACCAACCTGCAAATGGGAATTTCCGGAACAGCGCACAGCTTTATCGCAGATGTATCAGGCGCTAAAATATTGCTGGTTGATGATGATCAAGTGCAAGGCAAGCAGATTTTAACGCGCCTTTCTGAATCATATAATGTCGACTGGGTTGAAGATTGTGACCAAGTTGTGCCGAAAGCGCAAAGCGGTGATTACGATATAATCATAATGAGCACTGCCTTATGTAATGTAGATGGTTTGCGCCTTGCCTCACAAGTAAAAAGTCAGGAAGAAACGCGTAACGTGCCGCTTATTGTGCTGGTTGATGAAGATGATTCGCGCCTGATGTTGAAGGCCCTGGAAATGGGAATAAACGACTATATGGCAATGCCGATTGATAAAAACGAAATGGTTGCGCGAGTTAAAACACAAATTCGCCGCAAACGTTATCAGGATGCGCTTAAATCACAATATCAGAAAAGCGTTTCAATGGCAGTTACTGACGGTCTTACCGGATTGTATAATCGCCATTTCTTAAATAACCACCTCGATAATATGGTGCGTCAGTCGGTAAAGAACGGCAAGAAACTGGCGATCATGATCATGGACATGGACCATTTCAAATCTGTCAATGACACTTACGGACATGATGTCGGCGATAAGGTTTTAAAACAGCTGGCGGCAATGATTTTACGCATATCGAGAACTACTGATCTGGCAGCGCGTTATGGTGGCGAGGAATTTGTGGTTTTAATGCCGGAAACTGACGAGCAATCGGCAATAAACGCCGCTAACCGTATGCGCGAAACAGTGGAAAAAACGCCTTTCATAATTGGCGATAATGGCGAAACCTTAAACCGCACTTTAAGCATTGGCGTGGCAACTTCTCATCCAGACGGCGACAGCGCGGAATCAATGCTCAAAAGAGCAGATGAAGCGCTATATTCCGCTAAACGCAATGGCCGCAATCAGGTAAAAGTTGCCAAACAAAGCGTTCCGCAAGGATGGTAGACTAAAGCATATTCTAGAACATGCTCTAATAGCGATTGATGAGATTGTATTTGGCAATTACCCACAGCGCTCTTACCGCATCTTTAATGCCAATTTTTTTGCCCTCGGCATAAGTTCTGGCGTGGTAATCAATTCCCATTTCAAAAATTCGTAGCCGCGCGCCATTAATTTTCATCCGCGCGCATTTTGCAACCAGCTCCGGCTCAACTCCAAAACGGCTTTCGGCAATTTCTATATTGTCAATAACATTGCGCGAAAACATTTTATAGCAGCATTCAATGTCAGTCAGATTTAAATCTGTCCACATATTACTCCATAAGGTAATTAGCTTATTAGCCATAGTGTGCCAGAAATAAAGAACACGCCGCGCTTCACGATGCTGGAAACGAGTGCCAAAAACAACATCAGCTTTATTGGAAATCATAAATTGCAACATGCGCTTTAAATCATGCGGATTATATTCCATGTCAGCATCATGTATAGCAACTATCTCGCCGCTGGCTTTCGCAAAGCCACTGCGTAAAGCTGCGCCTTTGCCCTGATTTTCCTGATGTTTATAAAGTTTTATCGCTGAAAACTGCTGCGCCAGCTCAGAAGCAACCGCCAGGCTTTTATCGCGCGAACAATCATCAACAATAATAATTTCAAGCTGACATTCATTTGCTAAAGTCGTATGTAAACGTTCGATGCTGGCACGCAAAAAATCCTCTTCATTGTAACAAGGCACAACGACAGAAAAACGAGTATTTTGTATTGAATCGCGTGAGAGAAATATAGACATTATATTCCAACTATCACGCAGCAAGCCGTTGTTCAACTAGTTCCTGGAATCTTTTGATAAAATCTGCTGGATTCACTACTGAGTCTCCTTCCAATATTCTTGCCTGATCGAACAGCAGCCAGATTATATCCGGATTAGCATTTTCAGTATTTTTCGCCAGAGATAATATAATCGGATGTTGCGGATTTATTTCCAATATTTTTGGCGCGGCGGTTGAGAGCTGTTTTTGTTCAATCAGGAAACGTTCAAAGCGAAAATCCATGCCGCTTTCGCTGGTCGCAAGACATACTGCGCTACTGCCCAGCTTGCGCGTTGCGCGAACATCAGCGACATAAGAACCAAGAACTTCTTTGATACGTTTGCACAAAGAATCAAGCACTGCTCCGGATATTTCTTCCCTTGTTGATTTGTCAGCTGCTTTTCCTGATTTATTTTTGGATTTTTTTGCGCTTTTATTTTGCGAATTATCTTTAGAATTATTTTTAGAATCATCTGCGGAATCATCTGCGGAATTTTCTTCCATTGTTTCAATAACGGCAAATTTTTCCAGATCAATTCCTTCGCGTGTGATTGATTTTAATTTTTTGCCTTTATATTCATGCACAACATTAAGCCAGAAATCATCAACATGATCGCACATTAAAATCACTTCCAATCCGCGTGCGGCAAAGCCTTCAAGCTGCGGATTAGATTTTAGTGAAGAAATATTTTCGCCGGACAGATAAAAAATCTCCTCCTGATTTTCCTTCATGCGTGAAATATAAGAATCAAGAGTTGCATTATCATGCGCGGTGGTGTCAAAGCGACATGCTTCAAGAATCATCTCACGCGGACTATAGCTTTCACACAATCCTTCTTTTAAAACCGCGCCAAAATTATTCCAGAAAGCAAGATAAGCCGGCTCGTCATTTTCTGATTTTTTACGCAGCTCGGAAAGTACACGTCTTACAACTGCCTCTTTTATGTTGGCAAGAAGCTGGTTCTTCTGCAGATTTTCCCGACTGATATTCAGAGGTAAATCTGCTGAATCAATAACTCCGCGCAGAAAGCGCATATAGGAAGGCACAAGTTCTACATTTTCCTCAGTTATATAAACGCGCTTCACATACAGCTTAACGCGCTGTCTGCGTTCCTGATGATAAAGATCAAAGGGCTTTATTGAAGGAATAAAAAGCAAGTTGGTAAATTCAAGTTTGCCTTCATTTTTATTGTGCATGATCATCCAGGGATCATCAGGAGAATGCGCGATATGCTGATAAAATTCTTTATACTGCTCGGCGGAAATATCGCTTTTTTGTTTTGTCCATAAAGCCAGCGCGCTATTTACCTGCTCAGTAATATCATCATTATGCAGTATAATCGGAAACTCTATATGGTTTGAATAAGTTTCTATAATGTGCCGAATACGGAAATTATCCAGATAATCATCCTCGCCGGGCTTTAAATACAGCTTTATTGACGTTCCGCGCGGCGTTTCCTGATCTGCGGCCACGGCAGAGATCACAAATTCGCCTAAACCGTCAGATTGCCATTGCCAGACCTCAGCGCTTCCGGCGCGGCGAGATACAACAGTAACTTTATTGGCAACCATAAAAGAGGAATAAAAACCAACTCCGAACTGGCCAATTAAATTAGTGTCAACAACCGGATTGCCATCAGCAGAACTTTCAGATGAAGAATTATCGCCTCTTCCTGCCCCTCTATTTGCCAGCTGCGCTTCTATATTATTTAAAAATTCCTGCGTTCCGGATTTGGCAATAGTGCCAAGATTATTAATTAATTCGTCACGGCTCATTCCGATTCCTGAATCGCTTACCGTTATTGTTCGCGCATTTTTATCAATGGTAATATCAATTTTAAGATCAGGATTATCTTTTAATAAATCACCAGCGGTAAGAGATTCATAACGCAGCTTATCGCAAGCATCAGAAGCATTAGAAATAAGTTCACGCAGAAAAATATCTTTATTGCTATATAAAGAATGAATCATTAATTGCAGTATCTTGCCAGTTTCAGCATTGAATTTTCGTGATTCTTCATTTTTTCGTGATTCTTCATTTTTTTGCGTCATAATGTTCTCTTTCTGGTATAATGATGGTAGATGTACCATAGACTGTGATATGGAGATAGAAATCAAAATGTCAAGAATGCTGCGTGTTGTTCTGATCTGTAATATTATAACGGCTGGCGCTGCGCTGCTGCCATTGCCGGAAATATCGTCATTACACGCTGCGGAATCTTCTGCTTCGCATCATGCGAATTCTGAAGCTGCTAAAACCTCTAAAACCGCTGAAACTTCTAAAACTTCTGAAATCGCTGCTGAAATAGCTTCTGATCTCGAATATCGCGCCGCCTTAGGCCGCGCTGATGATGTCAGCATCTTGCTCAAAAAAGGCGCTTCGCCAAATGCCGCTAATAAAGAAGGCCTGCCGTTGCTGATGATCGCCGCCGGCCGCAAAGATAGCGAGGCCACTAATGTCGTGCGCGCGCTTATCGAAGGCGGCGCTAACATTATGATTCGCGACAGCAACGGCCAGACTGCCTTGTTCTATGCTGCGCGTAACGGCAATAAGGAAATGGTTGAATATCTGCTCAAGCGGCGCATAGATTATTACGCTCTCGACAATAAAGGCGATATAGCGCGTACCTTGGCTTTCCGCGCCGGACATTATGATCTGGTTGCGCTTATGGATAATTTTGTAAAACAACAAACTTTCCAGCTGAACTCTCTGGAACAAGCCGCCAAAAATTCAACAACGCAGCAGGAACTTGATAAGCAGCTACATGATAAAAAAGAGCAGGAAAAAGCCATTTTAAAAGCCAAGGCACAAGCCAAGGAGGCAGCGCGGCTTAAGGCTTATTATGATTGGAAACTAGAGCAGATGAAGAAAAAACAAGCCGAGGAATATAAAATAAAAATGGAAGAGCTTAAAACCAAAATCAGTGATTTATCTTATAATTCCTGCTCGTTCCAATACTGGTCGTTCTGCCGCGACGCCAGACAAACCATGCCGCTTTCCGAAGAGGCGCTGGCTGAAACAATTGAAATTCATCACAGCACAATTCTTGATATCAGCAAGAAAATTATGGAAATGTTTTCAGTAGGCCCTAATTACGTGACAAAAATCATCGATATATCACAAATCTGGATATATAATGATCTGAACAACATGCCATCGCGCACATATCGTAAGGAAAATGGCGTTTGTAAGGTTGAAGATGCTGATCGCCGCTGTCGGCAAATATCCAAAAACTGGGAAATATCGCCCGGCAAAGCAACCCCTGCCCCCCTGCCGCAAAAAAAATCTAAAGCAAAACCCGCCGCAAATCGGCCAAAACAAACCGTTTATCCAGGCGGAGTTCAATATCAAAAAACCGGAATCGCCGCGCGGAAATAGCTTTTTTCTTTGATTTTCTCTGATCATTCTCTGATTTTATCTATGATTTTATCTGTACCATAGCGGCAAATTGCGCTATAATCAGCGCATGAACAGCAGAATCCGCAGCAACAATTTCGTAAGCCTTAATCTACGCAATATAGCCGTATTTGCCGCTATATTCTTATGCTCATGCCGTCCGATGTGGTTGAATTCAGTTGATCCTTCCGGACCGCCTGAATATCAGCTCGGCTGGGAAGATGGTTGCGACTCCGGCTTATCGGCAGAAGGCGGCTGGACATATAAGATGATGTATGGTTTTAAAAAACGCGTGGAAATGGCCTCGCAGGATCAATATAAACAAGGCTGGAACGAAGGATTTACCTATTGCCGCTTCTCTCTTGCCGCTTCCAATGAATCGCATGATTTCAGTGATGTAGGCTTAGGCGGCGGCTTCGACTAATAATCCTAAGCATAATAACCTTAACCATGAATTTACGATCTAGGCCTTATAATCAGTGAATGTCATTTCAGCATTCTACAAATCCGGCCAACGGCGAAATAATCCGCTCATATAACACGCATAACGCCGTGGAAGTTCAGGAAAAACTTGCCCTTGCACATTCTTCTTTTCAGGAATGGCGCAGAACCGCTTTCGCCATGCGCGCCGAGAAACTGCGCCGCGTTGCGGAAATTCTGCGCTCCGGCAAAGATCATTACGCGCAGTTAATCGCCCTTGAAATGGGAAAACCGCTGAAAGAAGCTCTCGCCGAAATAGAAAAATGCGCTACCAGCGCCTTATATTTCTGCGAAAATGGCCAGCAAATGCTGGCTGATCAGCTCGTCGCCACTGAATATCGCAAATCCTATGTGACTTTTCAGCCAATTGGCATCATCCTTGGCATAATGCCGTGGAATTTTCCATTCTGGCAAGTTTTGCGCTATGCTTTTCCTGCCCTGCTTTCCGGCAATGTCTGCCTGCTTAAACATGCTTCAAATACGCCAGGATGCGCTATGGCAATCGAGGATTTATTCACCCAAGCCGGCTTTCCTCGCGGCACTTTCCAAACGCTGCTTATTCCCGCCGCGCAGGTTGAATCCCTTATCGCCGATAAACGCATCGCCGCCGTTACCTTAACCGGCAGCACTCCGGCCGGCAGTCAGGTCGCCGCCACCTCTGGCAAATATCTTAAAAAAACCGTTCTGGAATTAGGCGGCAGCGATCCTTACCTCATCCTCGAAGATTGCGATATTGAACATGCGATAAAAACCTGTGCAGCCAGCCGCATGACTAATTGTGGACAATCCTGCGTCTCTGCCAAAAGAATGATCGTGGTTAAAAAACATCTCGCCAGATTTGAACAAGGCATCAAAGAAATATTCGCCGCCCAGAAAATCGGCGATCCGCTCGATCCGACAACAACAATCGGCCCAATGTCACGCGCTGATCTGCGTGATGAACTACACAAACAAATACAGAATTCCATAAATTCCGGCGCAAAATTACTCGCCGGCGGCAGCATTCCAGCAGGAAAAGGCGCGTTTTATCCATTAACCATTCTCTCCGCCGTAACAGCGGAAATGCCCTGCTACCGCGAAGAAATGTTCGGACCAGTCGCCGTTATCATTCCGGCTGAAGATGAGGCAGCGGCAATTAAAATCGCCAATGACAGCGAATTTGGCTTAGGCGGCGCGGTCTTTACGCAAAACCTCGAAAAAGGCGAACGAATCGCCAGAGAAATAATCGAAAGCGGCTCTTGTTTTGTGAATATGATGGTGCGCTCTGACCCTCGCCTGCCCTTCGGCGGAATCAAATCCAGCGGCTACGGACGCGAACTTTCCGCCTTCGGAATGCACGAATTTGTCAATATTAAAAGCGTTGTTGTGGCCTAATTAAAGTGGCTTTTTAAAAACTCTCCGGCAATCTTCATCCCCTCAAAATCAATGCTGTGGCCAAGGCCAGGGCGCGTATGCATTGCCGCTTTGATACCAACCGCCGACAAAGCATCCGCCGCATGTTTCAGCGAGGCATAAGGAACAACATCATCAACCTGCCCGTGAATCAGGCAAACAGGCGGCTTTGCAACAACCTCCTCCGCCAGAGTTTCCGCGCCAATCATCGCGCCGGAAAAACCAACAAACGCCGCCATAGCAGGCGATCTCCGCAGCGCCACATGCAGCCCGGTCATCGTCCCTTGCGAAAATCCAACCAGCGCCAGATCAGCATTGCCAAGCCGATAAGCGGCAAGCTGCTCATCAATAAATTCGTTCAAAATCTCCGCCGCATCACGCGCACCGGCCAGCAGCCGCGCCGGATTTCTGTCCATAAGTCCAAACCATTGGAAACCGTAAGGATTCACCTCACAAACATAAGGCGCATTCGGCGCAATAAACAGCGCATCCGGCAGATAATCTCCCAATATATCCGCCAGATCAATAAGATTAGGACCATCAGCCCCCCAGCCATGCAGCAGCATAACCAGCTGTCTGGCAGCCAAACCGGAAACCGGCTTACGAATAGCAGTAGGATTCATAGAAGTAGGATTTAAAGAAGCCATGAACAACGTCATAACCGAAAACAACACATTGTCAAACAATCTTCAGAAACAAAAATCAGCATTTCTCAAGCCGTCCTTTGACTTGAGCAAAGAACCTCCCCGCCACAAGCGCAAAGACCTCCACCCCCCTAAAAAGCCCAAAAAATCCCCCAAAACCAGCCCCCAGAAGAGCTGTAACAATTGTAACCAAACAGAAATGCAATCTTCACAAAAC
>CAZFJN010000035.1:0-20974 GCA_964519595.1 uncultured Rickettsiales bacterium
AGCATTTTTCAAAAATTGCAGGTCATCTGTCACTGGTCTACCCATGAGAGGGTTTTCACAAATCTCCGCTAACCGCTCAATATAATTTTTATTGCCATTGAAGAAACCGTTTGGCACGGACAATAAATCAACCAGCAAAATATTAAAGAATGCCTTGTGAGTCATCGTCTTAAACACGATCGAAGATTCTGGATCGCGAAAGTAAAATATCATGGTTTCGTGGTTAACCATGTCATTGATTAAATCCAGGACGGCTTTAAGTGTTATAATCTCTTTTTCCAAAGGTGTGAGATTTAGTTCGTCTTCATAAGTGATGTTCTTCGCCATTACCTGATTACCTGATTTGTGTTTAAGTTTCTATATTCATCAGAATCATAGGCGCATGACATCAACAAGTAAAATCCTGCTGTACCGAGCAAATCTAAAAACCATTGTGCTGCAATGGATTGGAAGATTCATGCACCGTTTTTGCTGTACCGAGATTCTGGTACAGCAGAAAATCCTGATCTGGTGAGTGCGATTTTTTCTAGGTTTTCTGCGGGGAAGAGTGGTGCCCGGAGCCGGAATCGAACCAGCGACACAGGGATTTTCAGTCCCTTGCTCTACCAACTGAGCTATCCGGGCACATCGAAATGTGCTCTTTTGTGCGTTTGCTGTACCGGTGCTGTACCGACACATTTTTGAAAATTCAACCATACGCACAACGCGTTGAATTTCCAATCTTAACACCCACGCTGCCAGAGACAGGAACGTGGATTTTCAGTCCCTTGCTCTACCAACTGAGCTATCCGGGCATATGGCATGATATATTTATAGTTTATATATCATTTATACGTCAATTTTTGGCTTTGTCTAAATTTCTCACTCATGGCTGGGGCGCCAGGATTCGAACCTGGGAATGTCGGTACCAAAAACCGATGCCTTACCACTTGGCGACGCCCCAATAAATTTCCTCAGCGAAGGCAGTCCGGCATAGGAATCTATCATGCTGATTTTGTCAATAATTTATATTCAATAATTTATATTCAATAATCTTTCTTATAATATCGCCAGTTGAGAATCATTCGCAATTATGTGTTGACATGGTTGGTTGGTTGTTATAGAAGAGGGACATTGTGAATGAGAATCATTATCAATTGTTAAAAACTATAGCAATAAAATGATATAAAAAACGGTAGGAAAAATGCCCTCTCCCTAACCATCTCCCGCAAGCGGGAGAGGGAAGCAGCGACTTCGCAGCTGCTGGTGATTGATATTTGTTAAGTTCTATAGAAATAAACGATAGAAAGAAAATATGATAAAAAATAAAGAGAATATAAGAAAGCGTTATTTAGATCTGCTTATTGTAGTCAGTATATTAAACATCTTAAATTTTTCTGTGTTTTCATTATCGGCGCTTGCTGAAGAAAACGAAACTATTGCGGCAAAGCGGCGTGTGAAGATCATGGAGCGTGTTACTGTTATTGGCACGCAGGATCGGCGCGAGGAAATTGCCGGTTCAGCAAGCATTGTGAAAAAAGAAACGCTTGAGCGTTATCAGCATACGGATGTGCATCGCGCTTTGCAGGAAGTTCCGGGCGTTATTGTTCAGGAAGAAGATGGACATGGTCTGCGGCCTAATATTGCCATTCGCGGTGGACGCTCCAACCGCAGCGCCGACATAACGTTGATGGAAGATAATATCCTTACTGGTCCGGCACCATATTCCGCGCCAGAGGCTTATTATTTTCCGCAGATGGATCGCATGGAATCGCTGGAAATTATCAAAGGCAGCGGCGCGGTTAAATATGGTCCGCGTACTACTAACGGCATATTGAATATGGTGACTAAAACTATTCCCGGCAAAAAACAGGCGGATTTTGTTGCTGAGACAGGAAGCTATGGAACGAATCGCGCTGGTTTTAACGGCGGCATGAATCACGGCGATATTGGATTTATGCTGAATGCTGTGCATAAGGAAACTGACGGTTTTAAAGATCTGGATTTTATCGGCGGCAATACTGGCTATAATGTGCAAGATGTGCTTGGCAAATTTCGTTTAAACACTGACAGCGCGGCGGATCGTTATCAGGAGCTGGAGATTAAGCTTGGCCTTTATGATGAAATTTCCAACGAGACTTATCTGGGGCTTACGGCAGCTGATTTTCGCGCTAGTCCAAATCGTCGCTATGGTGCAAGTCAGCGTGATCAGATGAACAATACGGCATGGCAGGCGGCGGCTACTCATTTTATTGAACTGACGCCGCAAACGAATCTCACCAGCAGTCTTTATCACAATGAGGTTGATCGCAACTGGTATCGTTTGAATGCGGTGCGAATTGGCGGTGTGCGCCGCGATATTGCCACGATATTTAATGATCCGACCGCTAATGCCGCTTATGTTAGCGCGTTGCAGGCGGCGAATTCCGGGGCAGAATTTATTCAGCGTGATAATGATCGCTCTTATTTCGCGCAAGGTTTCCAATCGGCGCTGGCTACTGAATTCGCGCTTGGCGATACAAAAAATAAATTTGAAATAGGCGGCCGTTATCATCAGGATGAGGAAGATCGCTATCAGCGCGAGGATATTTATAATATGGCAGACGGCCAGATGACGCTGGTTTCAGTTGGCACGGCTGGCGCGGCTGGCAATCGTGTGCAATATGCCGACAGCTATAGTGTTTTTGTGCAGAATGAGCTGAGTTGGCAACGGTGGACATTCACGCCGGGACTTCGTTTTGAGCATATCACTCTGGGACGTGATGATTACGGCGCATCTGATCCGGGTCGTACTGGCGCGGCGCTGACTAATTTTGAGAATATTCTCAATGTTTTTATTCCTGGCGCTGGCGTGACTTATGCTGTTGCGCCGGAATGGAAGCTTATTGGCGGTGTGCATAAGGGTTTTGCGCCGCCGGGCGTTCCTAATAACATTGCCGAGGCGGCATTTACTGAGGAAGAAGAAAGCGTGAATTATGAATTAGGCGCGCGTTATAAAGCTTCTAATCTCAGCGGCGAAGTGATCGGCTTTTTAAATGATTACAGCAATCTGCTTGGCCGCGATAGCTTCTCATCAGGAGGCGGCGGCAGCGGCGATACATTTAACGGCGGCGAAGTGCAAGTTCACGGTTTAGAGGCCAGCATTTCCTATGATGCAGCAGCGGCGGCAGGGTTTAGTAAAAATTATCGTCTGCCTTTAGCCGCTACTTACACACACACCAGAAGCGAATTTAAAAACAGCTTTGCCAGTAGTTTTTCCGAATGGGGAAATGTGCAATCCGGCTTTGAATTGCCTTATATGCCGCATCATCAGCTTTATCTTTCCTCAGGATTTGAAAGCGACCTTTTTGGCATTTCTTTTGGCGGAAAATATGTAAGCGATATGCGTTCAGTGGCGGGAAGAGGGCCGATTGCGGATAATCGTCTGGTAAAGTCGCACTGGGTGTTTAATCTGGCTGGCGAATATAAAATAAATGATCAGCTTAGCGGTTTTGTCACGGTTGATAATCTGTTTGATAAAACATATACAGCAGCTCTGCGTCCGGCTGGCTATCGTCCCGGAATGCCGATGACCGCGATGGCAGGAGTGAAAATTGCCTTATGGTAAGCTTGACATCGTGCAATATAATTACTGATGTAGCGACTGATATAGCGACAAATATCAGGACAGATAGCAGCGCAAATTCCAGAGAGAATTTTAGAGACAATTCCAGAGATAATTCCAGGCAGAATTTCAGCGCAATGGCAGCTTCGATGTTGCTTCATGCTTGTTTGGCAGCGTGGATTTTGTCATCTGCGCTGCCGGTTGAAATAATGCCGCAGCAGATGATTCAGGTGACTCTGGTAGCTGCGCCGGGCGCTGAGATTGTCGAAAAGAAAACTGAACGCAATAGCAATATTCGCAGAGAAAATAGCATTCTGCCAACTCCTTCTGCCGAGCCAGAAAAATTAGCCGCCTTAACTCCGGCAGCAGGGCAGGCGGCTGGCAGCAAAAAAACCGAGCAGATGGCAACAACAAAACCTTTATTTGATGCTGCTTATCTGAATAATCCAGTTCCGGAATATCCTGATCATGCCAAGCGGCGCAATATGTCTGGAACTGTGCTGCTTGATGTTGCTGTAAGCGCAATGGGAATAGCCAGCAATGTACTTATTGCCGAAAGCAGCGGTTTTGCCGTGCTTGATGAATCTGCAAAAAATGCCGTATCGCGCTGGAAATTTGTGCCAGCCAGACGTGGTGGTGAAACTGTCGAAGCGCGTGTGATAGTGCCAGTTGAATTTAAGCTGGAATAATGCAAGAATTTTCCAAAATTCCAAAATTCTCCATTTCCAAAATTCCTCATTTCCTCAATTCTTCAATTCCCCATTTCCTCATTTCCTCAATTCCCCACTTCCACTTCATCTTTTTATTTTTCTTTTCCCTGAAATAGGAGTATAAATAGAATTCATCAGTTTTTCATAATTTCCGGAATATTCATAATTTTCAGAATGTTCCGGCGCTATTGGTCATGGTTTACTGGTGATTTTGTTTAATATTCTGGCATTTTTCTGGTTTTTAAGGGGTGAAACAGAGATAAAAATGAACAAAATATTACGCAAAAAACTTGCTTTATTAACTGATTTACAACCTCTGTTTTACTGTGCTTTCAGCTTTAGGTGTCACAATGAACCTAGATAACGCGATGATACGACCATTATTGAACAACAACGGAAGTAAGGAAGATCAGCCAATAGTGCGGCATGACGACCTGCTTCTGGCGGAACCGGAAGCGAAAACCAACTGGCCGCCGTTTTTCAAAGTGTTGCTGCTGAACGATGATTTTACGCCAATGGATTTTGTGGTTTTTATCCTTAAGGATATTTTTCACAAGAACCATGCCGATGCGGTCAGTACAATGCTTGATGTTCATCATAATGGCGCTGGTATCTGCGGAATCTACACGCGAGATGTGGCGGAAACTAAAGTTGAGCTGGTGCTTACTCTGGCCAGACGCAATGAATATCCGCTGCAATGTCGAGTGGAAAAGGAATAGAACGTATAGAAACGTATAAAAACGTTTTGAGACGTCTCAATCATTGGTTACTGGCACTGGGGGATTTAGCATGTTGTCAAAAAATCTGGAGCTGACTTTGCACCGCGCTTTGGCGCTTGCCAAGAAACATCGTCATGAATATGCAACTCTGGAGCATTTGCTTTATGCTCTCACGGAAGATCATGACGCGCAGGCAGTTTTGCGCGGTTGTGGCATTAATCTTGATGATATTCGCCGCAATGTTACAGAATTTCTAGAAAATGAGCTGGCTTCGCTGGTGGTTGATGTGCTTGAGGAATCTCGCCCTACTGCTGGTTTTCAACGAGTTATTCACCGCGCGGCAATTCACGTTCAGTCCGCCGGAAAATCTGAAGTTACCGGCGCGAATGTTTTAGTCGCTTTATTTTCTGAGCGCGAAAGCCATGCGGTTTATTTCCTCATGGAGCAGGAATTATCGCGCCTTGATGTTGTAAATTATATCTCGCACGGCATTGTCAAATATTCTGACAATAATAAAATAGCACAGTGGAACAGCGCGGACATTGATTCTGATGAGGAATCATTAAACAAGCCACAAGCAGCGAAAAAAGATGATAAAGAAAAGGAAAAAGAAAAAGGCGACGCGCTGTCTTTATATTGCGTGAATTTGAACAAAAAAGCTGAATCAGGAAAAACTGATATTCTGGTTGGCCGCGAAGAAGAAGTTGATCGCACTGTTCAGGTTTTAGCCAGAAGAACTAAAAATAATCCGCTTTATGTCGGCGAGGCGGGAGTCGGAAAAACTGCAATCGCCGAAGGTCTGGCGCTGCGGATTGTGCGCGGCGAAGTTCCTGATGTTCTGAAAACGGCGATTATTTTCTCGCTGGATTTAGGCGGTTTGCTGGCCGGAACGCGTTATCGCGGCGATTTTGAAGAGAGAATGAAAGCGGTGATCAAGGAAATTGAGAAAATTCCTGGCGCAATATTATTCATAGATGAAATTCATACCATAATTGGCGCTGGCTCAACTTCCGGCGGCGCGCTTGATGCTTGCAATCTGTTGAAGCCTGCTTTAGCCAGAGGAAATTTCCGCTGCATGGGATCTACTACTTACAAGGAATATAAAAATAACATCGAAAAAGACCGCGCTCTTGCTCGCCGTTTCCAGAAAATAGATGTTGAAGAGCCAAGCGCGGAAAATTCGATCAAAATATTGCGCGGCTTAAAACCATATTACGAAGAGCATCATCATGTGCGCTATACTGCTTCGGCGATTAAAGCGGCGGTTGAGCTTTCAGCGCGTTATATAACTGATCGCAAATTGCCGGATAAGGCGATTGATGTTCTTGACGAGGCGGGAGCCGCGCAAAAGCTGTTGCCGGAAAATCGCCGCAAAAAATCCATAACTAGCAAAGAAGTTGAGGATATAGTCGCGAAAATGGCAAGAATGCCGGCAAAAACTGTCACTATGGATGATGCCGAGCGTCTGCGTACTTTAGAAAAAGATTTGAAGCTGGTGGTATTTGGTCAAGATCAGGCGATAGACGCTCTGGCCTCAGCGATAAAAATGTCCCGCGCCGGATTGCGTGAAGAGGAAAAGCCAATTGGCAATTATCTGTTTACCGGACCAACTGGAGTCGGAAAAACTGAAGTAGCGCAGCAATTGGCGATTTTAATGGGAGTGCACCTTATTCGTGTTGATATGTCAGAATATATGGAAAAACACGCCGTATCGCGTTTAATTGGCGCGCCTCCGGGCTATGTCGGCTTTGATCAGGGCGGCTTGCTGACTGATGAAGTTGATAAACATCCTTACTCGGTGATATTGCTTGATGAGATAGAAAAAGCGCATCCTGATGTTTATAATATTTTATTGCAGATGATGGATTATGGCCGGATTACTGATAATAACGGCAAGGTGATCAATGTCCGCAATTGCATAATAATAATGACCAGCAATGCCGGCAGTGCTGATGCTGCGCGCGCGCCGATTGGCTTTACCAGAGTTGATCGCGCTGGCGAGGAAACAGAGGCGGTAAACAAGTTGTTTGCTCCGGAATTCAGAAACCGTCTTGATGCGGTGATTCCTTTCGCGCATCTTTCTGAAACCGTGTTGTCAAATGTTGTCAATAAATTCATTTTCCGTCTTGAATCGCAGCTTGCTGATCGCAATATCACTATTGCCATTGATGAGGCGGCGCGCGGCTGGTTGATCAAACGTGGTTATGACCGTGCTAATGGCGCACGTCCAATGGCCAGATTAATTGCTGAAAAAATCAAAAAACCGCTTGCTGATGAGGTTTTATTCGGAAAATTGTCCAAAGGCGGCAGCATAAGAATAACCGTTGTTGACGATGAGCTGTCTTTTAATATAGGAAAGCCGACAGCAGCACAAAGCAAACAGAATGAAGCTGATGAAGAGTTAGTTGATTGATTTTTTCTCTAGACTTATTCTTCCTGCAAGGCAAACGGTTATGAAGGGATCAAATCCTATACGTCCTCCGCTGCAGGATAGCGGAGATTTAATTGCCGTAAAGGCGATATTTCCTACCTTGCAAGGCGAAGGACCATATTCCGGATTTCCGGCGGTTTTTGTCCGCCTTGGTGGTTGCAATCTGGCTTGTGAGTTTTGTGATACTGAATTTGAAGATTTTTCCCTGATGAAAATTGATGATATTGCCGAAAAAGTGCAAAGCTGCGCTAAACGCACAAAAAATAGCGCAATCAATCTGGTAGTTATAACCGGCGGCGAACCTTTGCGGCAGAATATAGCGCCGCTTTGCGCGCGGTTAATTTCCGAAGGTTTTAAGGTTCAGATTGAGACAAACGGAACTATTTACCGCGATTTGCCGGCGGCGGTTGAGATAGTCTGTTCGCCGAAAATAAGCGGCGGAAAATATCATCATCTACGCGCCGATTTATTGCCGCGCATTAGCGCATTTAAATTTATTATTTCCGCCAGCCGGAAAGGGTATGATAATGTTGCCGAAATCGGACAAGGCGAAGGCAATATTCCTGTATATGTACAGCCTATGGACGAAGCTGATGACAGTAAAAACGCCGCCAATCTGGCTCTTGCAAAGGAGCTTGCTTTGCAGCAAGGTTATATTCTGTCATTGCAATTGCATAAAATAATAGGAATAGAGTAAAATGAGCAGAAAAGCGGTGCTTTTATTGTCAGGAGGCCTTGATTCAGCAACAGTTCTGGCGATTGCCAAAGCGGAAGGTTATTTAATACATGCAATTTCCTTCGCTTATGGACAACGTCATGCTTGCGAAACGCAGGCGGCGATAAATATCGCGCGTAAAGCTGAAATTGCCGAGCATCGCGTGGTTACAATAGATCTGGCGGCTTTTGGTTCTTCGGCGCTTACAAGTTCGGAAATTGCCGTGCCTAAAGACCGTAGTGATTCTGACATCAGCTCAGGAATTCCGATAACTTACGTTCCGGCGCGTAATACAATATTTCTGTCTTACGCTCTGGCCTGGTCAGAGGTTCTTGGTTGCAGCGATATTTTTATTGGCGTTAATGCTGTTGATTATAGCGGTTATCCTGATTGCCGCCCTGAATTTATCACCGCGTTTGAGAAGATGGCGAATCTTGCCACAAAAGCCGGAATTGACGGAAATCTCATAAAAATACACACGCCGCTTATTAATATGTCCAAAGCCGAGATCATCAAAAAAGGACTGTCGCTAGGAGTTGATTATTCATTGACCATAAGCTGTTATGATCCGACGGCAAGCGGCTCGCCATGCGGACGTTGTGATGCTTGTTCTTTACGGCGAAAAGGGTTTACGGAAGCTGGAATAAATGATCCGGCATAGTACAGTACTATGCTCTAGAGCATATTCTAGTTAAATAGACACATTTGCAGCGTAGCCGATTTGTTCAAGGAGCTAGGGAAAAATGATGTCGGATAGTTATTCATATCCGCATCATTTTTCCCGACGCTCATTGATCAAATCGGCCGCTGCCCTTCGGGTTGCGCCAAATTTGCCAAACTAACAGCCAAATTCACACAGGATGTAGAACCACTACACCCTGCATGAATTTGGCTGTTAGTTTGGCAAATTTGTCAGCAACAAATGTGTATATTTAACTAGAATATGCTCTAATGCAAAAGCGCCAGATCTAAATCATGCTGTTTAGCGGCAAAAAACGCAGTTTCAATATTATCGAATAAAGCCAGCTGCGCGCCTTCAGCATTGCAAACGGCAAACTTCTTACCATGATCAGTTGAAACTGGCCGTAAATAGGCAAAATTAAGCTCGCTGAAATAGATTGTCGGCTTGATTTCAGGAATATTATGTTCCGATGAATACATGTGCTGCCGCTAGTCAAAGGGTGAAAAACAAATAAAAAATATTCAGCTAAATCTCTCTCTATATGCTTCATCATATAGCATATTATCACATAAAGTCACGTGAATTTTATATGACAATCAAACAACACATAATCAACGCTTGCGTGGCTTGCGCGGATCTTTGAATTTGAATAATTCCGGATTTATTTCCGCGCCGAAGCTGGTATTTTGCAAGGAGATAGTGGTAACTTGTCCGCCGGCATCAGTTATAACCATGCTGCGAAGTAGCAGTGGTTTATCAGAAAACTCCAGCAATAGCTTTCCATCAAGCGGCTTATCATGCTGCGCCACTTCAATTCTTATTATGTTTGCCTCATTTCTGAAGCTGGTTATTCCTACATCATTGCCAAAATTTATTTTATCACGCGCCAGAAAGCTGATTAAAGAACCATCAAGCGGCAAATGGCTTAATTGCTGCAATTCATAATCATAAAAAATCAGCTCCGAGCCGTTGGCGATCATTAAAACCGGAGTTGGCGGATTATATTGCCAGCGCATATTGCCAGGCCTTCTTAAATATAATTTTCCGCTGCTTAAACTGCCATCAGGAGCAATCTGCGTAAAATCAGCAATCATGGTGTTTATGCGCGTTAAATATTGCTCAATGCGCTGGATGGTATATTTGTGCCGCGCGATTTCTTCCGCAGCAATAAATATATTTTTTTCCTGTTTTTCCTGCTGTTTCTGGCTTGAATCTTGTTTTGAATCTTGCTGCTTTTTATTTATCTCTGCGGCATATGCTCTGCTTGCAGAAATTATTTCAGAACAATAAATTACCGTTACTGCTAGCGCAATTGCCAACGCTGCCTTGGCGAATTTCCGCAAAGATACGTTCTGCGTATAATTATAATATGTAGAATATGATACTATTTTGCGATCAATATGATCGCAAAATGGTATCAAAATCGCTGCCGAAAGCAGCGGTTTTGCGCGGCGAAGCCAGCGTAATGCAATCAACATGTTGATTGCAAAATAGTATGAATTGTGTGTTTTATACATCTTCAACCAGAACTTCACGCTTTCCGACATGATTAGCAGGTCCTACAATGCCTTCTTTCTCCATTGCTTCGATTATTGAAGCAGCGCGGTTATATCCGATTTTAAGGCAGCGCTGCACGTAGCTGGTGCTGGCTTTTCTATCGCGGACAACTATTGCCACCGCCTGATCATACATCACATCTTTTTCGATTTCTTCGCCTTCTATTCCTTCTTCTGCCTCTTCACGAGTTACGTCTTCAATATAAGTAGGAACTCCTTGCGCCTTGAGATGTCCGACTATCTGCTCAACTTCCTTATCGCTTACAAACGGACCATGAACTCTGGTTATGCGACCACCGCCTGCCATGTATAACATATCACCCTGACCAAGCAGCTGCTCTGCTCCTTGTTCGCCAAGTATGGTTCTGCTGTCAATGCGCGAAGTTACCTGAAAGGAAATTCGCGTTGGAAAATTAGCTTTAATCACGCCGGTAATCACATCAACGCTTGGACGCTGCGTTGCCATTATAATATGAATTCCGGCAGCGCGCGCCATTTGCGCTAAGCGTTGAATTGAGCCTTCTATTTCTTTTCCGGCTACAATCATCAGATCAGCCATTTCATCAACCACTACCACGATAAAAGGCAGATCATTCATTTCCAGAGGAACTTCCTCGATAATTGGCTCGCCTGATTCAACATCAAAACCAGTTTGCACACTGCGCGTTAATGAATTGCCTTTGGCTTTCGCCTCGCGGATTTTTTTGTTATATCCTTCAATATTGCGAACGCCTAAATTGCTCATCAGGCGGTAGCGGTTTTCCATCTCCTTAACCGTCCATTTAAGAGCTACCACCGCTTTTCCCGGCTCGGTAACTACCGGCGTCAGCAAATGCGGAATTCCGTCATAAACTGAAAGCTCGAGCATTTTAGGATCAATCATGATGAATTTACATTCATCAGGAGTAAGGCGGTAAACCAGCGAGCAGATCATGGTGTTTATTGCCACTGATTTTCCTGAGCCGGTAGTTCCAGCAACCAGCAGATGAGGCATTCTTGATAGATCAACCACAACCGGCTGTCCGCCTATATCCTTGCCAAGAGCCAGAGGTAATTTTGCCTCAGCGGTTTCAAATATTTCACTCTCCAGCATCTCGCGGAAATAAACAGTCTCGCGGTTACTGTTCGGCAACTCAATGCCAATTGCATTACGCCCTGGTATTACCGCAATACGCGCTGAAATGGCGCTCATTGAACGCGCTATATCATCAGCCAATCCGATTACTCGTGATGATTTAGTTCCTGCCGCTGGCTCAAGTTCATATAAGGTTACAACCGGACCAGGGCGGATTTCAGTAATTCCACCATTAACGCCAAAATCCTGCAAAACCGTCTCCAGCAGCTTGGCGTTTTGCGTAAGCGCGGTTTCTGTAAGATTCGATTTGCGACCCTTAGGCGGCGCGGTCAGCAGCTTTAGCGAAGGCAGCTCATAATCTCCTTGTGGCAAATCCAGCGAGGTCTGTAGCCGTGGTGTGTTTTTGGAAGATTCCTTTTCTGAGCTTTTCTTTCTTACACGCGGCGGCTTAGTTGCAGCCGGCTCATCTTCGCTTATTTCTTCCTCTTCCTCTTCTTCATTGCGGCGGTTTTTTAAGGCCCTTAACCGGCTGACAAGACCACGCTTATGTTTTTGTTCATCAGCAATTTCTTCGTCAAGCTCTTCAGGACGTTGCGGCATCAGCTTTTGCCACAAAGTCGCGCCGCTGATAAAAGCATTCTTCACAATTGCCAGAACCGCTCGCCATTCGCCAACGCTTACGCCAAAAGCCAAAGACAAAGACACTCCGGCAAGGCCAAGCATGGTAAAAGAAAACAAACTATATTTAAACTGATCATAAAAACTATCATGCAACAGGCTGCCCATTGCGCCGCCAAAACCGCTGGAAATAGGCCAGGAAAGCGGCGGCTCAATACAAGCGGCCAAAGCGGTAAACAATACTATCGACAACAACAGCAAGCTGGCGCGCATCCAAAGATAATATACGCGCTCGCCTCTGAATAGTTTAATTCCCCAGGCAACAGGAACTATTATCGGCAATATTCCAGCCAGTCCGATTGTTTGCAGCAGCAGATCAGCGGCATAAGCGCCAAATGTACCGCCGGCATTTTCTGCGGCAACATGTGTAGCGCGGTTTAAGGAAGGATCAGCCGGATTATAGCTGAGCAGACAGATCGCCAGATAAACACATGACATAACCAGCACGCTTCCGGCTAATACATAAAGCGGATTTCGCGCCGCATCTTCGTCAATATTTATTGTATTTGCTGTATTTGCTGCCATTGGCTGATCTTGCTATTTTATCGCTTACTCTTTTGAGCGTAATTTAAACACAATCTGATTTGTAATCTATTTGCGATTTAATTTATAATCTAATTTATAATCTAATTTATAATCTAATTTATAACATAATTTTATAATGTAATTTTATAATGTAATTTGAAGTTTAACTTTCGTGCAATTTTACGGAAATTTTACCATCGTAACAATAGTAAATCATATAAAATAACAATAGCAAATCATAGAAATAACTTGCTTACAAATAGTTAATTTTGCTTTCTTAGATTATGCTGCGATTATGACAATTCTATGGCAATTCTATGGCAATTCTATGGCAATTCTATGGTAATGCTATGGTAAGAATATAGCGAAAAGGCGGTTGGCGCAAATTAACGGTAAGTTATTATTTTGCTGATAATTTATCTTCCATGGTATTTATGACAGAAAAAACAGAAAAAACTAAAAAGAATGAGAAGCCTAGAAGAACCAGCCTTATAATAGCAGAAATTATCGAATCATGCGTTGAAGACGGTACGGTGACAGTCGGCGAATTTTTAGGCAAAATGGGACATCGCGCGCTGGTTATTGCCATTCTGGTTTTCGCGCTTTCTGCGGTTGTAGCCGGAGTTGTACCAGGATTTTCGACTCTGGTTGCCTTGCCAGTAATTTTTATTGCTTTGCAGATTATAATCGGCAGGCGAACCATTTGCCTGCCGGAGAAAATTCGCAGCAAACATATTTCTCCACGGCTTATACGCGGCGCTTTATACAAAACAATACCAACCTTGTTATGGATGGAAAAATTTCTGCGACCACGCGCCGTCTGGCTTACCAGCGGCATTTTTGAGCGAATAATTGCGTTTTTTATTATGATTCTGGCGGTTATTCTGTCGCTGCCGATTCCGGCCGGAAATTTTCTGCCAAGCATCACAATCGCACTGCTGGCACTGGCCTTGTTGGAAAGAGACGGCGTGCTGCTGCTTCTTACCATAGGAACCTTATTTTTTACTGGCACCTTGATGATTGAGCTGATTTTTCAGGCAGTTCACTACGCCTCGCAGCTAATTAGCGGTTTTTAATATAACTCTTGTACTATTTTGCAATCAACATGTTGATTGCATTACGCTGGCTTCCGCCTTCGCTAAAGCTGCGGCGAGACAAGTCGCCGCGCAAATCCGCTGCTTTCGGCAGCGTTTTTGAGGTATATATTTTCCCTACTGTAATCCTTTCTGGCATATCTTTATCTGGTTTAGAAAAGAAAAGATATTGCGCTAAGTTTTCTTTTCTAACCGAGAAAAGAAAACTTATGAAATTTTGCCATTTCGAGATTATCTGTTGCAGATTATCTGTTGCAGGCTGTTGATATTTACAGCATAATCTCTCCGGCTGATGGTGGGCGGTTGATTCTGCACAGCCGGTCAGGGTCGAAAGGCAGCAGCCGAGGTGGAAATTCTCCGGGTCATCATCAGTCAGTATCTGGAATCAATAAATTGATTCCAGATGCCAGATGTCAGATTACAGATGTCAGATAGTAACTTTTAAATTCTAACGTTCTAATCGTAATGTCCGAATATCGTGTTCTTGCTCGCAAATATCGTCCGGTAAATTTTGATGATCTTATCGGTCAGGATGTTCTTGTTCGCACTCTCTCTAATGCCATTGCACAGGAGAGGGTTGCACATGCTTTTCTTCTTACCGGCATTCGCGGAATCGGCAAAACGACTACCGCCAGAATAATTGCCCGGGCGCTTAATTGCCAGCAAGGACCAACTATAAAACCATGCGGAACATGCAGCCAATGTCTTGGCATTGCCGAGGATCGTAATGTTGATGTTCTGGAAATGGATGCGGCAAGCCATACTGGCGTTGATGCAATTCGTGATCTGATTGAAACTGTGCGTTATCTTCCGGCGGCGGCGCGTTATAAGATATATATTATTGACGAGGTACACATGCTGTCTAACAGCGCCTTTAACGCGCTGCTTAAAACTCTGGAAGAGCCGCCGCCGCATGTGAAATTTGTATTTGCCACTACGGAAATCAAAAAAATTCCGGTTACTATTCTGTCGCGTTGCCAGCGCTTTGATTTGAAGCGAATAAATCTGGAAACGCTGGTTGTGCATTTAAAAAACATCTGTGAAAAGGAGCAGATTGGCGCTGATGATTCAGCCCTTGCGCTTATTGCCAATGCTGCGGAAGGCTCTGTTCGTGATGCGCTGTCTCTGCTTGATCAGGCGATAGCGCGCGCTAATCCACTTACTTATGCAGATGTAAGGCTTATGCTTGGCGCGGCGGATAATACGCGCAGTTTCGCCTTGCTGGAAAATCTGCTAAGAGGCGAGGTGAATTCTGCGTTGGTGATTCTTCAGGAGATTTATCAAGGCGGCAGTGATCCGCTGATGCTTACGCAGGAATTAATGGAAATAACGCATCTTGTAACGCGCGTTAAAGTTAATCCGGAAGCTGCTGATGATATTTCTCTTTCTGAACATGATCGCATTAAAAGCAGGGAATTTGCTGAAGCTTTCTCGCTGCCGGTTCTTGCTCGGCTGTGGCAGATGTTGCTTAAAGGAATCAGCGAGGTGAAGCTTGCGCCTTCTGCTATTTCTGCTTTAGAAATGCTGTTGATCAGAATTGCTTATGCAGCGGAAATTCCTACTCCGGCGGAGATTATTAGTCAGGCATCAGTAGCAGCAGTAGCATCAGTAGCATCAGTAGCAGTAAGTAAAGATCGTGAATCAGGTGGCGGCGTTAGCATAAATTCTTTCGCCGAGCTGGTTGCTTTGTTTGATAAAAAACGCGAGGCGGTGCTTTATATTACTCTTAAAGATCATGCGCGGCTGGTTAGTTTTGCGCCTGGCTTTGTTGAGATTAACATGAATCGTCCGCAGACAAGAGATTTTGCGGCCAGAATTGCCAATTATCTTAAACAATGGACTGGCGTTGATTGGCAGATTATTATAAGTGATAAAGAGGGAAATCCGAGCATAACGGAAATGGAAAACATCAAGCTGGAAGATCGTAAACAGGAAATGTTGAAAGATCCTCTCATCTCTGAGATTATGGACGAATTTCCCGGCGCAAAAATACTTCAGTAATGATAATTTCAGTAATAGTAATATTCAGTAATAATTTCAGTAATGGCAATATGGTTACGAAAGGATAAAAAATGAATCTGCAGAAAATGATGAAGCAGGCGCAGGAAATGCAAAGCAAAATGATGCAAATGCAGGAGCGTCTTGAGGAAAGCGAAAGCGAAGGAACATCCGGCGGCGGCATGGTGAAGATCACCATTTCCGGCAAAAAACAGATGAAAAAAATCGCCATTGATGAAACGCTGCTAGCACCATCGGAAAAAGAGATGCTTGAGGATTTAATTGTTGCGGCGTTTAATGATGCGGCAAACAAGGTCGAGCAGGCGGCGAACGAGCAGATGAGCCAGATGACAGCCGGATTGCCGCTGCCGCCGGGCTTTAAACTGCCTTTTTGATTTGCAGTTATCAAATTTTTTTTAAAAACAAAAAATGCTTACGCATTCTGACCTTGATGATTTAATATATCTGTTTGCAAAACTTCCTGGCCTTGGACCACGCTCGGCGCGGCGCGCTGTTTTGCATCTAATGCGGCAGAAAGAAAAGCTGATGCTGCCGCTGGCGGAAAGTTTGCGCCGCACTGCTGGCAGTATAGTTAACTGCCATATTTGCGGCAATCTCGACAGTGTTAATCCTTGTGCGATCTGTGCTGATACGCGCCGCGATGTTTCAACTATTTGTGTAGTTGAGGATGTTGCTGATTTGTGGGCAATTGAGCGTTGTCATTTATATAAAGGACTTTATCATGTTTTAGGCGGAACTTTATCAGCGCTTGATGATCGCGGACCTTCGCAGCTTAATATTGAGCCTTTTGTAAAACGCGCACTTTCCGTTGTGGTAAAAGAAGTTATACTTGCCACTAACGCCACTATTGAAGGGCAGACAACCGCACATTATCTGATGAGCAGAATAGAGCGCGATGGTTTGAAAATTTCCAGACTGGCGCAGGGAATTCCAATTGGCGGCGAGCTTGATTATCTGGACGATGGAACGCTCGGCACAGCCCTTAAATCGCGGCTTCCGGCCTGATCAGGCTCTTGTGTCAGAAACGCAGTTTTTTGAATAATGTTTCTGGTAGATGTTTGATGATCAGCATGATGTAACGCCAGAACCATGGTGTATATAAAACATCTTTTTTTTCATTAATTGCAGCAATTATATCTTTGGCGACTTTGCTGCGGCTGGCAATAAGCGGACTTTCTATTTCCCAGCTCATCTGCGTGTCAATAAATCCCGGTTTTATGGTCAGTATATGTACATTGCTTGCCGCGTAACGCTGGCGCATTCCGCTGGCAAAGGCGCCAAGCGCTGCCTTAGCCGCGCCGTATTCATAGTTTTTTGCTCTGCCGCGATCGCCGGCGATTGAGCTGATAATTGCTATTAAACCGCCATCTTGGCGGCTTAATTCCTCAGCGGCGGCGGTGATAATCTGGCAGGGAACTATATAATTAACCACAGCGATTTGTTTTATATTCAGCAGATCATCCTGATTGCCATTGCCCATATCGCCGCTGGCTATTATCAGCTTGTTGAAATTTCCTGCCTGTTTGATCAAGTCAGCAGCGGAGAAATTATCAGCGCTTAAATCAGCGATTATTATATTGCAGGAAATCTGATAACGCGTATGCAAATCAGCTGCAATTAATTCCAGCTCATGCTCGTTTCGTCCGGCAAGTATAAGCTCATGACCATTTCCGGCCAGAATGCGGCTTATGCTTTGCGCCAGCGATGATGTCGCGCCGACGATGAGCGTTTTATTGTTTTTTGTTGTGAGCGGTGGCGAGATATTTTCGTAGATCATGGTCATATTGTCCAAAATTGAAGCGGATTATGGTCATCAGCCGTTCATAATTCCATAATTCGCCGCGTGTGATAAGGCGCAGCTTGGAATAGTAAAAAGCCAGATCAGGATGCATTCCTTCCAGCTTACCATCACGAATTGCCTCAAGATAGCCTTTTGGCAGCATTCTGCGATAATGTCCGACATAAAAAGGGCGATCAGTTCGCGCCGGCAGTCTTGCCAGCAGAGGATCAGCCAGCGCCAGCTCGTCTATGAAAATTGCCTGCGCTCCGGCGTAATAAGGCGCCATTCCAATATACATCATTGGTTTTATTGGCGGCGGATTTTCCTTCGCCAGATCGCGTCCCTGATAGGCAAATTTATATTGTCCTTCTGTTCTTACGCGCGGCGGCCATGCGTTAGTAAACAGCGAGTTGCTGTTAAAAATCATTCGCGCATCAATAACTCGGCCATGAATCGGAATACATGCTTCGCATTTGCCGCGAATTTCACGCACGCCATATGATACAAAACAGGCGGTGATAATCAGAGTCATAAACGCGAATAAAATATCAAAGCGTGGTTTTTCAGGAGAAATCGCCAGCAAAAGCCAGACGGAAACGAAAAAAATGAAGGCCAGGAATCTTCCCATCATGTAGTCACCGCCAATCCAGACCACATAAGCAATATTCAATATTAAACCAATTGCCAGCAGGAAATAAATTGATTCAGCAGAATTAAATTCAGCAGAATTAAATTTAGCATATTTAGATTTTACAGATTTAGATTTTACAGATTTAAATTTAGCAGAATTTTTAATTTTTCCGGCAATGGCCAGCGCAATTGCAACAAAAACCGTAGTCGCGCTGGCCGTATCATGCGCCAGAAACAGGAAGAGGTAATGTGCGCCTTGCGCCAGATATTCATCAACAGGCAGGCCAGTATCGAGCTTCGCGTATTTGGTATTTGGAAAGAGGAAGCCGTAATAAAAAAGCGAAAATGAGAACCAGAAAATAAGCGGCATTAAGCCAAGAATCAGCATGATTATTTCTCTGATCTTCAAATTATTATTCGAGCTGCTACTGGAAAATTTGCTGATAAGCTGCATAGCAAGGCTGATTATAAGCGGTGCAAGCAGCAACAGATGGTCAAGGCGATTCAGCAATAATAATGAAATCAGCAACGCGCAAAGAAAGGTAAAATAATTCTTCTGCTCAAGATGCAGCAGCACATAGCCAAGCATGGCAAATAACATAAAAGACAAAGGCGTTTCCAGCCCTGATCCGGCATAGTCGATGAATGATTTGGAAAGAAACAGCGGCAGCATGAATAAGATCAGCGGCGCGGCGATATTCTTGCGGAAAGTAAGCAGCGTAATTCCAACAGCCAGCGCACTACACAGCAGAGAAAGCGCGATATTCAGAAAAAAAAGATTTTTCCAGAAAAATGCAAACGGCAAATGCAGCAAAAGCCACAGCGGATGTGTATATGCTTGCACCCTTTCCGTAATATTCCAGCGTAATCCGTAACCATTTATGAAATTATCAATTACCCGGAAAGTTATATAAGCATCTTCACAAATCCAGCTTTTATAAAACAGCAGCGCAAAAAGTCCGCTCCAGGAAAGATAAAGAACGCTGTAATAAGCAGAGTTCTTAAGGTTGATTTTTTTAAGGTTGATTGTTTGCATCGCTTTATTTCTTCCAGCGCAGCCTTTCCGACATCATTGAGGAAAAAAGCCCTTGTGGATCAATTTGATTGATGAATTTTTTCCATTCTTCGCCGCCCTTACCATACATTGCGGCAAACATGTCAGCGGAAAGAAGCGCGTCTTTTGCCAGATAGATTCTGCCGCCGCGTTTAGCAATCCAGCTGTTTATTTGCGGAATTGCCGCGCGAACACGCGCATTATTCGGAAGATCAAGCGCCACTGAATAGCCGGCTTTTGAAAATGAAAGCGGCGCTATAGAATCGCGGTGATATTTTATTACCGCCAGAAATGAGAAAATCTTTTCTTCATGCAGAGATTCAAGCAATTGTCGCAGATATTCGCCGCTTTTCTCGCTTTCCGGAATCAGGCATTGATATTGATAAAAACCGTTTTTTCCATACAGGCGATTCCAGTTGCCGATTGCATCAAGCGGATGAAAGAAACTGTCGAAATTAATGATTTTATTATAAATCTTATGATCATTAATTGAATTAATTGAATTTTTGTTTGTTTCATAAGCAGAAAATTCCGCATATTTATGAAAGCGGAGATAGTTGTAAAATGACATAGTGTAGCGATTAAGCAGAAAAGAAGGTGCAGTAAACGGAATGTTCAATTTAGACGAATTACGGCGATATTGAGCGCAAGGAATTCCGCCTTCGCTGGCGGTTATATGCCGCGCTGCTTCAAAGATTCCGCGTCCTGTATGGTCTCCTTTTGCCAGATGATCAATCCAGCCAACCATATAATCAGCATGATTTTTATGGTTGGAAAAAAGTGCCAGCATTTCTTCCAGTGAATTAACGCGCTGGCAATGCGCTTTAAGAGATAGCGAATAAACCGGAAGCAGGCGCAAAGATACTTCTTCGATGATTCCAGTCATTCCCATTCCGCCGGCACTGGCTAAAAATAAATCAGCGTTTTCGTGTAGTGAACATTTAATGCGTGAACCATCAGCCAGCAGCAGCTTTATTTCTGTTACATGTTCAGCGAATTCTCCAAGCTTATATTGATTTTTTCCGTGAATATTGCAGGCAAATGCGCCGCCTAATGTTACATATTTAGTTCCCGGAATAGCCGGCGGAATAAAACCGCGTGGAATAAATAATTCCATAATCTGCGCCAGCGACAGCCCTGCCTGCGCGCGCAAAATTCCGCTTTCCGGAGCAAAGCTGAGCAGATGATCAAGCCGCTCGGTTTTAACAACACCCTGCGGACAAATCGCCGCATCGCCATATGAGCGCCCTAAGCCACGCGCTATTAAAGGAATTTCCCGCCTTGCCAGCAAGTCGGAAAGTTCATGCGCTTTTTCAGGACGGTAGCTCAGGCAATGAGTAGAAGGCGTCAAACCCCAGCCGGAGATAAGCTCGTTTTTTGCTTTCAACATGGCGGAAAAATTAGCTCATAACAAAGCTTCAGGCAATTGATTAAAGTGCAGTGATTAGAATTCTTTCGCAACACTTAAAGATTTGATTCTATGAGGTGTCATCCTTTGGCTTGATCAAATTATCTATCGAACACTCACAAATATTTAGTTTTGAAAGATCAAGCTGTAATAAAACTTTTGCCGTTCCACAAGCTCCAGCCAAAACCACAGCACTTGCTGTGGTTTTGACAAAAAAAGCTGATCTATATTTTTAAATATAGATCGGCTTTTTTTGTCAAATGTACAAATGTACAAATGTACAAATGTACAAATGTACAAATGTACAAATGTACA
>CAZFJN010000036.1:0-8204 GCA_964519595.1 uncultured Rickettsiales bacterium
ATGGTTTACTTACCGTTTCCGCGCAGGAAAAAACCACCGGCTGTGAACAAAATATTATCGTAAAACCTTCTTATGGAATTTCCGCAGAGGAAATGGCGGAGATGTTGCGTAAAAGCATGGAAAACGCCAAAGATGACATTTTAAAACGTCTGACGGAAGAAGCAAAAATAGAAGCCGAACGCGCTTGTATTGAAGTAGAAAGCGCAATGCGTGCTAGTAGTGAATTGCTCAGTGACAATGAGATAAAACTGATTAAAGCTCAGCTTGTTTATCTGCGTGAAGCGGCGCAAGAAGGCGACCGTGAAAGAATTGATGTTGAAATGCAGCAATTGTCAAAATTAACCGGACCATTCGCCGAACGCAGAATGAATGAGGAAATTGGCAAAGCTCTGTCTGGAACTAAGATATAATAAATTGCTCGAATACAGCGATTAGAGCATATTTTGCTTAGTAGAAATTTTATGATGTTTTGCAAAGGATTCCGGCAGTGATTTCTATTTCTGATCATGCTTTGTTGTTATCAGTCAGAAAACATTCGGAAAGCAGTGCGCTTATTGCAATGCTTACTCATCGCCACGGTCTTTATAAAGGCGTGGTTCGCGGCGCTTTCTCTGACAAGAATCGCGGTATTTATCAAGTCGGCAATCTGCTTGATATAATCTGGAAGGCGCGAATTTCTGAACATATTGGCAGTATCAAAGCCGAGCTTATATCGCCATTTGCCGCGCATATAATGCCTTATCCGCAAGCTCTGGCGATTCTTTCTTCAGCTTGCGCTTTACTTACTGTCACTTTGCCGGAAAGGAATAGCTACCCTAAATTATACACTGCCTTCGTTCATCTGCTCAACCATCTGGCTAATCGCCCAGAGCAGGGAATTATGGAATATATAAATTTTGAGCTTCTTCTGCTCGCTGAAACCGGATTTGGCCTTGATCTTGGCAGTTGCGCGGCAACTGGAACAAAAGAGAATTTATCTTATATTTCGCCAAAATCAGGCCGCGCAGTAAGCAGTGATGCCGGATTCGCTTACAAGGATAAATTATTGCCATTCAGTCCGGCTTTGAAAAACAGTAATTGCGCTGATGAAGCACGCTACAATTTTACCAGTGCGGAAATAAAAGACGCACTATCAACCACCAGCTATTTTCTCGATAACTGGCTATTTACAGAGCTTAATCGTAAAATTCCGCCAGCGCGTAATTTTCTCATTGAGAATTTTTGCAGCTAAGCAGGGGTTGTAAGAGGTTGCTGGTTAAGAGGAGTTTGTTTCATCTTGCTTGCTTACCAAGTACCAAGCACCAAGCACCAAGTACCTCACTTAACCAGCAACCAGCAACCAATTTTACCAAGAACTAATCATCAACAATTCCCGCTAACATCTTCGGCGTTACAAAATCAATTAATTTTCCTGTTGATTGTTCTATATCATGCCAGCTTATATCGCCGAGATTAATTGCCGCCAACGCGCAGGTTGGGAATTTAAGATGCATTGCGTCGAGAATATCCTCATCACCATCTGCCGCTAACATCAGGCAAAGCTGGTGCAGTCCTGGATTATGTCCGATTATCAACGCTGAATTTATGTTGTCAGGAAGGCCGGAAAGATAGCGGAATAATTCCCCGGCTGATGCCATATAAAGCTGCGCCGTGAATTCAACATTAAGCGGCGAGCTGTAAATAGCTTCAATCTGTCGCCATGTTTCCCGCGCGCGCGCAGCATCAGAACAAATAACCGCCTCAGGCTTTATCTGCTGCCGGAATAAATACGCGCCAGTAATCTGCGCGGCTTCAATACCGCGCTCAACCAGACGGCGACTGTGATCCGCCTGATTGGAAAAACCTGCTTCCGCCTTGGCATGGCGCAGAACATATAAAATCTTTGCCATATGCTACTACATAATGCTGTTGCGCTTTTACATAATGCTGTTGCGCTTTTTTCTTACATAATTAATATAAAGCAGCTAACGTAATCCTTATAATAACATCGTAAGCTTATATGTCCAGCAAGCATGATTCATCTCCTGCCATTATCGGAAAAGAACGCTTCATAAACCGCGAAACCTCATGGCTGGCCTTTAATACTCGCGTATTAGAAGAAGCTATGAATCCGGAAGTTCCACTAGCGCAGCGGATTAATTTTCTGGCAATTTCTGCTTCAAATCTTGATGAATTTACAATGGTTCGTGTTTCCGGACTTAAAGATTATGTGCATCAGGGAATAACCAAACACAGCCAGGACGGACTTACTCCTGCCGAGGAGCTGGAACAGATATATATCAGAAGCGCGGTGATGACGCAGAAACAGCATGAATGCTGGCAGAGCCTTCATGATTCTTTAAAAAAATCCGGCGCGGCGATAGTTGAGCTTGATGATCTTGGCAAGGCGGATAATTCTTATCTGGAAGAATATTTTCTGGAAAATATTTTTCCGGTTTTAACGCCGATTGCCATTGATCCGGCACATCCTTTCCCCTTTTTGCCAAATCTTGGCTTAGCTCTGGTTTTTGAGCTTTGCGGCGAAGGTGACAGCGGTAAGCAGATGGCAATTGTGCCGCTTCCGGCGCGATTGCCGCGCTTTATTTCAATTCCCGGCAAAAAACGTCGCTTTCTGCGCCTTGAGAATATTATTGAAAAATTTCTGATAATTCTGATGCCCGGCTTCAGAAAGGAAAATCACGCGCTGTTTCGCATTATCCGCGATAGCGAGCTGGAAGTTGATGAACATGTTGATGAGGATTTCTTACGCCATTTTGAACGCGCAGTTAAGCAGCGCCGCCGCGGACGAGTCGTGCAGATCAAGTTTTCTTCGCCAGCGCCGCGCCATCTGGTGCAGTTCGTTACTGAACAATTGCAGATTGATGTAGCAGATATTATTGAAGTCAGCGGAATATTAGGGCTTTCCTCGATCAGAGAATTAATTGATTATCTGCCGGATAATCTCAAATTTCCGGCCTTTAATGTACGCTTTCCAGAGCGGATAAATGACTATGACGGCGATTGCTTCGCCGCCATTGCCGCTAAGGACATCGTGGTTCATCATCCTTTTGAAAGTTTTGACGTTGTTATCCAATTTCTGCGCCAGGCAACAGCTGATCCGAATGTCGTTTCCATAAAACAAACTCTATATCGCACCAGCAAAGACTCGCCAATTGTAAAAGCGCTCATCGCCGCAGCTGAGGCCGGAAAATCAGTCACCGCGCTGGTTGAGCTTAAAGCCCGCTTTGATGAGGAGGCTAATTTGCAGTGGGCGCGTGATCTCGAACGCGCTGGCGCTCAGGTTGTTTACGGTTTTGTGAAGCTGAAAACTCACGCCAAAGTTTCCCTGATAACTCGCCGCGAGGAAGGAAAACTAGTCTCATACGCTCATTTTGGCACTGGCAATTATCATCCGACAACTGCGCGAATTTATACTGATCTTTCATTTTTTACTTGTGATGTTGATTTATGCCATGATGCCGCCTGCCTGTTTAATTATTTAACTGGCTACGCGCCGCCTAAGGAATTTAAAAAACTCATCATCGCGCCGCGTAATATGCGCGATAGTCTGATGAAGCTGATTAATCGCGAAATATCTTTCGTCCGCGCTGGAAAATCCGGCTCAATCTGGGCAAAAATGAATTCGCTGGTTGATCCTGATATAATCGACGCCCTCTATAAAGCCTCGCAAGCCGGCGTTAAAATAGAGCTGATCATTCGCGGTATCTGCTGTTTAAGGCCAGGAATTCCCGGAATTTCCGAGAATATCAGAGTAAAAAGCATCGTCGGCAGATTTCTTGAACATTCCCGCATCTACTGCTTCGGCAATGGCCACGCCATGCCCTCACGTCATGCCCTGGTCTATATCGGTTCAGCAGACTGGATGCCGCGCAACCTCGACTGGCGCATCGAAATAATGACGCCGATTGAAAATCCAACCGTCCACGAACAGATTTTAGGACAAATAATGGTCGCCTGCCTTAATGATGAAAAACAAAGCTGGCTGCTTACCTCCGACGGAACATACCGCCGCCTGCCGCATAATAAAAACTCCTCCAGCGCCCATGATTATTTTATCAATAACCCCAGCCTGTCAGGAAGAGGAAAGGCGCTTAAGAAGAATGGTTAAGGAAGAGGTTGTTGGTTGCTGGTTTTTGGTTGCTGGTTAAGAAAGAGGTCGCTGGTTGCCTTGTCATCCGAAGCCTTGGCGTAGGATGATGGTTAAGCAAGAGGTGCATGGTGAATGGTGCATAGTGCATGGTAAGAGGTCATCCCGCGCTTGTCGCGGGATCTGGTTTAAAATATAGTGGCTTTTATAAATTAAGCCAAGACACAAGCCAACTCAATGACTACGGCCAGCAGTTGGTTCTGGTATTTGTATTTGTGTATTAGGAGCAAGCATATTGCCCAGCTCATCTAGATTTATGCTTTTTAAATCGTTATTTTCTCTTGTAAATACTTTTGCTATATTTTTTTCTTCCACTAACTGCGCTATATTATTAACTAGAGTTTGTCCCTCTGCGCCAAATTTTGCAAGTTCATCTGCACTAAGATTTCCGTCACTTGAAAGAGCCTTCAGTTCATTAACTGAGAGTCCAGTTGATCCATCTTTATCAAGGCTTTTAAGAGTCACCGGCGGAGCGGGTTGTTGGCCGCTGAACAGCGAGCCTAAGAAACCGCCATTTTGAGCATCCATCGTTCCGCCGATTACCAGACCGGCGATCAGTGCGATAATGCCCATAATCGGATCCATAAAACCCATCAACATCATCAATAAAGGCAACCCAGCACCAAGCAGAGAAAAAGCATTCTGAGCAAGAGGATTAGCCGCCTGATTCTGATTAGGACCAGGATGAGGACCACCCTGAGGAGCATCAGCAGCCTTATCATGAGAACCACCAGCGCCAGACTGCTTTTCGCTACCAGCACCATCAGCAGGAGCAGTGCTTTCAGCATTAGCGCCATTAGGAGTATCATCAGATTTCACATCTTTAGGTTTCTCTTTTTCATTAGGAGTAGTTTTTTTACTATTACCATCTGCAGTTTGCTGACCAGCACCATTATTAGGCGCTTTCTTATCAGCAGGTTCTTTAGCAGCAGCAAGAGTAGTTTTTATAATATCATCAATTGGAACTTTAGCATCTTTAGCTATTTTCGTTATTTCTTTAAGATTATCCTCAGCTTTTTTTTGCGCCGCAGTAACTGTTGTAACTAATTCTTGTGCTTGTGCGATTAATCGATCGTTTTCTTCTTTTCCATCTTTGGACAATCCATCTGTAAGTTTTATTTTATTTAGTTTTGTCTTCGCATCATCAGCAGCCTTCTTCGCATCATTAGCAGCCTTCTTCGCCGTCTCAGCAGCTTCTTTATCAGCCATTATCTTAGCTATCTCTTCTGCTTTTTTAGCTGAATCTTGAGCATTTTTTAAGGCGGCATCAATTCTAGTACCAGAATTTTCTAAAATTTTATCAGCAGCTTCTTTGCGGTATGTGAACAATTGCCCTCTAAAATTATTAAATTCACTATTATCTAATTTAGGCTCTAATATATTATTCCATGATAACCAAAGAGCTGTACCAATTTTTCCACTATTCAACAAAGGATCAATTCTTACTTCTTTGTCATGTACTGAAATCAGATTCTTAGCATAAGTAAATCCTGGTAAATAATCATTATTATCAGCACCATATCTAAAGCCAGTATCTCCAGCCATGTTCCTTAATGTGCCGGCTAAATTATTAGCAAGTGTAGGGTCAGGTAATACAACCACGTATTTGCCGTTAACAGTGTGAATTTTAGTACCAGTCTCATCAGCAAACCCTTGGATATCTTGTGCGTTAATTGTGCTACTATGTTTTTGTGAGCTGAACAACGGAGCTTGCAGATTATTTCTTAAATCGTTAGTTAAATATTTTGCATTAATACCTTTCCAAAAGTCTGATAAATTATTTTTATCATCGAAACAATAATCCAAAGAAACCATTGCTTTTCCGCTTGGCCATACTGATTGGCTGGCACCCCCAAAGTAATTATTAATTTTCCCAAGTGTTTTATGAGTCCAATTTGGATTTTGCGGATAAGCTTCTTTTATTAATTGATCAATGCGATTTTCAATAATTTGTGCTTCAGCGGCAGTTAGTTCTGCATCAATTGCAATTCTTTTTTTTCCATCTCTGTCGTCAACCTCTCTTAAAGGAACTCCCAGCGCACGCTCTACTTTTCCTAAGCTACTTAAAGGATCATGATTATATTTAACTATATCGTGACCAATTGGTACTGCTAATTTAAATCTATTTAATTCTTTAGTAATATCGGTATTACCTCTAAAATCAGTACTATAAACAATCACGTTGTTATGCACTGTAGCACTAGCTATCTCTGTACCGTCAGCTACTGCTGTACCATCTGCATGGCTAACAGGAATCTGGATTGTGCCAGCACTTAATCCCGGATAAATTGGCGTGCTTTTCGATAGGCCGAGTCTTGTTCTATATTCTTCAGCTTGTGCAAACGTAAGATGTTCAGCCATAATCTTGTCCTTTATAGTCTTTTTGGACTAGTTTTCCTTATTTTCACTATAGCTCAACTATAAATCTATTTGTGTTACAATTATGTGAATGTTGTTTTTGGGGATTGTGACGGCTTTGTCATTTGTTTTTTATATTGTTTTATTTCAATATATTGGCAGGAAAGCGGGCTTTGCCTTTTGGCTTCATCTTGGCTCTAAGAAATCTTCTCCGGCAGGTTATAATATCCTGTTGCGGCGGGAATCGAGAAGTTCCTGCGTTAGATTGCGATCATCGTGTTTTTATAAACCAGATCCCGCGACAAGCGCGGGATACACTTTTGTCAAGTGTTGAGCCAATAATTTCCTTAACCATTACTTAACCAAATCGGGCTAGTTTTGGAAGTGGTACAGTTTTTGAATATATTGCTGTCATGAATGTTATTTTTTTCAGTGCTGTGCTGGTTGTTTTTTCTGCCTATTCGGCGGTGGCGCAGGGGATTGACGCGCAGATTGAGGGCGCGAAGCTTTGCACGCGCAATCTGGCGCGTTATGAGCGGCATTATGGCATTCCTTCGCATCTGCTTTCGGCGATTTCTGCGACTGAATCCGGGCGTTATCATCAGGGTTTGAAGATTTCTTTGCCGTGGCCGTGGACGATAAATGTCGAGGGGCAGGGGCATTATTTTGACAGCAAGCAAGAGGCGGTGGCGGCGGTGCGGCGGTTTCAGCGGCAGGGCGCGCGCAGTATTGATGTTGGCTGTATGCAGGTTAATTTGGTTCATCATCCGGAGGCTTTTGCCAATCTTGACGAGGCATTTGATCCGCAGCGCAATGTTGCTTATGGCGCGGGATTTTTGCGCGGTCTTTATGATGAAAGCAAATCATGGAAGCAGGCGGCGGCGGATTATCATTCGAAAACGCCACGGCGTGGGAAGGAATATGTTGGCCGGGTTTTTGATCGCTGGACAAATATTTTAACGCGGCTGCGTGAGGCGAAAAATGAGCGAGATGGTCAGGCGAAAACGGAAATAAAAACTGCTTCTGCCGGAAATGGTGCGGTGTTTTTGAATGAGAAAAATTCTCAAGCCTTGCCGTTGCCGCCGCGTAAGAAAAATCCGGCGGCGAAGGCGAAAACAAAAATGAATCAGATTGCTGTGCGTTCGGTTGAAACGCGGCAATTTTCGCGTGATAATGGCGTGTTGATTATCCGGCCGGAAGTTCGGCTGGTTGATAATGCGGCCACTGTTTCAGCTGCCACTGTTTCAGATGCCGTTGCGCCGGAGATTCCGCCGTTAGCGCCGGTTGCGAAAGTTATTCGTGTGGCCGAGGCGCGGCGGGTTGTGCCTTCTCCGGTTGCTGCGGTTGCCGCGTCGGAAGTGGCGCAGTTTTCGGCGGTTAAATCTTCCGGACCGCGCTTTATTTTTGATAATTGATTTTTATTTTTACAGTGCTATCGTGATGCGGTTATGAAGCCATTTGAATCAGTTGAAACTCATCAGGAAGAAGTTGCCTGCGAAGGCGGCGGCGGGGCGCTTGGTCATCCGCGAGTTTATCTGCATATTGATCCGGAAATTGGGCGCATAACATGCCCTTATTGCAGCAAAACATTTTTACTGAAGCAGCAGAAGCGCAAGGCTTCTTAATTCATTATCGCTGTTTTGTTTTGCTGTTTTATAATTGCTGTGCTGCAGCATCACTCTCTCATTGCCAGCTTCTG
>CAZFJN010000036.1:8304-19490 GCA_964519595.1 uncultured Rickettsiales bacterium
CAGCAATTAATTACAGCAATTAACGTAGCGTGAGTTTTTATAGTTGCGAATGCAATGGTAAAGTTGAATAAAATATATACAAAAACTGGCGATAATGGCGATACCGGGCTTACCGGCGGCCAGCGTCGCGCGAAATATGATTTGCGCGTTGAGGCTTATGGTACGGTTGATGAAGCTAATTCGGCGATCGGAATGGCGCGGCTTTTTGTAAAAAACGGCAGCTTGCATGATGAGATGTTGCAGCGCGTGCAGCATGATCTGTTTGATTGCGGCGCGGATTTGTCAACCTTATATCCGGCTGAGGGTGAAGATAAGGCGCTGCGTATTGTTGAAGCGCAAGTTACGCGGCTTGAGCAGGAAATTGATCAGCTGAATGAAGCTATCGCGCCGCTTACCAGCTTTGTGTTGCCAGGCGGCAGCGAGGCCAGCGCGCATCTTCATCTGGCGCGAACCATTGTCCGCCGCGCTGAACGTGTGGTTTGTCATCTTGCTGTTGTCGAAAAAATAAATCACGAGGCGCTTAAATATTTAAATCGCTTGTCAGATTTTCTATTCGTTATGGCCAGAGCGCTGAATGATAACGGCAGAAAAGACATGCTGTGGATTCCGGCAATAAACCGCAATGGCAAATAAAGCCATTAATTTAATTATCACGTGTTTTTTATCTTCTATGTCATCTATCTGTAGAAGGCACAGAATTATCTCTATATAGCAGAGCAGACAGTCAATTTTCTCTCTATATAAGAGCCTGTAGCGAATTATCATTTTGGCGTATTTTTGGTAAAATAAGGACAAAAGATCTCTCAAAAATCCACTCAAAAGATAAATCGCTACAGGCTCTAAGACAAATAGCAACCTCTCTACAAATAAGCCAATATAGAGAGAAGATCGCTTTGAATGCAAAGTCGGCAATATTTATCTATGCTTTCTATATATGGTGTACAACGATATTTATCGCGCTTAACGTTTTATTTATTCATTCTTTATATGATAAGTCTATGAAAATCCTTGTTTGTGTGAAGCGTGTTGTTGATTACAACGTTCGCATTCGTGTTCTGGCGGATGGTTCTGGCGTTGATATTGCCAACGTAAAAATGAGCATGAATCCTTTTGATGAAATCGCCGTGGAAGAGGCGGTGCGTCTTAAGGAAAAATCTATTGCCACGGAAATTATAGTTGCAACTATTGGCGGTGATGCCGCGCAGGAACAATTACGAGCGGCGCTGGCAATGGGCGCTGATCGGGCGGTTCATATTCATGTTGATAGTGAAATTCAGCCGCTTGGCGCGGCAAAACTGCTTAAAGCCCTTATTGAAAAAGAAGCACCACAGCTGGTTATTATCGGCAAGCAGGCAATTGACGATGATGCCTCGCAAACTGGCCAGATGTTAGCCGGCTTGCTGAACTGGGGGCAGGGAACTTTCGCTTCTAAACTGCTTATTGAAAACGGCGCGGCGCTTGTAACGCGGGAAATTGACGGCGGCCTGGTGACGGTTAAGTTAAAGCTGCCATGCGTTGTTACAACTGATTTACGGCTTAACGAACCGCGCTATCCGGCTTTGCCAAATATCATGAAAGCCAGAGCCAAGCCGCTTGCTAAAATTGCAGCGGCTGAATTTGCCGTTGATACGAAACCGCGTTTTTCGCATCTTAAATTCGAAGAGCCGAAAAAACGCAGTGGCGGCAAAAAGGTCAAAGATGTTGCCGAGCTGGTTGATAAGCTGAAAAATGAGGCGCGTGTCATATGAGCATATTAATCATTGCTGAGCATGATAATTTAGCTCTTTCTTCGGCAACGCTCAGCGTGGTCAGTGCCGCCTTGTCTATTGGCGGTGAAATTGACGTTGTGGTTGCTGGCAGCAATTCTTCTGCGGTTGCAAAACAGGCGGCTTCTATTTCCGGCGTCAGAAAAATATTTCATAGCGATGCGCCGCATTATGCCTGGCCGCTGGCCGAGAATGTCGCGCCGCTTATTGCTTCTATCGGCAAAAATTATACACATATCATGGCCGCTTCCAGCACAACTGGCAAAGATATTATGCCGCGCGCGGCTGCTCTGCTTGACACTATTCAAATATCAGACATCACGGAAATATTATCCGGCGATAGTTTTAAACGGCCAATTTATGCCGGAAATGCTATTGAAACAGTGCAGTCCGCTGCTTCTCCTTTAGTGATAACTGTTCGTCAATCAGCCTTCGGCGCGGCGAAAATCAATTCTGATTCACAATCAGCCTCTGCTGCTATTGAGGCATTAGCGCCGCTTGCTGATAGCGGATTGTCGGAATTTGTCTCATTACAAGCTAGTAAATCTGAACGTCCGGAATTAGCTTCCGCGCGGACGGTAATCTCCGGCGGCCGCGGAATAGGCAGCGCCGAAAACTTCAAATTTATCGAACAGCTTGCCGACAAATTAGGCGCGGCAATTGGTGCTTCCCGCGCGGCGGTTGATGCTGGTTTTGTTCCTAATGATTATCAGGTTGGCCAGACTGGCAAAATAGTCGCGCCTGATTTATACATTGCCGTTGCCATTTCCGGAGCGATTCAACATCTGGCCGGAATGAAAGACAGCAAAATAATAGTCGCCATAAACAAGGATGAAAACGCGCCTATTTTTGAAGTTGCTGATTACGGCTTAGTAGGCGAATGGGAAAACATATTGCCGGAACTGACAGCTTTGATATAGATATCTTTATCACAGTTTTATTTTTAAATGATTAAGTTATTTAACAATTTGTTTATTGCACAGCTTAATCCGACTGTTGGCGATATTTATGGTAATTCCGAAAAAATAATTACTGCTTATCGTTCGGCAGTGGAGCTTGCTGCTGGCGGTGAAAATAATCTGATTATTGCCACGCCGGAATTATCACTTATTGGTTATCAGCCGGAAGATTTAATCCTATATCCGGAATTTCGCGCTCAGGCGATTGCACAGGCAAAGAAGCTGGCGGCGCAAACCTCTGATGCTGGCCTTATTTTTGGCACAGTCTGGGAAGAGAAGGGGCAGATTTACAATGCCGCTATTTTCGCTTGTAATGGCAAAATCAGGCATATTCATTATAAAACAGTTCTTCCTAATTACGGCGTGTTTGATGAAAAACGTTTATTTTCAGCCGGAGATTCATTGCAGGTTTTTGAATATGGAAATTCACGCCTGGCAATGATGATCTGCGAAGATATATGGCATGATAAATGCGCGCTGGAGGCGGCAAAACAGCAGGCAGAGATGATAATTGTCATTAATGCCTCGCCATTTGAAATCGGCAAAATGAATATTCGCAAAAAAGTTGTAGCTACCGCCGCGCAGCTTGCACATTCAACAATTACTTATGTCAATATGGTTGGCGGACAAGATGAAATTGTTTTTGACGGCGGCTCATTTGTTGTAAATCAGCAAGGCTATGTGACGTTTGAAGCGCCAAGATTTGCCAGTGGAATCTATAATGGCGGAATTTATAAGAACGAAATATGTAAAGCAGAAAATAACAATAGCCGCATTCCGCAGCTTTGTGCAGAGCAGGAAATCTGGGAAGCTCTTAAGCTAGGACTTGCCGATTATACGCGCAAAAACGGCTTTAAAGCGGTTCTTCTTGGACTTTCCGGCGGCATAGATTCCAGCGTTACGGCGGCAATTGCAGTTGATGCTCTTGGCGCGGAAAATGTTCGCGGCGTGTTGCTGCCTTCTCCTTATACTTCTGATCATAGCAATGAAGATGCAATAGAGCTGGCCAATAATCTGCGAATTAAATTCGATATTATTCCTATTGCTGCTTCAATGGCGGCAATGGAAAAAACCCTCGCGCCGCTGATTAATGGCGATTTCATGAAGGAGCTGGCAGTTGGTGGAAATATTCAGGCGCGTATTCGCGGACAGATTCTAATGGCGCTTTCCAATCAAAGCGGCGCGATGCTGCTTTCAACTGGCAACAAATCGGAAATAGCAGTAGGATACAGCACATTATACGGCGATAGTTGCGGGGGGTATAATGTCCTGAAAGATGTTTATAAAACGCAAGTTTACGCGCTGGCAGAATGGAAAAACAAACAATATAACACTAATTTTCCAATACCCCTTAGGAGTATAAAAAAAGCGCCAACCGCTGAGCTTAAACCAGGACAGCTTGATTCAGATCAGTTGCCGGAATATGCGCTTCTTGATCAGATTCTGGCGCTTCATATTGAAGGCTCGCAATCCGCTGCGCAAATTTCACAGCAGGGATTTGATAAGGAGGTGGTAAAAAAGATAATCAATATGGTCAAGGCAAGTGAATATAAACGTCGGCAAAGCTGCCCTGGTGTAAAAATTTCTGCCATGATGTTTGGACGCGACAGAAGATTTCCACTGACAAATTTATTTTGATTATATTCGATGATATTCGATTATATTTGACTAAAAATCTCGATTTTACATCCTCAGCGTCGCTCTTGCCGTGCCGAATTGCAGCGGCAGTTCAAGCAGCAGCGGAATTAATCTGGAATCATGACTATAATAAATATACAAGGTAGGATCATCTTCTGTCTTGCCGATTTTTGATAATTCTTTGTTCGTATAGCCGGAAATTGCCTGACGTTTTGCGGAAATCGCATAAGCAGGATATTTGCTGTTTTTGATGCGAATATTCTTTTCGCCAAGCATCGTAAAATCAATTCCGGTAAGTCTTCTGCCGTCGTAATAGTTTATCTTAAAGCTGCTACAGGATTTTTTGATACATTCAGCAAGCCTGCTTCTGATCGCAATGTTAAGCGACAAAGGATCAACGGCATTTTTTTTGTCCCTCGCAGCAACAGCCGGACGAATAGCGCGATTATCTGGCGGCACAATAGTTTCTTCTGTAAATACGCCGTTTCTTTGCCGCAATTTTACATATTTCTCTTTTTTTCTGGTTGCATAGCGGCTTTCATATTCAATCAGCTTATATTTAAATTTTTTTCCAGAACCGCTAGCTGTGCTGCGGCTTTTATGCTGCGTAAATAATTTCGCTATTCCGGTTATTTCTATATCGCTGCTTAAAGAATAATTCTTCTCGCTTTGTTCAAGCGATATATTGATCTTGCCAAAAGGAATTTCAGAAAATGAAAAATCATAAGTGCCGCTGAATTGCAAATTCATTGCCACCTCATCTGCCATGGCAAAAGAAGGAATAAGAAAAAAAATCGCCAGCAACTTGATGAATCTCAAAACCATCACTACATAATATACTATGGTTGAAACAGTTCAATAATTACTATGTTCATCATTGTTCAATAATTACTAAAAATAAAATTATGAAGCTGGAAAAATATACAGAAAAATCGCAGGCAATTCTTCAGGCCGCGCAAAACGAGGCGCTTAAGCGCTCGCATCAACAATTAAAGCCGGAGCATGTTTTACATGCCTTGCTTACTGAACGCGAACAATCAGCCGCTAAGCTGCTCGCCGCAGCGGGAGGAAATGCCGAATCTTGCTTAGCTGCAGTTGAGCAGTCTCTTGCGCGTGAACCTAAAATTGAAGGCTCAGGAAGCCAGCTTTATTTAAGTAACGAGGTGGCAAAACTGCTCGCCTCTTCTGAAGAGCTGGCAAAAAAATCCGGCGATAGTTATGTCACAATCGAGCGTTTGTTACAGGCAATTGCCATTAACAGCAAATTGCTTGAACCTTCCGGCGCAACTCCTTCTGGCATTAATTCCGCAATAAATTCCATGCGGAAAGGTCGTCTTGCTGATTCGGCAAATTCCGAAGATCAATTTGAAAGCCTTAAAAAATACACTAAGGATTTTACCGCTCTGGCCAGAGAAGGCAAGCTTGATCCGGTTATCGGACGCGATGAAGAAATCCGCCGCGCCATGCAGGTTTTGTCGCGGCGCACTAAAAATAATCCGGTATTAATTGGCGAGCCTGGCGTTGGCAAAACGGCAATTGCCGAAGGTTTAGCGCGGCGGATCGTTGCCGGAGATGTGCCGGAAACATTGCGTGATAAAAGGCTACTCTCGCTTGATCTCGGCGCTTTAATCGCCGGCGCGAAATTTCGCGGTGAATTTGAAGAAAGGTTGAAAGCGGTTTTGAATGAAATTCAAGCCGCTTCCGGTGAGATAGTGCTGTTTATAGATGAATTGCATACTTTAGTCGGAGCAGGAAAAACTGACGGCGCAATGGACGCTTCCAATTTACTAAAGCCTGCTCTGGCGCGCGGCGAGCTGCATTGCATTGGAGCTACCACTCTTGATGAATATCGTAAATATATTGAAAAAGACGCTGCTCTGGCGCGGCGCTTTCAGGCGGTTTTCATCTCTGAGCCTAGTGTTGTTGATACAATTTCCATATTGCGCGGATTAAAGGAAAAATACGAACTTCATCACGGAATTCGCATCACTGATGCGGCAATAGTCGCAGCGGCTACTCTTTCCAACCGCTATATAACTGACCGTTTTCTTCCTGATAAGGCAATTGATCTGGTTGATGAAGCGGCGGCGCGCCTCAGAATGGAAGTTGATTCAAAGCCGGAAGAGCTGGACGAGCTTGATCGCAAAATAATTCAGGCAAAAATTGAACGCGAGGCGCTTAAGAAGGAAGATGATGCCGCGTCAAAAGAGCGCCTCACTAAACTGGAAAACGAACTGACCGCATGGGAAAAAGAAAGCGCTGATTTCACCTCACGCTGGCAGGCGGAAAAATCGCAGCTCCAGTCAGCGCAAAAAATTAAAGAGCAGATCGAGAAACTAACCAATGAACGCGAAACAGCGCAAAGAAGCGGCGATCTTACTCGCGCCGGAGAAATTCAATATTCGCTATTGCCAAAGCTTCATGAACAGCTGAAAGAAGCGGAAAAAGCTGGCGATGCGGCGATGTTAAAAGAAGCGGTAACTGCGGAAGATATTGCTTCTATCGTCTCGCGCTGGACTGGAATTCCAGTGGAAAAAATGCTCGAAGGCGAACGCGCCAAGCTGCTTAAAATGGAAGATTCATTGCGCGGACGAGTTGTCGGCCAGGAAGAAGCCTTAATCGCCGTTTCAAATGCGGTACGCCGCGCGCGCGCTGGACTTGGCGATCCGGCGCGGCCAATTGGCTCATTCCTGTTCCTAGGGCCAACCGGCGTCGGAAAAACTGAATTATGCAAAACGCTGGCGGAATTTATCTTTGATGACGAAACGGCTTTGTTGCGCGTTGATATGTCGGAATTCATGGAAAAACACTCCGTATCGCGCTTAATAGGCGCTCCTCCAGGCTATGTCGGCTATGATGAAGGCGGTGTTATAACCGAATCTGTGCGCCGCCGCCCTTATCAGCTTATATTATTTGATGAAGTTGAAAAAGCGCATCCGGATGTTTTTAATATATTGCTGCAGGTTCTTGATGACGGCAGACTAACTGACGGTCAGGGACGCACTGTTGATTTTAAAAATACCATAATTGTCCTCACCTCTAATCTCGGATCGGAATATCTTGCCGATAATAGCGACAATGAAATAAGCGGCGTGATTCGTGATAAGGTGATGAATGCCGTTCGCAAGGCATTCCGTCCGGAATTTATCAACCGCCTTGATGAAATAGTTCTGTTTAACCGCCTGCAGAAAGAGCATATGGCAAATATCGTTGATATCCAGCTGGAGCGGCTAAGAAAACGCCTGAGCGAACGACACATGACGCTGAGCCTTGATGAAAAAGCAAAAAAATGGCTTGCTACCGCCGGTTATGATCCGATTTACGGAGCAAGACCGCTGAAAAGAGTCATCCAAAGAGAACTGCAAGACAAGCTGGCAGAAAAAATCCTAAGCGGAGAAATAACCGAAGGAAAAGAAATAAAAATCACCGCCAAAGAAGAAGGTATTTCTATTTGTTAGCAAGAGCCTAGTGTAGTGTCTCACGCAGAGCGCTGCATTATAGATAATACACTCTGAATTTTTGTGTTTGCAAAATTATTAGCTTAAATTGACAAAAAACAGAGGCGATAAATTATACCATTTTGCGATCAATATATCGCAAAATGGTATCAAAATCGCTGCCGAAAGCAGCGATTTTGCGCGGCGTGAGCTGCGCGTAACGCAATCAATATATTGATTGCGAAATGCTATTGTATTTCTGTGTTTTTTTCAGTTAGAATTTAAGTCCGGCATTGTGAAGAAGTCTCCGGTTGCGTGTTCCAGTTCTTTTATTATTCCGGTTGCGGTGTCGATAATCCAGCCGTGTAGTTGCAGGCGGCCTTCGCCGAGGGCGGTTTTTACCACCTCATAGCTGCGTAGATTTCTCATGCTCTGGCAGACGGCGGCTTCTTCCATGGCACGTGCCTGCTGTGTGTCGCCGCCGCCGGAGCGGATTATTTCCGCGCGCACATCATCAAGCGATTGCAGATAGTTATGAATTGCCACATGCTGATGCGCGCCATCGAGGCAGGCTCTTATTCCGCCGCAATCGCTATGTCCCATAACTATTATATCACGCACGCGCATAACATTGATGGCAAATTCCAGCGCCGCCTCTTCGCCCATATGCGAATGATCATCAGAATCACTTTTTCCATGCACCAGCGCGGCTATATTGCGATATATCAGCGCCTTGCCTTTGGGAATTCCCAGATCGGCGATTGGATCAAGCCGCGCATCAACGCAGCCGATTAACAACACCTCAGGATTATGTTCCGGCATGGAAATTTTGCTCAGGCGCAACATTTCCAGACGCTTTTCCTGAGTTGATTTTACAATATTGATAACGTTCATATCATGCTAATTAGTATCAGCTATGTTTTTTGGCGCAGATAAGGAGACAGCGGCAAATTTGTCGGAAGCTTTGCCTTTATTATCAAGCTGTGCATGTAGAGTTACTACATTGCGTTTAAAGTTTTTAAGCTCATTTCCAGCCAGAACATTGCCGGTTTTGAATTTCACATTAGCAGGATTAACTTGCCGGCCATTAGCGTGAATTTCATAATGCAGATGCGGTCCGGTTGACATTCCGCTATTGCCTACATAAGCGACAATCTGTCCCTGCTTAACTTTTTTACCAGGAACAACTCCGGAAGCAAAACGGCTAAGATGTGCATAAGCGGAAGAATATTGCGAGCTGTGTTTTATTTGCAGATAATTTCCATAACCGCCCTTGCGTCCGACAAAGCTTATAATTCCATCGCCAGCGGCATAAACCGGCGTTCCGATCGCGGCGGCAAAATCAACGCCCTGATGCATTTTACTATAGCCTAAAATCGGATGATTACGCATTCCGAAGCCGGAAGAAATGCGCGCGCCGTTAATCGGCGTACGCAGTAAAGCCTTGCGAACGCTTTCGCCGCGGGCATTATAATAATCAGAAAATCCACCTTTATCAGTATGACGGTAAATGCGTAACTCGCGCTCTCCGCGGCCAAGAGAGGCATAAATCACATTGCCATAACCAACAGTTTTTCCATCAGTTGTTTCGATTTTCTCGAATACAACATCAATTTCATCGCCTTGGCGAATATCACGCTGAAAATCGACATCATAGCTATATGCTTTGATTATTTCGCTGATCATCGACGAAGGCAGGCCGTTGCTGGTTACTGTTTCATAAAGGCTTGAATCAATTTTTCCGCCTGATCTGGCCAGTTTTTTGACAGTCGGAACATCTATTTTCTTCAGGCTGTAACCACCGTTTTTCTTGCGCGTTATTTCCAGCCTTGATAATTCGGAAACAGGCAGCGAGAGCTTAGTAACAATAGGTTTTTCAGCATCAGGCAATTTGTCAATGGTTACGCTATATACATCGTCAACATCAATTGCGCGCGGATTAAAGGCCTTGCCGATTGCGCCAAGCAGATTATGCGCTTCCTGCGCGGAAATTCCGACTTTTCCAAGCAGATTCACGAAACTATCGCCTCTGGAGGCGGTTATGCGGTGTGTTTGTGGATATTGTAAACTCTCCGCGCCGCCGCGTACAGTAGGGCTTATTACCGGAGCAAGCGCCGGAACTTCAGGAATTTCCTGAGTTGCAGATGGTATGGTTTTAGCAGCCGAGCTGTTACTTTCCGCAGAATCTGCTTTATTATCAGCCTTGTTATCAGCCTTGTTATCAGACTTATTATCAGCTTTCGGAGCTTGCCTGGAAATATCTTCTTTGGAAATTTTTTCGGAAACGCTGCTTTGATTTTTATCAGCAGACTTATCAGCAGACTTATCAGTAGATTTATCAGTAGAAGATTTATCAGCAGATTCGGCAAAATCAGCCGCACTAGAGTCAGAATCATAGTCAACAGCGGCAAAATCAGCATTAGCAACGCCGGAAGGCGCAGCAGAAATGCCGCAGCCAATTCCAAAAGCCATGCCAATTATAAACCAGAGCAGACGAAGCCGCGCTGCCCGCGCCGCCGGAATTGTCCTTGAAAGGAGCTTTATCCGCGGCTTTGCAGATGATGATGTTATATGGTCAGCTCTGTTTATCATCATTAAATTATCAGCATTAAATCTGGTTTATAATATAGCTAACGCGCTATTTTCCGCGTTTTTCGCATTTTGCAAAATCTATTTCTCAGCACAACATTCCAAACAGCAATAAAGTCTGAAGAATGAAACATGTTTTTCCTCTATGTGCAACTTTTTTCAGAAATATTATATTTCATGATAATTTGTGCTTGACGCAATAGATTGCAGTCTTTAGATTACGCGCTCCCTGATAGCAGGCATTGCCGATTAAATGTTTGATTATCAAGAAATAAAAACGAAATAAAAACAATTTTTACGCTTAAGGAAACTTATGCCGACTATAAATCAGTTGGTTCGCCAATCACGCAAGCCTTTGAAACGCCGCAGTAAATCGGCGCATCTGAAACAATGTCCGCAGAAACGCGGCGTTTGCACTCAGGTTAAAACTGTAACTCCGAAAAAGCCAAATTCGGCGCTGCGTAAGGTTGCGCGCGTTCGTCTTACTAACGGCTTTGAGGTTTTTGGTTACATTCCGGGAGAGGGACATAATCTGCAGGAACACAGCGTTGTGCTTATTCGTGGTGGTCGTGTGAAGGATTTGCCTGGTGTTCGTTATCACATTATTCGTGGTACGCTGGATACGCAGGGAGTGAAAAACCGTAAACAATCGCGCTCTGCTTACGGCGCGAAACGTCCTAAGTAAATTTTAGATAATAAATAAATTGAGATAATTTGAGAGATTTAGAGGGTTTTTATGTCACGTCGTCACGCTGCAACAAAACGCCAGGTTCTTCCGGATGCGAAATACGGAGACG
>CAZFJN010000037.1:0-19245 GCA_964519595.1 uncultured Rickettsiales bacterium
ATGGATTTGGCCAGGAATTCTTTTTGTTCTTTTTCGGCGTAGCTTTTTGTTTTTTCCTCTATATCGGCGAATTGTCCGGCGTTTCTATCGCCTTGCAGCGTTCTTTCCCGCCAGGACAGATTATCATTGTCGCGTGGTTTTATATTATGTTTTCTGGCAGTTGCGTCCATTGATTCAGTGAATGATTTATGCAGATTTTCTTTAGTCTCCGGCGATAACCATTCAGAAGGAGGTTTCTCTGTTTTATTACTATATGCCTTTTGCTGATCTATCATGTCGGTATTTTCCAAAGCGGCATCGGCGGCTGATTCGTCCTCCATGCGCCGTCTTTCGCCTTCTTTATCTAGCGCCGGATCATCAAAATTCTGGTTGGTGGTGGCTTGGACGATGCGTTTTGTCCATTTTGCCGTTTCAGTCAGGTCGCCTCTTAGAAAAGAATCTATTGCGCCTTCAATGGCAAAATCGGTTTTTCCGGTATCAACCAATCTGGCGAATTCCGCCTTGCCGCCCATATATAACCAATAAGGACCAGTGGCATTGATAAAGCGATCAGCAATACGTTTGTTAGCGCGTAATATTTTATGATCAGGATGCTGGACTATCGGCAGCTTGTTAAAACCGGCTCTTACTTTGTTGTAAACGCTGCCAATGCCGTTTAATACTGCATCAAACATTCCGAATGATTTAGCATAAGGCATAAATTCCGCCGCGCCGCTATGCGGATTTTTAGTCATCCATTCCGGATTCACCGCCGCAGTCAGAGGATTAGCAACAATGCCGTCACCTTTCCAGCCCAGATCCTGCCCCTGATATTTCTGGAATCTTGTTTTTGTATTGCTGTTAAAACTCTTACCGTTATCGCAGTGAGTTTCCAGCTCATTGCCATGTACTGCTTCCTGATAAAATTTACTTGGATTTGATAAATGCTCATGATGCGTATAAGCAACGATCGCATTTTTCTCAGCATTTATCATTGCGCCTTTATATTTGGTTTGCGGAGTACGCATTATCCAGAACAGCGGCACGGAAGGAATCATGTAAATACTGCCTTTGACAACACAGCGCAGCAGCCATTTCGCGACATCAGCACTTTTTTCAACTATTCCTTTATTCGGATCAGGCGGAGCATGTTGATCGCCGTAAAGATTGACATGTTTGCCCTGCAAAGCATTTTCGACTTTATTATACAGCTCACGAAAGCCAAGCGTGCCACCAAACCATGTGCCGTTATAGCCCATAAAGCGCAATTGCAGATCTATTAAGCCGGGCAATTGATAATTGCCGATGATTTTTCCGTTATTATCAACGCGGTAGCTGCCGCCATTTAAGCCGCGATCCTGATCATAACGAAAGCCGGGGAATATTCTATCAAGCGCCAAGCCCTGAGCATGAAGCTGGTAAATATAAGCCGGCGCTATGTACCAGTCTTCGCCAGCATTAAAGGTAACGGCGCGGAATATTCTGTAACCAACTGCCTGTGCCGCCTCCAGCCATTTGATATTGCCTTTTTCATCTTTCCAGCTGCGCTTTTGCTCTTTATTGGCCGGATCAATCACATCAGCAACATCGCGCCCTAAAGCATCAGCGGCGCTCATAAAGGCAAAATCCTGCGTAACGCCGACTATTTCTTCACCAAAAGAGCGGCCATGAACTCCTCTTGTTTTCTCAAGATGATTGTAAAGAGTCTGCCTGAAAGTAACCGCCCTTTTGCCGATAAAGTCAGCTTTGCTCTGCGCGTATTTGCCAAATATTCCGGTTTTTGCCAAAGCGGTAACGCTGTGCCTTATTGGCTCGCCCATGCAGACATCATATAATTTCGCAATGACCATCGGAATTGGGCTTTTATTCGGATGAAACCACTCCTTCCAATTTTTCGGACGCTCCCAGATTTCTGTCCATTTTATATCCGGATGGTAGCCTTTAAGTCCATTAGCGCGGCTTGCCATGTGACCGCCGAGAGTAAATGCCGCCGCGCCGAGAATACCGCGCGTTACGCTGCGGATCATCATCCTTCCGGCAATGCTTTCATTCCATGGTTTTTGTTTTTTTGCTTCTTCCCAGTCTTGTGTGGTTATTTCAATTTTTTCATTTTGCTTGTTTTCCTGCTGATTGTTTGTTTGATGTTCATTTTTTCTTGTTTGTTCAGGATTTTTTGTTTGTTCAGGATTTTTTTGCGCGGCAAATTCGCTGCCGGATGATTGTTTATCATCAGCGCCTGTTGCTTTTTGAGACTCAGCAACTCCTGCCACGCCTTCTGTCGGCGCGGTTTTTTCTTTGTCTTCTGCTGCTGACTGTTGCTGTTTTTGCTTATCAATCATCTATGTAATCATCTGTATAATAATCTGTCTAACATGCTGTTGCAGCGGTTAATAACACTACTCCACCGTCTACCAATCTAGCACAAAATCACAGAAATTATTGTGAAGCTTTTGTGACAGAAATTTTTGCTAAATTATTGCTTTTTGATTAATTTTTTAACCATTCTTGCTAATTAGCCGCTATTTCCGGTCGCTGCAGCGCAACATTTGTTGCAGTTCTGTGAAGATTGCATTTTCAGCGCTTTAGGCGGTTGAGCGAGCATCGTCATCGTGCTAATTTAAAGATGGTGCATCAGGTAAAAATAGCCAAATGGCTATAGGCAGCGCATGAGTAAAAATATGATTCAGAACAAGCTTCAGAACAGGCTTTAACCATGATTCAAACCACGCTTTAAACCACGCTTTAAACTATGCAAATGGACAAATGGAAGTAAAGACAACATTCGGCGGCAGAATCCGGCAGGCGCTTGAATTTCCGTTCAAATTCCTCGCCAATGGCGGACATGCCCAGCAGGATATTCCTTCTCAGCATCGGCTGCTTAACGCCGGAGGTATGTTCCTTGGCTGGCTGGCGCTTGACCAGATTCGTCAGGTTGTATTCGGACTTAAGATGAAGTCAGAGGGAGAATATGTTGAAATTCCTCTTGAGGATATTTCGCCGCCGCTGCGTTTTCTACACAAAGCAATAGACTGGAATCCGCATTCGGAAGCGCCGGAGCATCAGTGGAAAAAACTTGCCTACCAGCTATTTCCTGGCGTTGGCGCCGGCGTTGGCGCGGTTCTTGGCAGCATGTATGCTTTCGAGCGCAATGGCCGTGCGCAGACTTTCAAGGCGCAGAATCTCAAAGGCATTGAAAAACTCAACCTGCTTGATCTGGATTTTCAGGCGCAATATAATCAATCAAAGACACTGCGCGCTCTTTCCGGATTTTTCGGAACTTTCAGCGCCGCTTCCGGCCTTACTTTCCTTTATGGATTTTTCTTAAATCCGGCTTTTGCTTCGGCAAATGGCGCGAAAATCTTTGCCGGACTGGCCAGAGGTAATGCCGCGCCGCATAAGGCCGCAGCAGCTGAGCTGGGAATGGTTGGCAGCTATGTTGAAGAGGCTCTTAAAACCGGAAAATTGCGTGAAGATTGGGCAAAACAATTTGAGCTGCGCGTTTTGCAACCGCTATTTGGACATGAGCTTAATACGCCGGAATTACAGGCAAAAGCAGTTAAAACTCTACAAAATATTGTCGAAGAATCATATCATCGTTTCAAATTAAACGGCAAGCCGGCTAAGGAAATTGCCAAGGCTGTAACTGAAGATCTCAGTAAAAAACTTGGCAATTCCGGACTTGATAAAACTCTGCGCGAAAGATTTGGCCTTGATCCTAAAAACGCCGTAGTTGGCAATGCTAATCCTATAATCAGAATGTTTAATGACGGATTAAGCGCAATCGGCCTGGGAACACGCTATAAATATGGCAAAGCCGCGCAATCAGCATCTCTTGGTGAACACGCTCTGCCGCTGCTCGGCGTTGGCGCGGCAATTGCCGGCGGCGCGGCGCTGGCGCATTCATATGGCGAAAGAGTAAGTGATACTCTGCCGGCAAAAGTACGCGCTGATTCAGATAATCCGAATGCACAAGGCGAGAAACACACGCCAGGCGAAGATTCGCAGAATAAATCCGCGAATAAAGAAGAATTATCCTTCGAAAAACATCAAACTCCTGATGCAAGCGGCAAAACTGTTGCCGAATATGTGAAAGCGGCGGTTGAATTGCATAGCGCCAACTATAAGGGAAGACCTCCTGGCTGGCTGAGATGGCTTGGCGATGCACAGCTGGCCGTATTGCCTACTAACCGAATGTATTGCGCCATTGGACTTACTCTTGGACAAATAATCGGCGGCAATATGGCTAAAATCGCCAGCGGATTTTCCATTGACGGCGCGCCGGTTGATGCGAAAAAAGTGCCTACTTATCTGCAATGGATGAAGGGAATAATCAAGGATTATAACCCTAAAGGACTGCGGCCGCGTGATCGCATGGTTCAGTACGCGCAGTGGACGATATTTTCCGTCGCCGGACTTTTTGGCGTGAAAATCGCTACTGATCTGGCTTATCGCAATGTTAAGGAAAAAAATAAAGATCCGCATTATCTGGAAGATTATCTGCCGCGCATTTCCATGCATCAGGGCGAAAACTGGAGCTGGCTGGCCGCTGGCTCGGCAATTTTCGGATCAGCTGCTGGTTTGTGGACTGTGCCATTTCCTGGAACTAATTACGGAATTGGCCTGGCCGGACGAGCAACTTCAATGCAGGATCGCAACTTCATGCTTGGCGAGACAATCGGCGGCGCATTGTCCGGCGCAACGACTACCTCTTTTCTGCGGCTGCGTGAAGGGGTGAATTATCTTTGCCATTATGCAGTTAATAATCCGGCGGAAACTCCGGCGCAGATTGAGTTTATCGCTTATACAATTCTTGGTCCGCTTTTTAGAGATCAGCTTACTATTGAACATATTCAGAGATTTACTCGCGCTGTTCATGAAGTGCGCGATCAATACTGGCAAGAAGGCGGAATTCCTAAAGAAAAACGCAAAGAAGCGATGCAGAATATGCGCGAGGTTTTTACCGGCGCTGGCCTTGAAGTTCTGTTGATTGATTTAGGACTTAATCCTGGCGCAATTGCCTTTGACCATTTAAACGGCATTACCGGAATGATTGGCAATGTCGGCAAAAGCAAAAAAATAAATAAGGAACAGGAAAATTATCACACCGCGCTGGTTGGAAGGCTTGATCGTTATTTGGCTGAAGGTCTGATCACACAAGATCAGGAGAACTGGGTTAAAGCCGGAATAGAAGCGCTTAAAAATGGCAAGAAAGCGCCGCCGCCGGAAGAAAAAGCGCCAGAAACTGTTCCTGAAACTGCGCCGCAACAACCTGATTATCAAGATACAAATCAGCAATTAGCAGCAAATGAGAGAAGCGAAATAAATGAAAATAATTTTGCCATAAAAGAAGAGGCAAAAAAACCGCACCGTAAGGAAAAACCAGTTAAGAAAGATAATATAAAAGATCTGATCATTAAATCAAATGAAAGCGGCGACTGGCGGCAAAAAGCCAACCTTGCGGAAGAGCATTTAGCGCCTGCTGTAATCGGCGCATAATCGGCGCATGAGTTTATTTTCTCAAGCAGCTCTCTTCAGACATTTGCCAAATGATGAAGCAAGATTCTCCAGCAATTTAAAATATAAATCAGCGTCAGGCGCAAGCGCCGTTGCTTCCGGATCAAGAATCGCGCTGTTTACATTGTTTCCTTCGCGCAATATGGTCAGTATTTTATCGCTGAAATAAGGCTCGCTGAAAACACAAACAACCTTGCTTTCTTTGATCTTTTCGCGCAGCTTCTTTATTCTCTGTGACGATGGTGCTTCATCTGGCTCAAAAGTTATCGAGCCTACCGCGCTTAAACCATAATGCTGCTCAAAATACTGAGTTGCATCATGGAAAATAATAAACGGCACTCCCCTGCTTGCTGACAATTCTTTCTTCAAACGCTGATCAAGCGCAGCAATACGCTCGGCAACCGCCTTGGCATTAGCGAAATATTTGCTTTTATTCTGCGGATAAACAGAAGCCAGCTCAGAAGCAATAAGCTCAACCATTAAACGCGCATTATCCGGATCAAGCCAGAGGTGATTGTCTTGGTTATCGTGGTTAGCGTGGTTATCGTGGTTGTTGTGGTTATCGTGGTTGTCGTGATCATGAGGATGATTTTCCCACACGCCGCCTTTGCGAACTTTAAGAATATTAAGGCCTTTTTGATTAGCAAGCGGCGATTTACGGACAGCATCAGGAAGAGCCGCCAACGCGCTTTTCAGGAATGTTTCAAAATCATCATCAATATAAAAAACAATCTTCGCATTCTGCAGCATTCTGACTTGCGAAGGTTTAAGGTGAAAATCATGCAATGAACTATCTCCTGAAACCACTAAAGACGGCTTGCCGCTATCGCCCATAACGCCAGCAACCAGAGAATGAAGCGGCTTGATACTGACCACAACCGCCGCATCTTCAGGCGGCATTTCCGCAAAAGCCGGAAGCGGCAAAAACAGAAAAAATGAAAAGAGGCTTGCCAAAATCAAATGATAACTATTCATAAAATACGCAAAAAAACAAAACTTTATAACTATAAATACCTCCTTTTATGCTTGCATAAAGCGCTTAAATCAACAATAAACGCAGATTATGCACAATCTTATCACGGCAGAAGGAATATCAGTAATTCGGCAAGGCAGAGAAATTCTCAAAGATGTCAGCCTGAAAGTCGAAGCTCGTGATTTCATCACCATAATCGGACCAAATGGCGCAGGAAAATCAATGCTGCTTAAATGCCTGCTGGGATTTTATAACGCCGACAGCGGAACAGTAACGCGCCGCAAAAACCTCAAAACCGGCTATGTTCCGCAACGACTTGATCCTGATCATACTATGCCAATTACCATCAGGCGCTTCCTCGGCTTGCGAAAAAAACTAGCGCCAGATGAAATAAATATTGTTGCCAGTGAAACCGGAATTGAAAATGCGCTGGATAAAAATCTGCATGTAATCTCCGGCGGCGAATTGCAACGAGCATTGCTGGCGCGCGCGCTGCTTGGCAATCCTGATCTGCTGGTTCTTGACGAGCCAGCTCAGAACCTTGATATTTCCGGACAGCTGGCCTTTTATAAACTGCTGGAAAAAATCTATGCCAAGCGCCATCTGAGCATTTTAATGGTATCGCATGATCTGCATATGGTAATGTCGTCAACGCGCAAGGTTATCTGCCTTTTTCATCATATATGCTGCATGGGAAATCCGGATGAAGTCGGACAACATCCTGAATTTATAAATCTCTTCGGACATGACATGTCAGCCATGCTGAAAATATACACTCACCATCATAGTCATGATCATGAACATAAGAATCATGATAATAAAAATAGTGACCACAAACATGATCATCATTGCGGAAATTCTCATGCCTGATTTTTTTATAATTAATGCGCTCGTGGCCGGTTGTGGCGTAGCAATAATTGCCGGAATAATTGGCTGTTTTGTGGTATGGCGACGGATGGCTTATTTTGGCGATTCACTGGCGCACAGCTCTTTACTGGGAATTGCGCTTGGCTTGCTGTGCGGAATAAGCGTCAATTTTGGCACAGTGTTAGTATGTTCAATATTTGCGATTATGCTAGTCTGGTTGCAACAGAAACGGCTGCTGGCAACAGATACTTTACTGGGAATTCTTGCTCATGCCGCGCTGTCAATTGGCATGGTGACAATCAGCCTGCTGCATCAGCGCGTTGATCTTAATTATTATCTGTTTGGCGATATTTTAACAGTAAGCAGCGCGGAATTATACTGGATATATGGCGGCGGCGCGATTGTGCTGCTGTTGCTTGCCGCTAACTGGCCAGCGCTGGTGCTGATGACTATTCATGAAGATATGGCGCGCGCGGAAGGTGTAAAAACATTATTCGTGCATCTGCTGTTTATGTTTTTGATGACGATGGTGGTTGCTATTTCAATAAAAATAATCGGAATTCTGCTTATTACTTCCTTATTGATTATTCCCGCCGCAACCGCGCGGCAATTTTCCAACTCGCCGGAATTAATGGCAATAATCTCCGCGATTTTTGGAATTATCGCAGTTATCGCCGGAATCAGTGGCTCGCTGTGGCTTGACACACCTTCCGGCCCTAGCGTAGTCACCGCCTCAGCAATAATATTTGCTGTAACTCTGCCGCTTTCAATAATAATTACCGCCGGAAAACAACGAAAATAAAAAATTATGCTTTGCGATATATTTATACTTTGCGATATATTGATCGCAAAATGGTTCATATAAAAGGATCATAAGACCATTGCAACAGTGCCTGGCGTTGGCGTGGTCGGCATGAGATGTCTCCTCTTTCGCAATTTGCTTTTACCTGCGCTGAATGTCTGGCAAAGGCTTTCCATCTTTTTATCTGCTCTTTATCTACCTCCGGAATACGTCTGCCGAGATAATAGCGGCAATACCATTGAAACCAGCCACGCGGATCAGGAGCAATTATCCAGCCTTTTTCTCGCCATATGGCAAGAGATTGCCTACTTTTAACGCCAAAATAATTAAGTTCCGGCGTGGCGATTTCGCTTATTTTTGCATTGGCAAACCATTCTGGCGGAAATTCATTGCGGCAATCATTACAATATTTTCCTTCAAAAACTCCAAGTTCCAGCATTTGCTGAGGTGAGAAATGTGGTTTGAAATCAGAGGAAAAATTTTCTCCAACAGGACAAGCAAGGCGATAGCTATAATCGCTTTGCATTAGATCATTTACGCTAATAATTCTTCCTGACATTTTCCTGATTATATAGCTGATTAACGGTTAAAAATGCTAGAGCATATTCTAAGCATTTCCAGCCTGCAATATCTGCAATAATCCGGATTGAAGCTGGCGTGTTTGCGCTATTATAGAGATTCCGGAATTAACCAGCAAGGCTTGTGTAGCGTAAGTAGTGGATTCTTCGGCAATGTCTGTATCAGCAAGAATGCTGCGCGCGGCGGTTACTCCTTCAATTATTTCAGAATTAACATTCTGCACGCTTTCAAACCGCGCCTGCAAAGCGCCGACTTCAGCAAGGCTGGTTAGAACTGATTCTCTCGCGGTTTCAATAATATCCTGCGCGTCTTCGGCATTATCCTGCGTGCTGATATTCGGCGTATCACCATTGAATAAAGCGTCGGAACTGGCAGTATTTACCACGACATTCACCAGATCATCAGATGATGTTCCAACCTGAAAATCAACGCCGCTACCATCTTCATCAAGATTAAAAGCAGCGCGTAAATTTCCTTCAAAAGTCGCAGCCAGAGAAGTTGTAGAAAAATCATGCGCGGTTGCGCCGTTGCTGAGAGTAAGCACATCATTACTATCTTCAAGGCTTACGAATTTCACTTTTTCATAAGCGCCGATTTTTCCGCCAAGACCGTTGCTGGCGCGGAAAATAACGCCATTTACCGTGATGTCGATAGTTGCATCAGTAGCAACCGGAGCAGTTACTTCAATAGAGTCAATATTGACTTCTGAGAAATCAGCCAATTGCAGACTTGCCGACGCGCCAACAAAACTTCCTGTTGCTTCAAAATTGCTTACCGGACGATTCTGATAAAAAGTAAGCGTTTCAAAAGCGGCATTAAGGCGCGTTGCGTAAGTATCAGCGGTTGTCTGATTGGAAACGGTAAGACCCTGACTTGCCGCCAGCTGAACATCAAAATATCCGCCGCTGGTTGAGGTAAAACGAATTGTGCTGTTGGAAGAAGGAGTTGTGTCAGTTATTGCCGCGCTATAAGTGCTGCTTCCTACTACCAGACTGGCGGTGATACTATCTGCGCCGACATAAGTCGCGGTAAAGCCGCTGATGCTTCCGACAAAGCTGGAATTATTCACGCCGTTAGTATTAATTCCGGTATTAGTGCCGCCGGTTATTGTGGCCGCTGATAAAGTGCCGTTGGTTATGGTTTCAGTTATATCCGGAACGCTGCCAGCAAAATCGGCGACATTTCCGGCGACTTTATTGCTGATGGTAAGCGAACTGCCGCTGATTGTGAAATCAAGCTGGCGCGTTACATAATTGCTGGTTCCGGAATATTGCGATATTTTATTGACGGCATTTTGCAATGTTTCCTCAATTGTCGCGCCGATGGTGATTTCCGTGCTGGTTGAAGCGCTGGCAACAAAAGTAAAGGTCAGCAAGCTGCCATTACCATCATCTATATTTAATGTTTCCGTAGCCAGCGGCAGGCCGGATAAATTCAGCGTTACGCTGCCTTTTGTCTGGCTTTGCGTATTAACCAGCGCATCGCCGATAGTTCCTGTTACTATTGTACTGCCAACGCCAAGGCCGTTATCTTCGCCATTATCGAGAGTATATATATTGGCAGTTTGCGTTGCCACGCCGGTTACGGTGAAGCTGGTGGTGGAGCTGGCTTTGTTTATTATAAATAACTCGCCGAGATTACCGCCGGAATCGGCAGTAATAATCAGCGAATCGCCTGATCTGGTGTAAGTGTTTTTAGAAATTGCCACGTTGGTTGAGCTGTTCAGCGCGTTTTTTAAGGCCTCAACAGTCAGCGCCGTAGAACCTCCCGCTGCGAAATCAGTTCCTTCCGTGAAGGTCACACCGTTTAATACTACCGTCTGGCCGGCTGTCGGATTTGCGGTAAAAGCCAGAGTTGCGCTGGCCTTTGTTGATGCTGAGGTGGTGTAAGTAGGCTCAGCCGCGCCGGATAAACCGCCATTAAGCAGGGCAATATCATTAAATGTTGTATTATCTGCAATACGGTCAATTTCCTCTATATAAGCGGCAAATTCAGCTTGTAAATATGTGCGCTCGGCGCTGGTAAGCGAGGAGCTGTTTGATTGTGTGGCAAGCGCGTCCATAGTGTCAAGAATGTCGAGTATCTGCTCAAGGCCGCCTTGGGCGACTTGCAGCATACTATTGCCCTGAACGGCATTGTTGTTGGCCTGTTTCAAGGTCAGTAATTGTGATTGCATTCGCGCGGCGATAGAAAACGCCGCAACATCCTCGCCGGCATTTATCAGGCGATTGCCGCTGGAGAGTTTAAGAGTTGAATCTGATAAAGATCTGCTTGCATTATTGAAAGCAAATAAAGACGGCGTAAAAAACGCCCCGCTCGAAAGCGGCGCTGATGAAATAGACATAGAGCTTCTTGCCCGTTCCTAACATGGAGGTTTCCCTTACTTAGGGTCAGTCCATACATTGGCTTTCGGTTCACCTACATGATGAGACCGGACAACTGCCTACAATGGCAGATATGCTCAATTTAGCAGATAATGCTTAATGATGAGTTAAGCGTTTTCCAAAATTTCATTTTTGCTGCATTTTCTGTCATTTTCTGCTTGCATGAGCGTTATTTATAGATTAAAAGCCTCCCTCCTGCTGTCAATGGCGGTTTAATGGCTATTTATTTAATGGCTATTTATTTAATAGTCCAAGACTGCAGATTATTTAGTTATTTAACAGATATTCGTGGGATTTTCTCCAACAGGATATTTATTTGATCTTTCAGTAAATTATCTCTTGTTCTGATGGTTAAATTCCCCTCCGGTGTTCTTTTTAAGAAATAAAATTTCTCCAAAGAATACAAACGAATGTCGATGTTTAACCGGAAAAGGATTGAAATTATGGCTTTACCTAATGTTAATATGCGCGAGCTTATTGAAGCTGGCGTTCACTTCGGACATAAAACAAAACGCTGGAATCCGCGCATGGCACCGTATATTTACGGCGTGCGTAATGATATTCACATTATTGATCTCGGCAAAACCGTGCCAATGCTGCATAAGGCGCTGGCGGCGGTCAGTGAAACAGTTACGCAGAATGGCCGGATATTATTTGTTGGCACAAAACGTCAGGCCACTGAGCCGGTTGCCGAAGCGGCAAAACGTTGCGGACAATATTACATTAATCGCCGCTGGCTTGGCGGATTGCTTACTAACTGGAACACTATTCAGGTTTCAATAAAAACCCTGCGGAAGCTTGAAGAACAGATTTCCGGACCAAATCAGGGCTTTACCAAGAAAGAATTACTGGCCATGAGCAGGCAGCGCGACAAGCTGGAAGCTTCTCTTGGCGGCATCAAAGAAATGGGCGGTTTGCCGGACTTATTGTTTGTGATTGACACTAACAAAGAAGATCTGGCGATCAAAGAAGCACAGAAACTTGGAATTCCTATTGTGGCGATTATTGACAGTAATTGCACAAGCGAGGGAATAACTTATCCGATTCCTGGCAATGATGATTCAACCAGAGCTATTAATCTCTATCTCCGTCTGGTTTCCGATGCAGTGCTAAACGGCATTCAAGCCAGTATGTCCAGCAGCGGCGTTGACGTTGGCGCAAATGCCAACATAACTGAATTAATGTCAGCAAATGCTGGAAATGATGATACAACACGTTCAGCAGCTACTGATAAAGCTGATAAGGATGAAGGCAAAAATTCTGAAGAAGGAAATAGCCGCCGCAGCAAAGGCCGCAGCAGCAATGCCAAAAAAGCTCCGCAGGTAACTGTTAAAAAATCTCCAGGCAGAAAAGAATAGCTACGGCGATAATAAAGAGATTACCAAGAGATCAAATAAGCAAATAATACGACGCAGGAGAGCGAAAAATGACACAAATATCCTCAGAACAAATAAAAACTCTTCGTGAAATTACCAGCGCAGGAATGCTCGATTGCCGCAAAGCTTTGACCGAGAATAATGGCGATATGGAAGCTGCAATTGACTGGCTGCGTAAAAAAGGCCTCTCTGCCGCTGCTAAAAAATCCGGCCGAGTTGCTGCGGAAGGTCTGGTTGCCGTTGCTGTTGAAGGCAGTAAAGGCGCGATTATTGAGCTTAATTCAGAAACTGACTTTGTTGCTAAAAACGCCCAGTTTCAGGATTTAGCCAGAATAATTGCCGAGCTGGCGGTGCGTCATTCAATAGGAAATGTTGAAGAACTGCGGCAACTTAAAGATGGTCATGGAAAAACTGTCACAGAAAACATAACCAATGCCATTGCGGTTATTGGCGAAAATATGAATTTACGGCGCAGCGAAATTATTGGCGTAACTAAAGGGCTGGTTGCCAGCTATGTTCATAATGCCGCCGCGGCCGGACTTGGCAAAATCGGCGTTCTGGTTGCTCTGGAATCAGAAGGAAATCTGAACATTTTAGAAACTCTTGGCAAACAAATCGCCATGCATATTGCCGCCGCCAAGCCGGAAGCTTTGGATGTCGCGCATCTTGACGGCGAGAAAATAGAGCGTGAACGCGCTGTATATCGCGAGCAGGCTCTTGCTTCCGGAAAACCTGCGGAAGTTGTTGAGAAAATGGTCGAAGGCCGCTTACGCAAATATTACGAGGAAGTTGTTCTTATGGAACAATTATTCGTAATTGATGGCAAAACTAAAATTCGCGATGTGGTAGCCAGCGCCGCTAAAGAAGCCGGAGCTGCTATTGCGCTTAGCGGATTTTTATGTTTCCGCCTCGGCGAAGGCATCGAAAAACAATCAGCTGATTTTGCTGCTGAAGTTGCCGCTGCTGCTGGCGCTGCGGCATAGATCGCGCAAAAAACAACTAGCGCATTTTGGTTTTCTGGCAACGCAGATATAGCGGCCATGTAGTATCAGCCAATGATGCGCGTGCTGTTTCCATTTTTCCGGAATAAGTTTTTCAAGCGCCTCTTCCGTTGCCTGTGGTGTTTTTGTGTTGCAAAGTCCCAGGCGGTTAGCGACACGAAATACATGTGTATCAACGGCAATAGTCGGAAGGCCGCGCGCGCAATTAAGCCAGACATTGGCGGTTTTTCTGCCTACTCCTGGCAGCTTTATCAGCTCCTCGCGTGATTCTGGAATATTTCCGGCATAATTATCGACCACAAGACGCGACATTGCGATAACATTTTTTGCTTTGCTATTGAATAATCCGATGGTTTTTATGTGATTCTTCAGCCCTTCCTCGCCAAGCAGCAGCATTTTCTGCGGCGTATCAGCAACAGTAAATAATCCGGCAGTTGCTTTATTAACGCTGACATCAGTAGCCTGCGCGGAAAGAATAATCGCCACTAACAAGGTAAAATCATTAGTAAAATTCAACTCAGTTGCCGGAGCAGGATTAGCGCGCGCAAAATCAGCAAAAATAGCATTTATATTAACCTTATTAATACGTTTTGCTGTCATATATAATTATTAAACCTCATAAAACCTTGCTATACTACTTATTACACACAGTTATTACACTAAATATTACACTAAGTATTAGACTAAAAGTATTACACTAAAAAATTCACTTTATCGCTGATCAACAAAGATTTCTGATCAATAACATTCCGGCAATTAATAAACTTCGCAAATGGCAAAAAACCTCAAAAGATTACTGCATAAACCAGATAATAATTCGGCAAATAACCGCCAGAATAAGCGCTCTCCGTTTCTTCTGGCCTGGGCGCGTGCGCCGCTTAAAATAGGCGCTGTTGCGCCAAGCTCAAAAAATTTATCGCGAGCAATGGCCAGGCAAGTTCGTCAGGAAACGGAAGGAATGGTTATTGAATTAGGCGCAGGAACCGGGCCGGTTACACATGCTTTGCTGGAAGCTAATATTCCGCCGCAACGCCTGCTGGTTGTTGAACGCGAACCATCTTTATTCAATATTTTACGCAGTGAATTTCCCGACATCACCATTGCCCGCGCCGATGCGGCAAATTTAAACCAGGTTTTAGAAGAGCAGAATATTGATAAAATATGCGCTGTGGTCTCCAGCCTGCCGCTATTATCTATGCCAAAAGGCATTCGCACGCGCATAGAAATGCAAATGGCCGCCTCGATCGACGATAATGGCTGCATAGTGCAGTTCACTTACAGCCTCACCTCGCCAATACCTCGCAACCGCTGGCGGAGCTTAAGAATATATGGAAAGCGCCAGCAATTTATAGTAACCAATGTACCGCCTGCACATGTCTGGGTTTATAAACGTGACCGCAGAATAAAAAAACGCGCTTCCGGTAAAATAAGCAAAATGAATTTAAGCAAATACAAAAAATAATCTGGAAAAAAATAAGCTACAAAAATAATTTGAAAAATATCCTTAAAAATATTGACAAAACCAGGTTTCAGAACATATGCACATAACATGACAAACGGCACTAATCAAAATCAGAATAGTAATCAGAACACTAATCAGAATCCGCCAAATAACGGTAACATGCCGTCTGGCGCAGATCTGGCCAGTGAGCGCGTGCTTGCCATGACCGCGATTAAGAAAATGGAAGCATATTCCATTCCGCCTAATCCGGATAATTATTCAGTATGGTACAGCTATGCGCTGGGCAAAAATCTTAATCTGAAAATGGAAATTGATAAAATAATTTCCCAGAAAATTCCCTTCAATGCCGTAACCTGCGCCTCGCTTTACCGCCGTTTCTTCATCAATGAACGCAATCAGAAAGTGATTGATGAAACGGCAATCACTGCTCAGAAAATGTTGAAAGATGTGTTGACTGCGGTCAATGAATTCAGCGGCGAAACAAAAAATTATAATGATGATTTAGGACAATATATCGACAAGGTCAGCAAGGATTACGGCGATTCTGACGTTAAGGACATCATCAAGGATTTAGTCGGCGCGACAATGGAGCTTAAGCAAAGCGGCGAGCAGATGAGCAAACGCCTTGAAGAATCAAAAATGGAAATTGATAATCTTCGCAAAAACCTCCAGCAAGTTACTTCCGAGGCCGAACGCGATGGACTTACCGGCTTGTTTAATCGCCGCACTTTTGAGCGTATGCTCGAAGAATATATGAATGCCTCGCAGGAAAAAAATGATGATCTGTGCATCGTTATGCTCGATGTTGATCATTTCAAAAAATTCAATGACACTTACGGACATTTGCTAGGCGATGAGGTTCTGAAAATCGTCGCCAGAACCTTAACTGACCTGCTGAAAGGCCGCGACGTAGTGGCGCGCTTCGGCGGCGAGGAATTCATCGTCGCCCTGCCCTCCACGCCAATTGATGGCGCGGTTAAAGTCGCTGATGCTATCCGCCAGTCAATAGCCGGAAAAGAGTTAAAACGCAAAGATACTGGCCAGAATTTTGGCCAGATCACCGTCTCGCTCGGCGTTTCAAGCTACCGGCATAATGCTGATGATATTCCAAACCTGGTCAAACGCGCTGACGAAGCGCTGTATCAGTCGAAAAAACTTGGCCGCAACAGAGTCTCCAAAGAATCGTAAGAAAAATAAAGGCAATGAAAAAGCCTAATTGAATTTGGAAAATCTATTGACTTTAATGATAAAAAGCCTAAAAACACCCTCTGCTTTTGCGGAGATGATAAGGCATAAAGCACAACCACACATAATAAAGGGTTCGTAGCTCAGGTGGTTAGAGCGCACGCCTGATAAGCGTGAGGTCGGCAGTTCAACTCTGCCCGGACCCACCACCCTACGCCCTGCGGGCTTCTGGTGGCTTACGCCACACGAACCGATCTTAGGCGTAGGAGTGTCCTCCGAAGCCGTCCGTAGCTTTAGCGTAGGATGGCGAAGGATGGACTGGTTGCATAGGTTCTGAATGTATCTACCATCCCCCACCATCCGCCTTTGCTAATTTTGGCGAAGCCAAAATTTAGCTACGGCGTGACTACGCGGCGCAGAATTTTCTCGCAATTGCCAAATAAAAACCCCTCGTTTATTTTTCAATAATTCGAGGGGTTTTTGGTTTGTGGTTTTTTGTTTCCGCTGATTTTTTGCGGCGGATAATCTAGCGAATAATTATGCTGAAATTCAGTAAATAATTACGCTGATTTTTTCTTAGCAGTTGCGGATACTCCGGTTGCTTTGCTTACTTCTTCCATGCTTTCAGCAGCGCGGCTGGTGATAACATCAAAGATTTCGAAGCATGATTTAGCAGCCATTTCTGAAATTTCACGCAGGTTTGAAAGAGCGTTTTCAAAAGTTACTTTTGCGTATTCAGCCTGTTTAGCGATATTTGTTTCAGGAGTTCCGCTGGTGAAAATGTCTTTTGAGGCTTTCAGTGCGCCTTCAACTTGCGCTCTTGCAACTTCAGCCTGACGGCGGGAAATAGCTTGCGCGCTTTCAACAATCGCCTGACCGGCTTCGCTGGCAGCTTCCATATTACGGCGCTGGATAGTAAGAAACTGATTATAATCAATGCTGTTTTTAAACATGTCAGCAAATGCGTTTGAATAATTCATGATAATCTCCAATATTTTGTGTGCTGCACCATTGCAGTATGTGGCGGAATATATTTCAGTTCAATAAGCCAGTCAAGCAAAATGTTGCAATGCACAAAATGCCGTCCGGCTCTTTGCAAAGCCCTGATTTTATGGATTTTATAGATTTTTATTGATTTATGGATTTTGCGGATTCTGCTGATTTCTGGCGCTTAGGGTTCTTTGATGCGGGAATATTATTTTTACCGTTGTTCCCTCGCCATAGGTGCTGGTTAGGGTTAATTTGCCGTCATGCAGCTCAGCATACATTTTACATAATGGCAGGCCAAGCCCTGTTCCTTCATGGCTTCTAGTGCGGTTTACCTGCCCGAATACGGAAAGCGCGCGCGGTATATCTTCTTCGGATATGCCAATTCCGGTATCAATTATATTGATATGAATATTATTCTGCGCGTCCATTTTGGTTATCGCGGTAATTGTGCCGCCTTCGGGCGTGAATTTAAGGGCGTTTGACAAGAGATTCAGCAGGATCTGCCGGATCTTGCGTTTATCTGCCCATAATGGCGATAAATTAGGGTCAGTCGCAACGATCATATTTATATTTTTGCTTTTTATTTTGCCGTTCATTATGCGAACTGCCTCATCGACCAGCTCATTCAGATCAACTTTCTCTTCAATCAATTCAAGTTTCCCAGCCTCGCCTTTGGAGAATTCAAGAATATCAGTAATTAATTGCAGCAAATGGCTGCCGCAGAGGTGAATATCATGCACACGCTCTTTCTGTTTAGCATTTAGAGGGCCGAAATATCCGGAATTTATCATCTCCGAGAAGCCGATAATGGCGTTAAGCGGCGTGCGTAATTCATGGCTCATATTAGCCAGAAATTCCGATTTTGCCTGGCTGGCCAGAATTGCCGAGCTTTCCGATTCCTGCACGCGGATTATCTGTTTTGCCATTGTCACCGCGAAAAATGAAAGAATCGAGCCAAAAATGGTAAACAGCACGATAAAGCCAATATCTTTCATGCGCGACTGATTCCACTGGCTCATGAAATCCGCCTCATCTTCTATAATTAAAACCGCAACCGGAATGTTTTTAAGCGTTTGCAGCGCGCCGATTTTGCCAAGATTATTGCTGTCTTTGCCATAATTATACAGCTTGTTGCGCTGCTTGCCGCTTTCTGACAGCCATTTGCGCGCCAGAATCATGTTTTTTTTGCTGGCAGTCGGACCGGAAGCCAGCACATAACCATTTGGCAGCATTATGCTCATGAATTTATTATCTCCGGAGGCAATCGAATCATAAAATGATATGAAATAATCCGCATCAATAGCGGCGATTACCAAGCCGGCAAAATCGCCCTTGCCGTTATTATAACGGCGGCTGATCAGAATCAGATTCTCGCCGGATTCCATTGCCGTGCGTCCAATAAAAACGTTGCTGTCATCCGAATAGCGCATGTTTTCCAGCAATGGCTTTATTAGCTGGCCGCCGCCTTCCGCCAGCCATTTGTCATAGCCCTGCTTATTGGCTGAGGCTTCAATTTCGCCGTCTTTGTCGAGCATGGCAATTGCCACAATCGGCGTTGCCTCAGTCAGCCAGATCTTGAAATTCTGTTCAGTATATCTAGGCAGATCGCCGCCAAAAATTGTGGTCAGATAATGACGCTCAATGGTTCTTCGCAGCGCCAGATCAGCGCCAAGCAAAGTCAGATCAACATGATCAGTCAGAATATGCGCCAGCCTGGCGGTGTTCTCCTGCGCCTCGGCAAAAGATTTGCGGTAGGTTTTTACCGCCTGATAAGCGACAATGCCAATAAAAGTCAGCATCACACAAACGCTGAAAGCTATCAGAGTGCGAATATGCGGAGATTGCGCGATTATTTTCTGTTCTTCATTCATGCGATAAAACGGCAATAGAAACGGAAATGGCAACCTAAATGATCCACTATTTCAGTTAATTTTGCGTATTATATAGAAGAATATTTAGTTAAATTGTAAAATATTATGAATAAATCATAAGAACAACAAAACATCTATCATACTGATATATAATTATAATAACAGCATAACAAACAATATCGCCAAATAACAACCGGAAATTTAACCATAGACAATAACCATTGAGCTAATATGGGAAAATAATAAAACGGAAATTAATAGC
>CAZFJN010000038.1:0-9328 GCA_964519595.1 uncultured Rickettsiales bacterium
TCTCTGCTGTATAGGTATAATCACCCACCTGAATAGACAAGGTAACCTGATCACTCGTGCCAGTATAGGTAGCGGTAAATCCAGAAATCGTACCAAAGAAATCACTGTTAGATACACCATCTACCCTCACGCCGAACGTGCTGGCTGCGTTACTTAAGTTAGAGCTGGTTACAGCAGTGTTAGTCGAATCGCTGCTGGCGATAGTTACAGCTGTACCATCGATTTGAAGTACGTTCTCACCGTGCTTGCCTTCGAATTTCAGGATGCTTCCATCACGAGTGATATTTACCTGATTGAACTCGTAAGCCTCGCTACCAATGGCATAACTTGTGCCATACGCATTTAGTACTTCTACTGCGTTATCAAGCGTCGCAGCAATGTCTGCTCCAATCAAAATTTCATTAGAAGCAGCAGATGTTTTGGCAGTGCTGGTGAAGTAGAAAACTTTATCACCAAAGGTAATAGTGTCACCAGCAGTAGCATTAGCCGAGAAGATAATAGAACTGTTGGCTTTTACAGCAGAAAGATCAGTAACAATATCATCCCCAACCGCACTGGAGCTGGTAATGCCAGTGCTGGCAATTCCTATACCATCATCAGTGCCTCCAATCAGACCAGCTTCACTCACCCGTGTACCAGCATTGCCGCTGGTTACTTCCGTGAATGTGCTGTTTGCCACAGCGGTAGAGTGTACACTGACACCAGAAACACCAACACTGAGTGCAGTGATACCGCCACCGGCCGCATCATTGAGATACAAGCGGATATTGAGATCCGTACCGTTTTCAGCATCAACCACAGCATATATACCATGCGTTCCTGTGCCTGAATTAATACCTGCTACAATGTTATCCAATCCATCAGCAGCAACAAAAGTATGCAGAGTGTGGTTTACGCCATTGATAGTAGCAGTGATTTCCTCACCGATCAAAAATGGTGTAGCTGCCGCAACTGTAGAAGCATGGACAACCGTTGCAGCCTGAGTTGCAACGTTGGCAGTCAAAAGATCAGCATTGAAAAGGTTGATATAACCTTCCGCACTGACAATCGACTTGGTTAAGTCTGCACCACCGGAAGAAACGGTAGTTGTAGTGCCTAAGTCAACATTCACTCCTGTCAAAGTATAAGTACCAGAAACGAAAGCATCTCCGGCATCTAAAATCGCCAGACCTGTTTGGCTTTCATAGCTTAAACGAATATTGTAGTTCGTACCATCATACACTGCTGCCGCTGAAACACCAGTAGTCCCAGAGTTGGCATTAATGCCGTTGATAATGTCATCGAATGTGTGGTTACCGCTAGCACCAGTACCAGCACCAGCCGTGAACGTGTAAAGACTATGCTGAACGCCATCAACAGTTATTTTTAGCACATCAGGCGTTGTGGTATCAAATGGAGTAGCAACCGCTGCAGTGGCATTCGAAAGCACCTGCGAGCGAGATGTTACAGCTGTGGTAGCAAACAGGTTAAAACTGAACCCGGCATATTGCCCGCTAACAGTCGCCTCACCGTTGGTGGTAGCAGAAGTCGTAGCTCCAGAGATATCTACAACAAAGTTGCTGCTTAATGCACCACCAGTACGAGAGGTAATAACCAGATTATTGCCGTCTGCCGTATATTTTGCCTCAGAAAGCGCCAGCTTATCAGCCGCAGTTATATTAGTTCCATCAACCAAACTGTTATCCGATGCAATCAGGTTCAAACGCGCTGCCAGATTTTCAACGGTTTCTGCAATTGTAGCACCAACTGTGAATTCAAGGCCGCTGGTAGCCGCAACGGTAGTTTCAGCGGTAAGAGTAATTCCATTAATTTCAATGGTTTCCGCATCAAGAATATTACTGGCAAATGATACTGTCAAAGCGCCAGCTGTCGCTTGCGATGATGTATTGGTAAACACAGAGGCAGAATCCAGCCCGCCATTGAGCAATTTTACACCGTTGAAGGTTGCAGTTGAAGCGATGAAGTCAATTTGTTCCGAGAGAGCTTGGAACTCTTGGTTGAGGAAGCTGCGGTCATTATTAGACAGGTTGCCGGAAGAGGCTTGCACTGCCAGAGTTTTTTGACGTTGCAGAATTTCTGTTACCTGACCGAGCGCACCGTCGGCTACTTGCAGCAATGAGACACCTTGCGAGGCGTTTACCAGCGCCTGACGCAGAGTTTTTACTGTAGTGGCGAATGATGTACCAATTGAAAGACGCGCTACGTCGTCAGATGCTTTGGTAATGAAATTTCCTGAAGAAAGGCGAGACACTGACGTTGACGCCGCGCTGCTCGCTTTGGCAATATTAGCTTGCGCGTAATACGCAGAAATATTGGTATTGATTGAATTAGCCATGGTTGTTCTCCTACCTGGATGTTAATATTACGAAAGCTACATGCTTTCAGAAACCACGCGGCGCATCTTGAGCCACATATACCTTAGGATTGCACAGAAGTGGTTAAGGCTTAGTTAATGACGCTAAGTTTTTTTAAAAAAATTTATAATGCTATGATTTTTATAATTTTTTCTGCGGTTATTTTTTTGGATTATTTTTCTGTTTCGCTTCACGGTGCGCTATATAGACTGTACTTGCGACAATAATTCCGGCGCCAAGCCAGGCATGTTGATCGAGAATTTCTCCGAACATTATATAAGCAAAAAGCGAAGTAAAAATAAGGCGCGTAAAATCCAGAGGCAGCAGGACTACCATATCAACATGTTTGTAAGCGCGCGCCATCATAAGCTGCGCGGCGGTTGAAAACAGAGCGATAAAAAACAGGCAGAGCAGTTCGTAAAAAGAGACATCCTGCCAGTGGAAGAAGGCGATTGGCAGAGAAAATATCGTCATTACTAAAGCCATGTAGAAGACAATAGTTTCCGGTTCTTCAGTGCGCGAGAGGCTTTTGACAAAAGTTCCGGCAACGGCCATTGCGGCTGATGCGGCGAGTACGAATAATGATTTTTCATCAATCGCGCCGCCGTCAGGACGAAGAATAAGCAAAACTCCGGCAAAGCTTACTATCAAAGCCGCCCAGCGCCTTATTCCGGCGCGTTCGCCAAGAAATAATATGGCGAAAATAGTGGCGAAAATCGGCGTGGTGAAAGAAAGAGCGGTTGCTAATGTCACCGGCATGATGGTAACTGAATAAAACCATAGCTGCATTGCAATCAATCCGGCGATTGACCTTCCCATATGTCCATAAGCGCGTTCGGTTGGAAATACAGGGCGGCGTTTCTGCTGATACCATGCCAGCGCGATTATCATCAGCAGGCTTAGGCAATTGCGGATAAAGACCATTTGCGTTGAATGCATTGAATCGGCGATCAGGCGAATTACTATATTCATTGCCGCAAAGCAGGCCATGCTGAAAAGCATGAGCATTAAGCCGCGCATTATGTTAGTGTGTGATGAAGACATTAAACTAAAATGATGAAACTAAGGTGACGAAACTAAAGTGATGAAGCTAAGATGATACAACTAAGATAAAATTAGAATAAGACTAAAATGATGAAACTTGAACTTACCTCTATTCAATCGGAACAATTGCGTGATGTTATTCGCGCATGGTTAAAAAACCGCCAAGAATTAGCGCGGAAAGTTTTTATCAATAATCAGGACGGTTTATTGCTTGCTGCTGAGCTGTCGGAAATTATTGACCAGCTTATTGCCGAACTTTTTGCTTATGTGACAAAAAATATGGCAAAAAAATCAGCAGGCAGTCGCCCTGCCCTGACGATCATAGCAACTGGCGGTTATGGCAGGAGAGAGCTTTCGCCTTATTCAGACATTGATCTGCTATTTCTCTATGAAAAAAGCGCATCAGACGAAGCAGGAGAAATATCGGAAGCTATACTTTACCAATTGTGGGACGCTGGTCTTAAAACTGGACACGCTCATCGCACCATTGAGGAGACAATAGAGCTGGCGCGTGCTGATATTAACGTCAGAACCAGCCTGCTTGATGCGCGACTAATTGTCGGCGATAAAAATTTAGAAGATGAATTTAAAAAAATTCTGCAAAATGAAATTATTGAAGGCAGCGTGCTGGCTTTTGTTGAGGCGAAGCTTGCCGAGCGTGATGCGCGTCATGCGCGTTTTGGCGATTCGCGTTATGTTCTTGAGCCAAATGTTAAGGAAGGAAAAGGCGGTTTGCGTGATCTGCATACTTTGTGGTGGCTGGCGCGTTACGCTTATAATATAGAAACTCTCGATGATTTGTGTAAAGCCGGACATATAAACGAAGAAGAGCTGGCGGCTTTTAATCAAGCGCGACAATTTCTGCTTAGAACGCGCGCGCATTTGCATTATCTTTCTAACCATGCTGATGAACGCCTGAGTTTTGACAAACAATTATCTGTGGCGAAAGCAACCGGCTATAATAATTCTTCGCCTAATCTTTCTATAACCAGATTCATGCGCCGTTATTTTATTGCCGTGCGGACAGTTGGCAGCCTGACGCGCATTTTCTGTGCGTTGCTGGAAGAGGAGAAAAAGCGCAAGCCACAAAAGCCACTTGGCTGGATCAGGCTTGATGAAAGTGCCGGAGAACAATTTGTTTTAGATGGTGAGCGGCTGAGCATAGATGATGAGGAATTATTCGTAAAACAGCCGGATTCCATGCTGAGATTGTTTGAGATCGCACAAAACCATGGTCTTGATATTCATCCGCGCGCGCTGAGGGCAATCACGCGGAATTTGCGGATTATAGATGATTCATTTCGCAAATCTCCTGATAATTGCCGAAGTTTTCTGCATATATTGCAATCGCCGAAAGGGCCGGAAATCGCTTTAAGAAGAATGAATGAAGCTGGCGTATTAGGACGTTTTATTCCGGAATTTGGCCGCATAATCGGACAGACGCAATTCAATATGTATCATGCTTATACGGTTGATGAACATACTCTTATGGCGCTTGGCATATTGCATTCAATTGATCAAGGCATCATTCGCGATGAAGCTCCTCTGGCCAGCGAGATAATGCCAAGAATTGATCAGAAACATCTGCTGTATTTAGCTTTATTCTGCCATGATATTGCTAAAGGTCGCGGCGGCGATCATTCGCAGCTGGGCGAAAAAATAGCCATAAAACTTGGCCGGAGATTTGGACTTGGTGAAGATGAATGTGCAACTACCGCCTGGCTGGTTCGCAATCATCTGCTGCTTTCGGCAACTGCTTTCAAGCGTGATCTTAATGATCCAAAAACAATAGAAGATTTTGTAGCGGAGGTTCGCACTACCGAGCGGCTGAAGCTGTTGCTGGTAATGACCGTTGCGGATATTCGCGCAGTTGGACCAGGAATCTGGAATGAATGGAAAGGCGCTCTAATGCGTGATTTATTCCATCGCTCAATGCAGGCAATTGGCAGTATGGAAAATCTGCCGACAAAAAATACTCCGCAATATTTTCAGGAAGCGCTGGAAAACTCCTGCCGCCAGCTCAGCAGAGAAGAAATTGCCGACTATATTGAACTTGCCGCCGGAAGTGGCGGTTTTCTTTCCGGCTGCAGCCTTTCGCAACATATGGCGATTGCGCCAATGTTATGCAAAATGCAAAAAAATAAGTACGGCGAAGAGGAAAATAAGCGCAAAGTACAAATATCTGTCACGCATGATGATAAAAAATCAACTAGTGAAATAATCGTTGTTCTGCCTGACAGGCAAGGTTTGTTTGCCAAGCTGGCCGGCGCGATCACTCTTGCCGGAGCAAATATTGTTCATGCCAAGATATTTACGCTGAAAGATGCCAGCGCGGTTGATATATTTCATCTGCAGAATAAAGCAGGATCATCGTTTAATCGTCCTTCCATGCTGGCCAGAATGGTCACATATATTGAGCAGGCAGTTGAAGGCGAGCTTGATTTACAGCAAGCGCTGGCAAAACGCGCTACAACTTATACAAACAGAAATCATCATTTTGCTAAACGCGACGGCGCGGTTTTTATAGAAAATGACGCCAGCAGTCTTTGTTCAGTAATTGAAATAGACGCGCATGACCGCATTGGCTTATTATATAATGTTGCAACCGCGCTCAATGAATTAGGATTGTCAATAGCCACCGCGCATATTTCAACTTACGGCGCGCAGGCGGCAGATGTTTTCTACGTTAAAAACGCTTTTGGAATGAAAATAACACATCCGGAAAAAATAAAATCCGTTCGTGATACAATAACCACTATTCTATAGAAAATCGCGGACAAACGGCACAGTTAAAGATCTGCCGACAGCAAGAGCGCCTTTATCAAGCTTTTCCACTAATTCCGCAATAGCAGAAAAAGATCTCGGCACGCGCGGCAACAGATAATTCATAACATCCGGCGCGATTTTAATCTGCCGATCGGCAAGATGTTTACATAATAATCCGGCAACGAGAATATCATCCGGAGCATCTATCGCCACAAAGCTCATTGATTTAAGGCGCGACAACAAATCAGGCAGCGTAAAATTCAGCTCAGAAGGCTTGCACGCGGAAGTTATAAGCAACGGAATATTATTCGCCTTGCAATGGTTGTAAATGTGAAAAAGCAGCTTTTCATCACGCCATTTCTCAATATCGTCAATTATGCATGGTTTAGCAGAAGAAAAACTCGCCACATATTTGCTGTCATCATTGTCATGAATATTATCTGAACTATTGTCAGAACTATTCTCAGAACTGTTATCTAAAATATTATCTGAAATATTATCTGAAATATTATCAAATGCTAAAAAATTTCCGTTTGTCCGCAATTGCCAGATATGAGCGAGATGCGTTTTGCCACCGCCTGATTCGCCTTGCAGATACAGAGAATTATCCGGCCAGTCCGGCCAGCGCATTATCCAGCTATAAGCCAGAGAGTTGCTGTCTGAGCATATAAACTGCTCAGGCGCATAAGCAATCGGCAAAGAAATATCAAGAGCGTATTGTATACTCATCACACCTCAAGAGTTGGCATTTCTTCTCTTCGTCTTTATTGTTCACTATATGAGATAAAAATCTTGAAATATCAATAAGTATTCCTCCAATTTTTATCTCATATATTGAACAAAAATACTTGGAATAAATACAAATTCTTGAGATGTAATGAGTATATCATCGGAAATAGCTGCTTTTCTGATATTCTGCGATCATGAAACGCACTAAAACTCCTAATATTGCCGCTACCGGCACTGCCAGAAGAATTCCTACAAATCCGAATAAAGCAGCGCCTGCCAGCATCGCAAAAATAATCCACAGCGGATGCAGCCCTACTTTTTCGCCAACCAGCTTAGGAGTTATAAAATTTCCTTCTATTATCTGTCCGGAAACAAAAACCGCCAGCACCAGAAGAATAGAGCTGCTATCTGGAAACTGGAAAAAAGCAACCGTAAGTCCGGAAATTGCGCCAACTAATAAGCCGATATAAGGAAACACCACTAAAAATCCGGTTATCATTCCAATTACAAAGCCAAAATTAAGTCCGAGCAGAGTAAGTCCGATTGCGTAATAAATACCAAGCAACAAGCAGACATTAAGCTGTCCGCGTACAAAACCAGCCAGAGTAAGATCAACAATAGAGAGTTGCTGGCGAATAATTTCAGCATGTTTGCGCGGCAATAGTGAATCAACATGCTCAACAACCTTATCCCAGTCGCGCAATAGATAAAAAGCCACAATCGGCGTAATTAAAACCAGAGAGATTATATTGATAAAAGCCACTCCGGAAGTAAGTAATCCGGCAAAAAACTCAGCCAGTTCACGCGCTATCAGGCCAACGCTGCTGGAAACACTGCCTCTTATTTCCTGCATAACCGACGGCGAAATACCGTTTAATTTCCGCTCAATATAAGGAATAATTTCTGCCTCAGCTTGCACCATATAGCCCGGAATAGCCTCAACCATCGCGCTTATTTGTGCTACTGTTATTGGCGCAACAATTACCAGCGTCAGCATAATAATTGCAAAGAATATTACTGTTATCAGCAAAGTTGCCGCCGAGCGCGACAATTTTGCCTTTTGCAGACGATCAACCGCCGGATCAAGAAAATAAGCGGTTGCCATGCCTAATACAAAAGGCAGCAAAATACCGCGAATTGCATAAATAAACAGCAGTAAAAAAGCCAATATCAGCGGCCAGAACCATATATTCTGATGTCTTAAATTCATTTTAATCATTTGCAACAACCCAGTAATTGTCAGTTTTTTTAAGGCGCAATGATTTACCAATTAACGCGTTGGTAAATGATTCTTCGCTGCCACGGTAATTTACTACTAAATCAATCTGCCGCGCTGAAACCGCCAGAGTTTCCACCTTGTCAACCATCGGCAATGAGGTCAGTTTTTTCCGCAGCTCAGTCCAGGAAGACATGGTTGAAATACTCGCCAGCATCATGATTTTTTTGCGATCTCCGCCGCGAACGCTCTGCCGATTAGCAGTTTCATCAACTTTGCGCGCTTGCAGCTCGGAAATAATGTCGCGCGCGGCGCGGGCAAAGAGCATTTCTCTGCTTTCCTGAGGATCAGCGCGGTAAGTATGTGCAGAAATACTTACATCCTGACGACTGACGCGGCGCACTGCAACATTTAAAACCATATCCGGCCGCATGGTGTATTTAGCTTGAACAAGCACCACATCACTTGCGCCATAACGCAAAGCAAAAGCGGAAAGAGCCTGAAAATCAGCATTCATCATATTATCATATGAGATAACCGCAGCATCAGTTGAATCACCATAAGGAACGAGAATATCTCCGGTTGTAACTTCAATTGCAACCTCGCTCCAGACGCTTTTCCAGATATTATTTTCTTCCCACAACAGACGCTGATTATTAAACTCAAGCGCCGGAATAACAAGAAAAGCGCCAATAGAAGCAGGCATTTCATCTTTGGCTTCTTCTGAGGAAACATTCGTCATCAGCTTGCTTATTTCATCACCATCGAATGACACGATCAGCTTGGCGCGATAACGGTTAGCGGTTATTTTTTCTTCTTCAATCTGCGTTCCTTTGACCATTGAAGAGATTTTTTTGGAATCAAGAGTTACCATTATATCCTTGGCCTGACCAGGAGGGCCAAGACGTTCCAGCAATGCCTGCAAACCATCAACTTCTGCCTTGGCCATCGCCTGAGAACGCGCGGCAGCAGGATCTTTTCCGGCAATATCAACAAGTACTTCGCTATTGACAATAGCCTCGCCGGCCTGAGCCTGAAAGCTGGCGCTCAGTGCGAATAAAAGCATGGCAATAAACAAAAGGCGATATATCATATTCTTGACCAGCTGTGGATGATAGCGTATCAAGCATTATACTAAATTATATCTCAGGAAAATATATCTAGAGATTATATCTAAAGATTATATCTAAAGATTATATCTAGAAAATATATCAAGAGA
>CAZFJN010000038.1:9428-19210 GCA_964519595.1 uncultured Rickettsiales bacterium
AGATTATATCTAAAGATTATATCTAAAGATTATATCTAGAAAATATATCAAGAGATGTAATGTGCATATATAACAACTTCACATATAACAACTTCACAAGGATAAGCAACATGTCAACCAATAATCCGGAAAATATCGCTAATAAAGCTGCTGCTACTTACAGCGCTTCCGGAGTGGATATTGACGCAGGAAACAGACTTGTTGAGCGCATCAAGCCTTTCGCCAAAGCAACGCGGCGCGTCGGCTCGGTTGATGATTTAGGCGGTTTTGGCGCGTTGTTTGATTTAAAAGCCGCCGGATTTAAAGATCCGCTGCTGGTTTCTTCCACAGACGGCGTTGGAACAAAGTTGAAAATCGCGCAAATGGCCGGAAAGCATGAAACTATCGGAATTGATCTGGTTGCAATGTGCGTTAATGATCTGGTTGTGCAAGGAGCTGAGCCGCTATTTTTTCTGGATTATTTTGCAACCGGAAAATTAGAAGTAGGCGTTGCCTCATCAGTAATCAGCGGCATAGCCAATGGTTGCAAACAGGCTGGTTGCGCGTTAGTTGGCGGCGAGACTGCGGAAATGCCTGGCATGTATGAGAATGGAGAATATGATCTGGCTGGTTTTACAGTCGGCGCGGTAGAGCGTAATAATATTCTGCCGCGCAATATTAAAGATGGCGATGTGATTATCGGCATTGCTTCCAGCGGAATTCATTCTAATGGTTTTTCTCTGGTAAGGTATATTCTAGAGAAACAAGGCGTAAAACTTACTGATAAAGCGCCTTTTGCGCCTGATTTGAGCTTTGCGGAAATATTGCTGACGCCAACGCGGATTTATGTTTCTTCCTGTCTGGCGGCTTTGCGACGCTTTCCTGATGATATTAAGGGCTTTGCACATATTACCGGCGGCGGATTAACAGAAAATCTACCGCGAATTCTGCCGGCAAATTTAGCGGCAAATATCTCTGCCTCAGCATGGACAATGCCAGCTGTTTTCAACTGGCTACAGAAGGAAGGGAAAATTCCTGCTGATGAAATGTGGAGAACTTTTAATTGCGGAATTGGCATGGTGGCAGTGGTTGCAAAACAACAAGCTGAAGCAATCGCCGAATATCTGCGCGAATTCAAAGAAGAAGTTTTCATTATTGGCGAAATATCGCCGCGCAGCGAAAAATCCGTGGTTATTAATGAATAGAAAAAAAAGAGTCGCAGTTTTAATTTCCGGCAATGGCAGTAATTTACAAGCCTTAATCGACGCTGCGCGGGAAACTAATTATCCGGCGGAAATAAAGCTGGTTATTGCTGATCAGGAAAATGCTTATGGTTTAACTCGCGCTGCTAATGCTGGAATTGAAGGCATAGCAATAAAACGCGATGACTTTTCCACGCGCAGCGGTTTTGAGGAAGAAATTAACAAGAGGCTGCTGGAAAAAGAAATAGAAATTATCTGCTTAGCCGGATTTATGCGCGTTCTTTCCGCAGAATTTGTCGAAAAATGGCGCGGCCGGATGATAAATATTCATCCTTCGCTATTGCCAAAATATAAAGGGCTTAATACACATCAGCGCGCTTTAGAAGCAGGAGAGAAAGAAGCTGGCTGCAGCGTGCATTTTGTTGAGACGGAAATAGATAGCGGCGCAATAATAATGCAGAAATCCGTTCCTATACTGCCGGAAGATACGGCAGAATCATTAGCGGCGAGAGTATTAAGCGCTGAGCATCAAATCTATCCGCAGGCGCTTAAGGCTCTCTGTTCGCGAAATTTATAATGGCAAGAAGGCGTTCTTCTTTTGTCCAGCCGGTTTCGTTGTAGATTGAAAGAGAGAATTGCGCGTCTTGCAGATGATCAAGAAACCGCGAAATGCTTTGCATTATTCGCACTATTTGCTCAGCAGATAATTCGCCATGTTGAAGATGCGCGCAGGCAATTGCCAATTGCACGGTGGCAAAACGTATTCCTATAAAGCTAATACGTTCCTCAGCGTTACTGCCAAGTCCGGCGAAGGGAAATAAATGCAGCGAAATCTGCAGCGCCAGAAATCTCCGCAAAGAATGTTCATAAAGCGGCGCGGCATTTTTCCAGCTGGCAATTAATTTCTGCGCGGCGGCAAGGCTTTGTGGCGTTAAATTGATCGTTACATCTTTCCAGTCAATAAAAGCCTGCAAGGCATTTTCCATATCAGCAATAACGGTTTTAAGTCCTTCGGAAGCAGGTTTGTGTGAAGCTACAATAAGGCCGCAGAGAGCATGTAATAGATTAAAAGGATCAGCCTGATCATAAGCCGGCTGCGGCAAGCGTCCGCTGGCAAGCCGTAAATACACAGGAATCGCCTGATGCAAGGTTTCCTGTTGCAATAAGCACATTGATCTTGCAACGCTTGCAATATATGCCAGCGCCTGCTGTGGCGAATGGTTGTTATCAAGAGCGCAATTGAGAAATGAATTAGAAATAGCAAAAGCTGCCTCATCTGCCATGTCAGGCGGCAGATAATCTTTAATCTGCTGCGGTAATCTTATAAATTGCTTATAATCAGACTGCGCCAGAGGATTTTCTAACAGAGTATTTTCTAATAAAGGATTTTCTGACAAAGAATTTTCTGAATCATAATCAGCAATGGCGAAGGGATTTTCCATCTCTATTGCCAGACGCATAATCTCAGGACAAGAAGAGCTGGCAGTCATAATTATCTGCTCGCCTAACGCTCTGGTAACACGCGGATAAAAATAGCAAGCATCGCCAAGCAACGCCGCGCCATATTGTTTATGAATTCCGCACAAACCTCCTTCCAGCTTTACACAATGGCGAGTTTGCTGATCGCGGCGCATCACAAAAGAACCATCTGCTTCCTGTTCAACAGCGGAAAGCAGCTCAGGAAATTTTTCTTTATACGCGGAAAGAGTTGAATCATTCATCTGCATTGACCAGTTCTGGCAGCAAGTATCAGGACAATTCTCGCCAAGGCAGGAAAATTCCTTGACAATATTTGCCTGCTTAATGACATTTTTTCCGGCAGTAATGTTTTTGCTATTTTCCTGTGTGTTCATTTCACTATTATTCTTTTAATGTATGGTCATTTTCTTGATAATAAATAAATGACGTATCTGCTTATAAGAAGATGATTCTGCATCTTGGAATTCGTGATGCGCTATAATCTGCAAGCCTTCCGACTGCGCGGTATCGTGAATATATGTTTCATGATGATTATAGCGTCCACAATCAGCGACTGAATAAGCCAGCGATGAATGTTCTTTATCAAGAATAAAAGCCAGTAACCCTTCCGGCCGCATCACCGCGCGCGCGGCGTGAAAAAAAGGCTGCAGATTGCCAATCCAGCGCAAAGCTCCGGCAGCTATTACTAAATCAAAGCTGGAGTCGGAAGATTGCATATATTCAATCATGTCCATTTCATAAAGCGCATCATATTTTTTACTGCGGCGCGCTATGGCAAGCATTTGCGGCGTAATGTCAACTCCTACTGAGATTCCGCAAATATCTGCTAAAAGTTCCGCCACAACTCCTGTTCCGCAACCAAGATCAAGCAGGCTGATATATTGCTGCTTGCCAAGCTGTGGCAACGCCTTAACCATGTTAACAAGCTGCCTGAGATGAGAAGTAGCGGCAGTAGCTGATAACCACGGCGCAAATAAATCACAAAAAGCACCATAAAAAGCGCAAATAAAATAAGCAGGAGCAGCCGCCGGAACATCCTCATTAAATAAAGCGCGTAAATGTTTAAGCGGCAAGGAATCTGGCAAAATATGCAGCGTATCATTTAGTTTTTTTATATTCTTACGTAAACAGCCGGAATTTTTCCATAATTCCAGCAAACCATACCAGGCCAGAATATGATCAGGACATAATGCCAGCACATGAATAAAGGCTTTTTCTGCGGCAATAATATCGCCGGATTGTATAAACAGATTGCCAAGCAACAACAAACTGCCCAGATGAACCGGATCAGCCGCTAAAGCCTTAAGAAGATAATCAAGAGCAAAGCTTAGCTGATCAGAGCCACAGCAGAACAAGGCTAAATAAAAATACGATTGCGCGCGATTATTATCAACCTGCAATGCTTTGCGAAACAAGGTTTCTGCTGTTGAGAATTCACGCTCATAAAGCGCAATAAAAGCGAGCATTTCATATATTTGTGCATTAGGCTGATTATCTGCTAAAGATTCCTGCAGCCGTTTTTTTGCTGTTTCGTAATCGCCGCATTGAATATCACAAGCAGCTTCATCAATTCCAATATCAGCAAGATGTCCGGCTTCTCTTGCCAATGAGAAACATTCTCTGGCTTGCGCGAATTTTTCCTGTGCGACTAGAGATTTACCAAGCCAGACATAGCTTTCCGCTCGGGAAGATTCCAGCTCCAAAGCACGTTCAAAAGCTGCCTGCGCTTGTGCGTATTCTTTAATAATAAATAAAATCTGCCCTTCCTGCAAATGATAACGCACCACGCAGGAATCAAGCTGCGCGGCCATTGCCGAATAGTCGTGAGCTTTCTGATAATTTCCTGTTGCCTGAAAAAGAATAGAAGTGAGGTGATAGCCTTGCGCCAGATCAGGAAAATTGACCAGCAATGATTTACAAGCATCAGCCGCGCCGTGAAGATCGCCGCGATTTAAAGCTTCCCTCGCCTTCTCACACAAAACACTCTGTTCGTGACAATCGTGAGTTTCCTTAAAAAATAAATCCTGCGGCGGTTGCATAATCCCTCTTGTAATGTCTTTCCATCATCATGCTGAGGATTCCGTCACGCGCTGCAAGGCATAATAATTAGCTAAAAATTCCTAAATAAAAATTCCTAAATAAAAATTCCTGACTAAAACTGACAATGCCTAACTAAACATGTGCTGAACTTTGTAATTCTCATTCTGAAAGACATGCTGAACGCCGATTTTGCGCTTTGCGTCCATAAATAAAGGCGCGCGCGCATTAGCAGAAAGCCTTACCTGATCAGGGCTGCGATGCACAGAAACAATCAGTAAAACCGCAAGATCTTCAAGTGCTATCTGCATATCAGCAGCAACAGCTTTGATATCAGCGCTGGAAATTATGCTGTTTTCAATATCAAGAGGCAGCGTAATAAATGACAATTGATGATCATCAAGCGATTGCAGCATTTTAAACTGCGCCATTTTCGCGCTCGGAAAACGCGTTACCGCATAACGCTGCTTATCAGGAATTCCCAGTAATCCGCGCGGAAATATTATAGATTTTGATACATCAACCATGACTTCTCCAAAACGAGTTTTAAGCGATAAAGTTGCGCCCACAGCAGCAGCGTGGTCGATAGCGGTATCTGGAACTGGCGATTGTCCGGAAACGGAATTTTGTACTGACATTGTAAAAGCTGCGTTTGTATTTATTGATGCACTGGCAATTATACTCATAACATAATACTCCCTGAGTTTAACGTAAAAAGTCGGATAGTTTCAAGTTGGAAATGCGCGCAAAGGTCTGAAAAGATGCTTGCAATATACCTTGATTTATTGCCACTTCTGTGGAAGCAGCTACCAGATCAGTATTGCTTATCTCTTCTTTCAGCCCCTTCCAGTAGAGCTGCTGCGCCTGAATACGATCATGAGCGTTAAGCGCGGAAACCTTATTCGCGTTAACTGTGGCGCGTACTGCGATTACTTCTTCAACTCCTTGGGAAATAAGATCATAAGCCTGCTGCATTTCCGCACTTTCTCCGGCTGACTGACCATATTCACGCGCCATTGCTATTCCGGCAAATATTTTCTGAAATGCCGGATCATTACCTTTAACATTATAAGTCATCATTATATTGTCGTCGATTCTCATGGTCATATCTTCATCATTTCCCTGATAATAGCCGCTATCCGGCTGACCATCGACTTGCAGAGAAGGAAAAGTGTCGCTGACTGCGGCAGTGTCTGTCGCGCTGCCGCTGAAAATATAACGTCCTTCGAGCTTCACATTAAACTGCGAAACTATTTCCCGCCATTTGCCTTCCAGCTGCGTGATGAAAGCCAAAGAATCGCCTACTGCCGCGCTGCGCCGTAAGCCAATTATGGTTTTTGTGTCAGTTGCCGTTTCTATTATCGAAGCCAGCGCATTATCAGCAACATCAAGCCGCGTCTGAACAATGCGATTTCCATCAAGATAAGCCTGACCGCGGCCAAGGCGCGATTCCAAATCAGCAAATTGTTCAACATTACTGCCTAAGCCAGCAAAATTATCACTTTTAATGCCGCTGGAAATTTGTTTCTGCAGCACAAAAAGATCACTCTGCGCGCGAACGCTGTCACGCAATAAAGCCTGATGCAGATTATATGTGCTTATTCTTCCTGATGACATAATTACCTCAACACTTCCATCAGCGATTCAAAAAACTGATTAGCTATAGTTATCACACGCGCCGAGGCGCTGTAGGCATTCTGATAAATTATTGTATTAGCCAGCTCCTCATCAAGATTCACGCCGCGCAGACTGTCGGAACGAGAATTAAAACCATCAAGCAGCAATTTCGACGTATCCATTGATGATTTATTTCCTGATGATTTTGACGAAACAGTGCTGATAACCTGACCAGCATATGAAATAAGCGTCTGACTATTTTCGCCAAGATCTCCGGCTGCCGGAAATTCAACAATATTTGTTGCAAAATCCGCCATCTGCAACACGATACTATTATCGCCTATATAGCGTTTATAAGTGTAAAGCGGCGGCAAGGCAGGATCAACCGGAGCAGAAGATTGCACTAAAGAACCAAGGGATAATAAATTAACATTGCCAGCTATAGGCGCAGATAAATCCATGTTAAAAGCGCTGCCGGCAATATCATCTTCCGGATCGCCACTGCGGTTATGAGTAAACAGATTATTCAGCTCGAAATAATGTGAGAATCCACGTCCGGTAGCGGCTACTGAACTGCTCTGACCGCCTTCCGCACTGTCCATGCTGTCAATGGCAATAACATAATCAGAACTTCCGGAAGTAAGCTTCAGATAACCATTCAAAGCGGTAGTATAACGATTATTTACTATCGGCAATTCGTTGCCGTTTGCATCAACCATTTTGGCGGTCAATGCAGGCGTTATGTTGTTAGGAGCAGTTACCTCACCGTCAAGAGTGGCAGAACGCGCTGCATAACGATAGTTTTTTACATTAGAAGCAAGATTATCAATCCGGTAAGTTATTACGGAATTGGAAATATTGCCATCAGCGTCAACGGTAGAGACTGTTGCTTTTACAGTATAATAATCGGAAGTTGTGTTAGCGGAAATATCCGCGGTTATTGTTCCGTTTTCCTTGCTTCTGGCGTTAGTTCCAGTTTCTGCTTCATAATAAACCGCGCGCGCTTCAACATTGCTGCGGTCGAATGAACCGCCGGAAGTTGCCGTCTGACTTACTGAAATCTCAAATCCGGTTGAGGTAATATTACTGACAATGAAAAATCCGCTTAAAGCATCAGCATCAATACCGTCAACATCGGAAGCAGGCAGCGATAAATAAACTCTGTCGCCTTCCGACAAACCATGCGCTGCGGCGGAAGTAACTGTTACTGTAGAGCTTCCGGCAGTGGTGGTATATGTTCCTGTAGAGGCAAGAGCTATTGAAGGAACATCCTGCGAGATGTCAGTAATGTCAGTTCCCGTATCATCAAGAACCTGAATATCGCGTACATAAAAATCAACATCAGCGCCGGAAATATTCTCCAGCTGGAAATCAAAATCCAGTTGCGGCGTTGTTCCTGGAATGCTCGTATTATTAAGCACCAGACGAACATCATTTATATCGCCTAATTTAACCTTGTTGTTCGGAACGCCATAATAATAATTTATCTCATTTATAATGCCCTGCAATGAAGGTGAACCCTCGCCGTTTCCACTATCGAGAGTTTCCATATCTATAAGCAAAGGCCGCATTCCAGAACTTTCATCTGAATAGTCTGAAGCAATCGGATTTCCATTGCGATCAAGCACTGCGATGCGGACTTTTCCGGTCCATTCGCTGTAATCATCAGCATTAAGCTCTCGCGTTCCAGTGTAGCTATATGCTCCCGGAAAAGCGACGCCAGCATTATGCACTTCATTCAGCTTATCGCGCATGGTAGCGGCGAAAGAATCAAGTTTCGCTAAAACATCCGGCAATTGCCTGTCGCGCATTTCAAGAAGGCCTTTAAGCTTGCCGCTATTTAACAGCGTTGTAACCTCAGTTCCAACTCCGGAAGTGGTAAGAATATTAGGATTTCCGGTTATATTGCCGTTCGCGCCAAGGCGATAAATATTTATTGCAGCTGTCGGATTACCGTTAGCAAAGAAATCAGAAGAAGAAGCGCTGTTATATTTCAATGCGTAAATATCTTCATCAACAAGGCTGTAGCCACCAGCGACAAATACATTAAGAACGCCGTTAGTTTGCTCATAAGTATGAATATCCATATAGCTTGACAAATCAGCAAGCAAAAGATCGCGCTTGTCTTCAAGCTCGCTTACCGGACGTCCGAGCAGCTTATTAGACGCTATTGAGGAATTAAGAACATGAATTCCTTCCAGATCATCATTAATAGAGCTGATTGCACGCGATATATCCTGATCAATTGCATATTGCATGTCATAAATTGAATCAGCCAGAGTGCTTAATGTCTGCGCTGTGCTTCTGGCTATATTGACCACGCTGGTTCTAAGAGAAGCATTTTCCGGAGTTTGCGAAAGGCTTTGCAGAGTATTGAAAAAGCTTGTCGCATAAGAATATATGCTGTTCTGACTGCCCGGATTGCCAAGCAGAACCTGCAAGCGATCACTATAATCAGAAAGAACTTCATAACGACCATAATCAGAGCCTTGATTACGCACTGATTTCTGCAAATAAGCATCAACCTTGCGGCTTATATTCTCAATTCTTACTCCGGCGCCGCTGCCTTGCAGATAAACTGAATCCTGAGTGATAATTTTGCGGCTATAGCCAGGATTATTAGCGTTGGCAATATTCTGCGACAACGTCGCCAGCGATTGCTGGTTGACGTTAAGGCCGGAAAGAGCAGTGTTAAGAGCAAGGGTAAGGCTCATTATTTCAAATCCTGCTATCTAAAGTTACAGAAAGTGTTTCATAAGACGTGCTGTGCGTCATTCCGTCGCCGCTATATATTTTGCTGCTGGTATGATCGCGAACCACTTCTTTTATTGCCGAGACGATTTTGTGATTTACTTCCTTCGCCAGCATCAGCCTGCGATGATTCTGATTAAGAACATTATTAAAAACCTCGATGATGCTTTTGAGATCTTCCTTATCGCGCAGAGAGGCGGCAGCTAAAGAAGCCGGATTTCTTTCCAACAATTTGCGCTGTGCTTCCAGCGCATTGGTTATGAAAATTTTCTCATTCTGCAATTTTTCAATATCTTTTATTCTCATATTGCCAAGGCAATCAACCTCCTCGGCCAGCAATTGTGCTAAGCGCGCTGTTAGCGTTACCACATCACGAATTCTGATCTCATGCTGTGCTTGTTCTTTGGTTTGTATAGACATTTACACCTCCTGTGTTTGTAAAAGCGCTCTTTGCGCCAGAATAGTTTCCAGATGCGAAGCAATTCCTATGCCACCAGCTTTGACAATCGCCTTGGAATAGTTCTCAACCATCATGCTTTGATAAATCTCATCAGTTTCGCTATCGCCAAACAAGCTGCTGCCAATTGAATCGCCGCTGAACATATGTTCGAGCATATTGCTTACAAACAGCTCCTCAAAATCTCTGGCTGCCTCTTTAATTTTTCCTTCCGAAAGATCGCCTTGCAGCGATTTTCCTAAAGCGCGCAAAGAATCTCC
>CAZFJN010000039.1:0-8993 GCA_964519595.1 uncultured Rickettsiales bacterium
CCCCCAGAAGAGCTGTAACAATTGTAACCAAACAGAAATGCAATCTTCACAAAACTGTAACACTAAACCACAAATGTTTTTGTTATAGTAAAAACATAAGTAAAGCAGGAACTCCAACCAACCCTGCATTTAATCAATTAAACTAGAAAAGAGGAGAACGTTTTATGACTGGTTATAAAGAAACAATCGCAGCCCTAAAAAGGCATGGTCTCGATGATGCCGCTGGTATTTTTGAAAGGAACTTCAGAATTGATACCGATGGGTACGGTAATGAATCGGTAGTTTTCAGCGGTGGAGATACCAGCGAGATTGATCGTTTGGTTGCGGATAAAAAATGGAGACAAGAGACTATCGATGGCAAAGCAGGTTTTACACCATCCGAAGCTCAGATTAAAGATCATACAACTGCGATTGAAGGAATTAATAAACGGCTTGAGACTTTAGGTACTAACGCTCAGAAAGGTCTGGGTGGCTTGTCCACTGCCATGACCACTGCTCAGTCTAAGCTTGCTGAGAATATTAATAAGGCTCAGCAAGCTGTCAGCACAGGTGTCATTGAAGCTCAGGGTAAGCTTAATCAAGCATTGAATCTTGATAATCCGGCAAGTGTTCTTGGTAGCGAATTTAAATTTAAACGTGCGGGTGCAGATGTAGATTTAGTGGGGGCGTTAGCTGCAGAAGGTGCTGATAAAAAGGCTCTTATTAATGAGGCAATTAAATCAATTGGTGAAGATGGTAAAGCTCAACTGAAAGTTTTAGAAGAAGAGCTTGAAACTATGAAGAAAGGCTTTTCGGCGAAACAATCGGCTTTGGCTAAACACCAAACAGACTTACATGGGAAAAGCGGTGTTGGTGCTGTATCAGGTGCTTCCGGAGAAGGCATCCCTGCTGTTGGTAGCAAAGGCCGTATTTATGGTGGGAAAGCGGTTTTTGATAAGAAAACATTATGGGAGGCTAATAAATCTCGCTGGGAGGCCATCAACGAACAGGAAAATTGGGTTGGCATGAAAGGTGCGCGGGCGATTGTTAGCGCGGGCGCATTGATGTATGCAGTGCCTGATGTTGGTATATTAATCAGCGGCATAACTGGCGGCACTAGAAAAGATGAACAAGGCAATGATGTAGCCATTACAGGTGCGGACATGACATCAGCCGGAATCAAAGCTGGCGTTAAAGCCTTAGTAGCTTATGGTGCAGCAACATTAGGCGGTGCAAGCCGTGCGGTACATGGCAAGTTTGGTTTAAGTATATAATCTGTAATCTATAACCCCCCGCCGCTTGAGTAAAACCAAGGGCGGGGTTTTGTTTTTGGTTTTTATAGGTTTTTTTGCATTTTTTTTCTTTACATTCCGCCTTTTTTACCTTAACATAGCCTCATGACAGCGATTGCATTTGATAGACTGGTCTATGTTGACAGGCCTGAAAGCATCAGGTATTTCAGAACCTCAAGCGCGCGCCCATGCTGCCAGCACTGGACGAAGCCTTGCGTGAAACAATCGCTACTAAGGAAGATGTGAATGATCTGAGCAACGAACTCAGTAGAATTCGCTTGGAGTTAAAAACAGATATTGCTGACATCAAAAACGAGCTTCTTAAATGGTATGTCGGAATTGCCATGTTTCAGACAGTTACCTTTATCGGCGGCATTATCGCCATCGCTAAGATTTTTAATTCATAATCCTGACTTTACTAAACGTCTCATCAGCGCCGCTTGAATAAAATCAAGGGCGGGGTTTTGTTTTTTTCTTTTTTTCAAACAGCTTCTTCAGTCTCTGACTTGAGCAACGGATATTTTTCTTGTTGCACAAGGTCATTTGCTCAAGTCAAAGGACCTTGTGTCATGCTAATACGTTTCAAAGCTGTTGTCCAAAGCGGTTATTGACGTATAACACAATATATGGTATGTATTTGGTTAATTGTGCATATTATATTGATTGTTCGCAGGTTTTGATTGTTTTGTTTCTAGTTTTTTTAGGTTTTTTAGTTTCTTTTAGTTTCTTTTATTTTTTTACTTTGTCTTGACTCTGGAGGTTATTATTAATATATAGTTAATTATTATTTTGCCATGTTAATTATTTGGCAATGAGATAATTAGAAAAAATCAATAAATGCTATCTTAGATATAGGCATTTTAAATAGAAAGAGAATATATGGCAGAATCTACACGCAGTCGTAAAAGCGCCGCTGTTGCACGTGATTTTGTCGATGTTCTTGAGGATATGATCGTCAAGCTAGCGGCGAATTCTTATTGCAGCAGAAATAATGTGGTTTATGAGGTGACTGATGATCCGGCGATAATCAGTCAGTATTACGCTATTTGTGGCGGAATGTATCGCAATATTGCCATGGCGGATCGTTGGACATGGTGTAGTTCTGATTACAGTAAATTGAGCAGGCTGGTGGTAGCGCGGCGCGGCAAGATTTGCCTTGGCGGTGTCATGCTTACAATTCGTGAAGCTGATGAGGCGTGGGCTTTGCCGATTGAGCGCCTCGGTTTTGCAATTAAGGATTTATTGCCGGAGCTTGCTTTGGATAAGGTTCGTCATGGACAGATTTTCGGATTTTCGATTATGGAAGATTGCGCGGAAGAAGCAATTGCTGAGGAAATAATTTCCGGAATTTTCAGGACGGCTTTGGAAGTGGCGGCGGCGGAAAAAGTCAGCTATGTGGTTACGCAATCTGCATATAATCTGGCGCGGAGATGGCAGAGTTGTGGAACAATTTCTGATAAGCTGAACGCAATAGCAACTACGAGCATTAACCGCGAGCTGCCGAATTTAGAAATTGAAGATGGTGAATATGTGCGCTGGTTTTTGACTGTTTCTGATCTTACGGCGCTTAATATTGCGGCGAATAATAAATCAGATAATAAATCAGGTGATAGATATTTCAGTCAGCAGCGCGATGACAATGAAATCTCCGTTAATAAAAATATAACGGAAAATGCAGCAGAACTTGCTGAATTAGCGTGATAATAACACAATAGGTATATTGTATATTGTGTTTTTTACTTCTTCATAAAAAATACATTTTTCATTGTTAGAATTGCTTATTGTTTGTTTTTATTTCTTTTAAATAAATTTATATCTCATAATATGTGCTAATATGTGCGGCATTATTGCAATTGCGGCGCGGCGGGATGTTGCTTCTGACATCCTTTCCGGGCTGAAACAGCTTGAATATAGAGGTTATGACTCAGCCGGAATTGCGACAATATCCGGCGGGGATATAAACATAGTTCGCGCTGAGGGAAAACTTGCCAATCTTGGCGAGAAATTAGCCGCTAATAAATTACCAGGAAAAATTGGAATCGGACATACGCGTTGGGCGACTCATGGCGTGCCGAGTGTTGAAAACGCGCATCCGCATTCAACAGACATAGTGGCGGTAGTGCATAATGGCATTATCGAAAATTTCCGTGAATTAAGGCATGAGCTGCAAGGCAAAGGCTATAGTTTCAAAAGCCAGACGGACACAGAAATTGTAACCGTAATGCTGACATATTACATAAATCAGGGCGCTTCTCCGCATGAGGCGATTTCGGCAACGGTTGAGCGTTTGCAGGGAAATTACGCGCTGGCTATTTTATTTGTTGATTCTCCGGATATTGTTTATGCGGTGCGTTATGGCCCTCCTCTGGCGGTTGGTTATGGTGATGGTGAAAGCTATGTAGGATCTGATGCGATTGCCTTGTCAGGATTTACTGCAAAAGTAAGTTATCTTGAAGATGGTGATATTGCGGAAATATCGGCAGATGGAATTGATATTTATGATCGCGGCGGAATGCGCGTAGAGAGGGAAATTACGCAGCCAGTATTTGGCAATGTAAGCATTGAGCGAGGACAATATCGCCATTTCATGCAGAAGGAAATATTCGAGCAGCCGCAGGTTGTGGCGGAAAGTCTGCGTCAATATTGTGATTCAAGCGCTTTGGCGGCGAGGTTGCCGGATTTTTCCTTTGATCTTGATTCGATCAGGAAAATTCAGATCGTTGCTTGCGGAACATCATATTATGCCGGACAGGTTGCTAAATACTGGCTGGAAGATCTGGCGAGAATTCCAACAGAGGTTGATATTGCTTCTGAATATCGTTATCGCAATCCGATAGTAGAGCGTGATACGCTGACGCTGCTTATTTCGCAATCAGGAGAAACAGCGGACACTTTAGCGGTTCTTCGTCATGTGCGCGACAATTCATCAGTTCTGGCGCTTGTTAATACGCCGCAAAGCAGTATAGCGCGTGAAGCGGCGGGAGTTTTATATAATTTTGCCGGACCGGAAATTGGCGTTGCTTCAACCAAGGCTTTTACCACACAGCTGGCAACACTGGCTTGTTTTACTCTGGCGCTGGCAGCGAGACGAAAATCAATCAGCGATGAGGAAAGAAAAAAACTTTGCGGCGCTTTATTGCAAGTTCCAGCATTAATGAGTGAAATATTGCTGCTTGATAATAAAATAGAAGCGCTGGCTGATGGTTTGCGACATGCGCGTGACATGCTTTATATAGGACGAGGCACTAGCTATGCGGTGGCAATGGAAGGGGCGCTGAAGATGAAGGAAATTTCCTATATTCACGCAGAAGCCTATGCGGCAGGGGAATTAAAACATGGTCCAATTGCCTTGATTGATGAGCAAGTTCCGGTAGTGGTTGTCGCGCCAAGCGGGCATTTATTTGAGAAAACCGCTTCTAACCTTCAGGAAGTTGCAGCGCGCGGCGGGAAAATAATCCTGATCAGCGATGCTAAGGGCGCGCAGGAAATAGGCAAAATGGCGCTCGCCAGCATAGTTCTTCCGGACGCGCATAGCTTTATAACGCCGCTTTTATACACAATTCCGGCGCAGCTTATGGCATATCACACTGCCGTATTAAAAGGAACAGACGTAGATCAACCAAGGAATCTGGCCAAGTCAGTTACCGTCGAGTGATTTAGGTTGTTTACCTTACTATCTGTGCTGTTTTGCAGCATTTTAACAGCAATTATTTTACAAAAATTCTGATTTCCTGACTGCGAATTTTCATAGTTTGATCTGCTATTTTAATGCGGTCAGCGGAAACCCCTGCTTGCTGCATGGCGACAACTATATTATGCAGATTATTTTTGGCGCGCGCGCTCAGCTTGCTTTGTTGTTCCGCCGGCAGAGAGGTTAGATCAGGAACGGTGGAAAGAACATCATAATGAACGCCGGATTTAGCCTTCTCAGCTTGTGTTACAGCATCTTTCAAAGCATTGTCATACTGTACATGTGGCTGGTTGAAGCGAATGGTAAGCAAAGCATTGGCAAGAGCCGGGCTGTCTGTTGCAGTGCTTTCCGGTAAAGCAGTGGTTTTTAATTCAGATTCAGAATTTTTGTCCTTATCGCTGATTGAGGCGATTAATGTCTGCTCCTTGGCCGGAACTTTACTTTCTTCCTGAGCCTTAACATCCTGATAAGGAGCGGCAGTTGCTGCTTGTGAAGAAGATTGTGAAGCAGCGGCTTCTTTCTGCTCGTCGCCAAGAACAGAGTCATAAGTTTCTTCAAGAGTGGCGCAAGCGGCCATAGTGCTAAGTGCAGCAAGCAAGGCGGCATTGATAAAGAAGCGGCGCAGATGTCTTGTATTCATAATCATTCCTCCAATTATTGATGGTGAAACTTAAGCGATAGTAATTGCTTCGTCAATTGTTATTGACATTGTTGACGAGAAGAATTTATCGCCCTTATATCAGATGGAAAAAATCGCTTGGTTAGAGGAAATTATGTAGTAATGTGCTGGAAATATATTAATATCAACGCTGTTTTTTAATTTTACAGGGAATTTTTCTATGTGCATTTCATTGCGGATTTGTTTGTTTAGTCTGACTTTTATGTCTTTTGCAGCGCTTAATTCAGCCGTTGCTCTTGCTGATCCTGCGGAAAAATCCTCTGTAGCGGCAACAGCAGCGGAAACAGGCGAAAAAGCCGCAGATAGCAAAGAAAATAGCGGCGGCGTTCGTCTTTCCAAAGAAGAATGGAATAAGCTCAGCGAAGAGCAGAAACAGCAAATTAAGAAAGAACGCGCCGAAAAGCGCAAAGCCAGAAAAGCCGAGCGTAAGAAAAAATTTGACGCAGCCAGTCCGGAAGAACAAGCGCGGATGAAAGAAGAGTGGAAAAAGAAGCGTGAAGAACGCAAGGCGCGCTGGAAGGAACGCTATGAAAAAGCCTCGCCGGAAGAAAGAGCTAAAATGGACAGCTGGAAAGAGCGCCGCAAAAAGCGTCGTGAGGAAAATAAAAAATTAAAACAGCAGGAAAATAACCGTGAAAATACTGACGGCAAGCAAGGCAGCCTTGGCCATTACGGAACACCGGAAGAAGAGCTGGCGCGTATGAAACAGCATGAAGGACAACCGCTAAAAAACAGCGGCGAGATCAGCGCAAAAAGCGGCACAGGAACTACGCAATCAACATCAGCTCAATAACAAAATTTGAAACAATCATTTCTCTTTGTCGCGCAGTTTTTTCCAATATTCTAGGCGCTTGATTATTTCGCGTTCAAAACCTCGCTCAACCGGCTGATAATATGTTGCGCGCGTCATTTCTTCCGGAAAATAATTCTGTCCGGAGAAACCGTTTTCTTCATTGTGATCATAAGCATATCCTTTGCCATAGCCGAGTTCTTTCATCATTTTTGTTGGCGCGTTTAAAATATGCAGAGGCGGTTGCAAAGAACCATGGCAAGAGGCAGCGTCAGCAGCTTCGTGATAAGCTTTGTACTGCGCGTTTGATTTTGGCGCTGTTGCCAGATAAATAACCGCCTGGACAATTGCCAGCTCACCTTCCGGCGAGCCTAGAAACTCATAAGCGTCTCTGGCGGCATTTGCCTGAATAAGCGCTTGCGGATCTGCCATTCCGATATCTTCAACCGCAAAACGCACCAAACGCCGCGCAATATATAAAGGATCTTCTCCGCCTTCTAACATACGGCACAGCCAGTATAAAGCCGCATCAACATCTGAACCGCGCATGGATTTATGCAGCGCGCTGATTAAATTATAATGTGCATCTTCTTTTTTATCATAAAGCGGCGCACGCTTATGTAATAGCTGCTGCATTTCCTGACGCGAGAGAGGTTTTTTCACTTCAGCAGCAATCGCAAACAGCAGCTCACAAAAATTATATAATGTCCGCGCATCACCATCAGCCATGGTGATAAGCTGCATTCTTGCCTCATTATCAAGCGGCAGCGCGATTTCTGTATAAGTTTCTGCACGTTTTAGCAGCTTATTCAAATCATCATGTTCTAAGCGTTTAAGCACCACAATCTGCATTCGTGATAACAAAGCAGCATTAAGCGAAAATGAAGGATTCTCAGTAGTCGCGCCAATTAGCAAGATCGTACCATCTTCAACAACTGGCAATAGCGCATCTTGTTGCGCGCGGTTGAAACGATGAATTTCATCAACAAAAACTACTGTTCTGCGTCCGCTTGCCGAATGTTTGCGCGCGCGTTCAAATATTGCTTTCATGTCAGCAATTCCGGAAGAAACTGCGGAAATATTTTCCGAAACTGCGTCAATTTCCGCAGCGGCGATTCTGGCAATTGTTGTTTTTCCGCAGCCAGGAGGTCCCCACAACAACGTTGACAGAGGATTTTTTCCAAGGAGCAGTTGCCGTAGAGCTGCGTTTTTCTGCAGTGATTCAGATTGTCCGATGATTTCTTCGACAGTTTTTGGCCGCAATCTTTCCGCCAGCGGCAAAGCGGCGAGATATTGCGATGCGAATAAGCTTGTTTCCAAAGCTGAAATTTTCGGCATTTTTTTTAAGCCTTTATTTCCAGAATATTGCTATTTAATATTGTTATTTAATATTGTTATTTAATATTGCTATTTTCCAAGCCAGCTTCGTGCTTGAACATCAAAAATCCGGCGATGTTCATCAAGCGCAAAACGGTCTGTCATTCCGGCAATAAAATCAGCAACCACAGAAGCAGTTTGCAAATTATTTTTTCCGGCAGTTATTTCGTTCCAGCCAATTGGCAGACATTCAGGCTCATTAAGAAAGAAATTAAACAGCTCGCTGACTACTCTTCTGGCCTTACTCGCCATGCGATTGACTTTATAATGACGATACATTCGCCGCATCAGGAAAGATTTAAGCTGTAAATTATGCGCGCTCATTTCCTCAGAAAAAGCGATTAATGGTCGTCCGAGCGATCTTACCTCTGCCGCGCTTTTAACGCCGCTTTCTAAAATATTGCGCCGTGATGTGCTGACCAGATCAGTAACCATGCGATTTATTATCCGGCGAATTGATTCATGAATAAGGCGCGGTTTGCTAATCTGCGGATAAAGAGCGTTTACTTCATGAAAAACCGTTGCCACATATGAAATTTCATCAAGATCAGCAACTGAAAATAATCCGGCGCGTAAACCATCATCTATATCGTGATTATTATAAGCAATATCATCAGCAAGCGCAGCAACTTGTGCTTCAAGTCCGGCATAGCTGGAGAGTTCCAGATCAAAATTTTCAAAATTTATCAGCGGTTTCTGTTTGCTTGTTTCCAACTTGTTATCAACCACCAGCGGACCGTTATGCTTGGCAATACCTTCGAGAGTTTCCCAGGAAAGGTTCAAACCGTCAAATTCAGCATAACGCTGTTCAAGCAGCGTAATAATACGTAAACTATGCTGGTTGTGATCAAAGCCGCCAAATTGCCGCATTGCTTCTTTTAAACCATCTTCTCCGGCATGTCCGAACGGCGGATGACCAAGATCATGCGCCAAAGCCAGCGCCTCGCCAAGATCTTCATTAAGCGCCAGCGAACGGCAAATTGACCGCGCCAGCTGTGATACTTCAAGACTATGCGTAAGGCGTGTGCGATAATGATCGCCTTCATGATTCACAAATACTTGTGTTTTATATTCCAGACGGCGAAAGGCGGTGCAGTGAATAATCCGATCACGATCGCGCTGGAAACAGCTGCGTGTGGCGCTTTCCGACTCAGCATAAAGCCTGCCTCGGCTTTGCTCAGGATG
>CAZFJN010000039.1:9093-18242 GCA_964519595.1 uncultured Rickettsiales bacterium
CAAAGCAAAGAACAAAGCGAACAACAGAACAACGAACAAAGCGTTGCTACTTTTCTGGTTACTGATTCTGCCTCGTCTCGTATAGCTTATCTGCTTGCTGATGAGCCGACTGGCGCTTCTTTTGTAATTTCTGTTCTTGGCGGCGGTTGTTCAGGATTTCAATATAATTTTGATATAGCGGTAAAACCTCGCGCCGAGAATGATTTATTTATTGAAAAAGAAGGCGCTAGAATCCTTGTTGATGATGTCTCACTAGGGCTACTTAAAGGCTCAGCGCTTGACTATACTGAAGATCTCGCTCATTCCGGATTCGTTATAAAAAACCCTAATGCTACTGCCAAATGCGGTTGTGGAAATAGTTTCTCAGTATTGTAGGATTCTATGGTTACATCTATAGCTACATCTGTAGTTACTATAGCTACATGGAATGTTAATTCCGTGCGCGTTCGGCTTGCTCAGCTGCTTGGCTGGTTGCGTGAAGATAAGCCGGATATAGTTCTTCTGCAGGAAATTAAATGTATTGAAGAAAATTTTCCGCGTCTGGAAATTGAAGATTGCGGATATAATGTCGCGATTTGCGGACAAAAAACCTATAATGGCGTGGCAATTCTTTCGCGATTTCCGCTTGAAGATGTCGTTTGCGGCTTGCCTTCCTTTCCGGAAGATAATAATGCGCGCTATATCGAGGCTATTATCAACAGCGCGGTCGGAATTATTCGTGTTGCTTCTGTTTATGTGCCAAACGGTCAGGATATAAACAGCGAGAAATTTTCCTATAAATTGCTTTTTCTCAAGCGGCTTCATCAGCATATCGTGAAACTACGTTCATATGATGAAATGCTGGTAATAGGCGGAGATTACAATATAGCGCCGGAAGATTCAGATGTTGCAAATCCACAAATCTGGCAAGACAGCGTTCTTACTCACAACGAGGTGCGCCGCAATTTCCGCAAATTACTAAATGCCGGATTATATGATGCGGCGGCACAGCAACATGCACAGCAACATGCACAACAACATGATTATACATGGTGGGATTATCGTGCCGGCGGTTTTGAAAAAAATGATGGTTTACGCATTGACCATCTGCTTCTGTCGCCGCAGGCTTTTGACAAGCTTCAATCATGCCGCGTAATTACCAAATTAAGAGCAATGGAAAAACCTTCCGACCATGCGCCAGTTATTGCTATAATACAATAACTTACCTCTAGGAGGCAAAATATTTTCTAAAATATATTAATATATTGTTTAAGTAATGAATTATTTTGTTATAATAGCTGCAATAATAACAAATTGGTTATAATCATGATTGATGATAAGTATAAAGCAGCAGCTAGAGGAATACTTGATACTGTTATTTTAGGTAAAACTATAGAATATTTGCTCGAAGTATTGTCTGAATCGGGAAATAATCCAGAAGGCCTTGAGGAATCTGTACGTCAAGCTTTAGAAAATTTGTTAAAGGGTCTTCGTTTGGTTGCAAACGGACGTGATGCCACTTCACTACAGTTACCTGTAATGAAGCAATCATACAGCATTATGCGTCAAATAAAAGATGACGCGGTTAGAATGATTGATGAAGAAGCAACTAGAATATCCTCAGAACCACAAACAGAAGATACTGCTAAAAAACTAGAACAGATTCAACTAGCAAAAGAGCAAATGGAAGAAAATGTTGTCAATGCTTCATTATATGCAGATACAATTTCAGAGTATACAAACAGCAGAAAAAACAATGGCCGAGTCAATTCCTAAAATGCTGTCTTATAGCAGATGTTGCTAACTGATCAGCGCGTTCATTCTCCTGATGACCGCTATGGCCTTTTATCCAATGCCAGATTACATTGTGGCGTTTAAGCTCTGTTTCAAGTTCTTGCCATAAATCAAGGTTTTTAACTGGTTTTTTATCGGCAGTTCTCCAGCCGCGGTCTCTCCAGCCGGAAAGCCACTGCGTTGCGCCTTGCAGCAGATATTTACTGTCAGTATAAAGATCAACCGCGCAAGGCGTTTTAAGCAGCCGCAATGCTTCTATGGCGGCGGTCATTTCCATGCGGTTGTTAGTGGTTTCAGGATTTGCTCCGGAAATTTCTTTTTCCTTATCACCATAGCGCAAAACAGCTCCCCAACCGCCCGGACCAGGATTGCCAAGACATGCGCCGTCAGTATAGATTGCGACATGTTTTCTGTCATGGCGTTTTGTCATTAGACATTTCCTGTTTTTATGTTTTGTAATTCTGGAAGAATTGCAGTTTGGACAAATATTCCAGCGGATTTTTACGATTAACCGCCGCGCCTTCTTCAGTTTCAAGCCAGTCAATACTGCGCGTTAATAAAAACCGCAAAGACGCGCCGCGCAGCAAAACCGGCAAGGCGGCTTCTTCTTCAACAGTCAATGAACGCAGCTCATTATATCCTTGCATTAAGGCGGTTGCGCGGTCTGGAATAAAGCGCTGACGTTCATCAAAACACCAGGCATTAATTATAATCGCCAGATCATATGCCCAGAAATCATTACAAGCGAAATAACAATCTATAATTCCGGACAGTTTTTTGTTGCAATCAAAAAAAACATTGTCAGGGAATAAATCCGCATGAATTGGCCCGGAAGGCAGAGCATCCGGCCAGTTGTCGCTTAGATAATTATATTCACGGCTGATGGTTTTGTGTAATTCCGGCGCGATGCTGTCAGCTTTCTCGTACAGCTTGTCGATCATATTTTCCCATGCGGAAAGCGACAAGCCGTTTTTACGTTGATGCGGAAAATCAATGCCGGAAATATGTGTTCTTGCGGCAATAGCGCCAAGCTGGAAAAGATGCTCAGCAGTTATTCTCCGCGCTTCCACGCCAGCGCCTTCCAGAAAACTAACCAGCAATGCCGGACGTTCTTTAAGAGCGGATAATACTCTGCCGTTTTTCATTGTTAAAGGCAGTGGACAATTAATGCCATTTGCGCGCCACCATTGCATTAAAGCTACAAAATACGGCAATTCTTCCAGCTGATAACGACGCTCGAACAAAGTAAGTATATATTTATTTGCTGATTCACTCGTTTCATCTGCTGTTTTATTTGCAGTTACCAGCAGATAATTACTGTTGCTTACGCCTTCAGTTATGCCGCTGAAATCCTGCAACTCGCCGATGTCATAACAGCTCAGGAAATCGGCGATTTCATTGCGCGAAAGGTGAGTATATACAGCCATTTTCTCAGAATGTTTTAATATTTATCAAATTCTATCAGATTAGATCAGATTAGATTAGATCATATTCGATCAGATTCTATATAACAAAGCGCATTGCGGCATCTGGCAGCGGGCGATTGCGGCGAAGGCTTTGGCCATTTGCATTCCAATTTTACCTGATCGGAAAGAGCGGTAATTTTCTTCTCAGATGATTTGCTGACCCCTCGCCAGTTGCAGAAACTCAAAACTGCTGTGCAATCGCTGTCTCTGGAGCATTTTCTATATTGTGCTTTGATTCTGACTTTATCGCTTTCAGTTTCAAATATCTCTTCAGCAATTTTGTCTGTCTGGCTTGCCGCATAGGAATTTTCTGCATGAATAAAAGAATAGAAAATCAAACAGCAGACAGCAAATATAACCAGCTTTATGGTCAGGCTATTGTCAGAATATGACAACATTACACCACCCTTTCAACCAGCATTTTTTTAATCTCGCCAATTGCCTTGGCCGGATTTAAGCCTTTCGGGCAGGTTTTCGCGCAATTCATTATGGTATGACAACGGTAGAGTTTAAAAGGATCATCAAGCTCATCAAGCCTTTCTCCGGCCATTTCGTCGCGTGAATCAATTATCCAGCGATAAGCATGAAGCAAAATTGCCGGACCTAAATAGCGATCAGAATTCCACCAGTAACTAGGACAGCTTGTTGAACAGCAGGCGCATAATATACATTCATACAAACCATCCAGCTTCGCTCTATCTTCTGGCGATTGCAGGCGCTCACGATTTGCCGGCGCTTGTGTTTCCGACTGTAACCATGGTTTTATCGACGCATATTGCGCGTAAAAATGCGACATGTCCGGAACAAGGTCTTTAACAACTTGCATATGCGGCAATGGATAAATATTCACCTCGCCTTTCACCTCGTCAATTGGCTTAATACAAGCCAGAGTATTTGTGCCGTCAATGTTCATCGCGCATGAACCGCAAATTCCTTCGCGGCAGGAACGGCGGAAGGTAAGCGTTGAATCAACTTCATCTTTGATTTTAATCAGCGCGTCAAGCACCATCGGCGCACAGGCGCTCATATCCAGCTCGTAGCTGTCAAGGCGCGGATTCTTCGGAACTCCTTTTTCGTCAACATCCTCAGGATCCCAGCGATATATATTGAATTTACGCTTGTTCTTAACGTCGGAAGCGGCCGGAAACTGTTTGCCTTTGCCAACTTTAGAATTAGCGGGAAGTCGTAACTCTGCCATAAAATCTCCAATATCGTTTAGTCGATTATACTATTACTAATAATCAGGATGTTTTTGCATTATTTTCCTAACTGTTGTTGCAAGCAGATCAAGCTCATTATTAACAGCGTATTGTACAGCATCCATATTAACGCCAAGATATCCATGTACAAGGACATTACGAAATGCAACAATATCACGCCACAAAACCTGCGGAAATTCCTCACGAATCTGATTTGGAATTTTCATAACAGCTTCGCCAATAGTTACCAATTCGTACATCATTGCTTTTGATGTTATATCATTATCAATCCCTCGCTTCTTAAAATCATCAATACGCTCGATTGCATCAAGAATACTCTGTAAATAAACAGAAAGTTTTTTCATAAAGGCACAGCTTCCTTCAATACAGAATCCGCAATCAAAGGATTTAGATATTTTTCTGCAACAATATCCACAGAACATCCTAGAATTTCAGTCAGATCATCTGCCATGCCATAAAAACGAAAGCCCAGATTAGGCGGAGCAGAAACCAACAAATCTATATCGCTGTTATTGCCTGAATTTCCACGAACTACTGAGCCAAAGACACGAATATCATGTATGCCATACCGTCCGGTAATAGCAAGAATTTGTGGTTTGAATTTTTGTAACTCAGCAAGATTCATAATGTTTTACGATTAATAATTTTCTATCCTCGCGAGAAGTCATCTACTATATCATGATATTTTTTTTCTTACGCTTTTTCTTTTTCTCAACAGATGGCAAAGAGTCCACCTTGATAAGTCTCTGATAGTCGCGTGCCGTCCGTTTCTCCGGCTTGCATCTGTAGTTATGTTTGTTGGCATCACAATATTGCAGCATAACCTTGTCGCCGGCCTTTAACACTGGATTATCTTCATTCACTTCCTGAACAATGGTTTTTATATCACCGCTTTGCAGCTGTACCATATATTCAAATCCTTGCGATATCCTTAATTCCTTGCTGATCTCATTGCCGATAAATGCGCCCGCTACTGCACCTCCTACCGTTGCCCAGGCGTTGCCTGAACCATCTCCAACATACGCGCCGCTGCCACCGCCTACGCCTGCGCCAAGCAATGTTCCAATATCTTGATCGCTTTGGTCGGCTTTAATTGTCACTTCGCGCGCGTTAATTACAGTTCCGAATTCCACTGCGCGGCTTACACCAACTTCGCTGCGATCATAAACATCGTTAGTTTGTTTCTGTACGCAAGCGGTAAGCGTGGTGAGGGATAATAAAATGACAGATACATTGATCAACCGCATAATTACTGCTCCGTTTTTTCATCAGGGAATAATGACACTATCTTATCCTTCATAAATGTCCTTGCGATGGCCAATTGCGGTGATAATAACATTCTTATTTGCTTCATCAATAGTATAAATTATACGGTAATCGCCTACTCGCAAACGGCGGTGTCCTTTTAAACTATAGCGAAGAGGTTTGCCGAGTCCAATTGGATCAATGGTTAGCCTTTCCATTATTGCGCGTTTTATCGTATCACGCATAGCTTTTGGCAGCGCAGGAATATCATGCTTTTGTACTGACTCACGGTAATAAATAAAATACACAACCTACCAAACCTGATCGTGCGGAATTATTTTTTCATCTTCGCGTGACATGGCAAGGCGCGAAAAATATATATCCTCATCACGTTCCAGAGCTTCTTGCAGTTTCTGCCGTGCTAGATCTTCAACGCTGATATGAGAATGTTCGGCAAGTGAGCGCAACCAGGCATTAGTTGCAGCATCAATGGAGACATTAATATGGTTAGTATGATGGTCAGTGTGGTTCATTGTTGTCATCTTTTTATTCTGTTTTATTGCAGATACTAATACCGCAGCATATTAGGTGACTAAAGATGCGATATTTTTTTGTGAATCAGGGAAGTGAAAAACTTGTAAAGCGTAGCAGGGACTACGTTTTACAAGTTTTTTGCTTTCATGTTCGCATAAAAAATACGTCATATTAAGTTATTTAATATGCTGCGGTGTTAGTAATTATGCAGCCATTTGTCGCTCAGTGTAGCATAATTTGTGACCTTAGTAAACCCTTGCCTTAGGCGGTACTGGCTGGACTTCATTGCTCAGCGTATTCAGATGCACCGGACGGTAATCGAAGCTTACTTTTCCTTTATCATCCAGCCAGGCGTAAGTATGTTTCAGCCAGTTAACATCATCGCGATCCTTAAAATCTTCCCGCGCATGTGCGCCGCGGCTTTCCTTGCGGTTTAAGGCGCTGGCAATGGTAATCATTGCTTGTGCGCGAAGATTATCAAGCTCCAGCGCTTCGACCAGATCAGAATTCCAGACCATATTGCGATCTGATATGGCAAGATGAGCGAAGCTTTTCCAGACATCAGCCATTTTCTCAGCGCCTTCAGAGAGAGATTTTTCATCACGAAATACGGCGGCGTGATTTTGCATTGTCCGTTGCATATTGCGGCGAATTTCAGCGGTTTTCATATCGCCGCCGGCATTGCGAATTGCATCAAAACGGGCGATTATTTTATCATTGTTGCTGCCGGAAATTGGTTTATGCGCCGCGCCGGATTTAACAACTTCCGCCGCGCGAATTGCCGCTGCTCTGCCAAATACCACCAGATCAAGCAGCGAATTAGAACCAAGACGATTCGCACCATGTACAGAAACACATGCTGCTTCGCCAATTGCCATTAATCCTGGCACAATATTTTCAGAATTTGTGCCTTTTTTGGTCACTACCTCGCCGTGAATATTAGTTGGAATACCGCCCATATTGTAATGAACAGTCGGCAAAATCGGAATTGGCTGTCTGGTTACATCAACTCCGGCAAAAATTTTCGCGGTTTCGGAAATTCCCGGCAGGCGAGCATGAAGAACTTCCGGATCAAGATGATCAAGATGAAGATAGATATGGTCTTTTTCCGGACCAACGCCTCTGCCTTCACGAACTTCAACAGTAATCGCCCTTGATACCACATCACGGCTGGCTAAATCCTTGGCGCTTGGCGCGTAACGTTCCATGAAACGCTCGCCTTCAGAATTCACCAGATAGCCGCCTTCGCCGCGCGCACCTTCGGTTATCAAACAGCCGGCGCCGTAAATTCCGGTTGGATGAAACTGCACAAACTCCATATCTTCCATTGGAATTCCGGCGCGAATTGCCATGCCGCCGCCATCGCCAGTGCAAGTATGCGCGCTGGTGCAGGAAAAATAAGCTCTGCCATAACCGCCAGTGGCTAACACGACCAGATGCGCGTGAAAGCGGTGCAGAGTTCCGTCATCAAGATTCCACGCCATTACGCCGCGACAGATTCCCTCATCATCCATAATTAAATCAATGGCAAAATATTCTATGAAAAATTGCGCGTTGTGACGCAGCGCCTGAGTATAAAGAGTGTGCAAAATGGCATGTCCAGTTCGATCCGCTGCCGCGCAGGTGCGTTGCGCTGTGCCTTTGCCGTAATGTGTTGTCATGCCGCCGAATGGACGCTGATAGATTTTTCCATCCTCCGTGCGTGAAAAAGGAACGCCGTAATGTTCCAGCTCGATTATCGAAGCCGGAGCGTTCTTGCACATATATTCAATTGCATCCTGATCGCCCAGCCAGTCTGAGCCTTTAATCGTATCATAAAAATGAAAACGCCAGTCATCCTCGCCCATATTGCCAAGAGCCGCTGAAATACCGCCTTGCGCGGCAACCGTATGCGAACGAGTTGGAAATACTTTAGTGACGCAAGCGGTATTCAAGCCGCTGGCCGCCATGCCGAAAGTTGCGCGAAGGCCAGCGCCGCCAGCGCCGACAACAACGACATCGTGATAATGATCAATTATTTTGTAAGAAGACATATCACGCTCCAAAGGAATTAAGATCAACCATATTCATTCTAAGTACCGCCATTATTCCTAATATTGCGGCGGTGATTGCCACAAAATTATTGGCCAGCAGCAGGCAATATTTTGCAAAAGGTGGTTTGACATAATCTTCAATCACCACCTGAAAACCAAGTTTGGCGTGATAAAATATTGCAATGAGCAAGGCGATCATTCCCAGGCTGTTAAGCGGCGAAGCTACCCAGTCGGCGACACGTCCGACATCTGAAGAAAGCATTGAAGCAAGCAGAGAAACTACGAACCACGGCATCAGCAGCATTAAAGCTATTGCCGTTACGCGCTGCAACCACCAGTGAGAAACCGCGCCGCCGGAAGTTCCATGTCCTTTAGCGCGTGCCAGCGGAGATTCAAATTTTGCCTGTTTTTTACTCATCACAAACCTGCTTTCTGTATATAACCCCAGCATCCGGCGGTCGCTGTTACCGTGAATAAAAGAACCAGCCAGCCGGAAATCGTTGCGGCTTTAAGTGAATATCCAGCGCCGATATCCCAGAATAAATGGCGAATACCATTTGCCAGATGATAAAAAAATGAAAGAGCGAAACCAAGCAGCACAATACGTCCTGCCCATGAGGTCGCGCATTCATGCCATGCGGCGTAATGAGCAGGGTAATAAGCAGCAACCGCCAGCCATGCGACCATTGCCAGCGCGCCAAGATAAAGCACGATGCCAGTAGCGCGGTGCATTATCGATAAAACCGAGCTTATCTGCGGTTTATAAATGGTAAGATGAGGAGAAGTAGGACGAGAAAAAGAGGCCATAAAAAAACCCTGTCAAAAAAAATATCAGGTTTGTTTATAGCGTGTCAGGTTGAATAATCTAGAGGAAATTT
>CAZFJN010000040.1:0-2190 GCA_964519595.1 uncultured Rickettsiales bacterium
GCAGATTCAGAATATGCAGCCATCTCAGCTATTTCATCGCTATGCAGCCCTAAAGCTCGCAAATTCATGGCATTATCAGCTATTAAATTAACTATTTTATTAGATTTATTGTAAGTACCGATTTTTACTATTTCATTTCCATTTAACCCAGCCGCTGTAAACTTCCTGTCACGGCCACCAGTTACGTTGTATTGACTTGCCATTTTTTCCTCTTCTGTGGTCATTAATTTATTGATGAGTTTATATGGCCATTAAGAATACGTCAATAATTTTTAGCTCAAATATTAGGACTTATTAATATTCAAGAAAAGACTCAGCCTGCTCTATTAATTTTGCTATTATTTCTTTAACTGGCTGGATTTTAGTTACCATGCCGACGCTTTGTCCGGCCATTAGCGAACCGCGCTCGACATCGCCGTCAATTACCGCCTTGCGTAATGCTCCTGCCCAGAAATGCTCGATTTGCAATTGCGCTTCTTTTTTGTCTATTTCGCCGCTTCTGAATCTGGCGATTGCCTCGATTTGCGCGCGTTTGAACTCCTCAGTTGCGGCATTTTCAATCGCCCGCACCGGAATTACCGGAAAATCAGGATCAACTTGCACGCTCGGCATGGCATTTCTGGAAGCCGCACGAATAAAAGCCTGTTTGAAGGCCGGATGCGCGATTGATTCAGTAGCGCAGACAAAACATGTACCAAGCTGCACGCCGCTTGCGCCCATTTCCAGATAAGAGGCCATAGCCTCGCCGCGTCCGATTCCGCCGGCAACAAAAACTGGAACTTCGCGCACCAGCGGCAGAATTTCCTGCGCCAGAACCGAGGTTGAAACCGGGCCAATATGCCCGCCAGCTTCCGCTCCCTCAATAACCAGAGCATCAGCGCCGCTTTTAATCAGCTTTCTGGCAATTATCTCAGCAGGCGCGAAACATATAACTTTTGCGCCGCCGTCTTTGAGAGTTTTTATGGTCGCAGCCGCCGGAATTCCTCCGGCTAAAACCACATGGCTTACTTTCTGGCGCAGACAAACCGCAATCAGCTCGTCAAGCCGAGGGTGCATTATTATCAAATTTACGCCAAAATTATTGCCAGTTAATTTTTTCGTTGCAATAATTTCCTGCTCCAGCAATTCCGGCGGCATCGAAGAAGCGGCAATAACTCCAAAAGCTCCGGCATTGGAAAGAGCAGAAACCAGATTACGCTCAGAAACCCAGGACATCGCGCCGCCCATAATTGCATAGTCGCAATTGAGAAATTCAGTTCCGCGCTGCCAGAGGGTTTTTAGGGGTTGCTGGTGGTTCATGGTAAGTGGTTTATGGTTGATGGTTGATAGTTGATGGTTAAGAGGTGCATGGTTAAGTGGTTGTTGGTGGTGGTTTGTTTATGGTTATTTGCACAAGAATGCCAGCTTTTTAAAAATAATCTTCTGGCAGATCTACCTGATATTCAACATTTTCCTCATCAGGTAAAGAATAAAAAATCCTGTTGCCTTTTTCATCATAGTTAAATGGCTTTTCGGTAAATGGATTACGGTAGTTTTTATTTGCATCAGAGGCGATAAAATCAGCAATTTTATCTTTGGGAATTTTTTGAGTAACTATTTCAAGATAGAGATTCAGCATTCTTACATATGCATCTTGTTTATGTATGTGTATAAAAAAACCAGTAATATACTCCGCCACAGTCATTAGCTGTAAATTACCAAATATTCCGCCAATAGGATTATATAAATCAGCCAGCGATATTAATCCGCTGTATTTCTTGCTTATTTTTTCTTTTTCGGCCACTAATTCCGCGGCTGGTTTTTTTGATAAATCAAGCATATCAAGCGCAAAATAATAGAATTTATTTCTGGCGGCGTCAGGCTTAACAAACAGTTGCGGCAAATAATTATACTGATCCATATTTTCGCTGATTACGTAAACAGCGTTGTATGAATCATATTGTGCGCGCATTAAGGCAGATATATTGTAAAACTCCGGCGATAGCGGCGTTAATACGTTTTGCAGCTTTTCTTTATAAGATTTAAGCAGCGCCGGATTCTCATTCAGAATTACCGGAAGATTTCTTAAACTCATGCCTAGCGGAGTCATTAAACTATGTTTGTTGATAAATTCATAGCGGCCAGAATTGACTATTTTTAAGAAGCGGAAATTCTCTATCCATTCGTCAAGCGCCTGCTCTGCTTTTCCTG
>CAZFJN010000040.1:2290-17382 GCA_964519595.1 uncultured Rickettsiales bacterium
AAATGAGTAATAATCGCGCAGCTCCTTAGTTCTTGCTTCTGTATATTGTTTTTTTCCTGCATATTTATTTACACCGTAAGCATGAATATCTGCGGTGTTTCTTGGTGCATCTAAGCCGAAAAAAGCATAAAATCCGTTGCCTTCTGTGACATAATCAGCATCGTCTCTGAGAAAGGATTGTAAGTTTTTATTCAGCGGTTGATTCCAGTAATTTATAAGCACAGCTATTGTTGCAACTGTGGAAATTGCCAGAATAAAAGCGGTTGCAAGCTGGCCTGCCGCTCGCAGAATTTTGCCTTGTGTTTTTGGATATTTCCTGAAAACTCTGGTATTACAAATTGCATCATATACAGAACGCTTATCTCTGCTCAGCAAAGCTGGCAACGGCCAGAAAAATTGCGCTAGAAATAGTAAAGGCAATACATAAAAATATATTCTGGTAAAGGCCACTGATTGCCAGAGATAAGCCGCAAGATCACATAAGATAATAACCGCGATTGGCAAAAACTTGAAAAAGAACCTACTGCAGGCAATGAAAAAAGATATGCGGTTGCCATTTAAATCGCCTATTTTAATGCCAAGCAATTTTTTGCCAGGAATTGCCTGCCATTTAGAGGCGGTGAACGTGGCGCTATATATCATGGAGAAGGCATATAAAAATGCGAGCAAAAACGGCATTTTTAAATGCCCATCTTCTCGCTCAAAAAAGCTGAAAAATCCATCCTGAGCGACAAGAGCCGCAATAAAAAACAATAACAAAAATATCACCACATCAACTATTGCAGCAATAAAACGCCTGCCAAAACTGGAATATTGTGTGGTCATGGTTAAGTGGTTGCTGGTAAGTGGTTTATGGTCGATGGTTGATAGTTGATGGTTGCATTGCCATCCGAAGCCTTGGCGTAGGATGATGGTGGTTGCTGGTTAAGTTTATATCATCTACCTCTGGAGCGTATTGATCTGTGTATTTCTGAGAAAAACTCGCTATTTATCAATGAAGCTTCTAGTAAGAAACCAAGAGTAACTCTCATTTTATCAAGTGGTATATCGACAATATAAGGATTTTGATCGTTAAGTGTGTTGTCTACCCCCCCCCAACGTAATCTTTGAGACAAATTCATCGGTTCTGACGATGTTATTTTCAATAGCTTTCTTCCATCATCTATAGATACCTTAGAAACCACAGCATTAGTTTCTGGATCTTCATTTATAAAATTCATCATATATTATTTTCCAAATCAACTGCTAATTGCCAAACACGAAGTTTTTTAAAATTATCAATTTTGTCTGTCATAAACAACTAAAATCAAACAACCTCTTAACCCTTGTATAGCTATTGCACCTCAAGAATTGAAATTGCATTGTAATTTGTAGTTTACATTATCTGATCTACAGTTTATAATCTGATTATGATTCAAATTATCCGCAGCCCTGAGTTTATAAAATGGCATTCCTCCATTAAAGACTTTAAGTTGCAGACTATTATTCAGGTTCGTCTAGATAGAATTGAATGTGGCAATTTTGGTGATGTAAAGCCAGTTGGTGAAGGTATAAGCGAAGCGCGTATTCACTATGGTGCTGGTTATCGGCTGTATTTCATTCAAATTGCTAAAATAGTTGTAGTTATGTTAGCAGGTGGCGATAAATCAAATCAGGCAAAAGATATAAAAAAGGCCAAACAATTGGCACAACAATGGAGATAATTTATGAAAATGCCAAAAGGATATAAGCTCTGGGATTCTACTGAGTTTCTGAAAACTGAAAAACAAATTGCAGCTTATCTTGATGTATGTTTTGAAGAAGCCGGCGATGATCCTGCTTTTATCGCCAAGGCACTTGGTAATGTTGCTCGCGCTCGCGGCATGACACAGCTCGCCAAAGATACAGGACTTACACGTGAAGGCCTGTACCGCACTTTTTCAGGAAAAGTTAAGCCTGACTTCGCGACTATACTTAAAATTGTTAGTGCGCTTGGTTATCGCCTGCGGCTTGTTGCTGGATAAGCAACGCCAAGGCTTCGGATAACAAGTCAACCAGCCTTTCTTTGACATATAATTGTTAAATCATAATTTTCTACTGTTCCGGTGTCTTAACTAAGATTAATTAATCATTAATTTTATAGACAGATAACAATGTTTATGTTACAGTTTACAGCCTAAATAATATTATTTTAATTCGAGGGTGAATATGGACATATTACCGCTAAAAAGTCCAGCTGGTACATTACCGCTAGAAAAGAAAATGGTTTTTAATCAGAATCCGCTACTTAATACAGTAAATATTCTTAGAATTCTGACAGAGACACTAGATGATTTACAGCGAGCAACTGATGTACCCAGAAATATTACAAAAATTCAACTCTGTTTAGAGGTTGATACAAGTAAAATTAGTTACAATTCTACCTTTAAACAGAACAGTTTATACATGTCTCTCGATAAGCTCGGCGATCTTTTGGTAAATGCCAAAGCTAAAGACACAATTTATTATACAACTGAAGAAAATACTGCACTAATTACGTTACCAGCAATGCCAATAGCATCACTGCAGGAGGCAATATATACAACTGCTTCTAATCTAAAAAAAGATTTTATATCATATTTGCGAAATATATATTCAGCAGGTGCAGGTGCAGATGTGGTTTTTACTGTACAACGTGATAGTTACATAGATGCTCTAAGACAAGTTAATAAATTAATAAAATCAATAGAAGATCAAAAAGCTGCTGAAGCTGCAAGAGCAGAAGAAACAAGGCTACAGCAGCAAAGAATGCAAGAAGCAAAAGCAAAAGCAGCAGAAGATCGTGCTAGAAAGCAAAAAGTAGAAAGTACGAGAAAAGAGGAAGCAAAAAAAAGACAATCTCCACTTGATGATCGCACTGAGTCGATTGTCAGGATTTTAGAAGAACAATCTGGCAATCTTCCTAGAAATAATGATTTACCTGCCAAAGCAAAGATTCTTGCCGCAGGGATTAGGGATTTGGCTGCGGATCTTGATGTACGTAGTGAGGAGACTCTTGCTCTTGCAGAAGCTAGCGAAGAAGAGAAAGCAAAAGCCAAATTTTCGCGTGAACTGGCAAAGCTATTACTCTCAGAAGAAAATATAACAAGAGCGGCGATAAATATTGGCGTTCCAGCTAAGAAAATTAAAGGGGAAGAAGATGCTGCTAAACATGCGAATCGAGTGCCGAAAGACAGTAAGAAAATAAAGAAAAGAACAGAAAAACTTCTTAAGCAAGATGAGCAAGATGAAAGAGAAAAAGCGGAACGAGAAGCTCTAAAAGCAGAGATGAAAGAATATCTCACCAGCAAAATCACAAGTGGCGAGATGCCGTTTCTTCCTATTCTGATGCGAGCAAGTCTTCAAACAGAAATCAATGCTGATTCTCCAGAAGAAGCTAAAGAGAAAGTGCAAGCTAGGGAAACTGCTTATTTCAGTGTTTTAAATGGGATAAAATCATTGGATGTTGGTGAACTAAAAACAGAGATTGAGAGTTACCGGGAATTAATGCCTGAATTAATGCCAAAAGCAGATGATTTTGTGACAGCAGAAAAAATCAGTGGTTACGTAGATAATGTTTTTGATGGAAAATCCAAGGGAACACAAACAGGCAATGCGCGATAATAAAAAAGAAGCACTTAACCAGCAGCAATAAAACGCCTGGCAAAACTGGCGTATTGTGTGGTCATGGTTAAGTGGTTTATGGTTTATGGTTGATAGTTGATGGTTGCCTTGTCATCCGAAGCCTTGGCGTATGACCTGTCATCCGAAGCCTTGGCGTATGACCTGTCATCCGAAGCCTTGGCGTAGGATGATGGTTGCTGGTTGCTGGTAAGTAAGGGGGTTGCCTTGTCATCCCTCCAATTCAAATGCTGAATGCAAGGCTCTGACTGCCAGTTCCATATATTCCTCGGCGATTAGTATGCTGATTTTTATTTCTGATGTTGAGATTACCAGAATATTGATATTTTTATCAGCAAGCGCTTTGAACATGGTTTGCGCTACGCCTGTGTGAGAGCGCATTCCAACGCCTACTGCCGAGACTTTTGCTACGTTTTTGTCGGCATGTGCGGATTTATATTTAAGAATGTTTCTGGCTTTTTCCACCACTGCCAGCGCGCGTTCAAGATCACCTTTTGGCACGGTGAAGGTGATGTCTGTTGATTTGCCGTCTTCGGTTATGTTCTGGACGATCATATCAACATTTATTCCCGCCTCTGACAGCGGACCAAATAATGCCGCGACCATGCCGGGAATGTTGGCGATAGAGGTAATTGTGAGGCGCGCATCATCACGCGAATAGGCGATTCCTGTTACATTTCTTTTTTCCACAATTTCCTCCTCGCTGACTAATAACGTTCCTGGTTTATCTTCAAAGCTGCTGAGAACCTGAACGACGACATTATGATTCATTGCCATTTCCACCGAGCGCGTTTGCAGGACTTTCGCGCCGAGGCTGGCCAGTTCAAGCATCTCTTCATAAGCTATTTTATCAAGTTTTCGCGCTTCTTTCACAATGCGCGGATCAGTTGTATATACGCCGTCAACATCAGTATAGATATCGCAGCGATCAGCTTGCAAAGCTGCCGCCAGCGCGACTGCCGAAGTATCAGAACCGCCGCGCCCTAATGTTGAGATTCTGCCGTTGCTGTCAACGCCCTGAAATCCTGCGATAACCGCGACTTTGCCAGCAGCAAGCACTGCATTAATCCGCGCCGGATCAATTGATTCAATACGCGCTTTGCCGTGTGATTTATCAGTCAGCAGCGGAATCTGCCAGCCGGTGAATGATTGCGCCTTAATTCCTATTTCATTCAAGGCCAGCGACAATAATCCGCAAGTAACCTGCTCGCCGGAAGAAACTACCTGATCATATTCTTCCCAGGCGATATCGCTATCAAGTCGTGACAATTCCTGAACAAAACCAACCAGCTGATTAGTGACTCCGGACATAGCGGAAACTGCGACTACGACTTTATTTCCGGCTGCCAGCTCTTTTTTAACGCGCAACGCTACATTGCGAATTCGCTCAATATTCGCAACTGAAGTTCCGCCAAATTTTTGGACAATAAGAGTCATACTTCTGGTTTTTATGGTACATCTATTAGCTAAATTCTTTGCACATTACAATAGCATCAACAAAATTGTTGTCGGCTTGTTTATAATAAGCCTTGCGGCGCTTTGTTTCCTGATAGCCGATTTTGAGGTATAAAGCATATGCTGATTTGTTGTTTTCCGCCACTTCGAGAAATATTTTTTTCACTCCGGCGGCGCGGAGATCTTTTTCAGCTTCATTCATCAGCATTCTGGCAATTCCATTATTCTGGAAATCAGGCAAAACGGCAATGGTTAGAATTTCCGCCTGCTCAAACTGCATACGCGTAATAACCATTCCAGTCGGAGAATCAGCCGCAGCAAGCCAGGCCTTTGTTCCGGAAACCAGCAGCATGTCAGAAATCTCTTTTTCTTTCCAGTAAATCGGAAAGCATTTTTTGTGAATATCGTAGAGTTTCTTTGCCTCAAATTCCTGTTCAATAGTAAAGGCGGCGGCGGTTATATTATTTATCGCCTTATCTTTTATCGAGAGGTCTTTTATCGAAATATCTTTTATCGAGATGTCTTTTCCGGCGGCAAGAATTCTTTTAAGCGCCGCTGCTTCGCCATTTGCGCTATCAATACGCAGCAATTTATTCACTGTCGCTTCTGCCAAATTGCGGTTTTTGGTGGCGACATAAACTCTGGCCAGATCAAGTAAAGCGCCTGTATGTTTGTCATTTATCAATAAAACCAGCTTGAGTCGCCATAGCGCATCATTATATTTTCCTTGCTTAAGCATTTTATGACCAAGCGCGTAGTTGTTTTGCACAATATCAATCTGCTTGTGCCAGCCTGGTTCAAGGCTAAAAAGCTTTCGCATCGCAATGTTTAAAAAATCTGCAAGCATCTCTTTCCTTCTCCTTACAATAAGACTATAACCGCTTGAATGGAAAACCAAGCAAAAATAGCAAAAACTATTGATCCGGAAGAAATTGAGCGTTTCTCACGTATTGCCGATGAATGGTGGAATGAGAACGGTAAATTCGCGCCTTTACATAGAATAAATCCGCTGCGGATTGAATGGATTTTAGAAAATATAAAAAAACTCAACAAGCAACCACTTTCAACCTTAAACCTTAAACCTTCAACCTTAAACCTTAAACCACTTACAAACATAACTCTACTCGACATTGGCTGCGGTGGTGGTTTAATTTCCGAGCCAATGGCGCGGCTTGGCGCTAGTGTTACGGCGATTGACGCTTCCGAAAAAAATATAAAAACCGCGCAGCTTCATGCGGAAAAATCCGGCCTTACGATTAATTATCTTTGCACAAGCGCGGAAAATATGCAGCAACAGTTTGATGTTGTTATTGCGCTGGAAATAGTTGAACATGTTGCTGATATTCCGGCTTTTGTGGAGGCTTGTTGCAAGCTGGTAAAGCCGGGCGGACTTATTTTCATGTCAACTATCAATCGCACCGCCAGATCATTCGCGCTGGCGATAATCGGCGCTGAATATATATTACGCTGGCTGCCAATTGGAACACATAGCTGGAAGAAATTTGTGCGTCCGCATGAGCTGGTTTATGAGCTTGAAAAAAACAGCGTTGAAATAACTGACATGCGCGGCATGATTATGAACAAGCTGACATTCAAATGGCGCTGGGACATGAATGATCTAAGCGTTAACTATGCGCTGGTTGGCAAGAAATCATGATCATGCTTTAAGCTTGGCAGCAGCTCGCGTACTTTGTCAGATTCGCTTAAATCAATTTCCACCACTGAGATTCCTGTTTCAACGCCGCTATCGGCGAGGACTTCTCCCCAGGGATTTACCACCAGCGAGTGGCCATATGTTTCGCGTTTGCCGGAATGAATTCCTGTTTGCGCCGGAGCGATAATAAAACAGCCATTTTCAATCGCCCGCGCGCGCAATAATACATGCCAGTGTGCCTCGCCGGTAATTTTAGTAAATGCAGCAGGAACGGCGATTATTTTCGCGCCTGCTTTGGCCAGATGGCGGTAAAGCTGCGGAAAACGCAGATCATAGCAGATTGTAAGGCCTAATAGTGGTTGCTGGTTGATGGTTGCTGGTTGCTGGTTAAGTAAGAGGTTGATGGTTGATGGTTGATGGTTGATGGTTGGAAATAGTGGTGCGACAACAGCTTTACTGCCGGCGAGAATTTTATCTGATTCTCGGTAACTGCGGTCGCCGGGAACATCAACATCAAACAAGTGTATTTTATCATATTGCGCGGTTATTTCGCCATGCGGATTAAGCAGCAGCGAACGATTATAAGATTTTACTGATTTTCCGGATTCTGCCGAAGATTCCGCTATATTTTCCGCTATATTTACTGAGCCAATTAAAATTGATAAATTAAGCTCTTTTGCCCAGTTGCGCGCTGCTAATATTCCCGGATGATTTTCCTGATCATAGTGAATATTCAAAGAGCGTTCCTTACCATGATCTTCCATTAAAAAGCAGTTTTCCGGCATGGCAACCAGCTGCGCTTTCTGCGCGGCGGCGTCGGCAACTAAAGGATAAATAGCGGCGATATTTTTTTCAATATCAGAGCCGGAATTAAGCTGCAAAAGTGCTATTTTCATGATTCATTACTCTGAGTTTTTCCTGCTTTTTTTGCTTTCTCTTCTTTTTCTGCTTTCACAGTTTTCATTCCCTCGTCAATCGCATCAGGCACATGATCTTCTATAGAAGCTAATCTATATTTGATGTGATGATTATTTAATTTGATTATTTGCCATAATTCTTCCTTATGTGATGATATTTCCATCATTGTGCCGCGCCTTTCTCTTTCTCCTCTGCCAGTGCTTTCAGCGCTTTTGGCGATAGTTGCAGATTAAGTTCGCGCAGATGTTTTTCTTCTGCCACATTCGGCGCTTGCATCAGCAGATCCTCGGCTTTCTGATTCATCGGAAAGGCGATTACCTCGCGAATATTCGGCTCATCAGCAAGGAGCATTACCATACGGTCAATTCCCGGCGCTAATCCTCCATGCGGCGGCGCTCCGAATTTAAATGCGCTGATCATACCGCCGAATTTTTTATCAACAACTTCCGCGCCGTAACCGGCTATTTCAAAGGCTTTATACATGATTTCCGGCTTGTGATTACGAATTGCGCCGCTGGAAAGCTCAACGCCATTGCAAACAATGTCATATTGATAAGCCAGAATATCCAGTGGATTTTTATTAAGCAGAGATTCCATTCCGCCCTGCGGCATTGAGAAAGGATTATGTGAAAAGATGGTTTTTTTCTCCTCTTCATCATATTCAAAATAAGGAAAATCAACAACCCAGAGGAATTTGAAGATATTTTGTTCAATAAGGCCAAGTTCGCCGCCAAGCTGCGTGCGAACTGCGCCGGCGATTTTGCTTGCCGCCAGCTCATTTCCTGATGAGAAGAACACCGCATCACCGTCTTTGATTTCGGCAATTTTTTTCAATTCAGATAATTTTTCAGCTGATAAAAACTTAGCAATAGGGCCTTTGGCCTCGCCGCCGGAATCAAATATTATATAAGCAAGGCCTTGCGCTCCCTGAATTTTGGCGAATTCTATCATATTATCAAAAAAGCTGCGTGGTTTTTCCGCGCAATTTGGCGCTGGAATAGCGCGGATTATTCCGCCTGAATCAATAATTTTATTGAAAATTCCAAAGCCGGAACCACGCCATATTTCCGTAGCATCGGCAATTATTAAAGGATTGCGTAAATCTGGTTTGTCGCTACCATATTTCAGCATTGATTCTTTATAAGTTATGCGCGGAAATGGCGCGGAAGTTACTGATTTGCCGTTGGCGAATTCCTTGAATACTCCTTCTAAAACTGGCTCAATTGCTGCAAAAACATCATCCTGAGTGACAAAACTCATCTCAACATCAAGCTGATAAAACTCGCCAGGACTGCGATCAGCACGGCCATCTTCATCACGGAAACAAGGAGCTATCTGGAAATAGCGATCAAAGCCGGAGACCATCAGCAATTGTTTAAACTGCTGCGGCGCTTGCGGCAGAGCATAAAATTTTCCCGGATGAATCCGCGAAGGAACAAGATAATCGCGCGCGCCTTCCGGAGAGCTGGCGGTTAAAATCGGCGTCTGAAATTCATTAAAACCACTCTCATTCATGCGCCGACGCAGGCTGGAAATAACTTGTGAACGCAGCATTATGTTGCGATGAAGTTTCTCGCGGCGCAGATCAAGAAAACGATATTTAAGGCGTGTTTCTTCCGGCTGTTCACGCTCGGCGTTTATTTGCAGCGGCAGTGGATCAGCGGTTGATTCAAGATGAAAACTCTCAACTGCCAGCTCTATCTCGCCAGTTGCAATTTCCTTGTTTATTGTTTCCGCACTACGCGCCACCACCTTGCCAGCAACCGTAATCACACTTTCCAGACGAACTGCGGAAAGCTCAGCAAAACCTTCCTTGCCTTCAGTTGCAACCAGCTGCGTAATGCCGTAATGATCACGCAGATCAACAAAAACAAGCTGCCCATGATCACGCACGCGATGAATCCAGCCGGAGAGCTTTGCCGTTTTTCCAACGTCAGCTTTTGAAAGTTGATTACAGTTATGTGTGCGATATGTGTGCATGATTTATGATCTTTGTTGTTATTTTTTGTTGTTGTTTCTTATTGTCTCTTATTGTCATTTTGTCATTTTTTACGCTGTTAATTTGCCATTCTTTACGCTGTTATTTTCTGCAGGGAAATATTTTCCTTTGTGCAATAAGCTCATCAATTCTGGCATGTGGCGTAAGATAATACACAAGTAAATATCGTTTATTCAAGGGAATATAAAGTTTTCTTACATTGTTAATTGGAACATGCGCGGCGAAATTTACATCATTCTGGCAATGCATTACCTTTTGAAAATAAACCGGATGATCAACCACTATATTCACGCCAATTTGTGTCATATAGTCATTTGTCACACGAATATTATGTCCGGGAAGGTTGGTAAATTGCTTATAATTATAAAGAACAGCGCGTGTATTAAGGCCGAGCTGGTCAATAGTATGCAAATCAGAGAAATAGGCGATCGCTCCTGCCGCCGTCATTGCAATTTTTACGTCAGAATCATTGCCAGTATAAAATAATTCGCGTAGTTTTTTGCCAACGACTTTCCAGTTAACAGGTTTTTCATTAACTTCCATGTCAAGAATTTCTGTTGGTTTAACACCATATTTATAAAAATGTTTGATATTCACAGCAGGATTAAGATCAACTCTTGGTATTGAATGTGTGAAATTACCAAGCAAAAATGCGCCGGTAACGGCAATTATTGTCAGCGTAATATATTTTGGCAGCAGTGCCTGAATCAGCCTGATCACCACAATATAATAAAAAGGCAATACAGAAACCAGAAAGCGGAATTCCATAAAATCGCCGCCAACATAGATGATATAAAAAATCCACAGCAGCAGAGTTGTCGCAAGGAGCAATGCCTGCCCGCCAAGCCGCCTAAAAAAACCACGTCCGGCGAAAAAATAAATAATCAGCAACGGCACAAATAGCGGCAGATACATATGTAAAATATTATACAGCCACAAATAGCGCAGACCATATTTCGCCATGCTTTCAGAGCCGGGCATTTTGATGTAAAAACTATTCGGCAGCGCATTGCCATAAGCCAGATAACAGACAATCAGAAAACCAATCGTGGTAGCGGCAGGAATAATAATAGCCGGAAAAATACGTTTAAGACCATCATCAATAGAGACAGAAATAAGGGCGGCGCGATATAGCAGATAAACATAACCGGGAAATAACAAAACTGCGCTATCCAGCCGCGAAAGCAGCGCAAGAGCTGCGACAGTGCCAATTATAAGATAATTTCTTTGTGCATTTTTTTCTGATTCTTTTTCTGTATTTTTTTCTGTATTTTTTTCTGCGCTACCTTCTTCAAGCGTCAGCACGCGCCAATAAAAGGCCAGAATTAAAAAACTCGTCCACATTGTCTCCAAGCCGCCAGTTGCATAAGCGGTGAAGCTGTGATGAGTTGCCAGTAAAAGAACCGTAATCAGCGCCGGAAATGAAGAACCAAGCACAATTCTGGCCAGCTGATAAACAAGCACCAGACAAGCCATAAAACTCGCCATATTGATAGTATTCGAGGCAAATTCCGGCGGAATAGCAAACACCATCGCTACGCCAATCATCAAACTATAAAAAAAGCTGGTAAAGCCAAATTCACTAGAACCAGGATACCACACTAAACCATAGCCGCGTGAAAACCATTTGGCATAATTATAGGAAATATAAGCATCATCCTGTATGAAAACATTGCCGAATGCATTGTAAAGTCCGAGCAAAACTAAAAACAATAACGGCCAATGGTTTTTATATTCTGATAATTTATATCTGGATAAAAAAGACACCATAAAAACAATATAAAAACACTGTAACTAATCACTATAAACAAATAAAAGTGCAATAAACAAAAGCACAATTATCAAAAGCCAGACGGCCTGTAAGCCGGGTTCTGTTTAAGATAGCCATTCATCTGGGACGGTTGTTGCCAACCGCCTCAAGCAACCTACCCGGAAGGTCAAACGTGCGAAGCGCACTTCCTTCCCTATTTGGTCTTGCTCCGGGCGGGGTTTGCCATGCCGCCTCTGTTACCAGAAGCGCGGTGCGCTCTTACATTAAGCTTCCGGCTTGCGCCTTTGGCCGCACCATTTCACCCTTACCATCCTTCGCTAAAGCTACGGCGTGGCGGTTTATTTTCTGTTGCACTTTCCCTGAGGTTACCCTCGGCGGGCGTTACCCGCCACCCTGCTTCGTGGAGTCCGGACTTTCCTCTCCCTTATAAAATAACAAGTAAAATATAAAAAAGCGACCATCCAGCCATCTGGCAAAAGACAAGTTATAATTATAACCACACATAGTCCAGCAATAGTTACAGGCAATAGTTACAGGAAAGATAATTGTTACAAACAATTTCTATGAAGTAGGCGCAAGGATCACAATTTATAAAGCAGGTTATTGATTATTTGTTCGCATTCATCGTCCCATTTGCCGTTGAGGAGATTTTGGCGGTAATGGCGTTGGAAGGCGGTTATGGTGCTGGCAGGGTCAGAAATATCATAGCCGAAAGTGGATAGTTTTTTTATAGCATCATCTATGGCATGAGCTGTTTTGTTTTCTTGGTTTTCTTGGTTTTCGGTTTTTATCTGCTTTGCTGAATCTTTATCCGGCCATAATCCTATTCCATTTTCAGCGAGCATTTTCCAGTTAAACAGCTCGCCAGGGTCTTTTTTCCGCATTGGCGCGATGTCGGAATGTCCGACAATATTACGCGCTGGAATATTATGACGCGATAGAATGTCCGCGCATAATTCCATAACGCTGTGCATCTGCTCTTTAGGAAAATTACGATAACCAAAACGATGTCCTGGATTGGCTATTTCAATTCCTATAGAGCGCTGATTTATATTGCTGTTGCCGCGCCAATAGCTTTTTCCGGCGTGCCAGGCGCGCAACTTCTCATCGACCAGACGGTAAATTGCCCCCTCTTCATCAACCAGATAATGCGCGCTTACCTCAGCCTTAGGATCACAAAGGCGGCCAATAGCATCAGCAGCGGAAACCATGTCTGTGTAATGCAGAACCAGCATATCAACAACATGAACATCGCGGCTGTTGCAATTAGGTGAAGGAGAAGCGAGTATTTTCAAATTATCGCCTTTTCTGGGCTGTTTCTTGGCTGTTTTACTAGCTGTTTATTGGCTATTTATTTGCTGCTTATTGGCTATTTATTGCCTGCTATTTGCCTTCCATAAGCTGCTTGCGGGCAACAGGCGCTAAATCAGCAATCTGCTGCTCTATTTCACTGATATGAATGGTAAGGCCAGCGCGGCCAAAATCCTTAAACAGCTTGTCAATTATGTCTTCATCGCCGCTTTTTTCCATATCCGCCATGACTACATCCTTGGCATATTGCTCAGCCTCTGAGCCATTTTTTCCTAGTTTTTCAGCCGCCCATAAGCCGAGCAGCTTATTGCGGCGGGCATTGATTTTAAACTCTAATTCAGCATCAAGAACGAATTTAGTTTCAAATGCTTTCTGACGATCATCAAAGTTAGCCATATTTTCTCCTATACATGTTATTATCAACAGATTATATCTTGTTTCATTCTATGCTTAGTTCAATATTAAGTTCAGTATAAAGTTCAGTATAAAGTGCAATATTCACTCAGTATAGAGCAGCTTTAACAACACGCAAGAACTACTACAATGCAAATAAAACAACGGAAGATATTTTCTATGGCGTCCCGAAAACCTATTTATGAAGGCAAGGCAAAACAGCTATTTGAAGGTCCTGAACCTGGTACGCTTATTCAGCATTTTAAAGATGACGCCACTGCTTTCAACAACCAGAAAAAAGGCGTAATCAACGGCAAAGGCGTGATGAATAATCGCATTTCTGCTTATCTGATGACGCGCATTTCTGAAATTGGCGTGCCAACTCATTTCATCAGAAGAATTAATATGCGCGAACAGCTGGTGCGCGCTGTGCAGATTGTGCCGCTTGAAGTTATTGTTCGCAACGTGGCGGCAGGAAGTTTTGCCAAACGTTTTGGCGCGACGGAAGGCAAGGCTCTTGGTCATCCGCTGATTGAATATTGCTACAAAAACGATGCGCTTGGTGATCCTTTTGTTGCGGAAGATCATATTTTTTCTTTCGGCTGGGCATCTCCTCATGAAATGGATGATATAAGGATGATGAGTTTCCGGATAAATGATTTTTTATCTGGATTATTTATGGGAATTGGCATTCGGCTGGTTGATTTCAAGCTAGAATTTGGCCGAGTTCTTGAGAATGATCGTGAATATCTTATTCTGGCTGACGAAATAAGCCCTGATAATTGCCGCCTGTGGGATATTAAAACCGGCTATCGCCTTGATAAGGATCGTTTCCGGCAGGATCTTGGCAGTGTTGAAGAGGCTTATTGCGAAGTAGCGCATCGCCTTGGAATTCTGCCGCAATCGGAAAATGAACCAAGCTATGTAATTGAGGTTGATCCGCGTGCGCCGAAGGGAAGCAAAGAAAAATCTAAAAAGAATAGTGAAGAATAGTGAATAATAATTAAGAATAGAGATAATTTACTGTGGTAAAATCTATGAAAGCAAAAGTGCATATAACTCTTAAAAATGGCGTACTTGATCCGCAAGGCAAGGCAATCGAGGGAGCTTTGTCCAATATGGGATTTTCTGAAATAGCTGATGTGCGGCAAGGAAAATATATCGAGCTTTCAATCAAAGAATCAGATCGCCAAAAAGCAGAAGCTATGCTCGATAAAATATGCTCATCTCTGCTTGCCAACACTGTGGTTGAAAATTATCGTTATGAGCTATTATGAATCAACATAATGATTATTGATTATCGTTGCTATGAAATCGGCTGTTATAACTTTTCCCGGCTCTAATTGTGATCGAGATGGCTTCACGGTTCTTGAGGCTCTTGGCCTGAATCCTGTTGCCGTGTGGCATCGCGCTGATGAATTGCCGAAGGTTGATCTGGTTTATATTCCCGGCGGTTTCTCATATGGTGATTATCTGCGCTCTGGCGCTATGGCCGCACATTCTCCAATTATGCGCGAAATTAAAAGCCATGCGGCGCGCGGCGGATATGTTCTGGGAATCTGCAACGGCTTTCAGATTCTAACTGAATCAGGTTTGTTACCAGGAATATTATTACGCAACAGTGGACTTAAATTCATCTGCCGTGAAACTGAGCTGATAGTTGAAAATAATCAAACCGCTTTTACCAGAAACTATGCAAAATCTCAGCTTATTTCCGTTCCAGTCGCGCATCATGACGGAAATTATTTCGCTGATGACGAAACGATTGCGCGACTTCAGAATAATGGTCAGATAATATTCAAATATAAAAATAATCCAAATGGTTCACGCGCGGACATAGCCGGAATCATTAACGAAAAATTCAATGTCCTTGGCATGATGCCGCATCCGGAAAGACATTCCGAGCAAATCTTAGGCGGAATAGACGGCAGAGCAATTTTCGAAAGCCTGCT
>CAZFJN010000041.1:0-16980 GCA_964519595.1 uncultured Rickettsiales bacterium
CTGTGGTTTATTTAATGACTTACGCTTCTTTATCGCCTGACTGCGAATATTCTTCCTCTATTACTGATTATATTCGGCTGCTTAAGCCGGGGGTGATGTCGCTGGTGGTTTTTACCGGACTGGCGGGAATGGTGGTCGCGCCGGGCAGTATTAATCTGTTTCAGTATATTCTGACTTTGCTTTCTATTGCGCTGGGAAGTGGTGCTGGCGCTGCGATTAACATGTGGTATGATCGTGATATAGATGCAATTATGGCGCGGACATCAGCACGGCCAGTGCCGGCGGGAAGAGTGGCGGCGGATGATGCGCTGGCGCTGGGATTATTTCTGGCGGCATTGGCGGTGATGATTATCGGGCTGGCGGTAAACTGGGTGGCTTCCTTCATTCTTGCTTTCGCCATTTTCTTTTATGCGGTGATATATACGATGTGGCTTAAGCGCCGAACGCCGCAGAATATTGTAATTGGCGGCGCGGCGGGAGCTTTTCCGCCGATGATTGGCTATGCGGCGGTAAGTGGCGATGTTTCGTTGCTGGCCTTTATTCTGTTTTCGATCATATTTCTGTGGACGCCGCCGCATTTCTGGGCGCTGGCGCTGTTTCGCAGCGGTGATTATGCCAAGGCCGGAATTCCGATGTTGCCGGTGGTTGCCGGAGCGCGCAACACTAAATTACAAATGCTGGTTTATACGATTGCGCTTTTTGCGGTGACTCTTTTTCCTAGCCTGCTGTCTTTAGCCGGAAATCTTTACGCAGCGGCGGCTTTTACGCTGGGAATAGTGTTTTTATATCACATAATCAGAGTTATTTTTGATTCCGGCGATAAGTGGGCAAAGAAAACTTTCGGCTTCTCAATCTTTTATTTATTTTTTCTGTTTACAGCTTTAATGGTTGATTCTTGGCTGATTCAGGTTTGATTCAGACAGCGTTTCTTTTCATTTACAACTGAAGGATTTTTTTATGGATAAATTCTCACCTGAAGATGCTGCGCTTCTTGTTGAATTATCTGAGCGTACAGTGTATCTAATGGGCGGCAGCTTTGTGCTAGGCAGCTTGTTTACTCTGCTGTTGCTGTTGATTTTAGACTTTGTTCGCCGCAATAAAAACACAGAAGAAGATAAATAATTTATCTATTTTACCGCAATGCCACACAGTGAAAGACATAACCAACAAAAACGTAAAAACCATCTCCTGCTGTTGGTTATGGTAGCTATTACCGTTCTTATATACGCTATTTCTCTAATGCGAATGGGATTTTGGAAATAGAAATTTTATATGTCTAAGAATTTGCGCTTGGCGTTGAATGCAGCTTTTCTAGCGGTGGCGATGCTTGGCTTTTCCTATGCTTCAGTGCCGCTATACCGCCTGTTTTGCGCGGTAACTGGCTTTGGCGGCGCTACTAAAGAAGGAAGCAAAGCTCCTGGCGCGGTGGAAAATGCTGCAGGGCAGGAAATAACCGTGCGTTTTAACGCTGATATTGATAAAAACCTGCCCTGGAAATTCACGCCGGAAATTCTCCAGATGCGCGTAAAGCCAGGAGAGCAATCGCTCGCGCATTATATCGCGGAAAACATTGATAATAAGCCAGTTGCCGGACATGCGGTTTATAATGTTGTGCCGCATAGCGCTGGCGCTTATTTTGTCAAAATACATTGTTTTTGTTTTGAGAAACAGACTCTTGGCAGCAAGCAGCGCGTCTATATGCCAGTATCTTTTTATATTGATCCGGAAATATTGCGTGATCCGGAAACCAGAGATATAAAAACAATCACCCTTTCATATACATTTTTCAAGCAAAATCAGTAACTTGCTTTTAAGGCATGTTGCGAATGCAGAGCTGTCATGAAATCTTCATGATACTATTATGTATCACAATCAAGGAAAATGCTAGAATTGACAGTGGATAAGACTGTCCAGAGTATAATAAAGCAGCGCGACTAAAAAGTGAGCTTATATGGTAGAGGCGGAAATTAATTCCGAGAAAAAAGATCATGCTAATGATGATCGAAAAACAAAGCCAGTAGTGCGCCCTGAAATCAGCGTTCCTGAGCGTTATGATTCGCCGTTTATGAAGCTGATCGCGCCGTTTATTGCCACGCGCTATTTCTGGCTGGCGATTGAAGAAATAAATCCTTTTGATTTTCTAAAAAAACGAGACTCTCTCATAAAAGATGGTGCAATATCGGCACATTCTGTTGGCAAGCCATGGAAAGAGCCAAGCATGGGGCGGTATTTTTCCAGAAACTTTGCTGCTTTCGGAATGGGACTTACCTTTCTTGCAGCAATGGGATTTTATAGCAGAAATACGTTTAAAGACATAAAATCTCTTTATTCCGAAGCGGTAGCTTATGAGTTTGATAAAAAACCAGAAGATGTAACGCTGTGGGATATTTTTTCCAAAAGCGAAAATGCCGCGCTTAAAGTAACACGCGGCGCTTATTTACGGCGCACTGCTGCGCGCCTTGCTACTGCCGGCAGCTTCTTTTTTCCATGGCAGATTTTCAGAGGCTATAAAGAGTTGAAGCCGGAATATGGCGCGAATGCCAATGCCGGAGTTGGCGCAGTTGGCGCTTATCTGCTGGCGGAAGGATATTTACGCGATAAATCATTTTTTGATGCTTTGCAGGAGATGGTTTCTTCTGACCTTCATCATAACAATGCAAATCCTAATCAATCAATAACTTCCATGCGGATAAAAGGTTTGCTGGCTTTGCAGCGCAAGCATTTGAACAAAGATTATCAATGGCCAAATGCTGATTCGCCGGAGGGCAAAAGCCAGTTGCTTCTTGCCGAGCGTATCGCAAGCCTCATGAATCAGACTTATGGCAATGATGAGCGCGTAGAAGAGGCTAATTTCACCATCGGCAAATTCATCTATCTGGCTGGTTTTGGCTTGCTCGATAAATTTCCTGAAAGCCTTGCTTTTGTAGAGCTTGCCAACAAATCTGCCGACATGAAAGAGGTCAAGCAGGCGGCTTTGCAGATTAAAACCGGACATCAGCCGCAGCAGGTTTTTGCCGAATTTGGCATTGATATGAACGAGCTGGCAAATGTCGATAATAAAATAGTACGCGGCAATGATAAGGCTGATAATTTCTATACTGACAAACATAAACCGCACACACATCAGGATTACGCTAAACGGCATAATCCTGAGAACGTCATGGCGGTTTAGAGTATCATTTAATCATCACAAAATTTGAATTATTATTATATAGAATCTTATGAAAATATTTGCTTACGGAACATTAAAAAAAGGCGGCATTCTGCACAAACATATGGAAGGCGCTAAATATATTCGCAAGAAAAAACTAAGCGGCTATGTGCTGTATCTTGCGCCTGATGAAACATATCCTTTGCTATATTACACAGGAAAAAAGAAAGATGTAGTGTTAGGAGAAATCTGGAAAATTGATCGAAAAATAAAACGTAAACTCGACAAGCATGAAGAAGGTTATGTGCTTAAAAAGCTTATTGATCTGCCTATACTGACTTATTATCCGAATTTTGATATTAAACATATTTGCAAAACAATTCCGAAAAACAAAAGCGGCAAATATGAGTTTAATGTCAAGGCCGGTTTCTACAAAGGATTTTATCGAATTTCCGCAGTTGCTGGATAGTTTCAATAAAAATTCAGCAACAACCGCCAGTTTGATTATTCTCCGTTTTATTATTGTCATTGGCGCAGCGGATTTTCTGGTAAATAAGCGCGCCAAGCACAGCGCCTGCTAATGGCGCAGTAAAATACAACCATAATCCGGTAAAATTTCCTTCCAGCAGGGCAGGGGCAAGCGTCCGCGCTGGATTCATTGAAGCGCCAGTTGCCGCGCCGCCAGTAAAAGCGCACAAAGCCACAATTCCGCCAATAGCAAATCCGGCCATTATTCCTTCTGCGCGTGTATCAGTTGCCACCGCCATGATCACAAACATCAGAAAAAATGTCAGCAGCATTTCCCAGATAAAAGCACTGCCGGACGCAACTGCCGGAATTGTCGCGCCAAAATTTGTAGCTTCCGGAAATAAAATCGCCAACGTGCCAACGCCAGCAATCGCGCCGCAAAACTGTGCGAAGCAATAAGGCAAAACTTCGCGCCGTGGAAAATGTTTGGTTATGGCAAAGGCAATGGTAACTACCGGATTAAAATGCGCTCCGGAAATATGTCCGAGCGTATAAATCATAATCGCTACTATCGCGCCAAAAACCAGCGGCGTTGCGGCGCTGTCGATGATAATACTGCCGCATCCGAAAAAAAGCAGCGCATAAGTTCCGATAAATTCCGCCAGCAATTTGCTGGTAAAGCTGTTTTTCATATTATGTTTTCATATTATGTTTTCATATTATGTTTTTCATAGCATTTTGTTCATAACATCTTTTCATATTATGCCAGCATTACGGCAATCTGCCGATATCTGCCAGAGCTTCCTGCAGATTGGCGCTGCTTAAGTTTTTTATATCAAGCGCAACCAGCTTTTTCACACGATTCTCCAGAATATCGCAGATGCGTGAAAATTCAGCAGCAATTTCCTGCTCGCTGCCTGAGAATTTTGCCGGATCAGCAACTCCCCAATGCGCCTTTATCCAGTTGCCTTGAAAAAGCGGACATGATTCTCCGGCGGCATTATCACAAACGGTAATAACTATATCTATAGTCGAATCAGCAAATTCATTCCATGATTTGCTACGATATCCGGCAGTGGAAATTCCACGCTGAGAGAGAGTTTCAAGGCTCATCGGATGCACATGTCCGGTTGGAAAACTGCCGGCGCTGAGTGAGGTAAATCTACCTTTTCCAAAATGTGCAAGCAATGCCTCAGCCATAATGCTGCGGCAGCTATTGCCAGTGCAGAGAAACAGTACGGAAGTGGTCATAAACTAGTCATAAAAAGATAAATTCTAGGCTTGTCTATTTTGTGTCTATTTTGATTGCAATTATTTATTTCGTTATCTATTTATTTACCATCACATTTTACAGTGAAACTCTCAACTTATATCAGCTACTTATATCAGCTACCAGATTATGTCAGCTATCAGACACTGTTAACAAAGGTTTTTCTATGGCAAAACAATCTCATCCTTATCATCTGGTCAATCCAAGTCCCTGGCCTTTTGTCGGCGCATTTTCCTTGCTTTTTATGACTTTTGGCGGCGCTGCTGCCTTTCATCAGCATAAGTGGGGCGCAATAGTTGCGCTTGTTGGCCTTGTTGGCGTGTTATATACCATGTTCGGCTGGTGGAAGGATGTGGTAAAAGAAGGAATGCATGACCACGCGCATACGAAAGAAGTAAGCGGCGGTCTCCGCATTGGCATGGCATTGTTCATTGTCTCGGAAATTTTGTTTTTTGCGGCGTTCTTCTGGGCGTTTTTTAATGCCAGCCTGTTGCCGAAATTGCCGCTGGAAGATGTCTGGGCAATTGCAGACGGCATCTGGCCGCCAAAAGGCATTGTGCCTTTTGATCCTATGGATTTGCCGTTTTTAAATACTTTGATTCTGCTATTGTCAGGAACTACTGTAACCTGGGCGCATTATGCCGTGCTGCATGGCAGACAGAAAGAGGCCGCAACCGCCCTTGGCTGGACAGTTTTTCTCGGCGTGTTATTCACCGCTTGTCAGGCTTATGAATATTCACATGCGGCTTTTGGCTTTAAAGACGGAATTTATGCTTCAACCTTCTTTATGGCGACCGGATTTCATGGTTTCCACGTTATAGTCGGAACATTGTTTCTGGCGGTGTGCATGATTCGCGCGCGCGGTGGACATTTCACGCCAAAGCAGCATTTAGGCTTAGAATTTGCTGCCTGGTACTGGCATTTTGTTGATGTGGTGTGGTTGTTCCTGTTTGTCTGTGTTTATGGCGAGCTTGCCAATAAAATGCTGCCGATTATGCCGTTTTTCCTGCTTGGCTTGTTATTTGTGCTGACTGCGGCGGCGGTTCTTGCTGGCTGGATAATGGTAAAACGCGGTGTGTTTAAGCTTGCTGATCATCATTAATGCTTGGCATTTCAAGACAGCTCGTTTTTTATCCACTGTGCAAATTCGTCGTCAGATTTTTCAACTCTGTAAGCGATTATTGCCGGAGTCTGATAGCTGTGTGTTTCTTTAATATATTTCATCGCCTGATCAAGCTTGGCGCGGATTGTTTTTACCAGCAACACAGTTTCCGCTTCTTCCTGCAATGTTCCTTCCCAGCGATAAAGGGCAGTATTATTGCTGCTGATATTCGCGCAGGCGATCAGTTTTTCTGTAAGTAAAACGCGTGCAGCGGAAACAGCTTCATCTTTTCCGGCATATGTGCTACGAATAAGCCATATTTCATTCATAAAATTTCTCTGGTAATGAAAAAACGTATAATATTGTTGTTAACAGCTCTGCTTGTTCCAATAGCGGTGGCGATTGCGGTGGTGCGTTTTGCGCTGCCGGAAGCTTATAATAGTTCTGCATTTAAAACAACGCACAATAAGCCACCAAATACCTCGCCAAACAATCAGGATAAAAACATCAGGCAGAATAAGGAAAATTCTGCCTCTAATCAGCGGCATTCGGCAAATTTGCCAGCAGTTAAAGACAATGTTTATAACATTCCACAAACTCTCGAAGAGGCGCGTTTTCTAACCAGACAGCGCCTGCTTCATTTACAGAAACTTACTCAGGACGAGTGGGATAAGGAGCGAAAAACGCCGGAAATTGCCGTTAAAAACCCTCCTGCCAGCATCGAAGCGGCAATTGAGCGCGCACAGCTTCGCCTTAATGATTTGCAAAAAATGACCGCAAGCCAGTGGCAACAGGAAAAACAGCGCCTTGAGCAGAGAAATTCTATCCGACAATCTCAACGCCGCTGAAAAAGAAACGTATCTCAGCTTCAGCATTTTCCAGCGAATCAGAACCATGCGCGGCATTTCTCTCAATGCTCTCGCCAAATTCCTTACGGATAGTGCCAGCGGCAGCTTTTGCCGGATCAGTAGCGCCCATTATTTCGCGGTTAAGAGCGACGGCATTTTCTCCTTCAAGAACTTGCACAACAACCGGACCGGAAACCATATATTCAACCAGATCATCATAAAAAGGCCGTTCTTTATGCACGCTGTAAAATTCCCGCGCCTGCAACCGCGAAAGGCGAATACGCTTCTGCGCGACAATACGCAGACCGCGCGATTCAAACAAAGCATTGATTTTTCCGGTTAGATTTCTGGCGGTAGCATCCGGCTTTATAATCGAAAAAGTGCGCTGTATGCTCATGATAACTTAACTCCTGCTTGATTTTTGCTTTCGCTATTTATTTTTTTGTTTGCTAGCTTTTTGTTTGCTAGTTTTGTTATTTACTAGCTTTGCCGCTTGCTTTTTGTCGGCTGTATACGCATAAATCATGTTTTAGGCAAGAAGTTTATACAATAGGCAAGAAGTTTATAAAAAAGCAGTTTGTAGAAAATGCAGGAATTTTATCAGGAATTTTATCATGACAGCCTCAGTTAGCGCAATTGGCGCAGTTGGCGCAAATAAATACAAAATATTGCTGATTGCAGTGAGCCTCTTTTATCTGGCGATTCTTGTTCTATTGCCGGTTATTGCGGTTTTTGTTGAAGCTTTCCGGCAAGGCGTAGGCAGCTATTTTAGCGCTTTGGTTGAACCTGAGGCAATAGCAGCAATTCGCCTGACTTTCCTTGTTGCCGCTATTGCTGTGCCGCTTAATGTGGTTTTTGGAATTGCGGCGAGTTGGGCAATTGCCAAATTTCAGTTTGCCGGCAAGAAATTGCTGATTACTTTCATAGATTTACCATTTTCAGTATCGCCGGTAATTTCCGGCCTTATTTATGTGCTGCTTTTTGGCGCACACAGCGTTCTTGGCCGCTGGCTTATTGAAAATGATCTGCAGATTATTTTTGCCGTGCCGGGCATTGTTATTGCTACGGTTTTTGTAACTTTCCCTTTTGTCGCGCGTGAATTAATACCGCTTATGGAAGAGCAGGGAACTGAAGAAGAAGAGGCGGCGATTATGCTCGGCGCTTCAGGACTCAGAACGTTTTTTTCCGTTACTCTGCCTAATATCAAGTGGGGACTTTTATACGGAATTTTATTATGCAATGCGCGCGCAATGGGCGAATTTGGCGCGGTTTCTGTGGTTTCCGGACATATAAAAGGCGAAACGAACACTATTCCACTGCATGTTGAAATTCTCTATAATGAATATAATTTTGCCGCCTCTTTCGCCGTAGCCTCGATTTTAACCTTGCTGGCGCTGGTTACGCTCTTGCTAAAAACCATTATTGAACGTAAATTCACAAAATGAGCATTGAAGTAAAAAATATAAAGAAGAATTTTGGCGCTTTTGCCGCCATTAATGACGTAAATCTGACCGTAAAAGACGGTGAGCTGGTGGCGTTGCTTGGTCCTTCCGGCTCCGGAAAAACAACATTGCTGCGGATAATTGCCGGCCTTGAACGCGCTGATTCCGGCAGCGTAATGATCGACGGAATTGAAGCCAGCAATCTGCATGTGAAGGAGCGCAAGGTTGGTTTTGTGTTCCAGCATTATGCGCTGTTTAAGCATATGACGGTTTTTGAGAATGTTGCTTTTGGCCTGCGCGTTCGTCCTCGTGATGTTCGTCCTAGCCCTGGGCAGATTCATAAACGAGTTATGGATTTGCTGGCGCTGGTTCATTTAGACGCTTTTCATGATCGTTATCCAAGCCAGCTTTCCGGCGGACAAAGGCAGCGCGTTGCCCTTGCGCGGTCGCTGGCGGTTGAGCCTAAGCTGCTGCTGCTCGATGAACCGTTCGGCGCGCTTGATGCTAAAGTGCGGAAAGAATTGCGCCGCTGGTTGCGCCGTCTGCATGACGATATGCATATTACCAGCATTTTCGTCACGCATGATCAGGAAGAAGCGATGGAAGTTTCTGACCGCGTGGTAGTGATGAATCAGGGAAAAATCGAGCAGGTTGGCACGCCGGAAGAAGTATATCATGCTCCGAAGAACGGTTTTATTTATGATTTTCTCGGCAATTATAATGAATTTGCCGGCTGGAGAGATGAAAAAGGCAAATGGCATCTGGCGGAAGATGATCTGTGGGAATCGGAAAAAATCATCACTGTCAGCGCCATATCAGCGCCGCCGCAAAAATCCAGCTGGTTGTCGCGCTATCCGGAGCTGGTTGGCGCTTTAAAAAAAGTTGTGCCAGGCTTTGCTCATAATGAAATTCCGCAACTCTTCACTCCGGCCAAAGCCAGCCGCCAGCAAATGAAATCGCGTCTTGCCAAGCTTGGAACTCCGGTGCGTGTATTTGCGCGTCCGCATGAGATGTTTGTGGCAAAAAATCCTGATGATGATCATGAATATATTCCGGTTACGGTAATTCATACTAACCCGGCCGGGCCGCTGGTAAAGCTTGATTTACAACGTAAAAACGGTACAGTTCTGCAAGCGGAAATTCCTAAAAACATCGTTGATTCATTGCCGATAAAGAAAGGCGATACTGTATTCGTTCGTCCAAAAGAGGTTAGGATATTTGAGTAGTTGTTATCGTATATCGTAGTTCGTATATCGTAGTTCGTAGTTCGTGGCACTAAACCAGAGTTTGCGCGCTTTGTAGATATTGCCCGTGGTTCTCTTGCAGAGCTTGAAACGCAACTGATATTAGCGCATGATAGAAAATATATTGCAACATCAGCGTATGATGGTGCGATGAAGCTGGCGGATGATATAGGTCGTATGCTGCTAAGATTGTTACAATCGCTCAGGAAAAAATTATAGCATCAAGTAACCCTACGATCTACGAACTACGATTTACGATCTACGAACTACGAACTACGAACTACGATCTAAGAATGCGAGGATATTTGAATGAACATACCTGCCTCTGTATTATTTGAACAATATCCAATTCGTAGAATATACGATGAAGAAGCGGATATATGGTTCTTTTCGGTGATTGATATTATACGTGTTTTAATTAACCAGCCCGATTATCAGACTGCCAGAAAATATTGGAACAAGCTGAAAGAAAGGCTCAGCAAAGAAGGAAGTCAATCGGTGACAAATTGTCACCAGTTGAAAATGACAGCTGGAGATGGTAAGCAACGGCTTACTGATGTTGCGAACGCTGAAACGTTGTTTCGTTCAAAAAGAAACAAAAGGCTTGATGGCTAATGTTACTCAATAAACAAAATCTTCCCAACTACCTCACTTATTTCCGCATTCTGGTTATACCTTTGCTGGTGCTGGCTTTTTATTTGCCGGGAAGATGGACAGAGATTCTGTGTGCAATGCTGTTTGCGCTGGCGGCGATTACCGACTGGCTGGATGGTTATATGGCGCGGTTGTGGAACGTCCAAAGCAGCCTTGGCCGCTTTCTTGATCCGATTGCTGACAAGCTGCTGGTTGCAACGGCGCTGATTCTATTAGTCAATGCCGGCAGAGCTGATGCGCTTCCGGCAATTGCGATAATGTGCCGCGAGATTCTGGTTTCCGGACTGCGCGAATTTCTGGCAGAAATTCGTGTAAGCGTTCCAGTTTCCAACCTCGCTAAATGGAAAACCGCCGTGCAGATGATTGCAATTTTCTCACTGCTACTAGGCAGTCCGGTTGAAGTTATGGGCGAAATAATGTTGTGGATTGCCGCCGTTCTGACACTAATAACAGGCTATATATATCTAAAAACCGGCCTTAAACACATGACATAATTGTACCAGCAAGCTTCTTAAGCTTTGTTTCCAGATCGGCAATGCCAATTGTTTCAATATATTCATTGACGATATAGCTTTGGCTTCCCGGATAGACAATAAACAATTTTGCCAGTTCAAGTGTTTTATTCGCCTCGTGCATGGATTTAGTGGTTTTTGGCGCATCGGCATATTTAATTTCAAAACCGTAACGTTTTCCTTGATGAAATACCAGCAGGTCAAGTTCTGCTCCAGCCTGCGTTGCCCAGAACATACAATTTCGTTCACCAAAAATCTGGATAATTCTCTCGCTGACAAATCCTTCCCAGCTTGCTCCTAATTTAGGGTGTGATTCAATTGTAGCGGCATTTCCTAAACCGAGCAGCGTATGCAGAATTCCTGAATCGCGTACATATATTTTTGGCGATTTGACTTGCCGTTTGCCAATATTTTCATGCCATGGCTGAAGCTGGCGTAGTACCAGAGCGCCTTCCAGAATATCCAGATGACGGCGGATAGTAGTGTGATTTTCTCCAAGAGATCGTCCAATATCAGCGAGCTTTGCCACTTGTCCGTGGTAATGTGCGATCATCATCCACAATCGCCTTAAGCGCTCAGGCGCTACCATGACGCCAAGACGGCGTAAATCGCGCTCTAAGAATGTCGCAATAAAATCCTCGCGCCATTTGAAACTGTCGGCATCTGACTGCGCGAGATAGGAACGTGGAAATCCACCGCGATGCCAAAGCTTTTGCCAATGTTCGTTGCCAACTTCATGCAGATTGAAACCGGACATGTTTATGAAGTTAATCCGGCCGGCCAGTGATTCCGAAACGTTACTTACCAGATCAGGAGAAGCACTGCCGAGCAATAAAAAACGCGCTGGAAGTGGCGTGCGGTCAGCCAGTACGCGCAGCACTGGAAATAGAGCAGGCTGTAATTGCGCTTCGTCAATTACGACTAAACCTTGCAAATGCTCCAGCGTAGTGAGAGGATTTTCCAGCCGTTTTGCATCAACCGGATGCTCAAGATCAAAAAAACTAGCAGACTGCGCCTTGCCAATGGCGCGCGCCAGCGTTGTTTTTCCACATTGGCGCGGTCCGATCAGCGACACTACCGGATTACGCGCCAGCGCATATTCAATTTGCTGAGTGAGTATATTACGTGTGAGTGTATTATTTGATATTATCATCCTAGTATTCTGATGATCAGATGTTCAGAATGCAAGGATAATATTTCTATTAAAAGGATAATATTTCTATTAATCTTCCTCTTAATATGCATTTTATGCCGCTAGCGCAAATATTACGCCAAATATTACGCAAATATTACGCATGTCGCATTGCATTTGTCATTCAAATGAATTATAATATACTTCAACTTACTGCAATATACTGCAAATATAGGTTAATGTAATGCAAATGGAGGTTTTATTATGTCAAATGTAATGATTCAGGCGCGTGTTTCGCAAAATCTTAAACAACAGGCGGAAAAGATTTTTGCCTCAATGGGCTTAAGTATTTCCGAGGCGGTGCGTGTTTTTCTGCAACAAAGTGTTAATGAACATGGTCTGCCGTTCCAGCCGCGCGCTGCCAAAATTCCCAATGCTGAAACCATTGCCGCGATGGAGGAGCTGGATAATGGTGGAGGAACAAGGTTAACACTGGACGAATTTAAAAAAATGCTTGATAAAATGTCATTATGAAATTTATTACTTACACAAATGCTTGCCTGCGCGATCTTCAGAAAATTAAGAAACGCGGAAGGGATTTGTCAAAGTTTTATTCCGTGATAGAGTCGTTAGCAAAAGGTGAGCGGCTTGCAGCGAAATATAAGCCGCATCCACTAAAAGGCAATTGGAAACCAAAGTGGGATTGTCATATAGAACCAGATTGGTTGCTTATTTATGAAGTAACACATGACAGCGTTATGATTTGTCGTACAGGTTCGCATTCTGATTTATTTTAGGGTCAGGAATAATGAATAAAAAAACCAAGTTGAATGATCAAAAGCTAAATGATCAGAGTGATTACGTAACTCTTTACGATTCGACCTTGCGCGATGGCGCGCAGGCGAGGGGGGTTGATTTTACTCTTGCCGATAAGCAGGCAATCGCACGAGCGCTTGATAAGTTTGGCATTGATTATATTGAAGGCGGCTGGCCGGGCGCTAATCCGAATGATGATGCGTTTTTTGCTGAAGCTCCGCCTTTGAAAAAAGCTCGGCTGTCTGCTTTTGGCATGACTCGCCGCGCCGGACGATCTGCCGCTAATGATCCAGGCCTGGCGGCGCTGCTGGAAAGCGGCGCGCGCTCTATCTGCCTGGTTGGCAAAAGCTGGGAACATCAGGTTAAATCCGCCTTGGGCATTTCTCCGGCTGAAAATCTGCGGATGATCGAGGAATCAATCGCCTTAGTGGTCAAACGCAAATGCGAGGCGCTTTATGACGCTGAACATTTTTTCGATGGTTACAAAGCAAATTCCGCTTATGCCTTATCAGCAGTAAAGGCGGCGTTTGATAACGGCGCGCGCTGGATTGTGCTGTGTGACACTAACGGCGGCTCGCTGCCTTTTGAAATAGAAGAAATTGTCAGCGCCGTAGTAAAACATATTCCGGGAAAATATCTGGGAATTCACTGTCATAACGACACTGACAACGCCGTTGCCAATTCTTTAGCTGCTGTCCGCGCCGGAGTTCGTCAGGTTCAGGGAACTATCAACGGCATTGGCGAACGCTGCGGTAATGCTAATCTTATTTCGATAATTCCTAATCTGCTGCTCAAAATGGGCATGTCAACTGGCGTTACCATCGACAAATTAAAACAACTCACTGCTCTCTCTCGGCTTGTTGATGAGCGGCTTGGCCGCCTTCCAAATCAACATTCTCCTTATGTCGGCGCGGCGGCTTTCGCTCACAAGGGCGGTTTACACGTCTCGGCAATGAGCAAAGATAATGCCAGCTATGAACATATCACGCCGGAAATAGTCGGCAATTCGCGCACAATATTAATCTCAGATAAAGCCGGTCGCGCTAATATTCTAAATCGCCTCGCACAGCTGGGAATTAAATCAATCGCTGATGATGAGATAATAAATTCTCTGGTTGCTGAAGTTAAAGCGCGTGAAAAACAAGGCTATGCTTATGAAGGCGCGGAAGCCAGCTTTGAAATGCTGGCGCGGCGTAAATTAGGCGAGGTTTTTGATTCATTCCAGATCGCCGGCTATCGTGTCATCGGCGAACGGCGCTATAACGCAAAAGGCGCTTTAATCAATATTTCAGAAGCAACTGTAAAATTAATCGTAAATGGCGAGGAATCTATTTCCGCATCAGAAGGCAACGGTCCGGTTAACGCCCTTGACGGTGCTTTACGAAAAGGCCTTGCTAAACATTTTCCTAAACTTAAAGATATTCATCTTACTGATTTCAAAGTGCGGATTATTGATTCCAATAAAGGAACTGGCGCAATCACACGCGTTACTATCGAATCACGCGATAATAAAGGCAATTCATGGACAACTCTCGGCGTATCAAGCAACTTGACTGATGCCGCTTTTGATGCGCTTCTTGATTCATATCATTTCATTCTCGATAAAGCATACAAAAATATGTAAGAGTCTGTGACGATTTATCTTTTGAGGGTATTTTTGAGGGATTTTGGTGATGTTTTAGGAGAAAAACGCAGTTCGTAGTGGTGCTACGGACAAGTTTTTCTCCGACAAACAGCAGCAAAATAACCAAAAAGACACCAAAATGATAATTCGTCACAGACTCTAAGCAATATGTAAGCCGGAAATTTTTATGAATAACGCGCTGCCTGATTCTGATCACAATACTGCTCATAATCCGCATTTGCCGAGAATGATTATGACGCCGCATGGTTATGCACCAAAAGCGCCATTGAATGTTCAGGCTACGGATATTGACCGCATGAGCCTGGTCGGTCTGGTTCTAATGGCCGCGCAAGGCGTTCCGCATTTTACTCTGGAGTGGGCATCGCGGCGCTTGGCGCTGCCGCAGAGCGTTATTGCTGATCTGGCTGAGGAATTGCGTAATGATTCGTTGCTGGAAGTGCGCGGACAAAATGAAAATGGCGGTTATCGTTACGCAATTTCCCAACGTGGCCGCGAACAGGCCGATCGTTTCCGTGATATTTGCGGCTATATAGGACCTGCTCCGGTTTCGCTGGAAGTATATGGCGCAATGTTGCAATGGCAGCTGGCCAATAGTCCGCAAATAAATCCTCAGCAAGTAGAAGAAGCGCTATCCGGCCTTACTCTTGATAAATATATCAAGGAAATTGCCGGACTGGCCGTTTCCTCAAAGCGCAGCATGTTTCTTTCCGGCCCGCCCGGCAATGGAAAAACCTCTCTTGGCCGCCAGCTGCACCGCGTTTTTACTGATGATATCTGGATACCGCATTGTATCGCCGCTGATAATAATATCATCAGGCTATTTGATACGCACTGCCATGAGGTTGTTCCAACCGCTCCTGAATCCGCGCATCTTATAGATCAGCGCTGGGTTCGTATTCGCAGGCCGCTGATAGTTGCCGGCGGCGAAATGACCTTGCAGTCGCTTGATCTTGCTTATCATGAAGCTCTGCGCTGTTATGAAGCGCCGCTGCATATGAAAGCCAATGGCGGCACTTTCCTGATTGATGATTTTGGCCGCCAGCGCCTCGCTCCGGAAGATCTGCTCAATCGCTGGATAATTCCGCTTGAACATGGAATAGATTTTCTGACGCTTCATTCCGGACAGAAAATAGAAGTTCCCTTCCTGCTGATGCTGATTATTGCCACTAACCTCAATCCCGAAGATGTAACTGATCCGGCCTTCCTTCGCCGCCTCGGCTATCGCGTCAGCATCGCCGCGCCTTCTGATGAGCAGTATAAAATAATTTTCAACTCTTATGCCGCCCGTTACAACCTTACAGTCGAACCGAGCCTGATAGAAATGCTCATTAACCGCTATAAGGAAACCGCAAAAGAATTACGCAGCTGCGAACCAAGAGACCTGATCGAAAGAACGCTCGATATATGCCGCCATCGAGGAGAAAAAGAAAGAATAGACCAGGAACTGCTAAACCTAGCCTGGAGAGGCTATTTCGGAACGTAACTCTCGAAAATTGCCCAGATTTATTTAATCAACTATAAGCCTCATTTCTTTCTTATTTTCGCGATTATACGCAGCAGATTGCTAACCGTATCATCGCTGATGCCAAGCCAGCCTTTGAGGCGATTATAGGCCGAGAGAATTTTCTTATCGAGGAAAATCAGCACTGCTTTGCTGCCATCTTCAGGCCGCGCCTGATAGTTCGTGGCAATTTTCAGCGGCGGTGCGGCTTCTTCTGTGAAGTAATATAGCGCAATTGAGCGCCGCGTTGTTCCTTCCGGGCAAGTCAGCGGATTAGGATGACCATGGAACGAATCTTTATCAGTATTAAAAATAACGCAGCGATTAGCCAGCGGCAGAATCTTTTTAAAACAGTGCTTCATGTCGCGTGTCCATAATTCCAGATGCCCGCCATATTCATCCTGCCAGTTCGGATTAAGATACAGCAATACATTCACACGCCGCCGCCATAAGCGATGATGCGGATGCGTGGTGAAATCAGCGTGAATATTCAGAAAACCGCCGCACTCAATCTGATGCAGCCCGCCTCCTTCCAGCGCAACATCCGCAATCAGCTTGTCAATTCCGGTCATCTGCGAGAGCCAGGCCACAAATTCCGGCGAATTAAGCGCATCAATAATTTCTCTTAAAGGAGTAGGAATTAATTCCCGACGATTCAGCCCGCCTTTTTTTTCATTATAGTGAATGTAATGAATCCAGCCTTCGTCACGAATCGGCGGAAATTCAGCAATAGCCTTGTTGATAACCGACTGAGTAAGAAAATCATCAATGGCAATATGCGGAAATTCCTCAGCAGAGAGGTAAGAATCACGCCACTGCGGAAGATAATCACGCAATCTCTGAGAATCGAGAATAGAACTAAGATCAGAACGCATGAAAAATAACTATTGCAGACCAACCACATTGTAAAGAGAAAGTGAAAAACAAAACTATCAGCAAAATCGGACATTTTAATGTGCTAATTAACCGGACATATCATGCGCTCGCGACACAATCTATCTATATTTAGTTGACAGCACTTTAAATCTTGCCTGATATTAAATAAGTTGAAACTTTTCCAGCAAACATCTAAATATCACATTCCAAGCCTGCTGAAAAAGCAGCAAAAAAGCCCCGGTGGTGGAATTGGTAGACGCGCTAGACTCAAAATCTTGTATCCGCAAGGATGTGTCGGTTCGAGTCCGACCCGGGGCAC
>CAZFJN010000042.1:0-15507 GCA_964519595.1 uncultured Rickettsiales bacterium
TCCCATGTTGGTGGAGGATTATCTATATCACCATCTATCTATGATTGTCAATACCGTAAATGCGCGCATATTGGAAAATGGCTTATATCAACTTGTCTCTGTAGATAATAATGGCGATGTAAAGCAATTAGAATTTCCTATGGGGTCAATAGTGCGTGGAAAAGTGCGTAATTTGTCTTTGAATGGCATAATGTCTCCAGTTCTGGTTGCGGTAGCGGTTTAATTCTACTGTTAATATTTTGACCCAGAAAATCTGATTTCAGTCCGTTCAAAGAATAGGAGCTGATATGGGTGTTGATTTCAGGCAGTCCGGAATTTGGCCGGGTTCTGGATATCGTCTACATAAACCAAGCTATATTATTTATCGTTATCCCAATTAAATTTTAAATATCGTGGGCAGGATACTGCATCCAATTTCCAGCCCTTTGCATCTTTGAGAAGCCGGTAGGTTGCGGATGCATCTTGATTCTCTGGCCATGCATAGGAAATGATTGCTTGGTGGGTGGTTTGTTGCTCAGTACGAAAAAAATAGTCATCACTCTTGTCTTGCGTACAGCTCACCGGGTTGATGTCAAGTCCGCATATTTCGCCTTCGATATATTTGCCACCGCAATTTTGCTTTAAGGCTTCATGGTTGGTACTTAGAACGGAATTTCGGAAATCTTGCGTAAACATGGTGGCATAACGATCATTTGCAAAAGGTTTGGGATAGCCTGTGAGGTAGTGGAACAAAGAGGGGGTGCTGGAGTCGTCGAGTTTTAATATCTCTGCGATCATCTTTTCTGCATCAGTTGCAGGTGCATGGAATGAAGAAGCATTATTCGTATTGGCATACTCAGCGATTGTCGATTGCGCGTATAATGTGAAAGCGACGCCGAGAAATAACAATATTATATTGCGCTGAGTCATGATGGCACTGTTTTCTTCATTTATGATAGTTGCTTGTTATTGTAATATTTTATCATGATCGATCGGATTTGCCAATTAATCCAGTATATCCCATCGAAAATGCCATAGGTTTTTTCACTGGCGGTGCGCTTATCGGTGGTGCGAGATCTGTGGTGGGAGGTTCGGCGGCATCCAGGTTAAAGATTTATTCTAGGAAAAACATATGACAGAAATACAATTAGCCAAGGTAGCATCAAAATCACAATTTTTGCATTTCATGCAGCAATTGGAGGGCAGTGGCGCTATTATAATTAATGCCGAAGATTATATACAATTAGATATACCTGCTGACCAGATGTATATCGATTATAAAATAAATGATGATGTAGTAACTCTGCATTACGAACATTACACTGGCATATTTTTACAGTCTGAAACTGTGGACATGAATCAATTAATTCAGCTTATATCGGCAGGTTGAGAAATCCAATTGAGAAATCCAATTGAGAATTTGATTTTATCAAGATAATATGTTATAATAGCTCCTACTATAATCTAATAGGACTTATTATATGCAGACATTATCTTTTCAGGCTTCTGCTGCTATGAGTAAAAAGCTGAATCTTTATGCTAAAAAACTAGATCGCAGCAAGGGCTACCTTATTCGCGAGGCACTTGCTGAATATCTGGAAGATTTGCAGGATTATATCGAAATCATGCGGGAAAAAGAAATGCATGAGCGCAGGCATGAGCGCAGAAAGAATATTTCGCTTGCTGATATCAAGCGTAAATACAAACTCAAATAATGCCCTGGCAGCTTGAGTTTACCGCCAAGGCGGACAAGCAGTTTGCTAAATTAGACAAGCAAACACAGCAGTCTATTGTTGATTATTTAGACCGCGTGATAGCAAGCAATAATCCTACATTTTTTGGCAAGCCATTGGTAGGAGAGTATTCCGGATACTGGCGCTATCGCATCGGTAAATACCGTGTTATTTGCGAGCTTCTGCAAGGACAATTAATTGTTCAAGTAGTCCGCATTGGCAAGCGCGACAGCGTATATAATTAGGAAATGATAGCAGCAACCAAACAATCCAGTTGATTAATTATATCAGCTTTTGCCGTCATTCATAAATCTTTTTTAAGATCTTTTTTACGACTATTTCTATGCACACAGAACATCATCTGCGAATGAGAAGCCTTGCCTATTTGCACGATATTCAGGGCTGGTTAGTGGCTGAGAGAATACGCGATCTGAAAGAAGCACTTGTTGAATATGAAGCGGCAAAGGCCGGATTCCGCTCCGACCAGCCGCGAGTGCCAAGCGGCAGTTCTGAAGGCGGTCAATGGACAAGCGGCGGCGGCGGAGGTGGCGGAGTTAGTGGCAACGGCTCTGACAACCGACAATCCACTCCGCGCAGTAACGCAAAACCGGCAAAAAAACCTTCGCCAGCAAAACCAGCTGCAAATAAACCACGTCAACCACTTGTATGGCAGGGCGATCCCCTTAACGGGCAGGCTGATCCTGTTTATCTTTTTGAAACACTGACAGGCGCTGTTGGTGCGCTACGTACTGGAGCAGCCAGAATATTAGGTGGCAGTGCTACAGCTGAGTCTGCTTCAGTAGGAGCTGTAGGAAAAATTACTATTAGCAGTAAGAGGTCGAGTCACATATTTAAGAATAAAAGCGGGCATCTGCCTGATACGTCAGCAAATAGAAAAATACTCACAGATTTAGCAAATGATCCGAAGGCAATTCTTGGTCCTGATAAATATGGTAAAATGTGGTCATCTCGGATATTACCTGATGGAAAGCAAGTATGGACTACCAGTCGTAACGGTGAAATAATAAGTGGCGGAGTAAACTCGATTCCAAAACAATATAATCCACAAACCGGACTTTCTGCTCCGGTTCGTTCCGGGTGGAAAGGTTGGCATATATGGTAATACTTACGCTCGATCAGGCTTATAAAGCCATGTATCTGTTTTTGGATGATCGTTATTCACAAACTCATTCCGATGATTTGGGAGATATTTTAAGCGGCATGTCTCTATTAGAAGACGGTTCGCCGGCTGATGCTGCTTACGAGGAAGATTGGGCGGAAGCGGTGCAAAAAGCTTTGCAGGACAAAGTGAAAACATCTCCATTGCTGCCACAAGCTACATTGACTTCCAGTCAGGCCTTTCAGGCGATGTATAACTTACTGGAACATGTTTCTTCTCCGGGCGGATTTGATGATGTAAGAGAGCTATTGAAAAACGATCTGCAAATAGAACGCGGTGTTATACTAAATCCCGCTACGCAACAGGAATGGAATCAGGCGGTTGATCGTGCATTGCACGACAACGAATCAATCCAGATGCAGCTACTACCACAGCAAAATTAGATTAAAGAGCTTTGCGGAAGGTAAGGTTGATGCGTTGGTTGCCAAGCAATGGATGGTGGCCTTTTTTTAGTGGTGCAACGCCGTGGAATGCCATGCGAGATTCGCCGCCGAATACAAAAACATCGCCATGCTGCAGCGGTATTTTCTTTGGCTTCTGCTGGCGCGTTGTGTTGCCAAATAGAAAAATCGCTGGAAGTCCTAGTGATATGGAGACAATCGGCGCATTTAAATCTACCTCGTCATTGTCCTGATGCAGCGCAAGTTTTGCTCCGGGACCCTCTCCCGCAAGCGGGAGAGGGAAGCAGCGGCTTCGCCGCTGCGGGAGAGGGCTGTGACCAATGTTTCCTTAAAGGCTATATTGCATAAAATAAAATCCGCTCGTTTAATTTTGTAAATTTTTTACAAATGCGGCGGGAATTTTTTCCTACGTCCCGAGTTGTTCGAGGGGCATTTTTCAAAACAAAAACAGATCTTTCGACTCCCCCGCATCATGCGGGGTCGCTCAGGATTTGTTTATAACCAACTATAAGGAGACTCTATGAGTATTTCTGAAATAACTGAGCGCGTCTCTCATCTGGGCAATGCCTGGGAAGAGTTTAAGCGCGTAAATGACAATCGTCTGCGTGAAATTGAGCAAAAAGGATCTGCTGATGGTCTTTATGAGCAGCATCTTGCCAATATCAGCATGGCTCTTGATAATTATAAATCACGCCTTGATACTATTGAGACGGTTTATTCCCGCCCTGAATTTGGCAGCGAAAGTAAATCTATTGCCAGCCATAGCGAATATAGCAAAGCCTTCCGCAATTATTTGCGTAAAGGCATGGATGCTGGCCTTGAGGGCTTATCCACCAAGGCGCTTTCTGTTGGTAGTGATCCGGATGGCGGCTATCTCGTTACTCCGCAAATGTCACAGAATATTGTGAAAGCAGTATTTGAGACTTCGCCGATGCGCCAAGTGGCATCTGTTGAAACTATTTCTTCCGATGCGCTGGAATTGATAGATGATCATGATCAGGCCTCAGCCGGCTGGACCAGCGAAACAGGCAGTATCAGCGAAACTTCAACGCCGATAATCGCCAAGCGCAACATTCCAACTCATGAGCTGTACGCACAACCAAAAGCCACACAAAAACTGGTTGATGATGCGGCGATTGATATCGAGGCATGGCTTTCTTCCAAAATCGCTGACATTTTCGCACGCAAAGAAAATACCGCCTTTATAAGCGGCAACGGCGTTGGCCAGCCACGCGGTATTCTTACTTACACAAGTGGCACTGCCTGGAATCAGATTGAGCAGATAAATTCCGGAACAAGCGCTCAGGTTACTGCTGACGGCCTTATCAAAGTGTTCTACGCACTGAAAGACGCTTACACTAAAAATGCCAGCTTCATGATGAACCGTGCGACTGTGCAAGCGGTGCGTCTGCTTAAAGAAGCGACCACAAATCAGTATTTATGGCAGCCTGGCCTTGCTGCCGGCGCTCCTGATACGTTAATGGGCGTTCCGGTATTAATGGCTTCTGACATGCCGATAGCAGCGGCGAACTCGCTTTCTGTTGCAGTTGGCGATTTCAAAGCCGGTTATCAGATTGTTGATCGTCGCGGCGTGAACATATTGCGCGATCCGTTTACTGAAAAACCGTTCGTCAAATTCTACGCCACTAAACGCGTTGGCGGTGATGTTATTAATTCAGAAGCGATCAAGCTGCTTAAGCTTGCTTAACCAGATGTCAGATGTCGGAAAACAGATGTCAAACAATAAACTGACCTCTGCCCTCTGACATCTGACATCCCTTTTTTGGAGAAAAACAATGAGAGATATTTACAGAAACATTCTGGTGACGCAGCATTTCAATCCTGCGACACGTACAGCGGCAACTACTTCCACCACCATTGATTTACAAGGCTATAGCAGCGCGAATGTGTTGTTTGCCGTTGGTTCGTCAGGCGACACTTTATCCGGCTCGGTATATTGGACATTGAAACTTACGCATAGTGACGATGATTCAAGCTATTCCGACGTCGCCCTCGCTGAGCTGAATAATAGCTCGGCAACGGTGGTAGTTGATAGCTCGTCAAAAGATAAAACTGTCTATGGCTTTGGCTATAATGGCGCAAAAAGATATTTGCGCGCGGTAGCAACTCCGACAGGAACTCACTCCAGCGGAACGCCGCTCGGCATAATAGCCCTGCGCGGAACACCAGCCTATTCGCCGGTTAATTAAAGATAATCAGATAATCAGATAATCAGATAATCAGATGACCAAGTGCTGCAAGGCCTTGGTCGTCTGGTTTATTTGTATGATTCATATGGCATTTTGGCCACAGTTTATCCTCAAAAACCTCTATTTTTAGGCATTTTTCTTGCTATTAAGGCTTTTTTAAGTGGCTTGACCTAGAGTATTTGTTAGGGTAAACTATTGAATCTACATATAAGTGAGGCTTTTCGTGTCGAAACTAACTACGTCTGAACAGATCATTGCGGAAAAGACGGTTTGTATTTTGCTGATCCGTGGTGAGAATCCTGAAGGTACTAAGCTCTATGCTTATGTAGCGGTGCGCGCTGACAAGCTCGAATCTTTTATGGAAGCGCAAAAAAGCGGCACGTTCTTTCCTGAAGATTACGGAATTATTCTCGAGTCAGGAGAGGGCGAACCAAGCGATGATGTTAAAGCCAAAATGACTAAGGAATATGGCTTTAATCATGATTCAATGAAAGATATTGAAGGCACTGCTGACGCACATTATCTGGCCAGCAACATTTCTGGAATAGTTGCTGCTTCCGCTAAGAATAATAAAGATTCTGATTAATCCTGCCCGGAGAGCGTTTTAATATCAACTTAGAATAACGCATTAAATATTCTCTAATGCGCGGCGGTTTTTCCAGATCCCGGTGAGCTTATAACGCCTATTGCTTTTGCCAGCTTTAGTATGTTGGTGGTGATAAGGTCGAAATTTGCTTCTTTCAGAGGCTTGTCGGTGGTGGCGAAATGATGTTCATCTTGTCCCAGCCAGTCTTTTTTTCCTACATCTTTTAGAAATCCTTTACTTTCCGCCTTATAAAGGCTGTTCATCATACCAACAGTTGGCACAAGAGTCAGGTAGTTTGGAATTATATAAGCCACTGTAAATCGTGCATCCTGCTCGGCTTTTTCTTCGCTCCAGCCTCCTGATGCGATCATTATTTTTTTGGTTAGATCTTTCACACTGCCTGTTACCGGCTTCATAAAAGGAGCGCCCAGAAAAGCAGTAAGGCCAACATGAACCGGAAGATCAACTGCTGTCCACATTCTTCCAGGCAAGGCCTTGCTTTTCATATAATAGCTGAGGCATTTTTCTGTAGCAACCAGACTTCCCCAGCCGACTCCGATTGCGCTTGCATAATGATAGGAGCTGTTTAGCAAACCATCCAGCCGCTGTTCATCAGTCTGAGCATGGCGAATTTCGCGTCCTTCTTCACCTTCAATGCTGCGGCCAAATTTATCTATCGTCCATTCAATAGGCTTTTGTAAGAATTTAAAAGGAACATAGAAGATGCTTTTGAAGGCCTTCTTCATCATCGGGAATTTTTTGTCTATATCATCCTGAAATCTCAGAAACAATATTTCAGCGCCATTGCCAATAACATCGGCAATGAACATCTGCGACCCTTTAGTGGCGATTTTTCTTAAATGGCCGTTTTGTTCTGTTATTGGCGGTTTATTGCTCATTAAAGGCACACTTCCCCTATTATCACTATAGTGATTATAACAGAAACAACTCCCTGAAATATGACAGTTTTGTGAATATTGTTTGTAAATATTCTTTGTTGATATTTTCTGATTTTATCAATCTTAATATAGGAAATTTTATGACTACAACCAACCGCCACCGCGGCCTTACTCGCGTTACTGCTCCGGCCGCTGAGCCTGTTTCCATATCGGAAGCGAGGGAATATCTGCGTATTTCGCATAGCGACGATGATGCGCGTCTTGGTGATATGATAATAACCGCGCGAACGCTGGCGGAGCAATGGCTAAAACGTTCTCTGGTAACGCAAAGCTGGAAGCTGACTTTTGAAGATTGCATTTCCGGTACAATTCGCCTGCCAATGGGGCCAGTGCAGTCGATCTATTCAGTGGTTGGAAACAGCATCGAAAACGTCGCAACCACCATTCCGGCAACTGCTTATGCGCTTTCCGCCGCGAAAGATGCGCTGGTTGTTGATAGTATTATAACTTCCTATCGCATTGATATTACTTACATAGCTGGCTACGGCGCGTCCGGACAAATTCCAAAACCGATAAAAATCGGCATGTTACAGCATATAGCAACCATGTATGACGGCGAGGTTAGTTTAGCGCCGATTCCTGATGATGTTTTATCAATGTATATGCCATTTCGGGAGTTGGCGTTATGATAAGATTCAAACAAAAATTCAGCCGGCTAAGCCGCAATTTACGCCATAGAGTAACGCTTGAGAAAAAGATTCTGACCGCCGATAATGGCGGCGGTTACAGCGCCAGCTGGGAACAGATCGCGGTGTTGTGGGCAGAAATTCAGCGCATAAAAGGCGGCGAGGGGCAGATTTATGGCAAGGTCAACGCTAGTGCTACACATTTATTCCGCCTCCGTTACCGCAGCGATATAACCGCCGAAATGCGCCTTTGCTACGACAACCGTATTTTCAACATTCGCGCTATTCATAATTCCGAAGAACGCGACAGAATGCTAAACATATACGCCGAAGAAGGCGTTGCTGTATAAAGTTTTATGATTGTGGCGTAAATTATGATTCTTTTGGAAGTTTAACGGCAGTAATTACTGCCGTTAAACTGCCGTTATTATGCCGTTAAATTGTCGTGTAGGCAAAAAACATCGTTTTTAATGTCGTTTCCAATATTGATTTTATGCTGGTAATTTTATGCCGGACAATTGCGGCGCAATATTTCTATAGATTGTATTAGATTTTGAATATGATCACGGAATTTTTCTGGCCATTTGCGGTCTGTTTTAAGGCCAATATCGGCGCATAAATCATTAAGAAAATGCGCCGCGCTTTTGAAAGAAAAAACCCGCAGCGCCTCGCAAAATAATTCCATATCCGGAATATTCTCATTTCTGGCCAGATAAGGCGCGCCATTGACCAGATTATGTAAAGCCTCCTGCCACGGCTGATAGCCTTGCGCGTAGAATGTTCCGGCTTCAGAGACAACATCGTTTAGATGCTGTTCTATATGAATTAAAGTAACCTGATAAACCTCGACAAAACTCTCGGCGCTTTCCTGAACGCGGACGATTTTCTCCGCCTCTGCCACGTCAGGCGCGTTTTCTGAAGCCTGCTTGCCGGATTCATTATTGTAAGTAGCGTCTCGCATTTGTTTAACATATCATTTTTTCGTGACAATTTTATGACATATTTCTCACATTTTTCATTACAACAATCTGTTTACACAAAATTAACCTCTGACGCGACTTTAATGGCGCTGGTAAAGGGCGTTTTTGATCATGTTCCGCAAGGCACAGACTATCCTTTTATCACTATCGGACAGGAAAAAATCAGCGATTTTTCTAATCTTGAGCAGCAGGGAACAGAAGCGCAGATCGCAATATTTATTTTCACGCGTGAGGCCGGACGCAAAAAAACTGCCGATATTATGGAAAAAATAGTGACGCTGCTGCGCCATGCCAGCCTTACCATCAGTGGACAAACAATGGTAGATTGCCGCTTTATCAGCAGCGACATAATTATTGAAAATGACGGCCTCACTTATAAAGGAACATTGCAGTTTAATGTCAGAATGCGCGAGCAGATTTAGGGTCAGCTTTAGGGTCAGCTTTAGGTTATGCGGACATTCACCGCGGCAGGAAACGCTCGGCGACACTGTTTATAAAATCATTATACTGCGCGGCGAGGGGATCAACGCGGCTGGTCTCGCAGCTGAATGTTGCATATAGCTCTTGATATGATCCTTCCGCCGAGGTCATCAGATCATATTGCAGGCGGCCAGGAGCGTTGATTGATGCCATTTCCTGCGCTAAGGCGGAGATTATGATATGATAATCAGAAGCCTTATTCTTGCCGCATTTTCTGAGCATGAAATACACAACCAGCATGTCTTCATAACGTTTTTTGAGGGCGTCTAGCTTGGCGCTGTTTTCCTCTCCGCGTGGCTCAAGAACATCTTCCATTGCATTTTGTGCGCTATTTGTCGCCGTAAATAAATCGGCATTTTTTTGTGAGCTGTGTGAGGAAATATTGTTTGATAAAATATTCATCTGCGCGGTTAGTTGTGAATTCTTTGTTCTTAGCCCCTCATTTGCGGCGGAAAATGCAGCAATTTTTTTCTCTAAAGTCGCAAGATCAGCATAACAAGAAAGCCGCTCAGAGCGCGTTTTCCAGAGTGCAATGCTTATAGCAACCAGCAATGACAATAAACACCAAGCGGCTATTTTGTTCATAATTTCTCACTAATTTTCCATAGAAAACTTACACAGAAAACTTACACGGAAAACCATTAACCAACGAATAATTTTTATGCCAGAAGATTCAAAAATTTTAAAGCAGGCTGATGACGGCGCTGAGGCGGATATAGTTTTAGGGCAAATCGACCGCCTGCTCGGACGTTTCGAAAATATATTATCGCGGCGATTGGCAAAATTAGGCCGCGCCAAATTAGGCGGCAGCGCCTCAAATAATGAATTAGGGCGTTTTCTAAACAGCAGCGCCTCCAGCCTGATTAAAACATTGTTCAGCAATGTAAAATCATCAAATGCGCCTGAATATTCATACACATCTTCAGAAAAATCTGAAAGCAATAGCCGTTTCCAGTCATCTTCCGGACAGTTGCTGGCTGATCTGGCCGCAAATATCCGCCGAATAGGAGGCCGTAATTTATAGATTTTTTGCCATTTTGCCGAGTTCTTACCGAATTTTTGTAAACCATTTTCCAACTGTCACCAAAATGTAACAAAAATCGCATAGGGAAAGAAAGCAAAAATTGCTACAATGCAAGAAGGTAGAAGTGTTTCTACCGCAACAAAAAGTAGCACGTTAGACAGTTTATGGCGCGTAACCAATCAAATCCACCAGATATGGATCGTAAAGCTGCACAGCAAGCAGAGGCGGCTGCTCGGAAAAATGAGCAGGATGTCAAGAACGCCATTGAAGGTGCTGTGCAGGTTCGTAATGGCAAGCTATTTGGCCTTGTCCCAGTCGCGCCAGAATTTGAGACGGTGGTAAATACACTTCTAGCTCCGGCTACGGTTTGGCTTGCTGAATCCACGTCTAAAGTGGTGCATAATCAGGCGGAAAAATTATTTACCAGCTCTCTTGCGGCCAAGCACGCACCACATATTGTCACGAATGCCAAGAAATACGCGATGTGGGCAGAACTTGGTACGATGTGGAGCATTCTGGCACTGCGTCCACTCACTGAATTTTTCTCTGCCAACAAAGATTATACTTTTGAACGATATAAACTTGGCAAAGAAATAAAATCAGTGTGTGAAGCCACTGGATCTGATGTTGCACATAATGAAGTCATAAAATCTGCCTATAACCAATTGCATCAGCAATGGATGACTGATTTGAAGATGATGGCGCCTAGCCTTCTTACCTTTGCCGCCAGTATTCCTCATGGAATAAATGCGAGTAGCGACATTATTGCAAATCGTGGATTTGATCCAGTACGTGCCAAGAAAATGGCCGAGATTAAGCAGAAAAATCCTAATAAAACTGATGAGCAGCTGCGTCGTCAGGCGGAAATGGAGGAAGCTCGTGAAAAGAAAGAATTTCGCTCTGAATATCGTAGCGAATATTTTGGCAGCAATTATCGACCAAACGAGTATGAAAGTAAGAATTTTGAAGAGGCATTAGAGAAAGCGTGGGAACGTCATCGTCAAGGAAGATCAACAACCACAAAGACGGATGCCGAAAGCAAATTCATGGGAGCTATCTTTGGTGGCTATAGCCTTCCGACATTGGCAGGTATGTTCGGACAGCCAATGCAAGCCTATCTCACTAATCGTGAACGTGAGAATAAACATAATCGTAATAGTTTTGCGCTTATTAAAGATCTGGCAAATGAGCTAGAAGGGCGTAAAGATGAAAATTCAATTCATCGCACCTTGATGCAAATCTTTCAGCAGCTTGAAGAGGATATGGGGCGGTCGAAATTTGCTGGTGGATTGCTCGAAAAGTTATCGGAATCACTTAAACCAGTTTCCGAAGCGATTGCGGCTGGCAGGCTTGATGCTCTGGCGTTGGTTAAGCTAGCTGGCGAGCATAAGATTATTGATCACACTGGCGGTAAGCGTAGCTTCCGCAGCGCAGAGGCGATTGAGAAAGCCATTGAGGAAGTTTGTTGCACTCAGGTAATCAAAGAGCATGAACTTTCGGAAGAAGAATTTTTAGGAAGGCTGGGCAGCTTAGCAAAAGATGATTTAACATCGCTTATTAAGAAAAATCTTGCCGAGATGAAAGATGGCGCGGAGAAGGATTTTTTCGTGGCGATCATGCCGACTGAAGTTCTCGAACATGCCGGCATGAAGAAAGATGAAATCCGCGCACACCGCAAACATAATTACAAAAATCTTTATGAACAGGTAGCTGTTGGCATTCTGCACATAGCCGCGCAGGAGCCAGAAATACTTAAGGAACACGGCCTTTCAAGCAAAGAAATTCAGCATATACAGCAATTGAGCAAGCATATTGTTAGCGGCGATATGGAAGCAGTAAAACAGATGGTGGATGCTGGTGATTTAGCGCCAATTATCAGCTCTGAACTACTCGCTGAACAGGCAAAAGGAAATGATAAAGTATGGACGGAAATTGTTGGTAGGAATGCTCTGGATAAGCAGATAGATAAGATTAAAGAAAAACACGTAAAAACACACACTACCTCTTCTGAAGAGCAGGAAGAAATATCTGGCCATAAGAACGCGCATGAGGAAATGAAGCAGCCGCGCACTCACCGCGAACATGCTTTGCGTGGTCGTGGGCATGAGCGCGAGGGACATGAATTCAGGCAGGGGGTGTAGCTCATGAGCCGCCTTATCAAACATACTTCCAGCGCAAACAAGAGCAAGAACTCATCCGGCGATGGCTTGCCTAATAACAGCATCAATCCGGCATATGTTGTCGGCGGAGTTGCCGCGGCTGGCTTAGGCGGTGCAGCGCTGGAGCAGTATAAGGATAACCGTAAGCATACTCCTTCTACACTGGAATCAATTGCAACTGGCACGCTTGGAGTAATGGACGGCACGGTCAGCAGAGTAGGAACTGCTTTGAATATTATTGAAATGCCATTAGCTCCTGTAGCGATGGGCGGTATGATTCTCAGCATGTTAGGAGAGCCAATTGCACATGGTTTCAACAAAATTGGCATTAAATCGCCGCTGAAAGCTGTGGAGTGGTCAACAGATAAATTGCAAGCTATTCAAGACACCACCTTCTCTGAGTTAGGCAAAAAAATACACCCTCAATTAGGGAAAAAAGTTGAAGCATTCACCACGAAAGCAATCAACACATCTGCTCCGGTGCTTAATACTGTTTCACACATACCAGGGCTTGGCGGCTTACATTCAAAAAACCTTAAAACCACATCAAAAGAAATAGGCAAAACCTCGGCATTCCATGGCATATGGCAGGCAACATGGGTAGGGGGCGCGGCATTACAAAATTACATGGTAGCTCGCGAGATTGGCGACCAGATATACGCTCTTCGCCAGCTTCAGGCTGATCTTACTGGGAAAGATATAAATGATGTTTCTTCATTCGCTGTTCTTACCGGATCAGTTGAAAAGCCGGTAGAAATTGCCCGCTCGCAGATGTTAAAAATTTCCGCAGCGCATTCTTTTACCTCGTTGGCCGGGCTTGCAATGGCTATTAAATCAAATTTGATTAATCAAAAACTTGGTGGTGTCGCAGGTAAGATTGGTTTCGGCGGTGGTATGGCTAATATGATGCTGATGATGGTAGCATTCGCAGCTCCAGCAAAAGTATCAGAATTTGTAGAAACTATGGTGGGAGAGCCTATTCTTGCTTCATATGTGGCTATGCGCGAAGCTGAAAAGTCCGGACATAATTTCAATGTTTCAGAATATGCCGGATTTGTTTTTGCTGCCAGCGAGCGTTTGCGGAATATGGACCGTAGCAAGGCTCAGTTTTTGGCTCTTCGGCTTGGCGAGCAATATGCTGCTGAATCAACAAAAATTTCCGATATATTGCGTGAGGTTCATGATGGCCGGATGGACGCTCGTGTTGAAAGCATTGTCGCCGAGCAGCAAGCGGCAAAAAACTCTTCCGCCAATTCCGGCATATCTTATGTTGAGAAAGAAGAAATGCGCCGTAAACAAGCCGTATCGCCTCTAATGCGTAAACAGGAAAAAGACGCAATAGGTCCGATGACGGCGCGCTTACAACAACAATCTCCAGCAACTGGCCGCAATCTAACCACCTCGGCATAAACCACTATAAACCACTATAAATCACTCCAAGCCATGGCACAGAACAAAAAACAGGATGAAGGTTTGCTAGGCACTGGCATTGACACGCGCACGGCAATCGGCGCCGCGCAGCTTGGCACTAATTTAATGGGACATTTTGGCAATCCGGTAGCTGCCGGCCTTGAATATGTTTCCGCCGGAATGGATCGTGATGATTGTATCAAACAATCCCTGCAGCTAATGGGCGACGGCACAAATGTCAGCTCGCTGCGCGCCGGAAGTCCGGCTTTCAAAAAATACGTTAAAGAGCTGGCCGGCCTTGAAGAAGAGCGCCTCTCCAGCTTCACAGTGGGAATTATCGGCGGAGCAGTGGCAATGGGAATTGCCGGAATGATTTTTGGACTTCCTGGCGGATTTCTTGGAATGCTTCTCGGGCTGGCAATCGGCGCAGGCGGCGCTTTTGCCGCCAACGGAATAAAAGATCATTTTTTCCCTGGTCAGGATAATATGTTCCTGAATTTCGCTTCCCAGCTTCAGCAAATGGGACAACAGCAGCAAATGACTCCGGAAGCGGCCTTTGTCGCTCTGGCCATGAATATGCCTGATGAACGCTCGAAAAGAAACATTCTAATCAGCCTGCCTAATCATTACCGCATAAAACGCGCGCGGGACATGGTAAAGCTGCTCGACAGCGAAGATGGAAGAGAGGCGCTGCGTCAGGCCATGATCGAAAATGATACGCTGATTCGCGCCGGAACAGGGGCAATGAGCGCAATGCCGAAAGCGACAATCGCCGAAGAATTAGCGAATATAGTAAATAATGGCCAAATGGCCGGAGTTGATCTGCTTAATCTGGAAAAAACTTCCTATGTCGGAACATTGCTGGCAATGAGAGATATAGAAATGGCACAGCAATCACCGCAATCATCACCGCAATCAACATCACCACAATTACCACAGCAACAGCTGCCCGCCCAGCGCGGCCAACTTACGCCTTCTCTATAACCTTAACCTCTCCCGCTTGCGGGTGAGGTGGTAATACCATGGCAACTAATAAATAATCTGACATTTTCGCTGTGTCATTCCGACGTATGTCGGAATCCAGTCTTACTTGCGGTAGCAAGGAAAAAAGCTCATTTCCCGCCGTATAGTAGCTATCTGATTACTTTTGCATAACTCACCAACCAGCAAGGATTAAATATATGGCTTTCGTTGAGACACGATTTCCTACGGATATTTCCTATGGTTCCGCAGGCGGACCTGAATATTCAACCGACATAGTGGTAACACAAAGCGGCTATGAGCAGCGCAATATCAATTGGGCGGCGGCGCGTGCGCGTTATAATGTCGCATACGGCGTTCGCACACAAAGCCAGCTTGACGCTCTGATCGCCTTTTTCCGCGCCCGCAAAGGCCGCGCTGACGGCTTTCGTTTCAAAGACTGGACAGATTATAAAGCAACCACCCAGAATATCGGCAGCGGCAACGGCACAACCACACAATTTCAGCTGGTGAAAAACTACAGCAGCGGCAGCGTCACTGAAGCGCGTATCATCAGCAAACCGGTTTCCGGCAGCATCAAAATCTACCTGAATGGCGTATTGCAAAGCAGTGGCTATTCGGCAAACACCACCACCGGATTAATTACTTTCAACAGCGCCCCTGCCAATGGCGTTGCCATAACCGCCGATTTTGAATTTGATGTGCCAACCCGCTTCGATACCGACCGCCTGTCCGCCGCGCTCGAAAGCTACGGAATCAGCAGCGTAAACGACATCCCACTGGTAGAGCTGAGAGTGTA
>CAZFJN010000043.1:0-15420 GCA_964519595.1 uncultured Rickettsiales bacterium
TGTCAAAACCACAGCAAGTGCTGTGGTTTTGGCTGGAGCTTGTGGAACGGCAAAAACTATAATGTGTTTTTCCTCTGTGAATAAACTCTTGCCTGCGGTAGAACTATTGCTATTATGCTCTGATATGACTCAGAATAAAAATACTCAGCCAATTGCCGAAAATTCTACCTTTGAAGAAGCTATTAAGGAGCTGGAAGCAATTGTCCGCAAACTTGAAGGAGGTTCAGGAGATCTTGAATCCTCAATAAATGACTATGTTCGCGGCACGGAACTTAAAAATTTCTGTGAGCAGAAACTTAAAGATGCGCGCCTGAAGGTCGAAGCGATTATAAAATCTCAGGACGGCACAATAACCAGCAAAGCTTTTGAGGAAAAATAATGCTTATTCGCCTGCCTGATGATTTACAATCAGCGCTCGGAACAATATCTGAGCATCTTGAATCACGAATGAGCCAATTGCTGATGTCGCCGGGAAATATCAGCGATGGCAATAGTGATAATGTCGTGTCATTCGCGCCTAAAAAAGACTCGGCAAAAGCCGAAGAACGACATGTGCAAGGCGAAGAGCGCCTTATGGAAGCAATCCGCTACTCAACTCTCGGCGGCGGCAAGCGGCTTAGGCCTTTTCTTGCCGTCTGTTCAGCGCATTTATTTAATGTCAGCATGGACGCGGCTATTGAAGCGGCGGCGGCAATTGAATTTATTCATAGCTATTCGCTGATTCATGATGATCTTCCGGCAATGGATAATGATGATCTGCGCCGCGGCAAGCCAAGCTGTCATAAGCAATTTGGCGAAGCAACGGCAATTCTGGCCGGCGACGGACTGCTTACTTATGCTTTTCAGATTATGGCTAATGCCAGAATGCATCCTGATCCGACTGTGCGTTGTGAGCTTATTTCCGCTCTGGCGCAGGCAGCCGGCTGTTTTGGCATGGTCGGCGGGCAGATGATGGATTTAGAGGCGGAGAATAAAACGCTCTCTCTTGATGAAATAATCCGCCTGCAACGCCTTAAAACCAGCGAGCTATTCGCCGTTTCCTGCGAGGCCGGAGCAATTCTTGGCAAAGCGCCGCATATGATGCGTAACCTGCTGCGTGCTTATGCACATGATATGGGACTTGCCTTTCAGATAACAGATGACCTGCTTGACGCAGAAGGAACGCGCACACAAACCGGCAAAAACGTTCGCAAAGACAAAGCCGCCGGCAAAGCAACTCTGGTTTCTGTTCTTGGCATAGAACGCGCGCGCGAACATTCAAAAATTCTGATCAGTCAGGCCATTTCACATCTCGACATATTCGATAAAAAAGCCGACCATCTGCGGAAACTGGCGGAATTTGTAATAACCAGACGCGGATAACGCATGAATAGCGTTTCTGATAAATCAGATAGATTATGTCACTTAATTAAAGAATGGCATATTATTGTTCTACTGATCTTTGCGGTTTTTGCGCTGCGTATTGTCTCTCTTAGCGCTCATCCGATTCCTTATCCACGCGTAACTGATGAATTTGCTTATATACTCGCCGCAAAAACTTTTGCCGCTGGAAAAATCACGAATCAACCGCATGAGCTGCAGGAATTCTTTGATACAAGGCATGTGCTGAGTTCGCCAACGGTAATGTCAAAATATCAGCCTGGCACAGCCTTGTTAATGGCGGCTTTTTACCATATCAGCGGCGATTATTACTGGGGAGTTGTAGCTGCTTCTGCAATGATGATCGCGGCAATTTACTGGGCAATGCGCGGCTGGTGCGGAAGGCTTCCTTCTCTTATCATTGCCTTAGTTTTTCTGCTGGTTACGCGCGCGCCGCATTATTTCACTGACAGCTACTGGGGAGGCGCTTTGCCATTTGCCGCCTGTTTTATCATGATTGGCGCTTATCCGCGCATCGTCTATCAGCAGCGCGATCATCTTCTTGCCATAGCCAGCGCCGGATTAATTATCGGCTTTTCCACGCGGCCTTTGGAAAGCGCATTATGCGCGGTGGTTTTATTGATCAGCGGCCTGATCCGGCGGTTGCGTCATGATACGAAACAGGAACGCGCAAAACTGCTAAAAACCTCAGCTCTTGTCATAATATTGATGCTGCTGCCTTTTGCTCTCTTCCAGCTCTATTACAATAACCGCGTAACCGGAAATCCGTTGCTTGTTCCTTATGCTCTTTATTCATCACAATATCAGATTTACCCTTTTTTCTACGGACAGAAAACTTATCCGGAGCTTGTTGCCGATAACCCTCTGGTTAGCTCATGGCAACAGCATGAAGGTAAATATTATAATTCAATTGCCGCTTTTGGTCCGCTTAAAAATATGCTGCTGCAATTTTCTATTATGACTCCTGATAAATTCATTGAATTTTTCAAAACCGCAAAATTCGTTCAGCCTGATCCACATGGCAATATTCTTTATCAGACCTCATCTGCTCTGATAATGGCAATAGTAATCTTTACTCCGCTGCTGCTGATATATTGCGCGATTATTTACCAGGCTTGCTATATGCTGCTTTTTGGACTGCTGGTTGGCGTAGTGGTAAACATGTTCAGAGTGCCATTTTTTCCGCATTATCTTTCCATGCATATGGCGTTTTTTGTCGTCGCCATCGTGATGATGGGAAAAATATTTATCCGACAAAGCAAAAATAAGGCGCTATCACAGCTCTTTTTCGCCTTCTGCGGAATGTGCGCTTTAATATTATCATCTCATAATAACTCTAACAGCTATTCGCCAAGTAACAATAACAAAGCAATTGAAAACCGACTGGAAAACGGCAAACTTCCGGAAATAAACCGCGAACAGAAAAGCATCAATCTGCGTAAAATAATAGATAACGGCCTGACGCAAACTGCCGACAAACATCTTATCTTCGTCAATCATCTGCCTGAAATTGCTGAGGACAAAACTCATGTAATCTGGATTTACAATGAACCGGACATCAAAAATTCCAAAATAATCTGGGCGCGTGATATTTCGCCGTCGGCAAATGCCGCTTTGATAAATATGTATCCTGAGCGTAAAATATGGTATGTCGAGCCTTATATTCAACGAAAGCTGATAGCGTATGACCAGCGTCAGTAATATATTATCATGCTTCTTTGAGGCCGCGCATAAGGCAAGCATTATCCCCTTTGCCAGCGATGCGACTATTTATGCAATGAAGGCTTTTGGCAATTTTCCGATGTTGTGGCCGATTGCCGCCGCTATAGTCGGCGCTGCCTGTGGACATAGTTTCAACTGGTGGCTTGGCAATATGATTATGAAACTTCCTGCCGCGCCAACAAACCAGAAAACATATAGGCTACTCGCCGAGTATTTTAAAACTTACGGTTTTCCGGCGCTCCTCTTAGCGCCGCTGCCGCTGGGAAATATTCTGGTAATAGCTGGCGGAATGCTAGGAGTTTCTTACAAAAAAACCATGCTGATGGTAATTACTGCGCTATTCTGGTACTATGGCAGGATGATTTAGCCAACTTGTACACCAGAATCTACAGATTCCGGCAGAGGGCTTGCTACATATGTAGATTTTTTATCTTCAGCAGTATTCTTATCATCAATCACTGGAAAACGCTGCCCAGATACTGCATTAATAGCCAATGTCCTATGGTCTTCAGCACGATCAGGAGCTTGTGGTGATATTTCTGCCTTTTGCAAACGATGAAACGCCTCGCTTAAACCTCCTGATTCAACAGAAAAATTTCCTTTATCAGTGCCGTCTAAATTTGTTATTGTGGCAGCGCCATTTTTTTCAATTTTTATCAAAAACGCACCATCTTTAGAATGCAGCAGATATTCACTATTAGAAATTTTCGTGGTAATTTTGTAATAATCCTTCACCTTCTTATCATCTTCATCAATGATGCTTTTCAGTTCCCCTTTCAATTTGTCTACATCAGTAGAATAGGAAAGCCTGTTTCCAGTTATATCCGCTGTGGCCTTCTCAATTATATTCTCCCTTAAAGCAACTGGATCTAAACCGCGACCATTGCGCGTGACGATTAATTTTACGCCTTCAATTTTGAAACTGGCTTCTTTACCATCAATTTTGAAGTTTCCTTCAGTTAGCTGTTCGTGTCTTTTATTACTGTTAATTGTATTATCAAGAACAATATTATTTGCCTTTTCAGAAGCTTGTTGTCCTTTTTCTTCTATTTTAGTTCCAAACTGGCCATCAACCAATTGAACAGCCTTTGCAACTTCCCGCGCCAGCATTCCGTCTTTAAGAGCCTCTTTATCAATACCAGAGATGGAAATAGGCTTTTTATCTTTGTCTAGAACAGCCTTTCCTTGTAAATCAAGCAGATTAAAACCATCGTCCGTCAATTCAACAATATAGGATTTTTTATCTGTTTTTGCGTAGGCAATGAAGCGATTGTTTTCTTTCAAACTATATAAATGAACATCTTCCTCTTTTGAAGCCTGTTTTCCTATTGCTCTCACGTTCTTAGCAACAGCAAGATAAATGTTATTAGCTTTTTCTTGATCAATTTGTAAGCCTTGCTCGCCACCAACTACTGTTCCAACATCAATTTTTCTTCCTTGAAGATCAAGGCTTTGATATTGAGAATCAGCTGCATCTACTGGCTTAAATTTTATGCCATTAACAAGCATTTTTGTTGGTTTTCCTGGAGTAACCTTGTCTTCATATGTGACCATAATATCATAATCACGACCGTCTATATTAACGATTGCGTGGTTTTTTTCATCACCAGAGCCTAATTCCTTTTCTACCTTGATTGGCAGATGTTTTTTTCTTTCAGGCTCTGCCAGTCCGAATTTTTCCATTACCGGTTGTGCGGTTTGTGTTAATTGTTCCATTAAATTTCCGCCGAACATGAACGCTCCGGCGCCAATTAGCGAGGCCAGTAAAATTCCGATAATTCCACCGCCGGAGAGCATGAACGCGCCGACCGCCAGTAATCCGCCGATAATCATGCCGCCGTAATTCTTTAAAAAATCCATCATTTTGAGAGCCTTTTTGATAGTATTTTTGATAGTATTTTTGATAGTCTTTTATTTTATATTTTTTATATTTTTTCTTATTTTTCCGCTGGCTTAAATACAGCTTAAATATAGCATTAAATGCTAGTATTTATAAATGAAGATTATGTTACATGAGGAAAAAGCCATGTGACAATAATGTAATAATTGAATTATATTATTATTCTACAATATGTTAATATGCTGATCTTCTTGTATTTGATGTTTTTATGAATTTTTATGAATATGAATAGCTGCGCTGTAATTGTCACTTACCATGCCACGCCGGATTATATTGCTGGTTTTGCTGAGCTATTGCCGCAATTGTCGAATATTGTGATTGTGGATAATGGTTCGAATCAGCAGACAATCGCGGCGCTGGAACTGCTGGTTAGAAATAATGCCGGCAGAATCAACCTGCTGCGTAATGAAGAGAATCTAGGAATTGCCGCCGCGCAGAATCAGGGAATAAAACATGCTCTGGCGCAGCAGGCGGAGTGGATTTTACTGCTTGATCAGGATAGCAAGCCGGATGCGAATATGCTGCCTGAGATGCTTAGAAGCTGGCAACTATTGCATGATAAAATGAATGATAAAAAAATTGCCATAATCGCGCCATTGCTGATTGAGCAGAATGTTGACAAGCCAGCGCGTTATCTGCTGGCAAGAGGCAGGTTTTTCTTCCGCAGAGAATATATCAACGCGAGCCAGCTATCGGATCAGGCGGTTATGGTGATTGCTTCCGGCGCGATGATCAGAGCGGATTTATTTCAACATATTGGCTATATGCGCGAGGATTTTTTTATTGACAGTGTTGATCATGAATTCTGTCTGCGCGCGCGGCAGGCAGGATATAAAATTCTGGTTGTCGGCGCGGCGCGGCTGTTGCATCGTCAGGGCAACAAAGAAGAATATAATATTTTTGGCAGGAAGATCATCAGCGACAATTACATTCCGCAGCGGCGCTATTATATGTTTCGCAACCGCCTGCTGCTATTAAGGCTGTATGGAAAATCATTTCCGTTTTTATATTTTTATCAGATTGCAGCGTGTTTTTATGATCTGCTCAGAATAATTATTTGTGAAGCAAACAAGATAGAGAAGATAAAACAAGCAATGCGCGGCTTATGGCATGGCGTTATTTCTTCTTGTAAAATAGCTGCGAATTAAGTGATCTACTGAGGCTTTGCCAGCGCCTTGCGTTAGAATCAGCGCCAGCATAATTGCCCAGACCAGATGAATATCAAAATGCATATAGCTGAATTCAATAACTGCCGTCATCACCAGCAGAGCAATAGCCGCAAAGCGCGAGCCAAGGCCAAATGCCAGCATAAGCGGCGCGGCAAGCTCAGTTGCTGTTGCCATATAAGCAGCTATTTCCGGTGGCAATAGCGGAACTTTATATTCATCAGCAAACAGCGCGATTGTTCCTTCCCAGTCGGATAATTTGCTCATTCCTGATTTCCAGAAAACATCCGCAATCCACAATCTTGCCGCCAGTAAAACCAGAAAGGAAATTTTCTCCAGCCTGATAAAAAGCGCATTAATTAACCACGCAAAATATAAAAAACCAGCTTTCATACAACAGCCCTTTCTGCAATCATTTCTGCAATAATTTCCTGGTTGGCAAGTTTGTTAGCGAGAAGGCCGTTTCTGATCCAACGCGCGAACCATTGCGATAAATTGGCAATCAGCTCATCTTCCGACAAAGAAAGCTCGCTTTGCAGAGCGGAAAGCGCCTCGCCGATAGTAATTCCAGTAAAAAGTTTGCTTAGCAAATGATATTCATTTTTTTCTAAATCCATGCGCCAGACAATATCTTCATGCCGGAAAACTACTGCAAAACTTGCTGTTTTTTCAGGAAGAGAGGGAGTTTTATCTTCCTTCATCGCGCGGTAATAAGCATTTACCGGATATTCAAAAGCAAACAGGCGCAAGGCAATGCGCGGATAAAGCACGGTTTCCATTAATTCATCAACCGTCATTCCTTCAATATGAGAAGGCGCAAGCGGCGTGGTTTCTTCCGGATCAGTAAGCTGTGCTACCGCATTTTCAAGCTCGGCTAATTCATAAAGAAAATCACTGTGCAATTCATGCTGCTTTAAAAATGCCGGAAGATGCGCGCTGTAGCGAGTTATATTGAAATGCTCAGATTGGAAGCTATTTACAAAATCCTTGATCAGGCGGTCAAAATTATCATCACCAAGAGCATATTGCAGAACCGGATAATCCTCCGCCGTTACGTCATAAAGTCGAAAGCGGTAGGAATTTATATAAACCGCGAGCTGATCTTGCGGCGCGAATCCGGCCTTAGCGCGAATCCATTCATCAGGCTGAGAATCAATGCCAGCGCCAAGTAAAATAGCATCCTGCATTTTTTGCTGCGCTTCTTTAAGGCCGCTTGAGAAATTGGCTACATAGCTGCCTTCATTCACAGCCAGATCAGGAAGCGGCGCGTAATTTCCAGCGTCTTTGGCGGCTTGTTTTGCCTTGCCAAGCTCGGCGTAAAGAATGTTCCATTCCGGAATATTATCGTCCCACTCGATCATGGTATTAGGAATGCGGCCAGCTTTATGAACAACATAACGATAAAGCGACCATACTTCATTTATCACATGATCATCATGTGTATCTATAATATGAGTTCCGTGATTGCTATGTCCGGACAGATGAATCTGCACAACTTTATCAAGCGGCAGAGCATCAATATAAGCCTTAGGATCAAGGCGGTGATTATAACAGCTGACATAAACATTATTTACATCAAGCAGCAGGCTGCAGCCTGATTCTTTCGCCATTTCCGCGATAAACTGCGCTTCCGGAATATGTGATTCCTTAAATTCGAGATAAGTTGAAGGATTTTCCAGCGCAATCGGACGTTCCAGATAATCCTGAACCTGCTTAATGCGCGAGATTATATGTTTAAGAGCTTCCTGCGTATAAGGAACAGGAAGAAGATCATGCGAATTTTTATGCGCGATTCCAGTCCAGCATAAATGATCAGAAATCCAGGCTGGTTCAAGCCAGTTTATCAAGTTCTTAAGCTTATAAAGATATTCCGAATTAAGCGGATCAACAGTTCCGATTGACATTGCTATTCCGTGCATCACTACCGGATAGCGTTCGCGTATTTTCATCAGGTTGCGGCGCGGCAAACCATCATTGTCCATGAAATTTTCTGAGATTATTTCAAACCAGTCAAGAGAAGGCCAGTTTGCGAAAATATGACGATAATGCGGAATTCGCAAGCCAAGGCCAAATCCTAACTGAGGGAAATATTCGCCTGTTGTTTTCATGCTCACGAATGAAATTGAGAAATTGAGGAACTGAGGAATTGTGGAAAATATTTCAGGCGCTTTACATGTGGTGTTATAAAGACAAGAAAAGCGAGGGCAACAAAGCCCTCGCCTTCCCTGAAACAGATAAGCTTAGCTTATTTTTTGCTTCCGTCAGTAGCGCAGCCGCCTTTTCCTTTGCAGGAATTTTTGCCAGCGCAACCATTATCTCCGGATTTGCAGCCGCCTTTTCCTTTGCAAGAATTGTGGCCTTTGCAAGCGTGTTTGTCAGCAGCGCTTTCAGAAGCGGCAGCTTTTTCGCCTTCATTTGCGAAAGCAACGCCAGCAGTCATTACTCCAGCAGACAAAAGGCCAGCAAGGGCAGCAGCAGCAAGTTTTTTATTAACAGACATAAGAAGCTCCTATGGTTTAAATTATATTTAAAAAAGCGCCGAATATTTCCAGCCGCGCTACTTTAGTGATTATAACTTATTGTTCAATGATTTTTATATTAACAACAATTTACTTGTAACAATTCCAGTAGTTTTCATGTACATTTGTACATTAATCTTGTGCGCCTTTTTGTTGTGCATTCATGTTTGACAAATGATCAGCTACTGATTATCAATCTTCACAATGCAAATGAGAAAGCGATGAATTTATAAATCATGAATTTATAAATCATAGTGTTGTTTTTATAATGTGTTTTATTTTATATAAGGATTGCGATTATGAATAGTTTTTCAAACAATAAATTAATTGCCGCAACTATATTAAGCGCAATGCTTGGCGCAAGTTCCGCATATGCTGCTGACAAGGCGGAAGCAAAGCCAGAGCGCGAAAAATGCTATGGCGTGGCCAAAGCCGGAAAAAATGATTGCGCCGCGAAAGATGGTAGCAACTCCTGCGCCGGACAAAGCAAAAAAGATGCAAATGCCAATGACTGGATTTATGTGCCAAAAGGTCTGTGCGATAAATTAGCTGGCGGCGCGAAGGGCTGATATAGCTGATTAAATAGCTGTAATTATTCGGCAGTTTTCTAGGCAGTTTTCTTTATCTCAATTGGCTTGCGTTGATCGTCTATTGCCACGAAGACAAACTTGCCTTCCGTTACCTGCTCAGTCAAATGGCTTTCCTTGCGCTCAACCATTGCTTCTATTCGCACGGTAACACTTGTTCTGCCTACTTTCTCAGTAGTTGCATAACAGAGCAGACAATCGCCAACTAAAACCGGACGATGGAAAACTATATTGTCAATCGCCACAGTTACCACCGTGGTTTTAGTAATTTTCCGCGCATGAAGATAAGCAGCAAGGTCCATCTGGCTTAAAATCCAGCCGCCAAACATATCACCATCCGGATTAGTATCTCCCGGCATGGCGATTACCTTGATTACTAATTCTTTTTCCATAGGCCTCTCCGTTAACTCTACTTTCGTAAGTCCGCCATAGCTCAAAGAGCGACGGCGGATGCTTCAAATCTGCTTGGAATGAACCCTCCTCGAAAGCATCGTGTACATTAGAGTACACGATGCTTCCTCGGTATCCATTCCTGCGCGCTTTATCGCAAAAGCGAGTTACCGAAGAGGCCTACTAAACATATAATCAAGACAAGCGATCAATGCGCGAGTAAAGCAAGCAAAAGTATAGCAACAATGTTGGCGATTTTTATCATCGGATTAACAGCAGGGCCTGCGGTGTCCTTGTAAGGATCGCCGACCGTATCGCCGGTAACTGCGGCTTTATGCGCTTCCGAGCCTTTGCCGCCGTGATGACCTTCCTCGATATATTTTTTAGCATTATCCCAAGCGCCGCCGCCGGCAGTCATGGAAATTGCCACAAACAAGCCAGTTACGATAATTCCCAGCAGCATAGCGCCAAGCGCGGCAAAAGCCTGCGCCTGTCCGGCAATGGAATTTATAACGTAATAAAGCACAACCGGAGAAGCAACCGGCAATAAGGAAGGAATGATCATCTCCTTGATTGCCGCCTTAGTCAGCATGTCAACAGCGCGGCCATAATCAGGCTTGGCAGTTCCAGCCATTATGCCAGGAATTTCCTTAAACTGACGGCGTACTTCAACAACCACCGCTCCGGCAGCGCGGCCAACTGCTTTCATTCCCATAGCGCCGAAAAGATACGGCAATAAACCGCCAATCAGCAAACCAACCACCACATAAGGATCAGAAAGAAGGAACTGCACATTAACATCAGGGAAATAATGTTTCAGATCCTCAGTATAAGCAGCGAACAACACTAAAGAAGCCAGCGCCGCTGAGCCGATAGCATAGCCTTTGGTAACTGCTTTGGTAGTGTTTCCGACTGCATCCAGCGCATCAGTGGTCACGCGAACATCCTTAGGCATTTCCGACATCTCGGCAATACCGCCAGCATTGTCAGTAACCGGACCATAAGCATCAAGCGCCACCACTATTCCAGCCAAAGCCAGCATGGTAGTTGCCGCTATCGCAATTCCGAACAAGCCGCATAGCGAAAAAGCGCCAATTATTCCGGCGCAGATTATTATCGCCGGAATCGCCGTTGCTTCCATGGAAACCGCCAGACCTTGAATTACGTTAGTTCCATGTCCGGTAGTTGAAGCCTGCGCGACACTACGCACCGGACGGAATTTGGTTGAAGTATAATACTCAGTAATCCAGACTAAAGCTCCGGTAACGCCAAGCCCTACTAACGCGCAATAAAACACATGCCGTCCGGTAAAGGTAAGCTCACCGACTGCGTATTCCGTGCTTATTCCAAGCATTTTCTCGGTTACTATGTAGATTGCTCCAGCGCCAAGAACCGCGCTCCAGATGAAGCCTTTATAAAGCGCATTCATTATGTTGCCGCTTTTACCAAGGCGAACAAAGAACGTGCCAATTATGGAAGTAAGGATGCAAGCGCCGCCAATTGCCAGCGGATAAAGCATCATGGTTGCCTGAGCCTCGGCAGTGAAATAAATAGCAGCAAGCAGCATTGTTGCAACCAGAGTAACCACATAAGTTTCGAAAAGATCCGCCGCCATTCCAGCGCAATCGCCGACATTATCGCCAACATTATCAGCAATAACCGCAGGATTTCTTGGATCATCTTCCGGAATTCCCGCTTCAACCTTGCCAACCAGATCAGCTCCGACATCAGCGCCTTTAGTGAAAATTCCGCCGCCAAGCCGCGCAAAAATAGAGATAAGCGAAGCTCCGAAGGAAAGAGCAACCAGCGCTTCAAGAATCTGCCTGATTTCCATGTTTTTAGAAAGCAGGAATTGATAATAAAGAGTTATGCCAAGCAGGCCAAGTCCGACAACCAGCATTCCGGTTACCGCGCCGGATTTGAAGGCGATATTCAAAGCTTTCTGCACTCCGGAACGCGCCGCCTCAGCAGTGCGAACATTAGCGCGAACTGAAATATTCATTCCGATATAGCCAGCAATTCCGGATAATATCGCGCCGATTGCAAAACCAACTCCGACAAACCAGCCAAGCTGCATTGAAATAGCTATTCCGATTATTAAACCAACAATGCCGATTGTGGTATATTGACGGTTAAGATAAGCGCGCGCGCCTTCCTGAATGGCGGCGGCGATTCCAATCATCCGCTCAGAACCGGCCGGGGATTTCATAATCGAACGTCCGGCAAAAACACCATATACTAAAGATGCAACGCCACAGAGAATGATGAAATTAGCTATATCCATTGAAAACTCCACTAGTAGTTAATTGTCTCGCGCAAGCGATCATGAATGAGCGTCAATAGTGGAACAAAATATTTAAATCAATAAATTTCTGTGTAAATTTTTTATTTTGCCAGATTTTTTATGTTGCCATCTTAGAGTAATGAATCATTAATTTACGCACTTTGCGCCTTTTCTATTGAAGCTTGTCTATTTAAGCTTGTCTATTTAGCTCAATATTGTGAACGCAATATTGAACGCAGCTATTGAAGTGTAATAATTATAGATGTATAGTTAAGCGATGAATGAAGCAAAAACTTATAATGAAGCGGCAAGCGCCCGGCTTTCCACTCTTGCTGCGCTTGTTTATACTTTAGACAAGAGAAAGCCTCTTGATAGCGCCTGGAATAATGACCGTCATTTCCAGAGTTTAAATCCTTCTGATCGTGCTTTCGCGCAATTGCTGGCAAAAACCATTCTGCGCCGCTTAGGGCAGATTGACGTGCTGCTTGATAATTTTATTGACCGTCCGCTGGCGGATCATGCTTCGAGAATAATGCATATATTACGCATTGGAACTGTGCAGCTGCTCTGGCTTGACACGCCGCCTCATGCCGCTGTTCACAGCGCCGTTGAAATGACCAAGCAGGTAAAAATGGAAAAATATTCCGGCCTGGTAAATGCAGTTTTAAAGCGCGTTGCTAAGGAAGGTAATGCGATTGTCGCTGCTCAGGATGAGCATAAAATCAATCTGCCGCCTTATTTGTGGACAAGGTTGGTTGCTTCATATGGCGAAGCAACAACCAGAGCAATAACCAGTATGCATTTGCGTGAACCGCCGCTGGATATTACCGTTAAAGAAAATCCCTCATACTGGGCGGAGCAGTTAAAAGGCGTTGAATTGCCACTTGGTTCTGTGCGCCTTACCACTGCTAAAAACATAACGCAAATGCCAGGATTTTCAGAAGGCAAATGGTGGATTCAGGATATGGCGGCAACAATTCCGGCTTTGCTGCTTGGAGATGTACGCAACAAGCGGGTTATTGATTTATGCGCCGCTCCGGGCGGAAAAACCGCGCAATTAGCCAGTGCCGGCGCGCTGGTTTCAGCGGTTGATGTTTCCAAAGACCGCATTGCTATGCTGAAAACTAACGTCCACCGTCTGCAATTACAGGCAGAATATATAACAACAGATGCCAGTAAATGGCTGCCGAATTTTGCGCCTGATGCAATATTGCTTGATGCGCCATGTTCAGCAACTGGAACTTTGCGCCGCCATCCGGATGTAGCATGGTTGCGGCAGCCGGAAGATATAGAACGTCTTAAAGCAACACAAGCGCGTCTGCTGCGTCATGCTGTGGATATGCTGCATAGCGGCGGAATAATGGTTTATGCTGTTTGCTCGCTGCTGCCTGAAGAAGGCGAAGAGCAAATCACCGCGCTGCTTGCTGAAAATAAAAATCTCAGCCTTAAGCCGGTTACTCCGCAACAGCTTGGCGGCTTAAGCGAATGCATAACCAAAAGAGGAGAAGTAAGAACCCTGCCCTGCCATATGGAAAATAAAGACGGAATGGACGGTTTCTACGCGGCAATTCTTGTTAAAACTTAGAGGTTTTGGAAATGATAAAAATAGCTCCTTCAATATTATCTGCTGATTTTGCTCGTCTTGGCGAGGAAGTTCGTTCTGTTTCCTCAGCTGGCGCTGATTATATTCATGTTGATGTTATGGACGGACATTTTGTTCCTAATCTTACCATTGGACCTTTGGTGATTGCTGCGCTGCGTTCATATTCCAGCTTGAATTTTGACGTTCATCTGATGATTGAGAAGCCGGAGCTGTCAATTGCCGAATACGCCAAAGCCGGAGCAGATATAATCACTATTCATGCTGAGGCGGTAACGCATCTGGAACGAACAATTCATCTAATTAAGTCATTTGGCAAAAAAGCTGGTGTATCTCTTGTGCCTTCAACTCCGGCGAGCGTTTTGGAATATGTAATGAATGATGTTGATCTGATTCTGGTAATGACGGTTAATCCGGGCTTTGGCGGTCAGAGTTTTATTCCTTCGCAGCTGGAAAAAATCCGCCAATTACGCGCAATGATCAACAAAGCCGGCCGCGATATTGACCTTGAAGTTGATGGCGGAATCAATGTCGCTACCGCAAAACAAGCCGTTGCAGCTGGCGCTAATGTTTTAGTTGCCGGCAGCGCAGTTTTTACTAAAAACGGCGAATATCAGAAAAATATTGCCTCGCTGCGCGCATGACTTGCCCTGTTTGTAAAAAATCAGCTGTTGCGGCATTTGCTCCTTTCTGTAGCGAACGCTGCAAAATGGTGGATTTGAATAAATGGTTTTCCGGTAGCTACAGTCTGCCGGTAGTGGAAATGGATGATTTGCCTGATGATGATTTGCCGGAAAATTGATTGAACATAAAATATAATGAATCAGGCAAGTTGCACATAATCTGCAAGAAGTTTTTTTTCTCCGGCTTTATCAAATGCTATGTCCAGATGGTTGCCGTTTATGGCTTTTATGCGGCCATAGCCGAATTTCTGGTGAAAAATTTTTGCGCCGATATGGAAATGATTTTGATTGTTTTCCGATTTATTTTTTTCCGATTTATTTTTTTCTGGCGCAGCGGACATGATATTTGACACTTCCTCAGCCCAGTTGGTTGTTATTCTGGCCGCGCCGTAAACTCCGCCGGACAGCTTGTTGATATGTTCATCAGGAATCTCGCTTATAAAGCGCGAAGGAATGCTATTTTGCCATTGATTATAAATGCGGCGGCTGGCGGCATGAGTTATAAACAAACGTTGCCGTGCGCGCGTTATTCCGACATAGGCAAGGCGGCGCTCTTCTTCGAGGCCTTTTTGCCCTGATTCATCAAGAGCGCGTTGATGCGGAAAAACCCCCTCTTCCCAGCCGGGCAGAAATACAACATCAAATTCAAGCCCTTTGGCAGCATGAAGAGTCATTACGCTTACCATCTCGGAGCTGTTATTTTCTCCGGACGCCTCAGTAACAAGGCTGACATGCTCTAAAAATGCTTCAATTGTTTCAAATTCGCCGATTGCGCGTGTTAACTCCTTCAGATTTTCCAGCCTGCCTTGCGCTTCCGGAGTTTTTTCCTGCTGCCACATAGCGCGGTAGCCTGATTCATCAAGAATTTTATCAGTCAACTCAGAAACGCTGAGATCCTTCATATCAAGCCGCCAGCGTGCGATATTGTTTATGAAGCTGCCAATTGCCGTGCCAATTTTTCCTTTCAAAGCGCCGGAATTAATGAGCTGCAAGGCAGCATTATAAAGCGAGCAATTAAAATCTCGTGCAGAAGTATGTAGCTGATGCAGAGTTGCCTGCCCAACGCCGCGCTTTGGCGTGTTTATAATCCGCTCAAAGGCTAAATCATCACTTGCAGAAGCGGTAAGGCGCAGATAGGCGATTGCATCGCGTATTTCCGCGCGTTCATAAAAGCGCAAACCTCCTACCA
>CAZFJN010000044.1:0-15135 GCA_964519595.1 uncultured Rickettsiales bacterium
ACACCGCATTTTTCGCAGACGATGCCGCGATATTTCATGCGCTTATATTTTCCGCATAAACATTCATAATCTTTTATAGGGCCAAAAATTCGCGCGCAGAAGAGGCCGTCGCGCTCAGGTTTGAAGGTGCGGTAGTTGATGGTTTCCGGCTTTTTCACTTCGCCGAATGACCATGAACGGATTTTTTCCGGACTGGCGATTGAAATTTTAATCTCATCGAATTGTTTAGCCACCTGCGTGGCGTTGCCGCCAAAAAAACTCATGACTTCGTTCATATTCTTTGTTCCTTGTTTGCCATTCCAGCGCAAGCCGGAATCTAGTTTTAGCCTTGCACAGATTTAACCTTTTATCTACCTTACCGCTTTATGACTATTCTTTTTCATCCAAATCCTGGCACGGTACTTGTTTGTGACTTTTCCGGTCTTGTTGAACCGGAAATGGTCAAAACACGTCCTGTTATCATTGTTTCACCTCGCAATCGCCTGCGCTCCAATCTCTGTACTATTGTTCCTCTCAGTACCAGCAAGCCGGAAACAATTATGCCATGGCATGTATATCTCAAGCTTGATGTTCCACTTGCTACCAATTGGCCAAATACTGAAGTTTGGGCTAAATGCGATATGCTTTATACCTTCCGCCTTGAAAGACTTGATCGACTTTACACACGCATTGGCAATGCTCGAAAATATTATGATAGAAAAATTTCCGATGAGCAGCTGTCCTGCGTAAAGCATTGTATTAACTTGTTTCTTGAGCATTCTTAACATTAGCCTTGCATATTACTATATTTTATCATAAAATGTTACTGTCTCCCGCTCCTTCTGAGGTTTCCCTTAGATGCCGGGCTAGTAGCCGCGTTGGAGGCCTCCAGCGCGGCTTTTTATTTATTTACCGCCACGTCCCCCTTTGACAACAGTTGCGTCTATTTTTTGTAATCCCAGAAATGGTGCACAGTGAATCAATTGGCGAAATCCGTCTAGAAGCTTAGGCGCAACTTCCAGTTTACCTTTTCCATTTTGTAGATCTTCCGTAATACTTAATAACTTTCCAACATTAGATTGTGACGTATAACAGGAATCCTTAGCTATATCATGGAAATGTACCAGCATGGCATGTGCTTTCTCTGCTATATCACGCGCATTTTGGTCTTTGCAATTAAACTCATAAACTTTTATATTTTTTGTTGATAACGTTTCTGTCGAGCTAGTCCATTCTGATTCATCCAACAACAGATTCATAGCAGCAGCGGTTATTTGTTGAGATGCTGCGACTTGTTTCGTTGCCAGAATAGCTTGTGATCTACTCATCGGCTACGCCTCTTTCTCAATTAGCTCAACATTCAGGCCGAGGGCTTTTAGTTCTTTGACCATTACGTGGAATGATTCAGGAATTCCTGATTCAAAGCTGTTATCACCACGTACTAGCGATTCATAGATTTTCGAGCGTCCGGCGACATCATCAGATTTAACGGTGAGCATTTCCTGCAGGCTATATGCCGCGCCGTAAGCTTGCAGCGCCCAGCATTCCATCTCTCCGAAACGTTGTCCGCCGAACTGCGATTTACCGCCGAGCGGCTGCTGTGTTACTAAGCTATATGGTCCGATTGAACGCGCGTGGATTTTGTCGTCAACCAGGTGATGCAGCTTCAGCATGTAAATATAGCCGACAGTGGTTTTGCGATCGAAAGGATCGCCAGTTCTGCCGTCATAAAGCTGCACCTGGCCGGAAGAATCATGGCCGGCTTTTTTCAGCCAGTGAACAATATCTTCTTCTTTCGCGCCGTCAAAAACCGGAGTGGCAAAAGGCACGCCTTTACGAAGGTTTCCGGCTAATTCCAGCACTTCACCATCATTCATCCGCTCGATTTCTTTCTGGTAAATTTTATCTTCGTAAGTGGTGGAAAGAAATTCACGCAGTTTTTTTGCCGAAGCGGCCTTGGCATTTTTTTCCTGAATATCTTCGAGCATGAAGCGAATCTGCTGGCCGATTCCGGCAGAAGCCCAGCCGAGGTGAGTTTCAAGAATCTGTCCAACATTCATCCGGCTTGGCACGCCGAGCGGATTGAGAACGATATCAACCGGAGTTCCATCTTCCAGATAAGGCATGTCTTCAACAGGAACTATTTTTGACACCACGCCTTTATTGCCGTGCCGTCCGGCCATTTTATCGCCTGGTTGAAGTTTGCGCTTAACCGCCACAAATACTTTAACCATTTTCAGCACGCCAGGCATCAGATCATCGCCGGCTTGAACTTTGGAAACTTTTTCCTCGAATTTGTGATTAATCCGCGAAATTGCCGAGTCAAACTGTTTTTTAACCAGCTCAATTTCCTGAGTTGCCTTATCGTCTTTAAGGGCAAACTGCCACCATTGACCTTTGCTGTAACTTTCCAGATCAGCTTCTTTTAGTACGCCGCCGGTTTTGTAGTTTTTAGGGCCGGAGACTGGTTTTTTGCCAATTAATAATTCCTGCAGGCGAGCATATACATAACGTTCGATAATTGCCCGCTCGTCGTCGCGATCTTTGGCCAGACGTTCAATTTCAGCTTTTTCGATTGATAAAGCGCGTTCGTCTTTTTCAATGCCGCGCCGTGAGAAAATACGCACTCCTACCACAGTGCCGGAAACTCCCGGCGGCAGGCGCAATGATGAATCACGAACATCGGAAGCTTTTTCGCCGAAAATAGCGCGCAGTAACTTTTCTTCCGGAGTCATTGGCGATTCTGATTTAGGAGTTATTTTGCCGACTAATATATCGCCCGGCTTAACTTCCGCGCCAATATGAACCACGCCGATTTCATCGAGATTACGCAGAACTTCCTCGCCGACATTAGGAATATCACGAGTTATTTCTTCAGCGCCTAATTTAGTGTCACGCGCCATCAGCTCGAATTCTTCGATATGAATAGAGGTAAATACATCTTCCGCTACGATACGTTCGGAAATCAATATTGAATCTTCAAAATTATAACCATTCCAAGGCATGAACGCGACCAGAACATTGCGGCCAAGGGCAAGCTCGCCAAGGTCAGTTGAAGGACCATCAGCGATTATATCGCCGGATTTCAACTGATCGCCGACTTTTATTATTGGCCGTTGATTCAGGCAGGTTGATTGATTAGAGCGCGTATATTTGATCAGATTATAAATATCAACGCCAGGCGAGCCGTCTTCAGCTATTTCATTAGTGCGAATTACGATTCTGGTTGCGTCAACTTGATCGACAACGCCGCCGCGCCGCGCCGAAGTTGTAACGCCGGAATCTTTGGCGACTATTTCTTCCATTCCTGTTCCGACCAGCGGCGCTTCTGAGCGCAGTAAAGGAACGGCCTGACGCTGCATGTTTGAGCCCATTAACGCGCGGTTGGCATCGTCATTTTCCAGAAAAGGAATCAGCGCTGCTGCAACTGAAACCAGCTGCTTAGGCGCAACGTCTAAATAATCAATCTGATCAGGCGGCAATAGCAGGAAATCACCGTTTTTGCGGCATGAAACCAGATCGCCGACAAAAGCGCCTTTTTCATCAAGCGGCACATTCGCCTGCGCGATAGCGTATTTTCCTTCTTCAATCGCCGACAGATAAATCACCTCATTGCTGACGTGATTAGCGCGAACCTTGCGATAAGGGCTTTCAATAAAGCCGTATTTATTGACACGCGCGTAAGTGGCCATTGAATTTATCAAGCCGATATTCGGACCTTCCGGAGTTTCAATCGGACAGATACGGCCGTAATGTGTCGGATGCACGTCGCGCACTTCAAAGCCAGCGCGTTCGCGAGTAAGACCACCTGGTCCAAGCGCGGAAAGGCGGCGTTTGTGAGTTATTTCCGACAGCGGATTCGTCTGATCCATGAATTGCGACAATTGTGAAGAGCCGAAAAATTCACGAATACTGGCGGCAACCGGCTTGGCATTTACCATGTCATGCGGCATTACCGTATCAATATCAACTGAACTCATTCTTTCAACTATCGAGCGTTCCATCCGCAGCAAACCAATGCGGAATTGGTTTTCCATCAACTCGCCGACTGAACGAACGCGGCGATTGCCAAGATGATCAATATCATCAATTTCGCCAATGCCGTCTTTTAATCCGACCAGAATTTTCACTGTGCGAATTATGTCGTCATTAGTGAGAATGCCAACATTTTCGTCAATATTAAGATCAAGCCGCGCATTGGTTTTTACACGTCCTACCGCGGAAAGATCGTAGCGTTCAATATCAAAAAACAATGTTTTGAACAAGGCTTCCGCCGCTTCAGGAGTTGTAGGCTCTCCCGGGCGCATAACGCGGTAAATATCAATCAGCGCATCTTCCTTAGTAAGGTTTTTATCAGCGACCAGAGTGTTGCGAATATAAGCTCCGACATTAGTGTAATCAATGTCCAGCACTGCTATGTCCCTAACTCCGGCTTTTTCGAGATCTTTAAGGCGCACTGCAGTTAATTCATCGCCAGCTTCAATATATATTTCGCCAGTTTCCGGATTTACGATGTCGGAAGCATTGAATTTTCCAACCATCAGCTCATCGCTTAACAGATATTCGCGCAGACCATCTTCATGTAATTTTGCGGCAGTGCGTGCATTGAGTTTTTTGCCGGCGGCGGCGACTATTTTGCCGGTTTTCGCGTCAACCAGATCAAAGGCCAGCTTCATGCCTTTCCATTGCTCAGCAACGAATTTTGCTGACCAGCCGTCTTTCTGACGTTTGAAGATTGTGCTGCTGTAGAAGGTTTTTAATATTGCGGCATTGTCCATGTCCAAAGCGCGTAGTAAAGTAGTCACCGGAACTTTGCGGCGGCGATCTATTCGCGCATTAACCAGATCCTTAGCGTCAAATTCGAAATCAAGCCATGAACCGCGATAAGGAATAATCCGCGCTGAATAGAGGAATTTTCCGGAGCTGTGCGTTTTGCCTTTATCATGATCAAAAAACACGCCAGGACTGCGGTGCATTTGCGAAACAATCACGCGTTCAGTGCCGTTTATAATGAAAGTTCCGTTCTCGGTCATGAGCGGAATGTCGCCCATGTACACTTCCTGCTCTTTAATATCTTTTATTTCGCGCGCACCAGTATCTTCATCAACTATCCAGACAATCAGGCGTAGAGTGACACGCAGTGGCGCGGCAAAATTAATTCCGCGAGAGCGGCATTCTTCGACATCATATTTAGGGGCGTCGAAATTAAAGCGCACAAATTCCAAAGTGGCAGTTTCAGCAAAATCCTTAATTGGAAAAACTGAAGAAAAAACCGCCTGCAGGCCGCTATTAACACGTTTGTCAGCAGGAATATTTATCTGCAGAAACTGATCATAGGAATTTTTCTGAACTTCAATCAGATTTGGCATTGGAGTAGCAGTTTCCATGCGGCCAAAACTTTTGCGAATACGTTTGCGGGCGGTAAAAGAAAGGCGAGATGCTGATTGTGCCATGCGAGGTAACCTTTGGTTACAGGATTCAGATTTTTGTTGCGATTTGGAAATTTTGCAAATTTGCAAATCTTCAAAACCGCAACAACAATCTTAAAGCCTAAATTATAAACGCTATAAACGCCAAAGTCGGAGCGCCATATATGGCAGCTCCGCTATTGGTTTTTTTGTTTTACTACTTAACTTCAACGGCAGCGCCGGCTTCAGTGAGAAGCTTTTTGATTTTTTCAGCTTCTTCTTTTCCAACGCCTTCTTTAACTGGCTTAGGAGCTGCTTCTACCAGATCCTTAGCTTCTTTCAGGCCGAGTCCGGTTACTTCGCGGACAACTTTGATCACGCCGATTTTCTTATCAGCAGGCGCTGAGGCGAGAATTACGTTGAATTCAGTTTGTGCTTCAGCAGCCGGACCAGCGGCGGCAGCGCCACCAGCGGCAGCAACAGCTACCGGAGCAGCAGCGGAAACGCCCCATTTTTCTTCGAGCATTTTGGAAAGCTCGGCCGCTTCGATTACGGTTAATGCTGACAATTCATCAACGATTTTTGCAAGATTAGACATAAAATACACTCCAGTTAAAAATTACCAATTTCTGTTACTATTTTTTACTTATTTTTACTTATTTTCACTTCCGTTTTTTTACTTCCGTTCGGTCTTTTTACAGACATCTCCACCAGAAAATAATCCTTCAAACTATTCCTTTCTGGATTTAGCGGCGATGACACGGGCGACCTGACCTCCCGGAGCCTGCAGCACGCAAGCAAGGCGCGTAGCAGGAGTTTGCAATATACCAACAATTTTAGCGCGCAGTTCGTTCAGCGAAGGCAATTTAGCCAGCGACTCAACCGCTTTAGCGTCAAGCTTCTGAGCGCCAAATGCGCCGCCGATAATAACCAGCTTGTCATTAGTTTTTGCGAAATCAACCAGACCTTTGGCGACTGCTACCGGATCTTGAGCAGTGGCGATTGCCGAAGGGCCTTTGAGCATTTCCGCGATATTTTCAAAAACCGTATCTTGCGTGGCTATTTTGGCCAGACGGTTTTTGGTGATTTTGAATTCCGCGCCGGCTTCGCGCATTTTTACGCGCAGCGCGTTCATTTCAGCGACAGTTAAGCCTTTATTATGAACAACCAAGGCTATTGCTGCTTGTTTGAGCTTGGAATTTGTTGATTCGATCAGCTGTTTTTTCTGGATTCTGTTCATAATTTCCCCCTAAGCCGCCAATTCCGCAAGATCTAACTTAATACCAACTCCCATAGTGGAGGAAATGCCAATTTTTTTGATATAATTACCTTTGGAAGTTGCCGGTTTAGCTTTTTTCACCGCCTCAATAAAGGCTTTTGCATTTTCCAACAGCTTATCTTCACTGAAGCTTACTTTGGCAATTCCGGCGTGAACTATTCCGGCTTTATCAAGACGGAATTCAACCTGGCCAGATTTTGCGGCTTTTACTGCTTCCGCGACATTTGGTGTAACCGTGCCGAGCTTAGGATTTGGCATTAAACCTTTAGGACCAAGGACTTTTCCCAGCTTTCCTACTAATCCCATCATGTCAGGACTAGCAATCAGGCGGTCAAAATCAGTAAAGCCAGCGCCGATTTTATCAGCAAGATCTTCCGCGCCGACAAAATCCGCTCCGGCTTTTTGCGCGTCCGCTGCCTTATCAGCGCGAGCGAAAACCGCCACGCGGATTGTTTTGCCAGTGCCGTGCGGCATTGAAACCATACCGCGAACTTGTTGATCAGACTGTTTAGGATCAACGCCGAGATTGATTGCTATATCAACTGTTTCATCAAATTTTGCAGTTGCGCCGCTTTTTACCAGCTTGATTGCTTCGGCAAGGCTGTAGCGTTTGTTACGATCTACTGCGGCGATGAGTTTTTTTCTTTTTTTGCTGATGCGTGACATGTTATGCCTCCACCACTTGCAAGCCCATTGACTGCGCCGAGCCGCGAATCATCCGCGCTGCTGCTTCAACGTCATGAGCATTCATATCAGACATTTTTTCCTTAGCGATTTCACGAATCTGCGCCATGGTTATTTTTCCGGCTACTGCGCCTTTGCCAGTGGTTTTTGAGCCTTTTTGAATTTTTGCGGCTTTTTTCAAATAGTAAGAAACCGGCGATTTGCGAGTTATGAAGGTGAAGCTGCGATCCTGATAAGCGGTGATCACTACCGGAATTGGCGCGCCTGGCTCCATTTTCTGAGTGGCGGCATTAAATGCCTTGCAGAATTCCATTATATTAAGGCCGCGCTGTCCCAGCGCAGGGCCAACCGGCGGTGAAGGATTTGCTTTCCCTGCCGGTATTTCCAGTTTAATAAAACCAGCTACTTTTTTAGCCATGACAATCTCTGTTCTATAAGTGGTTCAAACGCAGGCCACGCTTTAATTTCAAGGAACCTGCTCCCAAGACTTTCCCAAAGTTTTAACAAAATTTTGTTGGCAATTTTACCAACAATTTTGCAAACAAGGGAGGCGGATTTCTACAGCAAACAAAATAATATGCAAGTGGTTTTTTAATTTATTTTTCATTTTTTAAATTTAATGATGAATTTCATAATAAATTTCATGGCAAATTTCATAATAAATGTCGTGGTAAAGTCGCAGTTAAAAACCACCATTTTCCTCACTATCGGCAGTTAATTCTGGATTTAGGCTCTTGCCACAATGACAGCGATGTTTACAGCCGGACGGCAATGCCTGCGGCCAGCATTGCCTGTTTTGCTTCTTTAATCGACAATATGCCAAAATGAAAGACTGAGGCGGCAAGAACGGCGCTGGCTTTGCCGATTTTTACCGCATCTATGAAATGCGCCAGCTCGCCGATTCCTCCGGAAGCGATGGTCGGAATGGAAACGGCTTGTGAAACCGCGCTGGTTAAGTCCGTATCAACGCCTTGCCTTGTTCCGTCGCGGTCCATTGAGGTTAGTAATATTTCTCCGGCGCCGTAATTTTCCATCTTCTTTGCCCAGTTTACAGCGTCAATTCCGGTTGCGTTACGGCCGCCATGTGTGAATATCTGAAAGCCGGAGTCGGTTTTTTTAGCGTCAAGAGCAACCACAATGCACTGACTGCCGAATTTATCTGCCGCCTCGCGTACAAATTCAGGGCGTTTAACCGCTTCCGTATTTATCGAAACCTTATCAGCGCCGGCGAGCAGAAGCTGGCGGATATCTTCCAGAGTGCGAACGCCGCCGCCGACGGTAAGCGGCATGAAGCAGGAATTAGCAACAGAGGAAATAACCTCATATAATATGCCGCGATTATCGGAACTGGCGGTTATATCAAGAAAACAAAGCTCATCAGCGCCTTGCGCGTCATAAATCCTTGCCTGCTCAACCGGATTGCCAGCATCAACCAGATCAACAAAATTAACGCCCTTGACCACGCGGCCATTTTTTACGTCTAAACAAGGGATAATGCGAGTTTTTAGCAAGATTAACCTCTTAGAGTCTTACTTAACTTATTAATTAACTTATTATTATCTAAATATTGTTAGAGTAGATCTTTAGTCTTCTATAAGTTGATTATCAAGTTGATTATCAAGCTGATTTGAGGAAATTATGAAATGTCCTTATTGTGGTCATGCTGATACGCAGGTGAAGGATTCGCGTCCCAGTGAGGATGGTTTGACCATTCGCCGTCGCCGTTTTTGTCCGGAATGCAATTCGCGTTTTACTACTTTCGAGCGCGTGCAGCTTCGTGAGCTGACTTTGATTAAGAAAAATGGTGAAAGGCGGATTTTTGATCGCGATAAGCTGTTGCGCTCTGTGCAGATGGCGACGCGCAAAAGGCCGGTAACTGCTGATCAGGTTGATCAGCTGGTTACGCGTGTTACGCAAAAGCTGGAAACTATTGGCGAGCAGGAAATACCAAGCGCGGTAGTTGGCAATGTGGTTATGGACGAGCTGAAAAATCTTGATACAGTAGCATATATCCGCTTTGCCTCTGTTTATCGCGATTTCCGTGAAGCCAGAGATTTTGAAAACATTGTCGAAGAGCTTGGCGAGAAAAAAGACGAATCTTTTTAGTAAGATAATCGGATAATCAGATAATCAGATAATCGGATGACCAGATGATAATTTTTCTTCCGCTAATCTGCTTAACTTCTGATAATATAACTATCTGATCATCCGATCATCTGGTAATCTGATTATCCTCTTCACTTCTGATTATCCTCTTTTTACATATTATTCACTGATAATGTCGAATTATAATCCCCGATTTGTCGCATAAATGGCTTTATTTTCCCCGATTTGTCTCTTATAATGGAGAAAATAGAGAAAATTAGTTCCTTAATGCTCGAAAAGTCACAACATAGATCTGAAATTATTGTTTCTGATTTCTCTTACAGATAATCAGATAATCGGATAATCAGATGATCAGATGATAATTTTTCTTCTGCTAATCCGCTTAACTTCTGATAATATAACTATCTGATCATCTGATCATCTGATCATCTGATTATCCCCTTAATTTCTGATTATCCTCTTCACTTCTGACAATCCGCTCAGCTATAAAAACTCATTGCCTGTGGTGCGTGGAGATTAAGGGCGGTGATTATTTGTTGATCTTCAGCTTTTGTGGAATCGGATTGTGGTTTTTGGTAGTTTAATTCGCGGTTTAATATATTGGAATTGGCGGTTATCATTTCTTCATAGCGAATCAGTTTTAATTGTTTCTGGTAGTTAAGCAGGCGGCAAAATATCAGTTCGAGAATCTTTGCTTGTTTTTGTAGAAGTGGAATCTGCTCTTTTACCAGTTCGCGCAGTTCCGGCCAGTAGGCGGTAGCATTAGGCATTTCGCCACGGCTTATTGGCAGATTGAGTCGTCGCCATGAGCGGATTATCGGCAGCGGATGACGTATAACAGCGAATATTTCACAAGCTTGCAGCTTTATTAATTCCGGCAGAACGGCGAGATAAGGACCGTTATGCTTAATCGCCAGAGTGAAATTCGCCGATAAGTTAGAGCATTGCCGTTGCTGAATTTTGAATATTTGTTTTCCTTCATTATCGTAATAGTTAGTAATTGCGTTGCCGTCTTTGTTTCTGCGATCAGGCACAGCTTCTCCGGCCAGTAATCTGCCGCGCAGGGCGGAAAAATCATCAATAACCGCGCGGGCAAATTCAGAAGCATCCAGCGCCGGGCTGGCATGATGCCAATCTGGTTCATTAAGGCAGATTGAATTTTCCTGCGAATCAATAATCGCGGCGGCGAGAGTTGTTCCAGAACGCGGAATTCCGGTGATTATTATGTTGTTATTTCTGTGATTCATATGTGATTCATATGCTATCAGATATCAGGATCACGGCGCAGCAATTGCGATAATTCACGCAGCCATGCTTCCTTAAAGCGGTTCTCATTGTAAAGAGAAGCAGTGCGAAAGCCGCCTTCGACACATTGCTGGGCAAGATTATCATCTTCAAAAGCGCGCTGCACTATGGCAGGAAGTGGCCGCAAATCGCGAATACTGCCGACCAGCGCGTTATGTCCCTGGCGGATGTAATCAGCTCCGGCCAGACCGTCAACTCCGCTTACCATAGTGCCGATTGCCATTGCTTCCAGCGGCACAAGTCCGAATCCTTCCGCCAGCGATAAATTAACCAGATAACGAACGTTGCCAAGCTCACGCAGAAAATCTTCCTGCGCCATTCTTCGTCCTTCGACAACATGCGAAAGATCAATCAGCGGCGCGGTTTTAGCCAGCCGCCTTTGCAGAAATTGCAAGAGTATATGATGTTCACGCGAGGGGTTTTTAATATAGACTATCGACGATCCGGCCGGACGCTGTTGCCATGGTATTGTCGGAGCGGCAGGCGGAGTTATGAAAGGCGGAATAATCGCAGTGGTGATGCCGTAAAGAGCGTGAACATAGCGTGCTACCAGATTGCTCACTGACACATAAAGATCAAAATGACAATCAAGCAGTAAAAATGTCCTAAAATCCTGAATATACATTATTTTTTTGCCCGGCAGGCGCAGTCCGAACAGAAAATGCGAAAATGCCGGATTAACTACCAGAACATCGTCCGGAGTTATGTTTTTTTCCATATCGGCAACTGCCATCAGGCGCATCTTTGTATCATATTTGAAAATCTCCTTGCCATGTTCTTCCAGCGAATAAACTGCAACGTCAATCAATTCATAAGAAAAATGTCGAGCCAGCAGACGGCCAATCTGGTAAGCCATATAAGCTCCGCCAGTTGGAATAGTAGCTCCGATTACATATGCTTTGCGAGAGGACATTTTTTTAGTACAATTTTCTAATACAAGGCAATTATTTGCAGAATTACTTCAAGCATTATTGTCATTCTATTCTATCTTGGCAAGTCGCGGCAAGGCTATTATTTGCAATATTGTTCGTACTATTTTCTCGCTGGTATTTGTGTTTGTATTCTTGCTTGCAGTTATTAACTATTCCGTGCTTGCAATTTTTCCTTATGGCGATAATCTAGCTCGAATAATCTGGCTCGAGTAGTTTATTCGGTTTTTTATATGTTTTACAATCGATCTTTTCTTGGCTTGTCTTGTGTTTTGTCGGTTGCTCTAATGCTGGCAGCTTGCGGCGATACCAGGAAATTTATTCATGAAAAATATACTGGCGAACGTTATGGCGATCCGGTTGCAGGACCGCGCCGGCAGCCGGCTTTGAATTCAGAATTTGTTGCTGGTGAACAAAAATTAGCAGCGCCGCCGGAAATGGTAGTTACTAAGTCAGAATCTGCCGCGGTTGCAGAAGAAAAAACTATAGTAGCAGAAACCACAGTAGCAAAAGCAGCAAATGGCAGCAAAAATCCTTATGATAATTATGATGAAAATGGCCGCGATGTTTCGCGCGTGAATTATTTTGAAAAATGGTTTGGCGGCGGTTCTGCGGAGGAAGAAGGGCAGAAAAACAGCGCGCAATCTGGCGATAATTTTCCACCGCGCAAGAAATTTAGAGGGTTTGACGCTGCTTCGCAAGAGAGCGCGGCGCATGATTTTTCCGCTATGAAGGAACAGAAAATAATTGTTGATAAATCAGTTGATAAATCAGCAGATAAATCAGTCATAAAAACCAAGCCGGATCTTGATGAAAACGGTGTTTATGTTCCTTTAACTGATTTGCAACCGGGCGGTAATGGCGCGTTTGCTGCTGATAAGCGCGATTATCCGCATCTGGCAACTGTTCCAAAAGTTCCGCCGAATATCGCGGCGATTCGGCGCGAGAAAGATGATAATCTCCGGCAATTGCAGCTTAATCATGACGCGGCGGTTGAGCAGAAAGAATCTCTTCTTAACGAGCCTACGGAATTGTCGAACGTCTCCTTGTCGCAGGTTGATAATATGATTAAGGATATTGACGGCGCTTTGCGTGGTGATGTGCCGATAGTTGAGTCGGCGAGATAGTTTATGCAGAGCGATTTTTACAGAATTGGCCGCCTGCCGCCTTATGTTTTTGCTGAGGTTAATAAGATCAAAGCCGCTGCGCGCGCGGTCGGCAAGGATATTATTGATTTAGGCATGGGAAATCCGGATTCAAAGCCGCCAGCGCATGTTATGAGCAAGCTGCGTGAGGCGCTTGGTGATCCGAAAGCCAGCCGCTATTCAGTTTCGCGCGGAATTCATGGTCTGCGTAAGGCGCAAGCTGGATATTATCGCAGCCGTTTCGGAGTTGAGCTTAATCCTGATACGGAATTATGTGTCACTATCGGCTCAAAGGAAGGCCTCGCCAATCTGGCTAATGCGATCAGCCAGCCTGGCGATATATTCGTAGTTCCTGATCCTAGCTATCCGATTCATACTTGGGGATTTATTATTCCCGGCGCGGAAGTCCGGCATATTCCAAATTCTCCACATGCGGCGGATTTTTTCAAAAATCTGGAAAATGCGCTGGCGCAAAAACCGAAGCCGGTAGCTTTGGTGGTGAACTATCCTTGCAATCCTACGGCGGAGACTGTTGACATCGGATTTTATGAAGAGGTGGTCAGAATGTGCCGCCATTACGAGGTTTATGTAATTTCTGATCTGGCTTATTGTGAGCTGTATTTTGGCGATCAGCCTACTCCTTCCATTTTGCAGATAAAAGGCGCGAAGGATGTTGCCATTGAATTTACAACTCTTTCAAAAACTTATTCAATGGCCGGCTGGCGCATTGGCTTTGCTGCTGGCAATGCAACTTTAGTCGGCGCGCTTGCCAAGATAAAATCATATCTTGATTACGGAACATTTTTGCCAATGCAAGTTGCGGCAACCGCAGCGATTAACGGTCCGCAGGATTATGTTGAGAAAATGCGCGCTTTATATAAGGAGCGGCGTGATATTGTCGTTGATGGTCTGAGTAAGATATGGCCGATGGCGAAACCGGATGCTTCGATGTTTATCTGGGCAAAATTGCCAGAAAAATATCTGCATCTTGGCTCTTTAGAATTTTCAAAATTATTACTGACAGAAGCTGATGTTGCCGTTGCGCCAGGAATTGGCTTTGGACCAGGCGGCAATGATTATGTGCGAATTGCGCTGGTTGAAAATAAACATCGCTTGCGGCAGGCGGTAAGAAACATCAAAGCATTTTTTAATATTAGACCCCTTCATTAATTCTACTTTGGCTTCAAATCTGCTTGGAATGGAACCTCCTCGAAAGCATCATGTACTAATATGTACATGATGCTTCCTCGGTATCCATTCCTTCGCGCTTCCGCCGTCGCTCTACGAGCTATGGCGGACTAAAGTTTTTGCCAAAGCGAATTACTGAAGAGGTCTAATGCGAATAACCTTTCTGCTTAACTTCGATCTCTTTACCATTTTTAAGCAGTTTAATTGTTTTTTCGGCGGTAATTTTTCCGATTAAAGTGGTGTTAGGCAATGGCGTGGCGTTAGCTGGCATGGTAAAGAGCAACTCATAATCATCGCCGCCGCTGTAAATAAGCGGCAATAATTGCGGATTATCAGCAAGAAATTCCTGCGCGGCTTGTGATAGTGGCAGTGATTCAAGATTTATTTCCGCGCCAACTGACGAGCTGGTGCAGATATTTTCGAGATCGGCGAGCAAGCCGTCGGAAATATCTGTGCAGGAAGTTGCCTTGTCGCGCAGTTCTTTGCCGAGAGAGATTCTTGGTTGTGGTAGCAGATAGCGATTAATCAGCGAATTCTCAGATAGTTTGCCGTTATTGCCGTTGTTTTTTATAATTTGCAGTCCGAGCGCTGCATCGCCTAATGTGCCGGAAACATAAATTGCCTCGCCTGGCATAGCGCTGTTGCGGCGCAGCGCTGTTCCTGAAGGAAGCAGGCCGAGCGCGGTTATTGAAAATGTTGCTGCTGCCGTGGTGGCGATCGTATCGCCGCCAGCTAAATGAATGGAAAACTCTTCCTGATCTGCCTTAAGTCCGGCTGAAAAATCTGCTATATATTGTTCAGAAAACGGCGAAGGCAGCGCAATTGCCAGAAAATAACAATATGGCAAAGCGCCCATTGCCGCAAGGTCGGAAAGGTTGACGCGCAGTAATTTTCTGGCAATCAGCGCCGGATTTTCATTGCCGAGATAGTGGATTCCTTCGCTGATTGCATCTTTGGTTATAACCAGCTCATAATCAGCAGGAAGAGAGATGATTGCCGCATCATCGCCAAGAGCAAGGCTTGGCGGAAATTGCTGTGCAAGAGGCGCGAGATGGCGCTTTATGAGGTCTTTTTCCAGCATGTTTTAGCTATTATTCTTAGAGCTATTCTTA
>CAZFJN010000045.1:0-13865 GCA_964519595.1 uncultured Rickettsiales bacterium
ATAGACAATAACCATTGAGCTAATATGGGAAAATAATAAAACGGAAATTAATAGCCCGGAAATTAATAGCACTTGTATTATAACAAAAGCAGTTGTATAAGCCGTTCTTTGCGAAGAGAAAATGACCAGCAAAAAAAGAATAAAAATACTAAATAAATAAACCAAAAACTAAGCCAAAAAAATAAGTTAAAAAACTAAGCCAAAAACCATATTTTCAGGTGACGCGGGGTGGAGCAGCCCGGTAGCTCGTTAGGCTCATAACCTAAAGGTCGTCGGTTCAAATCCGGCCCCCGCAACCAGAAATTTTTAGGTATATTCTTATATTTCAATTATTCGGATATAATTGATCCTGTTTGAACCTGCAGTTCATTAAACTTGATGATTATATCAATATCCCGCAGTTTATTGCTAGTAGGATATTCTTATGAGCAAAATTCTTTTTCTTGATGAATCGGGCGATCACAATTTAACGGCCATTGACCCTCAGCATCCCATCTTCGTTTTAGGAGGTGTTATAGCAGATAGAGACTATGCGTTAGGTACAATGACGGAAAAGCTTAATGCCTTCAAAAAAGAAATGTTTGGCATCACAGACATTATTCTTCATACCGCTGATTTCACAAGGCAGAAAAATGGCTTTGAACGCATGAAAGAAACGGCATTCTGCGAAAGGTTTTATACAAAGCTCAACCAGCTCATTTCAGAACTTAATATAACAATTGTTGCTTGTGCTATTAAAAAACAGCAGCACATGGAAAAGTATGGGCTAGATGCTGTTGATCCTTATAATCTGTCTTTAAATATTCTGGCTGAACGCTTCTGCTTTGTTATTGGAAATAGAAATGTTCCTAAAGGAAAAATTGTAGCTGAAGCAAGAGATTCTACTCTAAACACACAACTGGAATTAGCTTGGTTGAATGTCAAAGTTTCTGGAACACAGTACTTACAAGCCGTCGATATCAATAATAGGATCTAGAGTCTTATACTAAAAACCAAAGAAGATAGAATAGCAGATTTAGAAATTGCAGATGCAATAGTAACTCCTATTGCAAGGAGAGTATTGGGAAAAACATCTCGCGTAGACTTGAATATAATTAAATCTAAAATGCGAAAAAACCATCTTGGGGAAATAACTGGATACGGATTGGTTACGTTACCAAAGAACTAAGGCCGACCCCCGCTACGCAGTGATCGACCTCTGACTATGATCGTATCATAATACGAATCTATAAGGAAGTTAAAATCTTTTCAGATAATCTACTTGTATTTCAACTGTTTACTTAAAAACAAGCCTTATCAGATAATGGCCGTTGCGGACTCCCGCAACCAGAAATTATTTTTTTACAGCTGATTTTTGAGTTATTATTTGGTGGTTTTTATTGGTTTTAGTTTGTTTTTATGTTTCGTTTTTATGTTTCGTTTTTATTGTTTTCTTCCATTAAATCACGGTTTATTAGTACGAATCTTGTGTAGAACCAGCTTAGGCCGAGGAGGCTCAGGCCGAGTCCGAAGAAGGAGAATACTCTAAATAATCCTTCCAGTTCCGCTGCGTCGTAGAGGAACACTTTGCCTACGGTCATGATCATTATTGCCAGCGATGCGATGCGTATCATTTTATCATTCCTGAGCGTGCCGAAGAAGAGCAGCGCAATGCCAAACAACAACCAGACTACGGAATAGCTGTATATTTCCGCATTGCTGGTTTCATATCCATTCAGATATGTGCCGTTAAATAGCTGACGAACATTGAATGAAAGCAGCGCAAAAGCCAGCAGCAGAATAAAGCCATAGGCATATTTATTCACAAGCTGTTTAGCTGCATTTGGCAATTGCTGCGCGCCCTTCCATGTCCACAGAATTGGCAAGCCATAGGTAATCAGCAAAGCATTCAATATCGGCAATTCACCGATTTTTTGCGCTGACCACAGCGGATTATAGATCAGGAAATCGAAATAGCAGATTCTGAATATCGCAACACCACACAGAACCATCCCGCCCATTGTTGCCGCTTCACGCAAATATTTCCTGCCAAGAAACATACATGCCAGACCATATACAAATAGAATGTTGGTAATTATACCGCGTTCGACAAATCCAGCTTTCACAAACAGCACATTCTCATCTGCATGGAAAGCATGGCGTGTCAGGTAATAGCCCATTACGCTAATCAGCGCGATGGCGGCAATTTCCAAAGCATAAACCAAACCATCATCCTTCTGCAGACGCAGCAGATAGCTGCTGCCAATAAACAGCAGCGCCGGAACTCCCAGTTGGAAAGTCGGCCAGTTTACAATCGGAATTCCCTGTTGCAGAGCAACGCGAACTTCCACCAGACTATAAGTAGCAATCTCCACCAGAAACATAATTTGCGGCAGTAATAAGAAAGCAAATAATATCGCTAAAATAGCTGAGATATGGCGTAGGAATTGCACTTCAACCTTGGTGTTAATCCATGTTATAGCAAATAGCTGCGCCGCAAATGCAACGGACAAAAACTCACGCGGCAGCTCAATGGTCAGCGCGATGGACAAAAACGCCGTGCTGGTTGCGGCATAAACTGCCATGATATGCTGTTTCTGCGGATGATCGGCAGGTATTTCTTTGATGATTTTTTGCAGCGCGATGGTGGCAACAACCGCACCGGCCAGTGCCAATCCGCCCCAGAACAGCGGAATTGAGTCGACAATGCCGCTATAGCGCAGCTTATAATAGCCGAGCAGGAAGTAGACAATGCCGGCGATTGCTGTAAGGCCAGCCCAGCCAAGCGGCTGCTCGCTGCGTGATTGCAGCAGATAACCGCTTGCGACATAAAGTGCCGCGAATATGCTGATGGTCAAGGCGAAACTATATATTTCCGGCCTGCTCCATAACATCAGCATCACCACATTAACTATCATCGACATCCACGGCGCAAAGCCATAAAGCCTGTGGTTGAAGAAGGCGAGGCCAATTCCACCGAGCGACAGCAGGCCAAACAAGCTCCATTCCATGAAGCCGAATTTTGCCTGTGCGGTAATTAGTCCCATGATGACAGCAGAGCCGCCGAGCGTGAGATAGTTCAGCGCCTCTGTAGATCGCAAATCATTCACAGTCGCATTGCGCTGATTTTCTTGCACATATTGCTCTTTGGAAAGAGCAACAACAGTCACACTCACCGCTATTAAAAATAAACCAAGACAGAGGCTGTCTGTTGCAACAAAATTACCAGCCAAAATCCAGATAAATATCCACGAAAACGCGCCAATAACCGCAGGAATTGCCATACCCCACCAGCGTTCCTTATGAATTACCACCAGAATTCCGGCCACCACAAAATATAGATAAATAAACAATGCCGGCGCGCTTGAATTTTGTGCGCCGACCATTGCCGGAGTAAGGAATCCGCCGATCAAGCCAAGCAAGGCAATCGGCATTCCGTGCCTGAGCGATAACACAACCGCAGTGGCCGTAACCGCCGCCATTCCAAAGAAGCCGATAAAATCAGGAATCAGATTATAAAGATTCGTTGCGGCAAAAATACAGACATATAAATCAGCAATTCCCGCGCCGGATAAGGCCTGCGCGATGCGTGTACCATTGGCAAAACCTTCATTTTTACGCACCTTGTTGGCGGCGCAAAGCAAACATACGCCAAAAATAATGCCCAATACAACGCGCACCGCCGGACTTAGCAAGCCAGTTTCAATCGAATATTTCACCATGAAGAAGCCGGCCAGAGCCAGCGCAATGCCGCCAATCCACACAGGCAATCTGGCGCCAAATTGCTGCTCAAAACTGATATGTTCTACTTGCTGAGTTTCTGTCTGAGTTTCTGCCTGTGTTTCTATCTGAGTTTCTGTCTGCGCTTTTTTCTCGGCATCGGCAGAGCTATCTTTTATTGATGTTATTATTTCATCTTTGCTGGCGATTGTTTCAGTGATTGTTTCAGCAATTGGTTCAGTGATCGTTTTATCAGTTTTCTCAGCAATTGTTTTAGCAATTATCTGGCTTTCCATCCGATTTTGTTCATACCCGGCAGGGGTATATTGCACATTATCTAGCCGGCTTTTAATTGCATTTACCTCCTCGCGCAGTTTGGCGATGCGGCTGCGGTTTATCCAAGGAAGAAACAGGCTGGCTAAAAATAAGAAGCCAGAGGCTAATGCTAATAAAATTCCCATGAATGAGCCTCGCTTTTTGTGTGTTGTTTTTTACTATTGTATTTTTCTGATATTAGCATATAATTATACAGTGTGCAATAACAATTTTACAGTGTATAATTAATACAATTGATATAATTAAAGGTGAAAAATGGCCAGACGCTCAGATCATTCCAAGGACGAACTAAAAGAAATGGCAATAGTCGCCGGACATAATATTATTAAATCACAAAGTTTTAGTAAATTCAGCGCCAGAAAAATTGCCGCTGAGATTGGTTATACGGTTGGCACGATTTACCATATTTTCGGCACGCATGATTCTTTAATACTGCACATTAATGCACGTACTTTAGATAATTGGTACAGCGCGTTGCAGGAAATGATTAAAGCAAATAAAAAACAATTATCTATTCATGATCTGGCCAGGTTTTATATTGATTACAGCGCCAATAATTACAATGAATGGTCGGCTTTATTCGAACACAGAATGAGCGAAAGAGAGGATCTGCCGGACTGGTATATCCCTAAGATGAGCAGATTTTTTGATCTGGTGGAAAAGCTGGCGCTGCCATACGTTGGTAATAATAAGAAAAAAGCCAGAAGAGCAGCAAGAGTTCTGTGGTCAGGAATTCATGGAATTTGCGTATTGTCGCTGGCAAAAAAACTCGATCTGGTCGAATCAGAATCAACCACCATATTAGCCAAATCATTCGTAGATAATTATTTGCGCGGCTTGAAGAATGAGTGATGAATTGCAGGAATTGATTCATCATACTGTTTCACAATCTATCGCGTAGCTCTCTATCTGTCTACTGTCAGGAGCTGTTTCTGCAACCCGCTCGGCTGCCGGATTCAACGGCGAGCAGAATGCGTACACCATGCTCATACGCAGTGTCTTGCAGCTTCTTCTGTATGTGTAGATTTGCTTCAGGGGCGATTGGATAAACAGGTAGCATTATCGCGCCTCACGCAGTACAGACTCACGATGCACTCGCTGGATGAAATCATCCATGACTGCCTGGTCATATGAATCGGGAAGCTTTGATAGAGCCGTTGCCGCCTCAACCTCGATTAGCAATTGCTCGATCTCTTCGCTGACCTGCTGAAAAGGCAATTTACCAAGTTTGATCGCCACTAAATGCACTGCTTCTGGGCGTGGAAACGTAATATGTCCCGTTGTCAAAAATTCAATCGCTTCGTGGCCAACTCGTACGGCATGAGACAAGGCTTTCCAATCAATACCTTCATTGCGCTCAGCGGCACGCGCACGTTCACCATATTCATCCATCAACCGTTGTGCGATGGAACGGGCAGATTTAATGGATGCGTTGAATAGTGCTTTTTTCCCGCATATCTCAACATAAAATACAGCGTTTCCATTTGTTTCGGTGTCTTCGCCGATGGTAAGAAACTCATGATCAGCGGCTAGCGTCTTTAATCCATCCGCCACTACCGCTAATTTCGCGGTGGAACCATGTGTATTTTCGGCTTCAATCAAATATTCCAATGCAATGCGTGCCGCTGCAACGCGTGATCCTTTGATCCCGTATTTATTTGCTTGCTGTTTGCAGTAGCGCACGAATGAGCCAGCCTGCTTGGTAAGTAGTTTGGGCGCTAGCGCTTTTATCTCGTTCCATAGCGGATGCGGTTCCATAAGCATGGCGCTTGCCGGAGCGAACAGCATATCAAGCGCCATGGTCTGCCCCTCAGCCAGCAGCGAAAGAAAACGTTCCGGACTATACAACTCATAATCCACATCTTCCGGCGTGTTCTTTTCGCCATGTACCTTAGGGCGTTTGAACGAAATAATCGGTGGCACGCGTTGCAAAAGAATATCCTTGGCCACGGGAATATACAGCCCTTTGATATCCAAATCAGAAGACGGGGTTGATGTGCCGTATAAGTGCGAACCATATTTAATCTGAACGATGGGCTCCATAAATCAACTAAAGCTCGCCAGATAGGATTTCCGAAGCGTGATAATATCTTGCTGTAGCGTTTCATTCGGCTGTGTCATTGCCCATTCATAGAATGCGCGCGCTTCTGGTGATTGCAGATTGCGGCGGACATCACCGCCCTGTTCGCGAGCGCGTATTAAGTTATCCTTGAGGCTACGCATATGCTTCCAAAAAGCGTAATAAGGTAGCTTGATTTTAAACATGAAGCCTTTGCTATCCTCGATAACAAACCCTTCTACTTGCTTACCCTTGAAGGTGAAGTTCTGCCCCTGCTTTTCCATCGCCTCGTACCAGCCTTTAAAAGTAGACCAGTCTTGAAACACGATGCCTTTTTGTTTGCAGGCAATGCCGTAGGTAGTCGCGAACTGCTGAATTTCCGAGTAATCTAGGCACTTGAATTTCTCCGTACGGTAAACGGCATCAAGCAGCACCACATGCCTTGTATCGTACTCGATCATATGTGGGTCGTTCACTGGATCATTGACTTCAAACACTAGCGACAGATTTCGGTCGCGCACTGTGCGATAGAGATGTTCCCTCTTCGATTCACTGACGGATTCAGTAAGGATTTCTTGAAACCATTGTGCGAAATGTGACTCTGGCGTTGATTTTGAAGTAAAAAAAGGCTTTCCGCCCATAATATCGTATCCGAGCAACCCAAGGAAACCGTTTTCCTTCACCCACAAGGTGATTGGGAAAGCCAAGTTCTGCTGCAAATTGCGCCACTGCGTTTCGGGACGCTCTTCGAGGTTGAAGAATTTATTGTATGCCCGCGCGACAATGTTGCGCTCATCGTCGACGAATAGCCCGCGCGCGGTGAGGCTCACCCGATCCCAAATGCCCCTACTAAATGCTTTGCGCGAAAAATTATAGGAGCTGATATGCGGATACGTAGCAAATCGCTTTGCTGTGACGAGATTATGCTCGCGTAGACTATCGAGGCTTTGCTGACTGATTTTGTATGCCTCATTGCCGGATGATGCAGGGTTAGCCGGTGAAGGTGTACCGCTTTCCGCTTTACGAAACATCGTGTTGCGAATTTCGATAGCTTCGACAGTCCCATCGCGCGCCAACGTCATGATGCGCTGGTGACCGCCGAATTCCACCTCTGCTTCGAGATTATAACTTTTGGCAGATGCCTGCACAGGCAAGTGTTTTGAATTACGATGCCCATGCACCTGAATCCAATCCGTATTCGCCATCGTGTCGCTAAATGTCTGGTCGACCGGATGCTCATACGTGCCGACGCCTTTCCAAAACTGATGAGAAGGCATCAACACTAAATGCTCCGGTACTGCCGCAATGCCTGCATGTGTAACAAGACATTTTGTTTCACCATAATGATAGACAAAACAATCGACCAACTTGCTTGAGAGCCGATTGGCCTCTTGCTCTGAAAAACAAGCCTTTTCCAATTGCGGGAACGTATTAAATTGGAATTCCTTGCTAACCATTGTTTGCCCGGTGGCATAACGGTGGATATGCGTTTCGTGGTTGCCCCAGATCAACACGACATTGGGGCGCTCCATGACGCAATCGACGATCCAGCGAATGACTTCGCCATTTTGAATACCGCGATCAAGGAAATCACCGACGAAAATATAGAATTCATCGTCCTTGAACCCATCCTCAAAATAGGAAGCAATGGGGTCAAAACAGCCCTGCAAATCGCCGATATGGTGGATTTTTTTGTAATTATTTAAATCCATCGGTTTGATGTCAAGATGAGCCGCGAGCGATTTATGCTCGAAGTCGGTATAAGGAAATACGACAACCGATTGCGGGATTTTGCTCGATGAAAACCGCTCGTAGGCGCGGGCGACAACGCTCTCTGGCACTTGTTTATAAGGTTCGCGCTGCAAGTTGCGCGTCTGGGCAACATCCTGTGGCACACTAGTGAAATCGACACAGTACACTTCGTAGCGGTGTTTATTCACCAGCTTCAGCGGCATCTTGAAGTCACGTTCGCTTTGGAAGGTCGCATCGAACACGATGAATTCGCCACGCCCCATTTTGTCATCCAAAAGGCGCTCAATTTCTTCCCATACCTTGCGGTCGTTTGCGGCATTAATGCCCATTTTTCCTTCGGGCGACATCACCACACCACCCATCAGCAGGCGGATATTATCTGGCGAAAGAGCAAACGCCTCCAACCCCTGTTTTTTGATGAACGTGGATTTTCCAGCACCTTGTGCGCCACGTAAAATAACTAATTTTCTCATACATTTTCACTTTGTTTTGATTTCTCTTTTAGTAGCTCTAACGCTACCTCTGCAGGGCCAGGGATGGCAGTTGTACCGGCTAATCTTGCGCGTCGTTCATATCACCTTCCGCGAAATAACCGCTTTCACTTCCCCCTCGACGCGAAAGTCCTTAGCAGCGACGAACGGCTCGAAATCAGGATTGAATGAGCGCAGAATTTTCGTCTTGCCATCCTGCTGGAATTTTTTAATCAGCGCCTCGCCGTCATTGACACAGACATAGACCTTGCCATTTTCCGGCTGGGAGACCCTGCGGGCGATCACCAGATCGCCGGCTTGAATTTTCGGCTCCATCGATTTGCCCTTGGCTTCCACCATAAATGCTTCCGCCGCCGGGAAAGACAGCAGGCGCGAGGCGATGGGCATTTTGTCGACGGGATCGCCGTCCAGAATAGAGCCGCTTGGGCCGCATACCGCCAGGCCGTATAGGTTCAGGTATGACACCTGACTTTCCGGCCCGCCTTTGACGAGCTGGTAATCCTTCGGATTATATGGATTACGCTTGAGATAACCCTTTTTCTCCAACTGCTGCATATGATGCGCGACCACGCTGGTAGAGGTGACGTCTAGCGCCTCCTGCAACTCACGTACGGTCATGGGATCGTCGATATGCTCGGCCAGAAGCGCAAGCAGTTTTTCCTGAACGGTATGTAAGGTTTTTGAACGCATGGACTATTTGTATTCCAAACTGATCGACTAATCAAGAACGGATTTGACGTGTTCTAGTATTTGTTCTATTATGCAGTTGCCGCGCATTTGCGACACATCGTAACTTGAGAAAGGAAAATCGTTATGCCGAAATCCACCCGAAACAGCGGAAAGCAATGGTCACCTCAGGAAGTAAAGCAGCTTGAGAAAATGGCGGATGGGAATACACCTACCCGCGTTATCGGTCTCAAACTAGGCAGAAGCGAGAATGCAGTTTATAGCAAAGCTAGCGAGGAAGGCATTTCACTTAGCCCGACGAACCAGTCGCCGTATAACCGCCGGAATTCATAAATTTGACGCAGTCATCCATCGAATGGACGGAATTTACGTGGAATCCTGCGACGGGGTGTACGAAGATTTCGCCTGGCTGTAAGCATTGCTACGCCGAGGTAATGGCCGACCGTTTGCAGGCGATGGGTGCGCCAGGATATGAGCAAGGCTTTAAGCTGACACTACATCCAGACCGGCTTGCACAACCACTCAAGCGCAAAAAGTCCACCACCTATTTCGTCAATTCGATGAGCGATTTATTTCATGAGGATATTCCGTTTGAATATCTCGATCAGGTATTTGACGTCATCCGCCAAACGCCGCACCATACCTACCAGATACTCACCAAACGTGCTGACCAGATGGAAGCCTATTTTCAAAACCGTAAAGTGCCGGTGAATGCGTGGCTGGGTGTGTCGGTAGAGGATAAAAAATACGGGTTGCCGCGTATTGATTATCTGCGCCGTGTGAAAACGGCAACACGATTTTTATCGGTAGAGCCATTGCTGGAAGACCTAGGCACGTTCGATCTCATGGACATTCACTGGGTGATCGTCGGCGGCGAATCCGGCAACAAAGCCCGCCCGATGAAACCGGAATGGGTGGAGAATATCGCCAATCAATGCACCGCAGCTGGTACTGCCTTCTTCTTCAAACAATGGGGCACATGGGGTGCGGACGGCGTAAAGCGCAGCAAGCACGCCAATGGCCGCGAATTCCAAGGCCGCACTTGGGATGGTGTCCCCGCCAGCCCACAAATGAGCTTTGCTTTAGCAGTATAAATTTCATTTTTAATGAAGTTTGGGACTTCCGGGACACCACATTGTAGGTTAGCGTTATAATACAATGAGGCTAAAATGACATTAATTTACCGTACAAAGATATTATTGTCCGTTCTGCAGGAGATGGGCGCTGACCTTACGGATGCGCGTATGCAGCAGTTGTTGTTTTTGTATTGTAAAGAATTTGTAAAGCGTGATGAATATTACGAATTTATACCACTTGAAGGCTGCCCTTACTCCGTTCAAGCAATAGAGGATAAGGGAGCGCTTACTCATAAAAAATTACTGGAAAAATCGGATAAGTGGTTACTCAAACCTACATCCAAACGGTTCGCCGTTGATTTAGATTTCTTTGAAAAGATTGCCATTCAAGATTTAAAGAACAAGTGGCTTGCAAAGAGTGATGATGAGTTGTCGCAATATGTGTCAGCCAGTTATCCGTTTACGCCTTCAGAACGTGATGACACAGCGTTCTTTACTATAGGATATGAAGGAATTAGCCCCGAAGCCTATGTCAATCTATTGCTGCAAAATAATGTGCGTTTATTGGTTGATGTAAGGAAAAATGCCTTTAGCCAAAAATATGGATTTTCTAAATCTGAGCTGACAAGCATTTTACCTCGCGTTGGTATCGAATATTTGCACATGCCTGAACTTGGTATTGAGTCAGAGAAACGCCAAAGTCTTGTATCTGAAAAAGACTACGAAGAATTATTCAAAGAGTACGATAACACAACTTTGCTAAAACAATCTGCGGCATTGGATAAATTGCAAACTTTGCTCGAAGAAAAACAACGCATAGCCATCACTTGCTTTGAAGCAAATCCACATCACTGCCATCGCAGCCGCGTTGCACATGCCCTAAAAAACAGGGCGGAATTCACCCATAAAATAGAACACATAAAATCATGCAAACATTCGAACCACCTCAAACAGAGCGAGCGAAAATACTCATAACGGTAAAAACCTACCCACTCCTTTCATCAAAACATACCGAAACAGTCTGCACGGCAGGATTCCGTGAGGAAGGAAAGTGGGTTCGCATTTATCCAGTGCCATTTCGTATCATGGATAAAGACAAGCAATTTAAGAAGTATCAGTGGATTGAAGCCGATATTGTTAGGGATTTACGCGATCCAAGGCCTGAGAGCTATCGTCTTACCGGAGATATTAAGCCCCTACATTACCTTGATACCCAAAAAGCGTGGGAAGAGCGCAAAAAATTGGTGCTCAGCAAGGTATATTATAATCTCGATACTCTGATTCATGAAGCGCGCGACACGAAACAATCAACTTCGTTGGCAACATTTAAGCCTGCAAAGATCGTGAATTTCCGTATTGAACGTGATAGTTCGCTACACGACCGCAAACAAAAATTGAATGCCCTGAAAAAGCAACTTTCGAAAGCACAAGCCGAGCGGCTCGTACAGGCCGTTCCGTTTAAGTTCTATTATACGTTTATTGACCAACTTGGAAAACGCAGCACACTGCAAATACTTGATTGGGAAATATACCAGCTTTGCAGAAAGCTCATACGCAAGCATGGAGCCCGTAAAGCAAAAATATCAAGCATTCTCAGAGAGAAATATCTTACTCAACTGACCAAAAATCGTGATGTGTATTTATTCCTAGGAACCAATAAACATTGGCATATTCGGCGCAGTAACAATCCATTTATGATTGTAGGCATCTTTTATCCGCCTGCAATTCGTCGCAAAATTTAATTTCCGCCTTACTCAATAAAAGACTATTGACCTCAGCTGCCAGTAGCTTATCCGATAGAGGATGAAGCGAGAAATTGCCCAGGTTATCACCTTCCAGCGCGACCAGCTCTATGATGAAATCTGGTCGGTGCCGATCCTTCAGCTGGCGAAACAATATGGACTGTCCGATGTCGGCCTTGCCAAAATCTGCACGAAGATGAAAATTCCGCGCCCGCCGCGTGGCTATTGGGCGAAGCGGTCTTACGGCCAGCCAACCACCAAGCCTATCCTGCGCCCAGCGCCTGCTGACACACCCACAGAAATCACCGTGGATCGTGACGCGAAACAGCTCGCCAAAGCCAATGACAAACGGCGCGTGCAAAAGCCCGATATGATGACCGAGCGCCAGCGCGTGCGCCGCCTAAAGATTGCGCTGCGTGATATGGAAATTGCCCGCCGCACCCGTCACTATCTGGAAGCGATGCGCCTGCTACCAAGAGCCACCGCACCCGCGCAGGCTGAGTGGCTGGACTGGGTGGCACGCTACGCCGACCACATCGACCCCACCGTCGATTACAAAATGGACACGCCCCTCAAATCCAATCCCAACGCCAAGGTGCTCTATAAATTCACCGCGCAGGGGTTCGTGGATGATTGAGCGTGCGAAAGGGTTTATATTTGGCGTTATTATGGTACTATTAGCACCTTTTTAACGATATATATAAACCGCAACCTTGACTTAGTTTATATTTTCCTCTATATTGGTACTATGAGTACCTTAAATCAGACAAAAATAAACCAGCTTTTGAACGCCAGCCCCCAAGGGGCGGTGCTGCTTTCCTCATGGCTTTCGCGGCAGGGTTATAGCCCTGATCTGCAGAAAAGATACCGCAAAAGCAACTGGCTGGATTCGTTAGGCAGTGGCGCAATGATGCGTGCTGGTGATACCGTCGATTATTATGGGGCGCTTTACGCATTGCAAACACAAGCAGGCCTACATGTACATCCAGGAGGAACAACGGCGTTATCTCTTCTTGGTAAATCCCACTACCTGGAATTATCTCCAAATCGCGCTGTATTATTCGGTGGCGGCAGAGAAATTCTGCCTAAGTGGTTTAGGGATCATGACTGGCAAGTCGTTATAGAATACCACCCCACTTCTTTCTTGCCTAATGATGTTGGGCTTCAGGATTTCGAGGTGAAGAATTTTTCTATCAAAGTATCATCCGCTGCCAGGGCAATGATGGAGTGCCTATATCTTGCTCCAGAAAAGCAAGAGCTTGTGGAGTGTTTCGAATTGATGGAAGGATTGAATAATCTTAGGCCTGCATTGGTTCAGCAGCTCCTCGAACAATGCTCGTCCGTCAAGGTAAAGCGACTGTTTCTTTATCTTGCTGAAAAGGCAGGGCATGAATGGTTGCAATATCTCGACTTGCAGAAAATAGATTTGGGAAAAGGCAAGCGAGCTCTGGTAAAAAATGGCGTATATGTACCCAAATACCTAATAACCTTGCCGAAAGAATTGGTGAAGCATGTTTGATAAAAAATACACGAAACAGGTAGCTTTGCTGCTGGATGTGCTGCCGGAAGTAGCGAAAGAAACCTGCTTTGCCATGCATGGTGGCACCGCTATCAATCTTTTTGTGCGCGATATGCCGCGACTATCAGTCGATATCGATCTGACTTATGTCCCCATAGAGGAACGCGCTACGTCATTGAAGCATATCGGCGAGGCACTAGAGCGCATCAGAGAGCGAATTGAAAATGCTGTCTCCAATGTTCGTGTACAACACAAAAAAGATGTCGGAAAATTGGTGATTTCTTTACAGGACACAGAAATCAAGCTGGAAGTGAATTTAGTAAATCGCGGAACCATTGCAGATCCCGTCAAAATGCCTTTGTGCAATAAGGCACAATCGGAATTCAATAGCTTTGCAGCGATGCATATAGTGCCGGTAGGCCAGCTGTATGGCGGGAAGATTTGCGCTGCGTTGGATCGACAACATCCGCGTGATCTATTCGATGTAAAATATCTTCTCGAAAA
>CAZFJN010000046.1:0-13841 GCA_964519595.1 uncultured Rickettsiales bacterium
GCCTTCGCTAGATCGTAACGCGCTTGTAAGCGTATCCAGCTATCTGCTGAGCTGCCGAATACTTTAGCTAGCCTTACGGCCATTTCTGCCGAGATTCCAGCATGTCCATTTACCAATGCCGAGAGTGCTTTGCGCGTTACTCCTAGCGCCTTCGCTGCGGCGGTTATAGTTAGTCCGAGAGGCTTTATACAATCCTCAATCACTAATTCCCCGGGATGAGAAGGATTTTTCATCATAATGTCGCCTTTCTAATGATAGTCTCTAATGATAATCAAGCAAATCAACATCTACAACATCACTGCCTACAAAGCGAAATATCAAGCGCCAATTAGCGCTAACCGTTACTGACCAGAATCCTTTCAAATCACCGCTTAATGAATGCAAGCGATAACCAGGCAAATCCATATCTTCTGCACAATAAGCTGCATCTAACTTTGACAATATACGCCTGAGTTTTTCTACATAGATTTGCTCAACGCCCTTTGTCACGTCTTCTTCATACAGCTTTCTTAAGCCTTTATGTCGTATATGTAGTATCATGCACTGTAACCTATAACGTATCAGGTGTCAATATTATATTTCATATTATATTTCATGTTATTATTCATAGTCACTTCCGGAGGGAGTTTGAAGCGTGTATGTTCTTCTGCTCCTTTCATTGTAGAGACGTTGATTTTGCGGAGTTTTTCAATCGCTTTTATCACGTCCTGAACCAGATGTTCCGGCGCGGAGGCTCCGGCGGTTATGCCAACTGCGCGTGCATTATCAAACCATGCCGGATTCAGGTTTTTTGCTTCATCAATCAGATATGCGCTAATGCCGATTTCTTCCGCCAGATCACGCAGGCGGTTTGAGTTAGAGCTGTTTTTTGAGCCGATAACCAGCAGCAGATCAACCATCTGTGCCAGTTCACGCACGGCATTCTGGCGATTCTGTGTGGCGTAGCAGATATCGCGCAATTCCGGTCCGGCAATTTTGGGAAAACGTGTTTTAAGAGCGGCGATTATGTCTTTTGTATCATCAACCGACAGAGTGGTTTGCGTTACGTAAGCTAGCTTATCCGGATTAATTACCGCAAGGCGCGCAACATCTTCAATATTTTCGACCAGATGAATTTTCTGGCGGACGCGGCCGCTGGTTCCTTCAACTTCCGGATGTCCGGCATGTCCGATGAGGATAATCTCGCTTCCTTCTTCTTCATAACGCTGCGCTTCTTTATGAACTTTAGTAACCAGTGGACAAGTTGCGTCTATTATCGGAAGATTGCGGAGTTTTGCTTCATTTTCAATTTTCTCGGAAATTCCATGTGCGGAAAAAATAGTTATCGCGCCGTCTGGTATTTCATTTACTGAATCAACAAAAATCACCCCCCGCGCGCGCATATCCTCAACAACCCACTTGTTGTGAACAATTTCATGGCGGACATAAACCGGAGCGCCGTAAATTTCCAACGCCTTATCGACAATGGCAATGGCGCGGTCAACTCCGGCGCAGAAACCGCGTGGTTGAGCGAGTATTATTTCCAGAGTATTTATATTCGCAAGGTTCATTATTTACTTTCCAGATAATTGCTTGATTGCATTTCCATCAGGCGTGAGATTGTTCTGGAAAATTCAAAGCTGCCGTCGCCTTCAGCATATATTCCGGATGGTTCAGTTTCCGCCGTGCAGATCAGCTTTATTTTTCTTTCATATAAAGTATCAATCAGCGTTACAAAACGTTTTGCCTCATTGCGTTTTTCCGGAGGCAGGGCAGGGATGTCTGTGATGATTACCGTGTCAAGGCGATTGGCGATTGCCAGATAATCAGCAGCTCCGAGCGGTTGTTCGCATAATTCGCGGAAACTGAAGCGGCCAATTCCTTCGCTGTAATTAAGAAAATTAAGGCTGCGGCCTTGCACAACCAGCAGATCAGGAAGCGGCGCGGCGGCGTCAAGATGCTGCAATATTTCGCGGATAAAATCATCTGCCGACTTGCCAGTGGTTGAATGATAAACTTTCTGCAGGCTTTTTAGCTGTAAATATCTGTAATCTGAAGGGCTGGCAAGTGAGACAATTTCCATATTCTCTTTCAGAAGATCAATAAATTTATTGAATCTTTCGCGCTGAATTCCGCCAGTATAAAGCGAAGCAGGATGATGATTGGAAGTGCTGACTACCACAACTCCGGCCGCAAAAAGCCCTTCAAAGAGGCGGTAAAGCAAGGTTGCATCAGCGACATCAGTTGCCTGTAATTCATCAAAGCAGAGCAGAGAGGTTTCACGCGCTATATCACGCGAAAGCATAATTACCGGATCTGCGCCGCTTTTGCCGCGATTTCCGCAATGGCGGTAATGATGAAGCCGCGAGTGAACTTCCTGCATGAAAGCATGAAAATGCACGCGGCGTTTATTTTCATTAGGAGCAGCTTCAAAAAACAAATCCATAAGCATTGATTTTCCGCGTCCGACATTTCCCCAGATATAGATATTTATTTTATGATCAGGCGGCAGGCCAAGTCCGAAAAATTTATGAAACGCTCCTCCGGCATCACGCAGATAAGCAAGAGTTCTTTCAAGATGCGCGATGATTTTTCTCTGTGCTTCGTCATCTTTAATCAAGCCGGATTCAACGCGCGCTTCATAGGCAGCTAGAATCAGCGACGAGGAGATATTATCAGCTGCTTGCTTTTTTTTACGCATTACTTTAATGACCTTGTTTCAATTCAAGAGAATCAGAGCGAATAAAACAACAAAATTAACGAAACAAGATTTTATAACGCAAGCGTGTTAAAATGCAATTAACCATTACGCATAATCTGGCTGATCTCCAGCAGGCGGTTTATCAGCTGGCCAGAGATGGCAGCCGCATTGCGCTTGTGCCAACTATGGGCGCTTTGCATGAAGGTCATTTATCGCTGGTAAAAATCGCCAAGGAACACGCTGACCATGTGGTAATGAGCATTTTTGTAAATCCTACGCAATTTGCGCCTGGTGAGGATTACGCCGCTTATCCGCGAACGCTTGCGGATGATATAAAAATGGCGCAATCAGCCGGAGTTGATATAGTTTATGCTCCTGATGCCGCTGATATTTATGGCGAAGCTATAGCGACCATTGTGACAGTTGGCGCAATTTCCACAGAATTATGCGGAAAAACCAGGCCAGGACATTTCAACGGCGTGGCAACGATAGTTACAAAATTATTGCTGCGCGTATTGCCGCATGTTGCGGTTTTTGGCGAAAAAGACTATCAGCAGCTTTGTATTATCCGGCAAGTGGTTGATGATCTGGACATTCCGGTTGAGATAATTTCCGCGCCGATTCTGCGTGAGGCGGATGGTTTGGCGATGTCTTCGCGCAATCGTTATTTAAGCGACAATGAGCGCAAACAAGCGGCAAAGCTTTATGAAATTCTTCGCCTTACCGCGCAGAGAATAGTTAGCGGACAAGATGTTCAGGCCGCTTTAAAAGAGGCGGAATCATTGCTTAAATATGCCGGCTTTAAGGTTGATTATATTTCATTGCGCTCTGCTGATGTACTTAATGAGCTGGCAGTTTATGAACCGTCAGCGCGTCTTCTGGCGGCGGCATTTCTTGGCAATACGCGATTAATTGATAATGTCGAAGTTTTATAATAGAGCTATTCGTAATAGCTTTGCCTGTCTCTATTCGTAATAGCTTTGTCTCTATTTTTCTCTGTGCATATTTTTCTATTGAAAAACTGAAATAATGAAAAACGGAATAAATAAAAACGGAATAAATAAAAACGGAATAAATAAAAACATAATAAGTCATGAATGCAGATAAAAGCGCAGTATTAATTAGCGGCGGCGCGCGGCGAGTTGGCGCGGCGCTGGCGGTTTATTTTGCGCGTGCTGGCTATGATATCGCGCTGCATTATAACAGCTCCGGAGCAGAGGCGGAATCTGTTTGCCAGAAGGTTCGCGCTCTGGCGGTTAATTGTGAATTATTCGAGCAGGATTTAAGAGAATTTTCCAGCTTTCCGGCTTTGCTTAGCAAGGTTTATCAGGCTTTTCCAAATTTGCGGATTCTTATAAATAACGCTTCGATATTTGAACGCGCAGAATTTATGCAAACTGATGAAGAGATTTTTGATCGCCAGTTTGCCGTTAATCTGAAAGCGCCGTTTTTTCTGACAAAGGCTTTTGCCGAGCTAATGCTAAAAAACCGCGTAAAAGCAAGTGTGGTGAATATTTTAGATAGCGATATCGCTGCAACACAAATAAGCCATTTCGCTTATCTGATGAGCAAAAAATCGCTCGCTGATTTTACGGAAATGGCCGCGCGCGCTTTAGGCTCTGAGATCATTGTAAATGCTGTAGCGCCAAGCATTATGCTGCCTTCTTATGATCACGATGCGGCTTATATGGAAAAACTGTCCGCCTTGTTGCCGCTTGGCGCTAATCCGGATTTGGAAAGCCTGTGCGAGGCGGTGCGGTGGTCTGCCACGCAGCGCCACATAACTGGACAAATCATTTATGTTGATAGCGGCAAGCATCTGATATAAAACAATTATCATCAAAATATCTGTTCGCATAGTTGTAACATAAACTTCACACAAAAATCCGCCTCGCCATGGCATAATGGAACAATGGAAAACTCCGTTCAGATAGATTTTCCACTGGATAAAATTCCTCTGGAGCAGCTTAAGCTTTATCCGGCGGAATATCAGTTTCGCCTTAATCAGGGCGAATCAGGCGAGGTGGAAACACATAAAATCAAAGGCGACAAGTGGGAACCGTTGTTGCACGGCGTTCCTGTTTATGTTCATAAGCGCCGTGATTCTGCTGGCAATTGGGAATATGCGGTGGTTGATGGTCATCATCGCGTTAATTTTGCCAAGCGCCTTGCTGAGAGCGGAAAATTGCCGCCTGATTTCAAACTTGATGCTTATATTCTTGAGGAAGAAAAAGGCATTAATGCTGAAACCGCAAAATTAATGCTGGCTTTTAAGGATATTGCGCGTGGTACAAATAATGTCGTGGAAGAAGCAATTGTTCTGAAAGAGGCGCGTGAAAATCCTTATGTGCGACAAAATTTCCTGCCTTCTATTGATATGAGCGTTGGAAATTTGAATCTGGCGGTTAAGTTTTCCGGAATTTCCAACCGCGCCATGGACATGTTAAAAAGCGGCGAAGTTCCAGTGGAAGCGGCTAAACATGTGGTCGAAAAAATTCCTCATGATCATAAAAAACAAGAGCGCGTATTTGCAATTATCAGCACAAAACTTAAACAGGATTATCCTAATTACACGCCGGACAGCAATCTTGCCGCGTTATTGGCAAGCAAATCTAATGATAATCAGCAATTAAACTTAAATCATGATAAAAATCCTGAAGATAAAAATCCTGAAACTCAAAGCTGGCTGGAAAGAATGCAAGCGCGCAACAGCAACGGCAAAGCGCGGCAGATTACTATATAATGCGAGCAACGAGTTCTTTACTCTCCCGCAAGTGGGAGAGGAAAAGTAAACAATAAACTTGTTCATTATATAATTTCCATTGCGCTTTTATTATTTTTTATTCAACATAAGCAACACATGGCGCTTTCTTTTCCGCAAATTGATCCGGTTTTAATCCAGATCGGACCATTGGCAGTTCGATGGTACGCTCTTGCTTATATTTTAGGAATTATCCTTGGTTTCTGGCTGGTAAAAAAAGAGCTGGCAAAAACATCAGGAAATAATAAATATCCGGCAAAATATCCGCCTCTTATTATCAGCAAAAAACTCACTGAAGATTTAATCTTCTGGGCGGTAATTGGCATAATAATTGGCGGCAGACTAGGCTATACGCTGTTTTATCAAACCGCCTATTATCTGGAAAATCCACTGCATATTCTACGCATCTGGGAAGGCGGCATGTCTTTTCATGGTGGTTTTTTAGGCTTTGCCGTGGCATTTTTATTTTTCTGTCGCCGTAATGCAATAGCCTATTTGCCGCTAATGGATTTAATGTCCTGTGTTGCGCCGCTTGGAATAGGGCTAGGAAGAATTGCCAATTTCATAAATGGCGAATTGTGGGGAAGAGTTTCTGACGTTCAGTGGGCGATTATTTTTCCACGCGCCGGAGAATTGCCGCGTCATCCGAGTCAGCTTTATGAGGCAGCTTTGGAAGGATTGCTCTTGTTTATAATAATGCAATCATTGCAGCGTTTTACCAGTTTACGCGCGCGGCCAGGCGCTCTTTCAGGAATTTTTCTGCTTCTTTATGGCATAATGCGAATATTTTGTGAATTTTTCCGCGAGCCGGACGCGCAATTAGGATTCCTCTGGCTAGGGGCGACAATGGGACAGATTTTAAGCCTGCCAATGGTGCTATTTGGCGCGTTTCTGTTGATCAAAAGTATGAAATTCACGCGGAGCGGATATGTCGCTTGAGAAACTGATCAAAGACCGTATTCGCATTCACGGTCCAATAAGCGTTGCTGATTACATGGAACTTTGCCTTTCTCATCCGGAATATGGTTATTATATGCGCCGTGATCCTTTTGGCGTCAGCGGAGATTTTGTTACCGCGCCGGAAATATCGCAGATTTTTGGCGAGCTGCTTGGCTTATGGCTTTCAGCGCAGTGGTTAAAGCAAGGGGGCAAGGACGCGATTTTAGTTGAATTTGGTCCTGGACGCGGAACATTAATGACAGACATTCTGCGCGCTACTAAAAAAATTTCCGGTTTTCATGAGGCAATTTCCGTGCATCTGGTGGAAACAAGTCCGGTTCTGCAACAGAAACAATGGAAAAATCTGGCCGGCAAACATCCGCGAATAAACTGGCATAAAAGCGCTGAAACTTTGCCTGATTTGCCGTTTTTCTGCGTAGCTAATGAATTTTTTGATGCTCTGCCGATTGAGCAGCTGATAAATGGCAATCTGCGTAAAATCACCATTGATGAAAACGACAAGCTTGCTTTTTTTACAACGGAACAAACTCCACAAACTAAAGAAACTCCGCAAACTAAAGAAACTTCACAAACTAAAGAAAATTCACAACAAGAAGAATTGCCGGAAATAACGGAATATTCACCATCTGCCATCGCCATTATGCGCGATATAGCAAATAGAATCAGGCAAGCAGGCGGCGCGGCGCTTATCGTTGATTACGGCTATAGCGGCGGCTTGCACGGCGATAGTCTGCAATCTATGAAAGAACATCGTTATCATGATCTGCTGACTTCTCCAGGCGAGGCAGATATAACCGCGCATGTCGATTTTGATGCTTTAAATAAAGCCGCAACCGCCGCCGGAGCAGCTTTTCTTGGTCCAATTCCGCAAGGAAAATTTCTCTTAAAAATTGGCGCATCGCAACGTTTGCTGAATTTATGCGCCGCCGCCAAGGAAGAACAGCGCAAAGGTTTAATGAGCGGCTTTGAGCGTATTATTTCCTGTGAGCAAATGGGCGAATTATTTAAGGTTGCAGCGGTTCTTCCTGCCGGCAGTCTCAGCGCGGAAGGGTTTTAGAGGGTTCTTTAGAGGATTTTAGATGCACGGTTTCATAAATATCGACAAACCATTCGGCATATCCTCAGCCTACGCGGTTGATCGCGTAAAAAAAATACTCTCGCAACAATCATCGCGTAAATTTCCTTACAAAATTGGCCATGCCGGAACATTAGATCCTCTGGCCAGCGGCGTGTTAGTTCTGGCCGTCGGCGAGGCTACCAAGCTGGTTTCATACGCAATGGACGCAGTAAAAGAATATGAATTTACCGCCAGCTGGGGCGAGGAACGATCAACTGATGACGCGGAAGGCGAGGTTACGGCAATTTCCGGAAAACTGCCGCTTCTGTCTGATATAGAGGCAGTATTGGAAGAATTCACTGGCAGAATAATGCAGATTCCTCCGGCTTTTTCAGCAATTAAAATCAACGGCAGACGCGCTTATGAGCTGGCCAGATCAGGACAAGCTCCAGAAATGAAGGAACGCGCTGTTTATATTGATTCTTTATCAGTTATTGAACGTCATATTGATAATAATTCAGAGCATCAGACAGAGCATCAGACAGAGCATCAGAAAGAGCAGACTAAAACCAGCTTTCTGGTCAGATGCAGCAAAGGCACTTATATTCGCTCATTGGCGCGTGATATTGGCCGGAAAATCGGCGTTTATGGTTATGTTTCAATGCTTCGCCGCGTCAGAGTTGGAAAATTTACTATTGCCGATGCGATTTTGCTGGAAAATCTTGAAAAAATAATGCATAAGGGCGAACTCGGTTTTTTAAAGCCGCTTCAGTATGCGCTGGACGACATCTTGGCGCTTGATCTGACTGCGGATGAAACACAACAAATCCGGCGTGGACAATTTGTCAGCAATTCTTCCTTCATTGCAGGCGGCGTAAGGCTTGCTTGCATGTATGAAAATAAGCTGGTTGCAATTGCCTGCACAGACGGTGCTGTTATAAAACCGGAAAGAGTTTTTAATTATTAATTTTATATATCAAGGAGAAGCTACGATGTCGAATAAAGCGAAAAAAGAAATCATCACGGAATATGCCACCTCGGCAAATGATACCGGATCGCCGGAAGTGCAAATTGCGCTGCTTACAGAGCGGATCAACCACTTAACATCGCATTTTGAAACTCACAAAAAAGATCACCATTCTCGTCGCGGCCTGCTGATCATGGTTGGCCGTCGTCGCCGTTTGCTTGATTATCTGAAAGGAAAAAATGCCAATAGCTACGAAGATATTATTAAAAAACTAGGAATAAGAAAATAATAAAATCAACTATAAAAAATACATAAAAAATACAGTCTGGAAAATGACAGTCACTAAAATGCAAGCGGTAAAATAACAAGCTGGAAAAATAAGCAGGAAAGAGAGATATAAATGTTCAATATAGTAAAAAAATCAATCATCTGGGGCGGTAAAACTTTAACTTTGGAAACAGGAAGAATCGCTCGTCAGGCAGATGGCGCGGTTTTAGCAACTTATGGCAACACTTCAGTTTTATGTACTGTAGTTGCCGCCAAAAGCGCCAAGCCGGATGTAGATTTTTTTCCTCTTACTGTTCACTATCAGGAAAAAGCCTTCGCTGCCGGAAAAATTCCCGGCGGATTTTTTAAACGCGAAGGCAAGCCAAGCGAAAAAGAAGTTCTCACTTCGCGGCTGATTGATCGTCCGATTCGCCCTCTCTTTCCGGAAGGTTTTTATAATGACACTCAGATTATCTGCACTTTGCTCTCGCATGATCTGGAAAATGACGCTGATATAGTAGCAATGGTCGGAGCTTCAGCGGCTCTTACCATTTCCGGAATTCCATTTACTGGACCAATTGCCGCGTCACGAGTTGGTTATGTTGATGGAAAATATGTGGTAAATCCTACTAAATCAGAGCTTGCCGACAGCGCCCTTGATCTGGTTGTTGCGGCAACCGCGCGTTCAGTTCTGATGGTTGAATCGGAAGCTAAGGAGCTGTCTGAGGAAATTATGCTCGGCGCGGTGGTGCATGGTCATAAAGAAATGCAAGTAGTTATCAGAGCGATAATCGAGCTGGCGGAAATGTCGGCAAAAGACGCCTGGGAGCTTAAAAACAACGTTGACGAAGTTCTGATAGCGCGTATCAGCAGCATTGCTGAAGGAGATCTTCGCGCTGCTTACAAACTTACTGGCAAGCAGGAGCGTTCTAACCGTCTTGATGAAATAAAAAGCAAAGTAAAAGAAGAGCTGGTTGTCGGCGAAGGTCTTGATGAAAAAACCGTCGGCAATTATTTAAAGAAAATCGAGCAGGACATTGTCCGTACTGACGTTGTGCAGAACAAAAAACGCATTGATGGTCGCGGTCCGGCAGATATTCGGCAGATTGATTGCCAGGTTGGCGTTTTACCACAAGTTCATGGCTCAGCCTTGTTTACGCGTGGTGAAACACAAGCAATAGTTGTTGCCACTCTTGGCACTGGACAGGACGAGCAGCGTATTGACGCTATTGACGGCGAATATACGGAAAACTTCATGCTTCATTACAATTTCCCACCTTATTCAACTGGCGAAACTGGCAGAATGTCAGGCCCTGGACGGCGCGAAATAGGCCATGGCAAGCTGGCATGGCGTTCTATTCATCCGATGTTGCCGCAAAAAGAAGAATTTCCATATACTCTGCGCTGTGTTTCAGAAATAACTGAATCAAACGGCTCTTCATCAATGGCTACCGTTTGCGGTTCTTCTCTGGCAATGATGGACGCCGGAGTTCCAATTAAACGTCCGGTTGCCGGCATCGCAATGGGACTTATAAAAGAAAAAAGCGGTTTTGTTGTATTGTCAGATATATTAGGCGATGAAGATCATCTCGGCGATATGGATTTTAAAGTTGCCGGAACAGAGCAGGGTATAACCGCCTTGCAAATGGACATTAAAATTGACGGTATTACTGAAGAGATAATGAAAATAGCTCTCGATCAGGCTCATGCCGGACGGAAGCATATATTAGGCGAAATGCAGAAGGCTCTGGATGCTCCTCGTCAATCAGTCGGAGCAACTGCGCCGCGCATTACTACCTTGCAGATTCCGAAAGAAAAAATCCGCGAAGTAATTGGCTCAGGCGGCAAGGTAATTCGTGAGATTTGCGAAGTTACTGGCGCAAAAATTGATATTGATGATGACGGTATGGTAAAAATCGCCGCCGTAAATGCCGAAGCCGGACAAAAAGCCTATGACTGGGTTTATGGCATAGTCGCAGAACCGGAAATCGGCAGAATATACAGCGGAAAAGTTGCCAAAATTGTCGATTTCGGCGCTTTCGTAACCTTCATGCCAAGCAAAGATGGTCTGGTTCATATAAGTGAGTTAGCTGACTATCGCGTTGCCAAAACTGAAGATGTGGTGCAGGAAGGTCAGGCAGTGAAAGTAAAAGTCCTTGAAATAGACGGACGCAGCGGCAAGGTACGCCTTTCCATGCGCGTGGTTGATCAGGAAACTGGCGAAGACATTTCCGACCGCGTAAGCAGCAAGAAAAAAGAAGCAGTCTGATACCATTTTGCGATCAATAATTTTAGATTTTTCAATGTTTATGTAAGCCGTCATTCCGGCGAAAGCCGGAATCCAGCTTGCCAAATCATTGGCAAAGGAAATCAATCTTCATCAATAATAATTTCTCGCTGGATTCCGGCTTTCGCCGGAATGACGCAATAATTGGCAGCGTGATTGCAAAATGGTATGATTTTCTATGCTCTATAAAGCGCGCCGCCGGTAACTGCGCGGAGAGTTCCAGTAGTAGTCGGCAGTGAAAGCGGTAGTTTTTTAAGGCTACGCACGGCCAGAAAAGCAAAAGCCTGAGCCTCCAGCGCATCGCCTTGCCAGCCGAGAGCCTCAACCGGATAAACATTGCCAACTTTGCTTTTTAATCCTTCCATAAGCGAAGGATTATGACGTCCGCCGCCAGTTATAAACCATTGCCGCGCCGGAGCTGGAAAATAGCGTGATCCGGTTTTAACCGCCTCAACGACAAAATCCGCCAGAGTCGCCGCGCCATCTTCCGCGCTAAGATGCTGCATATGTTCATCAGTAAAATGATTGCGATCCAGCGATTTCGGCGGATGTTTCATAAAATAAGCATTGTTCAGCAGAACATCCAGCGCTTCCTGATCTATTTTTCCGGCCAGAGCCAGCTTGCCGTTTTTATCATAATCAATGCCGGTTTTTGCTTCCGACCATTCATTGAGCATGACATTGCCAGGGCCAGTATCAAAAGCCAGAATATCAAGCGCCATAAGCTCATTTCCGGCGCGTTCTGAACGTCCTATCCAGGTTACATTGGCAATTCCGCCTAAATTTAAAACCGCAATCGGTAAATCCATATGCCGTGATAAAGCCGCATGATAAAGCGGAACAAGCGGCGCTCCTTCACCTCCCGCCGCCAGATCACGTCTTCTGAAATCGCACACAACATCTATTTTAGTTTTTTCCGCCAGCAATGCGCCGTCGCCAATTTGCCAGGTAAGATCTTCTTCCGGACGATGCGCTACCGTCTGACCATGAAAACCGATAACTTCAATATCCTTATGAGTAAGTCCGGCTTTACTAAGCAGCTCACGCACTGCTTCCGCATGTTTAATCGTCATTACATGCTCAGCCATTAGCAAATCACCATGACCATGCACGGCGGCATGTAAAATAGCCTTCATCTGCTCGTCGTAAGGCAAAGTAAGCCACTCACCAAATTCGTGAACATGCTCACCATCAGTACGAATAAGCGCCGCGTCAATTCCATCAAGCGACGTTCCGCTCATTAAACCAAGAGACCATTTTGCTTCATCTTTACGCATAATAAGCTTTTACATTGAAATTTAACGAATTAATGCTAGCTTATACACGTTAATATATACACGTTAATAAATCATGTAATTATGTCACGAGGGCGCTTATATGCCTAAAACTTCTGATAAAAACAATAATTCTAAGAATAATTCCAAGAATAATTCTAAAAATAATTCTGGTAAAAATAACAACTCAATAGCTTATAAATCTGAATTCATGCGCGTAATGCAGGAACGCGGTTTTCTTCATCAGGCTACTGATGCACAGGCTCTTGATAAGGCTCTCATTGACGGAAAAATATCTGCCTATATTGGCTTTGATGCAACTGCCGAAAGCCTGCATGTCGGCAGTCTTATGCAGATTATGGTTTTGCGCTGGCTGCAAAAAACCGGACATAAACCGCTGGTTTTAATTGGCGGCGGAACTACCAGAATAGGCGATCCTTCCGGCAAGGATGAAGCGCGCAAGATCATTTCTGATGCTGATATAGCGCGTAACATCGCTTCTATTTCAGCGATTTTTGAGCAATTTATCAAATTCGGCAGCGGCGCTCATGATGCAGTGCTGATAAATAATTCCGAATGGCTTGATGAACTTAACTATCTGCAATTTCTGCAAAAATACGGCAAATATTTTTCCGTCAACCGGATGCTTACGCAAGATAGCGTCAAACTCCGTCTGGAACGCGAGCAGAATCTAAGCTTTCTGGAATTTAATTACATGATTCTGCAGGCTTATGATTTTCTGGAGCTGCATAGACGTTATGATTGTAATTTGCAGATTGGCGGTTCCGATCAGTGGGGAAATATCATAATGGGAATTGATCTGGCGCGGAAAATCTACTCGGAAGGAGTGTTCCAGCCAATGCGAATTGATGAATCAGTCGGAGCGAAGGCGGTTGAAATTCAGCCGATAATTCAATCGCGGATTAGTGATCCTCTCAATTACAGCAGCGAAAGTTTTTTAAACAATTTAGGAAGTTCCGCAGCAAAAAACACGCTGTTCGGATTTACCACGCCGCTTATTTCAACAGCCAGCGGCGCTAAAATGGGAAAAACAGCCAGCGGCGCAGTATGGCTTAGCAAACAAATATTGCCGGCTTATGATTACTGGCAATATTGGCGCAATGTTGATGATGCAGATGTCGGGCGGTTCTTAAAGCTGTTTACCGAGCTGCCGCTGGCGGAAATAGAAAGGCTGGTGCAATTAAAAGGCGCGGAAATTAATGAGGCGAAGAAAATTCTCGCCAACGAAGCAACCAAGCTGTGCCATGGCGCACATGCGGCAAGGCAGGCGGCAGAAACCGCCAGGAAAACCTTTGAGCAAGGCGCTGTTGGCGCTGATATTCCGCTGTTTGAAATCAGTAAAAGCGAGCTGGGAAAAGGCGTTGCTGCTTATGAGCTTTTCCGCCTTTGTGGACTTGTTGATTCCGGAGGCGAGGCGCGGCGCTTAATAAGAGGCGGCGGCGCGCGGATTAATGATCATAAGGTAGATGATGAAAACGAGCTGATCTCGCAACCTAATTTTGGCAAAGACGGCAGTATAAAACTCTCCGCCGGACGGAAAAAACACACTCTGGTCAAAATTATTTAA
>CAZFJN010000047.1:0-12164 GCA_964519595.1 uncultured Rickettsiales bacterium
GTTTTAAGCCGCCAGAATCCTGATTATCTACATAAATCATCTGCTGATGTTAATGGCGAAAATAATAATATAAATAGTAATATAAATAGTAATATAAATGATGCCATAAATAATGACATAAATATAGCGCAATTAGCGCGCGAAGGATGGCGTGATGCTGATTTAACTGCTGATGAGGAAAATATCTTTCTGAGCAATTTTTCCGGCATCTTAAATATCCGCGATCATTTCCTGCGCGTTGATCGCCTGCTGTGGGAAGAAAAAATAACTCCTGCTTTGCGTATTATTAATTCTCTGCCAGTTGCCGAGCAGGTTTTGTTTCAAACGCGAATCGCTTATATGCGCGATGAAAAAAACGCCGAATATTTGTCCAAACAGATCATCAGCTCATTACGAAACGATCCAGGGCTGCTTTATGAAAAACTGCGCCAACGCTTCCGCCGCAATGACAAAAATGCCGTGCGTGATCTTCTGCTTCATGCGCCGAATAACCTTCCATATCCGGAAAAATGGTGGAAAATACGCGAAGGCGAAATACGCCGCGCTATCAGCGAAGATAATTATAAAATGGCTTTGCGCCTGCTGGCTAATCACTCACAAGCAGGAGGATCAGCGTTAGCGGAAGCTTTATGGCTTGAAGGATGGTTAAGTTTACGCTTTGCAAAAAATCCTTCACGCGCTTACAAAGCATTTTATCACATGCATGATTCAGTAAGCACTCCGGTAAGCAAAGCACGCGCCGCTTACTGGGCAGGACGATCAGCCAGAGAAATGCTTGATGAAAACACCGCAAAAGGCTGGTTTGAAACAGCTTCTAAACATATGACCACTTTTTATGGTCAATTAGCGGCGGTTGAACTGGCAGATAAAAATAATAAAACGACAATTTCTCTACCTGATGAGCCGGAGCTTTCCTTCTTTGATTCTGATCCGATTCTTTCTGATCACATAAAAGAAGCAATCAGAATTTCGATTAAAAACGGTGATCATAAAATCGCCGCACGGATTATTCAGCATGTGATAGAAGAAGCAAAAAGCGAACATAGCATTCTCGCTGCGGCAGCTTTAGGACATGAATTGAATGTTGCACATATCAGCGTTCAAGCAGCAAAAAAGGCGCAAGCGCAAGGCGTGGTTTTGAAAAATGTAGGATATCCTCGTCCGACTACAGAAGCAGAACTGCCGATAGAACGAGCGCTGATTCTGGCGATAATTCGTCAGGAAAGCGCATTTGATCGTACTGCCGAGAGTCCTTCCGGCGCGCGCGGCATGATGCAGCTGCTACCTTCAACCGCGCAGGAAACTGCAAAGAAAATTGGCGCTGATTTTAATCGCGATATGCTTGATGAACCACAGCATAATATCCGCCTAGGCAGCAATTATCTGGCGCGTCTGATTGAAGCCTATGACGGTTCTTATATACTTTCTATCGCCGCTTATAATGCAGGGCCTGGTAATGTTAGAAAATGGCTTAAAACATACGGAAATCCGGGCAGCGATCCGCAAGAGGCAATAGACTGGATTGAGCGCATTCCTTTTCAGGAAACGCGTAATTATGTACAGCGCGTTCTGGAAAATCTGCAAGTTTACCGCGCTCTGGAAGGAAACTCAGAACTTAATATAAACGCCGACATCACAAAATAAATAATCACAAAATAAATAATAGACCTTATCCTTACGACAAAAGCACTGCTTCTATAGCAGCATGAGCTTTGCTGGCGAGTATTTTGCGATTATTGTTATATCCTGATTTCTCAAGCGGCTTTAGAAAATGCAGCTCAACATCAATTTTTCCCAGCGCCAGCAGATTCCACAAATGCGGCAATAAAGACATATCACCATACCATGCGATAAGCGGCCATTTACCATAATCAATCGGCAAACCGCCTATGCGCCGATAAGCTATTGCTACTGGCTGAATTTCTATATTATCTTTATCATCTTCTGCAATTGAGAAAATCGCCGAATGAAAATTCAGTAATTTTCTGCCGTCTCCGGTTGTCGCTTCCGGAAAAAGAACAACTGGCGCAGAACAGTAAAGAGCATTTCTAACCGCCTGTTTTGCTTCTTGCACTCTGCCGAGGCGGCGATCAACAAAAACCGCATCAAGAATACGACATATCCAGCCAATAACCGGCCATGATGCAATGTCTTTTTTTGGCGCAAAACGACAAGCAACAGCGCTGCCTAAAACCGGAATATCAAGATAAGAAACATGGTTGGAAACCAGCAATAACGGCCTATTTTCGCTTAATGTTCCGACAACGCGCAAACGCACGCCAAGCAAACGCAGCAATATTTTAAAACCACCACATGCCAGCGCATCACGCTGCGCTTTCTTTTTCAACAGATAAGCAGCAAATATCAGCGGCAGGCAAACAGCCAACCAGATGATAATAGCAATAAGAATAATAATTTTCTTGATGATCATGAAGTAATATCATGAATTAACGTTGCGATAACGCGCAGCATATTTATCAGTAACCAGATCAGTCTTTACCACAATGCTGACATCAGTAGTATTATATTGACGATCAATAACCGCTCCTGCTCCGACATAGCCAGAAAGCCGCAAATAGCCTTTAATAAGCGCCGGAAGAGCAGCGAATGATTCTTTTGCCATTACTTCTTCTCTTGGCAACAGATTCATTTCTTCATATAATTCCGCCAGCGCTATCGGACGAATTTCTTCCGGCGCTAAATGATAATGATAAAGGTAAGAAAGCGCCATTTTATGCGCTTCAGGATTCGCGCCGTGAAAACTGGCGCAACCAAACATCAACCCTATTTCAAATTTGCCAACATAAGCGCCAATGCCGCGCCATAATAGCTGCATAACCGCCCGGCTGCGGAAAGCCGGATCAACACATGATCTGCCTAATTCGAGAATCTCGCCCTCAAGACGCTTTATCGCGCTGATGTCAAATTCACTTTCCGTATAAAACGATCCTCGTTCCGGCAATTTACTGCGCCTGAGCAAACGGTAAGTTCCAACTACATTGTAACGACCATCCGCCTGATGCTCAACCACCAAAAGATGATCACAAACCTTGTCAAAATCGTCAAAATCACGCTTAAGAAGCTGCATTTCCGGCGAGGCTTGCGCGCCCATTTCCTCAACAAACACACGGTAACGAAGCTGCTGCGAGGCCTCAATATCCTCTGCATCTTTCGCCACAAATACTTCCAGATTTCCAGCGCGCAAATCGCCTATATCGAATAAAGGCCGCGCCGTTGACGGTGAATCAGCACAATATCCTTTATTCATGCCCTTATCCTTGTTCATCAAGCGGAACTGCATATAGCTCCAGACGGTGATCAATCAGCTTATAGCCCAGTTTACGCGCAATGTCTCTTTGCAATTTCTCTATTTCAAGGTTGGTAAATTCTATAACTTTTCCGCTTTTTAAATCAATAAGATGATCATGATGCTCGCCATCAGCCTCTTCATAACGCGAACGTCCGTCGCCAAAATCATGTTTTTGCGTTATTCCCGCCTCTTCAAATAATTTTACTGTGCGGTAAACTGTGGCAATGCTGATATGCGGATCATGTGCTATCGCCCGCTGATACAGCATTTCCACATCCGGATGATCAGATGAATCAGAAAGAACACGCGCAATAACGCGCCGTTGTCCAGTCATTTTTAATCCTTTTTCAAGACATTTACGTTCTATTCCAGAAGACATGTGCTAAACTCCGATCTGCTAACTCGACATTATCTTGCATTATCTGATAATAAGTCACCTGAATCTACAAGAGCGATCCAGAGAAGGCAAGCAAGAGGTATCTATGAAAAAATATATGAAAAAATATATGAATGAAGATATGAATGAAGATATGAAAAAAACTTATAATCAGCGCCCTAAATCAGGATTTTCATCAGGATTTTCACTGCTGGAAATGTCAATCGTTCTGGTTATATTAGGCTTTATCGCTGCGGCAGTAGTAGTTGGTCAGTCAGTGCTGGAAAACTCCTCGCTGCAATCAGCCATTGCTGATTATGATCGTTACCGTCAAGCCGCTCTTGATTATAAAACGCGCTATAAAGAACTGCCCGGCGACCACAGCAACGCCACTTCTATCACCAGTGCTGAGGCGACATGTGCAACAACAATAGCAGATTCAAATGATTCATTCACCTCCACTTGCAACGGTAATGGCGATGGCATTGTTGGCGTAAGCACTGGCGATCCGCTTGCTGATATAAGCGTTGCTGGCACAGTTGACTATGAACCACTATTTTTCTGGCAGCATTTAATGAATGCCGGATTTCTGCCCGGGCCATTTAATGGCCGCGCCGCGACTAGTGGCACAATCGGAATCGGCATCAATGTTCCTAAAAGCTCAATAAGCGGCGCATCTTTCCTGCTGCGCTATTTTCCAACTAATACTGTAACAAATACTTCTTTCCGCGCCAATTACGGCAATGTATTTTTCCTAGGCGCACCAGGAGGAACCGCAACCTTGCCTTTAAACGGCGCGGCGCTGACTCCGGAACAGGCAAAATACATTGATCAGAAAATAGATGACGGTAAACCAGGGCTTGGCAAAGTTTTAACCTCGCCGCAAAGCGTCCTTACTAATTGTGCAACCACTAGCGTAGAAACCACCGCCGTCTATAATAGCGCCGTTACAACCGCCGCCTGCGCGATGATCTTCATAACCGGCTTCTAAGAGCCTGTGACGAATTATCATTTTGGTGTCTTTTTGGTTATTTTGCTGCTGTTTGTCGGAGAAAAACTTGTCCGTAGCACCACTACGAACTGCGTTTTTCTCCTAAAACATCACCAAAATCCCTCAAAAATACCCTCAAAAGATAATTCGTCACAGACTCTAAAACATCACACCTCACCAAATATAGCAGCTCCAGATGACTGATAATTTGAGAAAGGAGTGCACGTCCAAGCATTCTTGCAATTTACAAATATCATTTGAGAATTGCAAGAAACATATCTATTATATTGATAAATATATGAAAAAATACCATGCAAGAATTACCCTTGCAATTCACAACTTGAAGTTCGGAATTGCAAGTAATAGCAAAGCAACAAAGTTTTATGAGATTTCTTGCGGTGCTATCCTGTTGCAACAGCACGTCATCCTTTGACTTGATCAAAGGATCTTTTTCATGATCATTTCTTGATCTTTTCTTGATCTTTTCTCGTTGCACCAGATCCTTCGGTCAAGCCGAAGGATGACGTTGCGATAAAATCCGCAGAAAAAATGTCATGATATTTAGTTGCTGTGGTATAATACTCCTAATCATCTGATAAATGCAAAGCGACAAGCTTCTGAATTTATTATGTTTAATACTTGTTTGATATTTATTTAATACCTTGTTATCAAGGTAATGAGACAGCAGACTTGCCTAACCGCCTGCAAATAACTATAACCCTCCAATGCAGCTTATCAACAACAATGTAGAACTTGCCGCTTTTTGTAAAGCGGCGGCGCAGCATTCATACATAACAATTGACACGGAATTTATCCGCGAAAAAACCTATTGGCCAGTTCTGTGCCTGGTGCAGATTGCTCATCAGGATGATGCGCGAATGATTGATCCGCTGGCCAAGGGCCTTGATTTGTCGCCGCTCTTTTCTCTGCTGGCTAATCACAAGGTGGTGAAGGTTTTTCACGCCGCGCGGCAGGATATTGAAATTTTCTACCATTTAAGCGGCGCGATGCCTTTTCCGGTTTTTGATACACAGATTGCCGCTTCAGTCTGCGGTTACGGCGAATCAGCCAGCTATGAGTCGCTGGTTAATGCCATTGCCAATGCCAATATCGACAAAAGCTCGCGCTATTCCGACTGGGCAGCGCGTCCGCTTTCTGATGAGCAGCTTTCTTATGCTTTGTCAGACGTTACGCATCTGCGCGTTATTTATGAAAAACTGAAAAACCAGATTGAATTATCAGGCCGCGCTTCATGGATTGAAGAGGAATTCGCAAGCCTCGTTAATCCGCAATTTTATGATCTCGATCCGCAGGAATCATACCGCAAAATCAGAGCCGGCAGCCTGAAGCCTAAGCATTTAACCGTATTGCGCGAGCTGGCCGCCTGGCGTGAGGAACAAGCGCGCGCCGCCAATGTTCCACGCGGTCGTATCGCTAAAGACGAAGTTCTGGTTGAGCTGGCGCTGGTCTCTCCTGCTGATGAGGCGGCGCTGCTGCGTATTCGCAATATTCAGGCCGGACTGGCCAAAAAACATATCAGCTCTATTCTGCAATCTATTAAATCCGCCCTTGCTATTCCAGCATCCGAATGGCCGCAGATTAAAAAATCCCGCCGCCTGCCGGAAGGAACATCAACAGTAGTTTCAATGCTGCAATTGCTGCTGAAGGTTCAGGCCGACCGCAACGGCATCGCCTCGGGAATAATTGCCGGAAAAGATGATCTGGAAAATCTTGCTCTCGGCCTTGAATCACCGCTTAATCAAGGCTGGCGCTATGATGTATTCGGAAAATCCGCCGCCGCCCTGATGCAGGGAAAACTCAAAATCTCCCTCGATCCGGCAACGAAAAGAATAACGCTGGAAGAATGTTGATGGTAAGTAAGAGGTACGAGGTGCTTGGTACTTGGTAAATTTGTTGCTGGTTACGCCTATAATTAAGTGCTATAATTGTTGAATACAACAGTTTGCGTCATTACGCAAAGACAGAGGAGGCTATATGAGCAGCAAAGCAATCAGTAATGAAGAATTAGATATTCTTTTTGACGAAGGCGAACAGGATATTACTCCTTATATGAAGATGTCAACTTTGCGCCGTCCGGACGATAGACAAAACGCACAATCCGACTAGCCGAAAAACTTGGCAGTCTCAGCTAAAAACCACCAAGCCACTGGAATAACCCTAACGCAATATAAAGCGAACGTGACAAGCTATATGTTCGTCATCCGCGCGGTAGGTGGCGGTTGACGGTCTTCTTCCTGAAACACACTCAAAAGGACTATCAATATCAGTTGACGGATTATCCGCATTAGGAAAACCATTATCAACACAAAAAGCCCGCAAAGAGCCTGTTCCCGGCTTTCCATCATCAATTTTACGATCCATTCCATTAGCCTCAACCGGAGTTATAATCTCACCAAAAGGCGGACCAGCCCTGCTTGCTTCGCGACCAAACATCATCATTTGATACTTGGAGTCTGAATCATCTCCGGAATATTGTTCGCCACCGACACACAAACCACCAAATTCTGGATATTGGAGAAGAAAGCCTCCACCAAGTGTGCTTGAGCCGGGAATATTAATATTTACTCTGGCATCACGAAAGCCCGTATTTGTCTCCCCATCACGGTGAGGAACTCCGGTAAACTCACCGGAAATAAGTTCGGCATTGGCCAGATGTTGCCAATAGCGGAAAGATTCAGATTGCCATCTAAGGTCACCAGGTCCGAAAAAACCTTCTCCGCCTCCTTGTGGTATATGTCCGACTATTCCATCGCCATTGCCGTTACATGTTAATACATTATTTCCAGTATAATTAGTAACCGATGCGGCATTAAGATTTCCAGAATAATTATCAAGCGGATCTGTGCAATTTGGTCTGCCCATAATGGTTGATTCTGTACCAGCAAAGCCCCAGAATTGTGTAGCGTTGGTCATGTCGCCCGGATAGGCGTTATATTTGCTGTAGAATGTGTAATGCGCGGTTTGGAATTTGGTGATGTCGCGTGTCATGCTGAATAAAGCTGCCTGCCGGATTAAGGCGCGGCCAACTAATATGCCGCCGGCGATAAGGCCAATTATCAACAACACCATTGACAACTCAACCAGAGTAAAGCCGCTTTTTGGTGATTTTTCAGCGCCAAAGCGCGGCATTTTTTTAAAAGAGCAGGAAGAAACAGGAATCATAATACCACGCTATTTAAGTTATTTTGCACAGACATTAACGTAAAACTCTAGCCATAAATAGTGGTTTAAGCCCTCTCCCTGCCCCTCTCCCGCAAGCGAGAGGGAAGCGCGCTGAAAACGCACGAAAGAGAAGAAATTCCAGTAACCACAGTGGAATATTATATATTATTCCTCAGTCAGATGTCTATGGAAAAATTCAAATGCAGATTTAATAATGCTGTGTCATGCCAGCGTAGGCTGGCATCCAGTGATAGTTACAAGTAACGAAAGATAACCATTTTCCTCGCTACCGCCAGTAATGCTGGAGCCAGCCTACGCTGGCATGACACAACTGGTAGGGAGGTTACTGTAGCGCAACTGTGAAGGTTGCTTCTGTTTGTGCTTTTACTTGTTCGACGCTTACTTCCGGCGCTAGTTCGATCAGGCGCAGGCCGCGTTCGTCAATGGTCATTACGCATAAATCAGTGATGATCATATCCACTACTTTTGTGCCAGTAAGCGGGAAATTGCATTGTTTAAGAATCTTGGCCTTGCCTTTGGCTGAATGTTCCATCAGCACCACGATCTTTTTAACGCCGGCAACCAGGTCCATAGCTCCGCCCATTCCTTTGACCATTTTGCCGGGAATCATCCAGTTGGCCAGATCGCCATTTTCCGCAACCTGCAAAGCGCCAAGAATGGCCAGATCAATATGCTCGCCGCGAATCATTCCGAAGCTGGTTGCTGAATCAAAATAAACGCTCTCCGGCAGCTCTGATATGGTTTGTTTTCCGGCATTGATAAGATCAGGATCAACAGCTTTATCATATGGAAAAGGTCCCATGCCAAGCATTCCATTTTCACTCTGGAAAATAACATGCACATCATCAGGAACATAATTGGCAACCAGAGTTGGCAAGCCAATTCCTAAATTGACATAAAAACCATCCTGTAATTCTCTGGCGGCTCGTTCGGCCATTTGTGGCTGTGTCCACATAGTTTTTGTCCCTGATTATTGTCTTTTTATTGTTTTTTCCCGCTTGGATTTTCCTGCGTGGTTCTGAATTCAATTCTTTTTTCAAATTTATCGCCTTTGAAAATTCTCTGTACAAAAATTCCCGGCGTGTGAATATTATCCGGATCAAGCTCGCCGATTTCAACCAGCTCTTCAACTTCGGCAACTGTCACTTTTCCGGCCATTGCCATTAGCGGATTAAAATTGCGGGCGGTTTTTTTATAAACCAGATTGCCGGCCTTATCGCCTTTCCAGGCTTTTACTATCGCCAGATCAGCGGTCAGAGCTTTTTCCATAACATACATGTGACCGTCAAATTCACGAGTTTCCTTGCCCTCAGCAATTACCGTTCCATAGCCGGTAGGAGTATAAAACGCCGGAATTCCGCAGCCGCCAGCGCGAATACGCTCGGCCAGAGTGCCTTGTGGATTAAATTCAACTTCCAGCTCTTTATTCAGAAATTGCTGTTCAAAAGTTTTATTTTCGCCAACATATGAGGCGATCATTTTTTTAATCTGGCGCGTGTGCAATAATATTCCACTGCCGAAATCATCTGTTCCGCAATTATTGGCAATCCATGTGATGTCGCGGGTTTTTGCTTCTTTCAAATAAGCGATGCAATGTTCAGGAATACCACATAAACCAAAACCGCCGGACATTATGGTCATACCGTCAAACAACAATCCATTAAGCGCCTTCTCAGCATTCGAGTAGGTTTTGTCCATATTTGCAGCCTTTTGTGATATTTATCTGATGGTGATATTTATCTGAGCAACTAACTATTCGAGAAACGTATTATCTAAGAAACTAATTATCTGAGAAACTAATTATCTGAAAAACTATTCAACAAGCTCCGGATTTTATACTAATTTGTTTAATATTTTACTAACCTGCGCGACTATTTCTGTGTCATGCCAGCGACTCGTCTCGCCAAAGCGAAGCGTCGGCGGAAGGCTGGTATGACACAGATGGAATTGTACAGATTTGTAGACGCAGACGTTATGACACATACGGCATTACACAGAACTTGCGGCTGTAAAACTATCACTGCTTTTCTATTGTTAGTTTAAGCAGCATGATTGTCTCAAATTATCACAGCATTTTCCTATATTTAGCATAAAATTTAGATAAAAATTTACCAATAATTTACATTATTTCTGATAAAATAGAGTTATGGTATAACATAATTACGCCGTGATTAAATTTACTGACCTCTTAGCTGTTGCATCGTTGCGTTGAAGTAGCTAGATATCTTATCTGATAATATGAGCGAGTGATCAGACTGTTCTGTTATAAAACTCGGCTTAAAGCTTATATTTCAACGACGATATATGGCAATTGCGAGGTGGTATGTCACAGCAGGCAAGCGTAAGTAGAAACGTGAACAAAATGGACGTAAGAGAGCTTATGCAAGAGCCGTCGGGAAAAGTCCGCGGCGTAGTGGCGGGGAAAATCGCCAAGGATTATCGTGCCGGAAATTTCAACACTGGCGAGATGGAAATCGCTAATGATATTTTCAGGATACTGCTTAAGGATATCGACAAAAAGGTTCGTCTGGCGCTTGCTGAAGAACTAAGCCATATTCCGAATATTCCTAAGGATATTATTCTCCGCCTTGCCTCTGATGAGGTTGATGTGGCGGTTCATGCGCTGCAATTTTCCCGCGTGCTTGATGACAACGACTTACTAGGCATAATAAACAGCAGCGAGGAAGTTTCAAGATTAAGGGCGATTGCGCGGCGAGATAATCTGTCGGCAATGCTTTCAACCAGCCTTGCTGCGACGAATCACCTTTCTGTGCTTGGTGATTTATTCGCTAATAAAACCGCCATTCTTCCTGATCAGGCAATTTTATCTTCATGGCCGCAGATTGCCGAGCATGAATCGCTGGCGCAGACTTTGGTTGAGCGCGGTGGTTTATCGCTGATTGTGGTGGAAAAACTGATGTCGGCGGTTTCTGATGATCTTAAACATCGTCTGGTCAAGGAATATAAAGTAGCTGCGCCGCTGGCTAATAAATTGTCAGCTGATGCGCGCGAGTGGGAATTGCTTGGAATCAGTTCCGCTGCTGCGGTTGACATGTCTGATGATGATCAGATTGAGGATCTGGTGGTTCATTTAAGCGTCAGCGGACGACTTACACATTCTCTGGTTATTCGCGCTTTATGTGTCGGAAGCCTTGGTTTGTTTGAAGTAGGGCTGGCGCATCTGGCCGGAGTTCCACGAGTGAATGTTCGCCTGCTGCTTTCTGATGCCGGTTTTTTAGGCTTTACTTCGATATATCGTGCCGCGCACATGCCGCCTGGCTTTGAAAAAGCGGTACAGACTCTTCTTAATATCAGCGTTGAAGAAGCGGCGCGCGGATATCGCCGTCCGGAAGAATTCCGCAAAGCGGTAATGGACAGAATCTATAGCGGCGGCTATCATCGTACTATTGAAAACATGCCTTATTTATTGTCAATTATGGGAGGCAAGATTGCACAGTGAAGCATCAGTAAATGTTGCAAGTAATGCGGTCAGCGCCCTTTCTCTGTCGCAGGAAGATATCAGGCGGTTGCTTGAGGATTCTTCTTCGCAGACGCGGATTGACATTACTAACAAAATTTCCGGAGCTTATGGCGCTTCTGCTCTTCATGCCAAGGAGCTGAAAGTCGCTGAGCAGATTTTCAGAATGTTGCTGCGTGATACGGAGGTTCGCGTTCGCGCTTCTCTGGCTGACAATATAAAATCCAGCAAATCAATACCGCGTGATATTGTGATGGTTCTGGCGCGTGATGTTGAAGAAGTGGCATTGCCGGTTCTTGAATATTCTGAGGTGTTAAGCGAGGAAGATCTGGTTGATCTGGTAAAAACCACGCGCAGCATCTCGCGGCAGCTGGCCATGGCGCGGCGGAAAGAAATAACTCAGCTGTTAAGCAATGCTCTGCTTGGCACACATAATCCGCAAGTCGCGACAACCTTGCTGGAAAATAACGGCGCGGATATTGCCGAGGAAGATCTTGAAGCGGCGATTGAAGAATATCGCGAAAATGGCAAGCTTATGGAGATTATCGGCTCTCGTCCGCAGCTTCCTATCTCTACTGTTGAAAAATTAATCAGCGTTGTTTCCGGCTCTCTATCTGAGAAATTACAAGCAAAATATAAATTGCCAGGCGCTGCTGATTCAGCAATCGCTAATGAATCAGTCAATGCTCGTGAAACTGAAACATTGCAGATCATTAAAAACATCAATGATGATGACGAGCTGAGCCGCTTGGTTGAGCAGATGCAAGGCAGCAACCGTCTTGGTCCTTCAATGATTCTTGGCGCA
>CAZFJN010000048.1:0-11977 GCA_964519595.1 uncultured Rickettsiales bacterium
AGAAACTGCTTAGCCAGTTTCAGGCTTTGTCCTTGATAGTTTGATTTTATTTCCTGTCCGTACAGCAGCTCTGGAACAGCGGCCATTTTCTCGTAGCGCAGCCAGCCGACTGTTTGTCCATGTTCTAAGAGAAACGGCACTTCATGCGAGCGGACTTCAAGAACTCCTCTGCTGCTGCCGGCTTTTTTTGTTTGCAGATTCCAGCCGAATCCTGGATCAAAAAATCCGGCATAGTGAACACGGAATTCTCCGGCGCGAGTATCATAAGGCAACATTTCCGCGGCATAATCTGGCGGAACGGCGATTGCTTCCTTGGTCATTAAAATATAAAATTCATCCGGATCAAGTATGAGCGAGGTGTTTTTACGAAAACGCAAAGGATCCCAGAATTCAAGAGGATCATAATCTCTGCGTTCAAGGTCTATTTTTCTGGAATTTTTCTTAGCGCGCCAGCCGATAATGTCGCCTTCTTTGCCACTGCCGACCAGATCAACGCTGAAAGGCAAATCTCCGGTTTTTTCGCGCAGATTGCTGGAGGTTGCGGCCTCGGCGGAATTTATGTTGATAATGCGCTGTTCATCAATCATGCTTTGCCATTCGGCGGAATTTATGATTGCAGCACCTTCGCCAATCTGCCGACGAAAACGCAGCTGGCTTAGCCTCGTTCCGGATTTAACCACAATACTGAAACTGCGCGGCGCGACTTCAGCGTAGAGACGTCCTTTATAACCCCTGTCAACGCGGTCAAATAAGGTTGCGCCATCAGCGATAATTCTGGTTAAAATATCCAGCCTGCCGGTTGAGCTTTTCGGATTGGCAAAAGCCATGACATCTTTATTTAAGGCTATTCCTTCCAGCAGCGGTATTACATAGACACGGCCTTTTTCAAGAACTGCGCCGTTGCTTAAATCTATTTTGAAGCGATCATAAGCAGAATCAAGCTGCTGCATTTTTTCTAAAACGGTAAGGCCATTTCCCGGCAGAAAACTTGCATCAACCGGATAAGCATAATTACCAAGGCGCAAATCAATACTGGCCGGCTGAATCTGATCAGCAATTATCTGATTATCAGCAGAGAATTCGCGACTGGCGAATATTTCGCCACTTGCCAGCATTTCCTTTATTTTCTGCGAAGGAAAAATTCCAGTGTAACGCGCGAATTCTGTCTCTATATTTTCTATATTTTCAAGATTCATGGTAGACATAATCAAGCGGCGAATTCAATAAGCAACTGATCAGCCTGCACTGATTCCTTATCGCCGACATGTAGTTTTTTCACTGTCGTTTCATGGTCAGCATAAATAACATTTTCCATTTTCATTGCTTCAATAACCAGCAATTCCTGCCCTGGTTTTACTTCCTCTCCTTCTTTTACGCGCATCGCCACAACTAGTCCGGCAATTGGCGCAAGCAGGCGGTCTTTCCGGTTTTTATCACGCGGCGGTGGCATGAACTGCGCCAGCTCAGCAACACGCGGCGTGCGAACGCGCACCGCCACATCAGCGCCGCCGTAAGACAGAAGATAACCTTCCTGCAAATGCCGAATTTGTGCGCTTACCGGCTGATTATTAATTGTGCCTTGGAAAAGCCTGTTACCAAGCCGCCAGCTGGTTCTAACCGCTATTAGCTTGCGGTTTTGCGTTATGAAATAGCCAAGATCCTGATCCGGACGAGCATAAACCGGATAATCAACACCATCAACATTCACCACCCAGCGCGCGCCAATTGCGCGTTCACGGCCAGGAGTCTGCCCGGAAATTTTTGCGGCGCGCTCAGCATCACGCAAAAATATAGTAGTGGCAACGCCTAGGAAAACCTTGGTTATTTCGCTGGTAAGTTCCGCGCCGATAAAGCCGCCCGGATATTCCTGCTCAATGAAATTAGTGGAAATATCGCCTGATTCAAAACGCGCATGTCCTAAAATCGCTTCCAGAAAACTGGCATTGTGCGAAATTCCTTCAATTATGAAGGAAGAAAGCGCTTGTTTTATTGAAGATATTGCCTGCTCACGCGTGTCGCCATGCGAACATACTTTGGCGATCATCGGATCATAAAACATGCTGACTTCGCCGCCTTCATAAATTCCTGTATCAATAAGGATATTGTCCAGATTCGGCGGTTCTTTATAGCGTGTTATCCGGCCGGTAGAAGGAAGGAAGCCGCGCTTCGGATCTTCCGCATAAAGCCGCGCTTCAACTGACCATCCTTCAAATTTAACATCATTCTGCGTGAATGAAAGAGCTTGTCCGGCGGCAATCCGAATCATCTGCTCAACCAGATCAATTCCGGTAATCAATTCAGTGACACGATGCTCAACCTGCAAGCGCGTATTCATTTCCAGAAAATAGAAATTGCGTTGTTGATCCATTATGAATTCAACTGTTCCGGCAGAATAATAACCAACTTCCTTAGCCAGAGCCACCGCCTGTTCGCCCATTTTGCGGCGGGTTTTTTCATCAAGAAAAATGCTCGGCGCTTCTTCAATTACTTTCTGATGACGACGCTGAATTGAGCATTCGCGCTCGCCAAGCCAGAGATAATTACCTTGCCGATCAGCGAGGACTTGTATTTCAATATGGCGCGGATTTTCTATGAAACGCTCAATAAAAACCCGGCTGTCTTTAAAGCTGCTGGCGGCTTCAGAGGCGGCGTATTTAAAACCGTCAATCAATTCTTTTTCATTGCGCGCAATTCGCATTCCTTTGCCGCCGCCGCCTGCTGCGGCTTTTATCATCACCGGAAAACCTACTTCCTTGGCAATTCTTCTGGCATCTTCATCAGAATTAATAACATCAAGAACACCAGGAACTGTTGATACTCCGGCCTTTATAGCGATTTTTTTTGACTCAATCTTATCGCCCATTTTTTTGACGGCTTCCGGAGAAGGTCCGATAAGAATAACTCCGGCATCATGAAGGCGACGCGCGAATTCAGAATTTTCAGACAAAAAACCATAACCAGGATGAACCGCCTCAGCGCCAGTTCCGGCAACTGCGCTTAAAATATTATCAATATTCAAATAGCTTTTAACCGAAGGCGAAGGTCCGATATAAACCGCCTCATCTGCTTCTTTAACATGCAGAGAATTAGTATCTGCCTCGGAATAAACTGCTACCGTCTTAATTCCCATGCGTTTAGCAGTCCGCATTATACGAACGGCAATTTCACCACGGTTAGCAATAAGAATCTTTTTGAACATAATTTCCTCTTATAGTCTTTATCTGTCAGCAAATTCCAGCAACAAGATATATTAATTCGACTACTAATTCGACATATTAATTCGATAGCAGCTTCGTCCGCTATATAAAAGCAAAAAATTAGGATGCAAAAAATTAGGCTATGGAGATATATATATGGAGATATAGCGGCGTCAGGCAATTGCCGCTGATTGCGTTAGTAATTCACTGTTCCTTCTTATTTTTTCTTTTTCTTGGTAAGGAACTGCTCTGCTTTCTTTTTTATTCTCTAAAGAAAAGTCATTTGGTGGTGCTGATTGTTGAGCAAAATTCATGTTTTCTGATTCATTGCCATTTAGTTCGTTTTTATTTTCATCATGACTTGTATTTTTATTTGTATTTTTCTTACGTTTATCAAACATTCCGGCAAACATATTATAGAAAAAAGCGTGTAAAACAGCGTAAGGAACACCAAGTCCAAAATCCATCGCTACATTTTCATGAATAAATTTCCAACGCTCTTTTGCCTCGGAGGCGGATAATTTCTTAAATGATTTTTCGCTGAAACCAAATTTGCCGGCAACTGTGGCGCTGGCATTTTCGACATGATCGAACCAGATTTTATTGCCGATTTTTTTTGTAGTTGGAATAACTACAATCGCCAACAATGGAGCAAGAGCCGCAAAACGCGACACCATCCCTGCCCAGAAATCTTTTTTTGGAGCTTCGTCTATTGCTTTATATGCTTCTTGAAACTGAGGATCATTCTCAATTTTTTCCTTGCCGTATATCAGTTCATCAAAATATTTAGAAACTGACTTTTTGACATTCTTGCTTTCAAGAAACAGCAAAACAGGAATTGTAAACATACCGCCAGCAATGAGGCTGACAAAAGCATTGCCGTAGCCAGCGCTGGATTTAAGTTGTTGTGGGTTTTTTATAAATGGCTTCAGAGCTTTGCTAAAGGCTGTGGTTATTGGACCACTCCAGTATTTCTTGCCAATTTCGCTATATTTCGCTCCGTAGGAAAATCCAACGCCAACAGCAGCATTATACAGCCAGTCAACACTTAAATAAGTGCTCCATTTGTGAATGAATACTCCCCAGCTGCTTTTGGCATTATTGTTAGCATTATTATGGTCATTATTATTTTTGCCATTTTCTATGCTACTATCGCTATTTTCTGCACTTTTTACCATATATTACACACATAGTTAGCCACCATAAAATCTAACACAAAAACGGTGCAAAAAATGTGAATAATTTATGACAAATATGCAGTTTATAACAAAATCTTCACAAAACTGTAACTTTAGTTATTTGGTGCAGTCAGACAAAACATCCCTATGGTGAGTTTTAATGACAAGCCATGTTCTAATGATCAGGCGGCTGATCTTATAGCTGCTGGAATATCAGGATTGCATAATCTGGCCAAGGAGCTTGGAGTAGAGAAGGCGGTTGCAGCAATACTATCTCCACGTACTGGCCGAAGTCGCTCAAAACCAAATGAATAATAAAAGCCCAATAAAATAAATCAATATTTACATCACAATTAACACCATTTTGCGATCAACATATCGCAAAATGGTAAGCGTGATTGAGCATTTCGTTAAGCTTAGTTCCGCCTTCGCTAACGCTAAAATCAGCCTTGGCGTGCTTTAAAGCGGGGATTTTTTTTATTTATTACGTATACGCGGCCTTTGCGGCGCACTACGCGGCAGTTCTTATCACGAACTTTAGCTGATTTCAGAGAGCTTAGTACTTTCATAACAATACCTGATTATGTGTGAGGTGCGATTTTTAGTTTGTTTAGTAACATTTTGTCAACTGGAAACTGCACTAAAATGCACTAAAAATTTGGCAATAGCAGATGATATTGCCAAATAATGCTGTCAGATAATGTTAAAAGAATGAAAATTACTGAATGTTCTGGCTTTTCCGTGTTTTGTTTTATTCCAGACATATGGTTTTAGAAATAATTGCCAGAGGGCGATATAGCTGGCAACACTATGTAAAATAAGATAAAAAGGATATATAAATGCGCTCATTATCATTTTTGTGCGTTGTTGCTGATATAAAGAGGCAGCATGAATAGCGATTGCGCTATGAATAAGCAGATGAAAGAGCAGATTAATTTGCGCCAGAAAGATAAGCCATTCCGGAAAGCTGGTTATATTGATTATCCATGATGAAATGGACAGCAACCAGGCCAGCGGCGCGGTAAGATAAGCGAAGCTGGAAAGGGCGACAAAACATTGAAAACCTGAAAAACCATGCCAGCCGAGCGCTTTATATAGTTTAAAAGGCCGTCGCATATGAACCAGCCAGGTTTGCATATAGCCTTTTATCCAGCGCGCGCGTTGATAAAGCCACGCGGAAATGCTGTTAGGAGCTTCTTCAATGGTAATTGAATCAAACATGCAGGAATAAAAGCCTTGTGCGGCGAGGCGAGTTCCTAAATCAGCGTCTTCTGTGACATTAAAAGGATCCCACTCGCCGAGTTCACGCAATTTAGCCAGAGAAAAATGGTTACTTGTGCCGCCGAGCATAACTGGCATATCGAGGCGCGACATGCCGGGCAGCATCATTTCAAACAACATAAAATATTCCAGAGAAAATAATCTGGTTAATAAATTATCATGTGTATTATAATAGTTAAGCCGCGCTTGCAGGCAGATTACTTCCGGCGGCAGAGTGCGAAAAAGCTGTACGGCTTTTCTTAATTGCTCTTTTTCGGGAATATCATCAGCATCATAAACTGTGACATATTCACCGCGGGCAAAACGCAGCGCATAGTTGCAGGCTTTTGGTTTTGTGCGTGGTCCGCCGGAAGGAACGCGAATTATTTCAAAATTATAGCGCGGACGAAGCAAATAGGCGGCTTCCAATGTTTCCAGATCATCTTCTTCCATTATCAGCTTTACATCAAGCTTTCCGGACGGATAGTTGATCGCAGAGATTGCGCGTAACATTCCGGCAATGCTTTCTGCTTCCTTATACATTGGAACTAATATTGTATAAATTGGCAATTCATGATCTGCTTGCTGATGATTTTTATATTTATCCTTTTTATCAACAGTAGCGATGTTTTTATTTTGTAAGGAATTATTTGTGCTTTTTCTGACAATATCCTCAGCGCGATATGGTTTTATTCTTCCGGTTGCATAAATCGCTATTTTAAAGCAGTTAGTTATTGAATAAATAATATGACACAAGGCCAGAATTATCATCAGCGCGGCAGTTGGAAATATAAAACAAGCGAGAATTGACAGTAAAGAGGAGGTAATAAGAATGCTGTTTCTTAGTTTACTTGCGGCTTTTGGTGTTTTGCAGGCAGATAATTCTGGAGAAATTTCATAAAGGCGATATGCGCTTTTATGAGATAATGATTTTGCAAATATAATTTGTATTGCCTGATGAATATCGCGCGGACTGGTTATGACAAAACTTATATTTTCGCCATAACGTTCCTTTGCCCAGCTGATTGTTTCCTGACTATATTCCGAGGTGGCAATAATCCAGCCGACAGAATTGCGGCGGTAAGGAATAGATTTGTAATGAATATATTCTTCAAGCAGCTGTTCATCAAGCAGGCTGATCTCCGGCAGCGACTCTGGCAGATATTCAAGCAAATTGACATAGTCAAGATTCTTCTGCGCGGCCAGCGCCTGATATAAAAGCGGATAGCCAATTATTCCCTCGCTGATAAAAATATCGCCAATTCGAGTTTTTGTATTGCGCGCAATCGCCAAGGTTTGATTAAGCTGCGGACGATTTACAGCTTCCGCCTGCAATAAAATTTCGCCAAGCGGTAGTTGCTGATTTCTTAGAGGTGATGATTTTTGCATTATTATTTAGAACGATTATTTAGAACGTCTTGAGATAAGAAAATAAAACACCTTCTCCTGCTCCGATATTGCGTCCGGAAATGGTTTTATAAGCTCCGGCTTGTAAATGGCTTGCTTTTGTCAGGCGATATTTAGCGGAGAGCTGTATTGTTGTTGCATCATAATCATCCATTGCTGATTGTGTAAAACTATTATTCATAATGCCGCGGCGATTTGTAGTGAGAAAAGCCTGCGATATTATCTGCCAGTTGTGATTAAGGTCAACGCCGAGAGTTGCCTCGCTTTTCCATTGATCCTGAGGCTTTCCGCCACGGTTTAACAATCCTCCGGCAAGATCTAAATAATAACCATAACCATATAATGTTCCGCTGACGCCGTAATTTATTTTTAAGCCAAAAGAGAAATTATCACTGCCTATTTTAGGAACTTCATTATGCTTATCAAGGCTTGGCGCAATAATGTAAGGCTGTAATGATAAAACCTTGCTATTGCTTTGCCATAATAACTTACGTACAAAAAATTCGCTATCGCCTAAATTGAAACTGCTTCTTTCCTGAGCGCCTACTTGCTGATAAGCGCGAATGAGGTTTAGTTGTCCGCCAATTGTCAGATCATCGCGCAGACCATATTCAATATATTCAGAAGCTGATTGTTTATAATAAGAATTCTGCGAATTTTTTCTGCCGTTGCGATCAAAAAATTCTGCTGCTTTATAAATTGCGATTGTGGTTATTGATTGCAAAGCTCCGGCTTTTTGTGTCCACGCGCCGGCGAAGGCTTGCCCTGATAAAAAACATATAACAATTATGTTAAATAAAATAATTACGCTAAATAAGATATTTGCGTTAATTATAGTGAAAGCAGGAAAGAGTTTTTTTGCTTTGTAGCTATGAATTATCCGCAAAATCATGTTGATGACATTTATTTTTACTATGACATTAATGAATTTTGCGATCAATGTCTGCCAGGGCGAGCGCCAGTAAATCATGTGGCGAGGCTTTTTCTATATTCTGCATAATAGCAGCGCGCGCTGCGGCCAGAGATATATCAACTATATGTGAGCGCACATCGCTGATTGCGCGTGATTCTTCTTGCGCTATTCTGTCCAGCGCGGTTTGCAGGCGAATGTCAATCGCCGCTTTTAATTCACGATCAGCATGAGCGGCTAGTAAATCAGCATCACCACGCGCTTTTCGCAAAATAGATTCAGCTTCTTTAGTATATTCAGCTTGCTTTTTTTTATACATTGCCAGAACGTTTTCTGCTTCTTCACGCAGGCGGCGGGCATTTTCCAGCTCAACAGCAATCTGCGCTGAACGAGAATCAAGAAACTTAAGCAAAGCCGGCCAGGCTTTCTTGTGCAAAAAAAACACGAGGATAGCAAAAGCGACAACTATCCAGCTTTTCGGATCAGAAAACCATTCAATTATCATTGCAATGATCCTCTTTCTTTCATTATTTCCATTACCATGCGGCTAGTTTGTTCGATATTTACCGTCTGTTTGGTAATTTTCTCAGCAATCAGCGAGGAGAACTCCGCCGCTGCCGGAGTAAGAGCGTGAATCAGCTCATTCTTCCTGGCTTTAATACGCACGCTTGCTTCTGTAAGCTTGCGGACTATATCCTGATCAGTAAGGCGGAGAGTCTCTTCTCTGTGTCGTTTATTATCATCAAGAGCTTCATTTATAAGCGCCTGTGACATTTCCCGTGATTGCGCCAGCAGATGTTCGTAATCATGCTTTGCCTGATCAGCCAGATTGCTGGCGCTCTCAGCTGCTTGTATATCAGAGCCTACAGTTTGTTTTCGCTGCTGAATTGTTCCTGACAGCGCAGGAAGAACCTGACGCGACAGAAACAAATAAAGCAGCGAAAAACTGATAACCAGCCAGAAAATCTGCGAATAAAACCAAACAGGATCAAGTTGTGGCATGATTTTTACTTCATTTTTACTGTATTATTACTTAACAACGAACAATAAAATGAGGCCTAACAGCGCTGAAAGCAAGCCCATAAACTCAGCAAATGCAACGCCGATGAAGGCAGGAGTCATCATCTGATTTTTTGCACCAGGATTGCGAGAAATACCGTCTAACAGCGCGCCAAAAATTTTTCCCACTCCGAGAGCTGCGCCAAGCATTCCCAGTGAGGTTAGTCCAACTCCTACATATTTTAATCCGGTGGCTAATCCATTTGCATCAACTTCCATAAACTTCCTTTCTTGTTAAAAATTTTATATTTTACTGCTCATAAAACGACAGCATAGCGGAGATGGTTACAAATATCTCAATGCAAATGCAAGGCCTGATTTAAATAAACACATGTCAGAACTGCAAAAATATATGCCTGAATAAAAGCAACTATCAATTCAAATGCCATCATCGCTACCAGCAGCGGAAACATTGTAAAAATTCCGGTTATTCCGAAAGTGATAATCAGAGTTGCGAATACTTTCAGCAAAACGTGTCCTGCCATCATGTTGATTGCCAGACGCAAACTGAGGCTTATCGGACGCGCCAGATAAGAAATCAATTCCAGCAGAAACATAATTGGCATCATCACAACAGGCGTTCCTTCCGGCACAAAAGCGGCCAGAAAATGCAGCGGACCATGTTTTACCATCGCCAGCAGAGTAACTGCGACAAAAACACACAATGCCATCAGCAGCGTTACGGAAATATGGCTTGTGGTGGTGAATGAATAAGGAATAAGGCCAAGGAGATTGCTGATCAGAATAAAAATAAAAATCGTGAAAATCATCGGAAAATATTTAAGCCCTTCTTTTCCGGCCATTTCACTGACGATATTTTCCACAAAACCATGCAACAGCTCGGCGCTTCCTTGCAGGCGACCTGGAACAATCGCCTGTTTTTTCGCCGCAGGAAGCAGCCACATGATAATAGCGGCAACCGCTAGCATCATCCACAAGGAAGAATTAGTGAAGCTTAAATTCAAGCCTGCTACTTCAATAGGCAGTAAAGATTGAATCTCAAACTGTGCCAGAGGGCTATGATCGTGACCTTCGCTCAATTTTCCTGTTCTCCTTGTTTTTTATTAGGGGATTATCAGAAGTTAAGAGGATGATCAGAAGTAAGGGGATGATCAGATGACCAGATTATCAGATCATCTAATTACTGGTTATCTAATTATCTGGTCATCTGATTATCTGATAATCTGATTATCCTCTTAACTCCTGATTATCCTCTTCACTTCCACTAACATCTTTGTCCATTTTTGCAGCATTTTTAATCATGTTACGAATTCCGCCGGCAAATCCTAACATCACTCCAACTATAATTCCAAACGGCGTGGTATTAAAAAAATAATCAACTCCGTAGCCTACAATTCCACCAGCAATAAGGCCGGCAAATACATCAATTACCAGCCGCATAGCATAACCAGCATAAACCGCGTCATCGTTTCTGGCGACATCATCTACAGGCGACTTTGCCTGATTTATCTTCGCTGCCAGAGCAGACAGAGAAGGCAAATCATCGTTATCATCAGGCGCTTTGTATAACATCGTAAAACCTTAAGGCGCGGGCAATTTATGAATTAGCTTAAAGCATGTCAAGAATATATTTGCAACAACATGTGCGACAATATACTGGAAATAAGGCAGAAGATTTTTCTAACTTACGCTCTTTAATGTAGCGCTATCTTAAGCTGGCGAAGAAGGTTTTTAGTAATTCCCTACATTCTTTTTCGGCTATTGTCGCGTAGGTTTCTGGTTTGTGGTGGCAGGTTGGTTGTGTGAAGAAGCGTGCGCCGTTTTCCACTCCGCCGCTTTTTTCATCCACTGCGCCGAAATAGAGGCGGCGAATTCTTGCAAAGCTGATTGCCGCCGCGCACATGGCGCATGGTTCGAGCGTTACATATAAATCGCAATCGACCAGACGTTGCGAATTGGTGAATTCACAGGCAGCGCGAATCGCCACAATTTCCGCATGTGCGGTTGGATCGTTATTTGTTTTTGTGAGGTTGTGAGCGCGCGCGATAATATTGCCATGCTGCACAATTACCGCGCCGACTGGCACTTCGCCGGCTGCCAATGCTTTGCGTGCCTCGATAATGGCTTCGGCGATAGGAGAAAGCTGATTATTTTTTGCGGAATGAATCAAGAGAGATAACCTTGGAGCTGGCGTCATCATCATCAGCAGATGAGCTTTCCTGCTTATCGCCATTATTTGTGCCAGAGCTATTAGTTCCAGAGCTATTAGCATTAGTAGCAGGAACAATGCCAGCTGAGCTGGTTTGAAACTGCAAGCCAAATTTTATGCTCGGATCAGCAAAAGCAGTAAGCGCGGCAAAAGGCACAGTCAGCTTCTCCTGAATGCCGCCAAAAGAAAGCGTGACATGAAACTGCGAATCCTCAACCTTAAAATCCCAGAATTGATGCTGCAGAACTATGGTAATATCTTTCGGATATTTGGAACGCAGCAGCTCGGACATACGCACGCCGGGATGTTGTGTGTCAAAAGAAATGTAGAAATGATGCTCTCCAGGCAAGCCCTCCGCCTGCACATGGCGCATAACATCACGCACCACCAGCCGCATGGCGGCATCGATCAACAGTGGATAATTCAGAAAATCCTGAGACATGGCGCGTAAAACCTTTATCTAATAATGCTATCTTTATCTAACAGTGCCTAGCATTTTCCGATTGTAAACTAATAATTTTCATCATGCAATCGAGATAATTAAGAGATAATTCAAGATAAATCATAGATAAATTTTAGGCAATCACATTGTTTTATTAAAATTTGGTAAATAATAATAATGTAATATTTAAGATATGAGTGGAGATATAACAAATCATAAGCGCAGCAATCTGTTGCGAGATAAAGAAGGAGCGACCGCAACTGAATTCGCTCTGGTAGCGCCGGTTTTAATATTATTCACCATTGGCATTGTTGAAACTTCGATGATGATGCTGGCGCAGAATTTAATGGAAAG
>CAZFJN010000049.1:0-2046 GCA_964519595.1 uncultured Rickettsiales bacterium
TCCCATGTTGGTGGAGGATTATCTATATCACCATCTATCTATGATTGTCAATACCAACGCGCTGCTGTCTACTAACAGCGCTTGCAAGCTTTGGAAATGTTTTGTATAAGGCCAGCTTAACATTGGCGGTTACGCTGTATTTAATCTCATGACTGAATCTCCGGAATTACGTCCTCTTAAGGCTTTGCTCGTTGATAGCTGGTATGATACTTACCTTGGCGTTATCATTCTGGTACGTGTATTTTCCGGCACTTTGACGCGGGGCATAAAAATCCGCATGATGAGCAACGGCAGCTCCTATAATGTTGATCAGCTTGGTTTTTTTACGCCGAAAAAAGTTCCGGTCGATAAAATATCGCCCGGCGAGGTCGGCTATATAATAACCGGCATCAAACAGGTGGCTGATTGCAAAGTCGGCGACACTATAACCGAGGAACGCCGGCCGTGCGACGCGCCGCTTCCCGGTTTCAAGCCTTCACAATCGGTGGTTTTCTGCGGCCTTTATCCTACTGACGCTTCTGAATTTGAGCATCTTAAGGATTCTCTTGGCAAATTACGTTTAAATGATGCCAGCTTCGAGTTTGAAACAGAAAGCTCAACGGCGCTTGGCTTTGGCTTCCGCTGTGGTTTTCTGGGAATGCTGCATCTGGAAATAATTCAGGAACGGCTGGAGCGCGAATTTGATCTTGATCTGATAACCACTGCGCCAAGCGTAGTTTATCGGCTGTATCTGACAGATGGCAACAGTATTGAGCTGCATAATCCGAATGACATGCCGGATGTCACTAAAATCGCGCATATCGAAGAGCCGTGGATTCGCGCCACTATCATGACGCCGGATGATTATCTGGGCAATATTCTGGCGCTATGCACTGAAAAACGCGGCATTCAGGAAACGCTGACTTATGTCGGCGCGCGGGCGATGGTGGTTTATAAGCTGCCGCTCAACGAGGTGGTATTTGATTTTTATGATCGCCTGAAAAGCTGCTCAAAAGGCTATGCCAGCTTTGATTACGAGCTTACTGATTATGCCGAGAGTGATCTGGTTAAAATGAATATATTGGTAAATGGTGAGCCGGTTGACGCGCTGGCCTTGATTGTCCACCGTTCGCAGGCTGATTTCCGTGGCCGCAGGCTGTGCGAACGTCTTAAAGACCTTATTCCTAAACATCTGTTTCCGATTCCAATTCAGGCGGCATTGGGCGGAAAAATAATCGCCCGCGAAACTATCTCAGCCTTACGCAAGGATGTTTTAGCAAAATGCTACGGCGGCGACATAACGCGCAAACGGAAATTGCTGGACAAGCAGAAAAAGGGCAAGAAAAAAATGCGCGAAATCGGCAATGTCAACATCCCGCAAAGCGCCTTCCTAGCCGCACTTAAAATGGGCGATGAGTAATGCAAAAAATTTATGAAGAGATAAGACAATGATTAGAGAAGCATATAAAATATATAAAAGTGCTGTAAAAGCGGCAATTCACGAAATTGCTGAGGATCTGTATGAAGCGAACATCATTTCTGAGCAAACAATGCGTGAGTTTGATGATTCATGTTTGATTTAAACATTTAAACTGCCTCTTCTCTTTCCTTTGTTTTTCAATTTTTATTTTTTCATGCTTAATGCATTTCTAAAGCGATTCTATTTATATTGAATTTTTATTTTCCATTTGCCAATCGCCTCTCTCCTTGCTACCTCTTTTCTCGCTATTTTTTTAACTTAATTTTCTAACAAGGAGCTGCTCATGTCTAAAACTAGCGCGAAAATTGCTGAACTCGTTGAAACTTTCCAAACTGAAGATGCTAAATTTGAAGGCGGCAATGCTTCTGCCGGAACTCGCGCTCGCAAAGCGCTGATGGAAATTAAAAAAGCCTGTGACGCTCGCCGCAAAGAAATTCAGGAAAAGAAAAACGCAGCGTAATTGTTTGATTATTGGATGATCAGGAATCAAGAGGATAATCAGATGATCAGTAATCAGATGATCAGATCATCTGTAAATTGGATGATAAGATTGCCAAATTATCTGATTATCCGGTCATCTGATCATC
>CAZFJN010000049.1:2146-11819 GCA_964519595.1 uncultured Rickettsiales bacterium
CTCATCTAAAAAAAATCCCGCTCTCCTTATTTGGGAGAGCGGGAGTCGGTTTTTTATATGTGCTTGGTTACTTTATTACGCAGGCTTTTTAATCAGCGTAGTATAAGTAGTAAGCAACATATACACGCCTGATAAGCCCACCAGCACATTCACCATCGGGCTTATAGGGCCAAACAGTGTGCCAATAATGTCAACGTGCAACCATGAAGTAAATCCAACATTAGTAGCGCCGACGATCACCAGCAAAAGTGCGATCTTGTGAAACATAGCGTTAACCTCTCCCTTCAGTTGTTATGCGATTGAAAATAATTTCCAACCGTAATTTAACACTATCATCATATGACAAAAAATGCAACAAAAATCGCATGTTGCAACGCGTCAAAAATTAGACTGAGAGCGGTTTTCCATGATTTTTATTTCGAGATCGGAATGAAATAATCGGCTTTTTAAAATGATTTTTCTGTAGCTTGTCGCTTACTATTGTGATAGCTTGCTGCGATGCAATATTTACGAATAATTTTATCTTTATTTGTTGTTTTTTATTATCTGGCCGCGCCTTCTTCTGCAACGGCGCAGGGCGATTCTGTTATAACTATTGCTGCTGATAGCTGGTGTCCAATAAATTGCGCGCGTCCGGAATCACGACTCGGAGTTGGCATTGATTTGGCGAAAGCTGTTTTCGAACCGCTTGGCTTTAAAATTGAATATAAGATCATGCCGTGGAGCGAGGCTCTTGATAAAGTCCGCGCCGGAGAAATTGACGCGGTTATTGGCGCGAGCAGATATGATGACGCAAAGCTGATTTTTCCACGCTACCATATTTATGACATCAGCGATGATTTCTATGTTCTAAAAGGCAATAGCTGGCGTTTTCAAGGCGTGCATACGCTAAAGGGCAGAAAGCTTGGCATAATAGAAGATTATGGTTATGGTCCGGCAATCAGCGAATATATTCGTAATAATAAAACAAAGCCGGAATTAATTCAGCAGGCAACAGGCGATAAGGCTCTGCTCGACAATATCAGAAAATTGCAAAATCGGGAAATTGACGTAATTGTCGAAACGCGTCCGGTTATGGAATATACAATCAGCAAAATACAGCCGGGCGGAAGGCGTCTTGATGATAAAATCGAATGGGCAGGCAGCTCGCCGCAAGCGCCGGTATTTTTGGCTTTTTCTCCTTCATTGGCGCAATCAAAAACCATGGCCGCGCAGTTTGATGCTGGAATAAAGCGCCTTGAATCTGAAGGAAAACTGGAGGGTTTTTACCGCGCCTATGGCCTTTCCTTGACTGAGCGCTAGATAGTAAGCATAATTGCGCTGTTATGACAGTTAATTTTATAAAAATGAACGGCGCGGGCAATGATTTTGTCGTGATTGATTCGCGATCTGAATCTATTGCCTTATCTCCAGCGCAAATTCGCCTGCTGGCAGCGCGTGATAATAAGGAAACTAAAGGTTGTGATCAGCTGATTATTATTGGCAATGGTGCTGAGCAAAATAATTCTTCTGATAATAATTCTTCTGATAATGTTTCTTCTAAAAATAACGCTGCTGATAAAAGCAATGCAGGCAGCCAGGATAAAGGCAAAAAATCTGCCGCTGATATATTCATGCATATTTATAATTCCGATGCTACAGAAGCAGGAAATTGCGGTAATGCCACGCGCTGCATCGCCTGGTTGCTGATGGAAGAATCGGCGGCTGAAAATGTAACTATTCAAACCAAGTCGGGAATTTTAAATTGCAAGCGCGCTGGCAATATGCGAGTTACCGTCGATATGGGAAAACCGCGCTTCGCCAATTCTGAAATAAAGCTGGCTTCTGGAGTTGATCGTCATAATATTCCGATATGTTATGGCGCATTAAAAAACGGCGTTGCCGTCGGAATGGGAAATCCTCATCTTGTCTATTTTGTCCCCACTGCTGATTGTGATGATATAGAAAAATACGGCGCGGCAATCGAAAATAATCATCAGGATATTTTTCCGGAAAAGGTGAATGTAAGCGCGGCTTTTATTATTGATCGCGCACATATTAAATTGCGCGTCTGGGAAAGAGGCGCTGGACTTACTCTTGCTTGCGGAACCGCCGCCTGCGCGACTTTGGTTGCGGCTTCGGAAAAAAATCTCACTGAGCGAAGCGCGGAAATAATCATGCCGGGCGGAAATTTATTTATCAAATGGCGAGAATCTGACAATCATGTGTTGATGAGCGGACCAGTTGCGCTGGAATTTAAGGGATCAGCTCATGTCTGATTTATCTTCTGTAGAATCTAATGCTGTATCATATAATGTAGAATCTACGCCGCCTGTAGAGTCCGACGCGGTGGAAGTCATTAATTTTGGCTGTCGCCTTAATATTTACGAAGGCGAGGTTATTCGCCGGAAAGCACAGGAAGCTGGCTTAAAATCAGCGCTGATTTTTAATGGTTGCGCGGTAACTGCCGAGGCGGAAAGGCAATTGCGGCAGGCTATTCGCAAGGCCAGAAGGCAGCAGCCGGAAGCGAAAATAATTGTTACTGGCTGCGCGGCGCAGATAAATCCGGAAAACTACGCAACAATGAAAGAAGTTGATAAAGTTATCGGCAATGAAGAAAAGCTACATAGTAAAGGCTATGAATTCATTGAAAACAGCAGCGAGAAAGCCTTGGTAAATGACATAATGTCAGTGAAAGAAACCGCCGCGCATCTTATTTCATCTTTTGAAGGCAAGGCGCGGGCTTTTGTGCAAGTGCAGAATGGTTGCGATCATCGTTGCACTTTTTGCATTATTCCGTTCGGACGTGGAAATTCACGCAGCGTTCCAATTGGCGAGATTGTTACGCAGACGAAATTATTAGTCAGCAGCGGTTATCAGGAAATAGTGTTAACCGGAGTTGACATTTCTGATTATGGCAAGGATTTGCCAGGAGCGCCTAATCTTGGCCAGATGATGCGAAGATTGCTGGCGATGATTCCGCAATTGCCGCGCCTTCGCCTTTCTTCAATTGACGCGGTGGAAGTTGATGATGATTTACTTGCCCTTATTGCTGATGAACCGCGCCTGATGCCGCATTTTCATCTCAGTATACAATCTGGCGATGATATGATTTTAAAACGAATGAAACGGCGGCATAATCGCGCAGATATAGTAAAATTCTGTCGTAATGTTCGTGAATTAAGGCCAGATGCGGTATTCGGCGCAGATATAATCGCCGGATTTCCAACTGAAAATGAAGAGATGTTTCAGAACACACTTCGTCTGGTTGAAGAAGTTGGCATTGCTTATCTGCATGTTTTTCCATATTCAGCGCGCGCAGGAACTCCGGCCGCTAAAATGCCGCAAGTTCCTCTTAAAATCCGCAAGGAACGCGCTTCTTTACTAAGAGAAGCTGGAAAAAAACAACTTGCCATATATCTGCAATCACGCATCGGCAAAAAAGAAAAAATAATAATGGAACAACCACAAATTGGCCGCAGCGAAGGATTCGCGCTTGTTCATCTGAATAAAAAACAGCAAGTAGGAAGCATCGTCGCAGCGCAGATTTGTTCAGCTGACATTGACCACTTGCAGGCGGTTTGTTAGTAGAAATAAATGATAGTTAAGAGGTTGCTGGTTGATTAGAGGTTGCTGGTTGCTGGTTAAGTAAGGTTGTTGTTGGTTTTAAAGTGCTTGGTGCATAGTGCATGGTTAAGCAAGCAAGATAAACAAAACTCCTCCTTAACCAGCAACCAGCAACTAGCAACCAGCAACCTCTTAATCAACCAGCAACTCCTTAACCAAAAACCCCTTTTATTTCTCATGAATCTACTGCTCAGATTAAAAAACGGCTTATCAAAATCATCACATAAAATTGCTTCCGGAGTCGCGGCAATTTTTACCAAGCGCAAGCTTGATGAAGCCATGCTTGAAGAGCTTGAGGAGCTGCTTATTACCTCAGATATTGGCGCTGCTGTTGCGGCGGAAATAACTGCTTCAATAAGCCGCGAACGACTTGGCCGCGATATTTCCTCAGAAGAAGTTCGGCAATTTCTGGCAGATAAAATAGCCGCGCAGCTTTCCTCCTCTTCTCCTTCTTCTCTGCTGATAAATGGTGTTAAGCCGCTGGTTATCTTAGTAGTCGGCGTAAATGGCAACGGCAAAACAACCACAATTGGCAAGCTCGCCGCAAAATTCAAGGCAGATGGTAAAAAAATAATGCTGGCGGCGGCAGATACATTCCGCGCCGCCGCAGTTGAACAGCTTCAGGAATGGGCGAGGCGCTCGGACATAAAAATCATCTCCGGCGCGCATGAAGCAGATCCGGCCAGCGTGGCATTCACCGCATATCAACAAGCACAGGCAGAGGAAATTGACATTCTGCTTATAGACACCGCCGGACGTTTGCATAACAAGGCAAATCTGATGTCTGAGCTGGCGAAAATCTCGAAGGTACTTAAAAAAATTGATGAAAAAGCTCCGCATCATGTCCTTATGGTTCTCGATGCCACAACCGGACAAAATGCCATAGCACAATTAACCGCCTTCAAAGAAATGATTCAGGTAAACGGCCTTATCGTTACTAAACTAGACGGAACAGCCAAAGGCGGCATAATAGTAGCGCTTTCTAAACAATTCTCCATTCCAATTCACGCAATCGGCGTTGGCGAAGGAATAGAAGATTTACAACCATTTCAAGCCGCTGACTTTGCCAGAAATTTAGTTGGACTGTAATTTTTTGTATAGTTATTTGTATAATTACTTGTTTAATTATTTGTATTATAACAATAAAATATCTGCAATAAGTAGCTTTATACTATAAAAAAATAACTTTCTAAAGATTTTTTGTTTATTGTTTCTCATTTTAATACACTCTTAACACTTGAATGGTACGATGAAGAGTGATGTATTATGCCTATTGATTATGACTAGTGCCTACGGGGGAACGTGGACACTTTGAAATTGTGTCAGGAGGACGCCATATGTTGATAAATAATCTTGCCAGCTCGTCTGGAATACAACAACAGAATATCAAAAAGACTGACGCCAAGCTTCTGGCGGCAATTGCCAGCCTTGTATCTGGCAAAAAAACGCAGGACGTTGCCGATGTCGCATTGGCAACGCAGCTGCAATCGCAAGTTGCCGGACTGAAGCAGGTATCGCAAAATATCGCGCAAGTATCAAGCCTGACTCAGGTTGCCGACGGCGCAATCTCGCGTTCACAGGAAATAGTAAACCGTCTGCAGGAAATTGCCTTGCAAGCGAGCAATGAAACGCTTGCTGATGAACAACGCGCGCAACTTGATCAGGAATTTCAGGAATTAACTAAAGAGCTTGATCGTCAGGCTGCTAACACACAATTTAATGGTCGCAATCTTCTTGACGGAACATTATCCGGCGATAATGCTCTTTCTCTAAGCAGCGTCCTTGGTGAAGAAAGCAGCGAAGGAGATAGCAGCCTTGATATTAACAGCCTTTCATCACAAGCTCTCTTTGGTGGTGAGTCTTTAAATGTTCTGTCTGCTGATGCGGCAAGAAATGCTCTTTCCGTTTTAGGCAACGCGCAAACAACTATCTCTACAGCGCGCGCCAGCGTTGGCGCTTTCCAGCAAACCTTGAACTATTCCGCCGCCGCAATTGATTCAGCGATTCAAAATCAGCAAGCCGCACAATCATTGCTTTCTGATGCTGATTTTCTTGAAGTAGCCAGCGAGTCACAACAGGCTCAGGTTCAGCGCAACGCGCAGCTTTCTCTGGCCGCGCAAACTAACCGCCTGCCTGCTGCCTTGTTACGGCTAGTCTCTTAAGAGCAATATTTGCGAAATATTTTAAAATTGTCATTAATCGGCAAATTCAACTGCGCCAATATAAGGCAATTCACGATAAAAATTAGCATAATCAAGTCCCATTCCGACTACAAATTTATCAGGAATGGTAAATCCTACAAAATCAGCTTCTATTTCAACTTTCCGATGTCCTGGTTTTTCCAGCATAACGGCAATATGCAGCGAACTCGGTTTTCTTTCTTTGATGATGTTGCAGGCAAATTCCAGCGTTCGTCCTGATTCAAGTATATCATCAACTAACAACACATCGCGTCCTTCAACATTTTCACTAATATCACGAATTACCGTAACGCTTCCCTTGGAAGCCGTGCCACTGCCGTAACTTTCCAGCGTCATAAAATCAATCTGCGGCTTAACGCCGGTTGCGTAAAGAGCGCGAATAAGATCAGCAGTAAAAACAAAACTGCCGCGCAGCAAAGCTATTATCATCAGATTTTGCGGCAGAATATTCGCTATTTCATTAGCCATTGTGCTGACTCGCGCAGAAACCACTTCCGGCGCAATCAGCGTAACTAGCTTGTGTGGTTTCATAACGGCTTCTTTCTAAGCGCCAGCTCAAGTGAATTACCAATTTCCACGATCAGACGATCTCCGCTGGTGAATTTTGTTTTAAGCGGTCCGAGCGTAAACGGCAAATCAGTTTTTGCACTTATAGATTCCGGCGTCATCGGCTGCCAATATTGCAATGGCGAACCGTTTTTATCAACCAGAGTTATGCGAATTATCGGCGTGGCAATTTGCGTATCTGTTATGTTTGTCAGTTTGCCACTTACCGCATATTCAATTCCGTCATTAACCGGCTGTTTTGCCAGCGCGATATCGCTCATGATTATGTGCGTAGTCGGCGCATAACCAAACCAGGCCGGACGATGCACAAAAGCCGTAATTAATCCGGCAAAAAACAAAACCGCAACAAACACCACAATTTCCACCAGCGATAATTTAGCCGTTGGCGGCAGCTCATCCGGCGCAGCTTTTATTATATTTTTTATATCTTTTATTTTCGCAGTCAGCGGTAAAATCAGCTTACTGAATTTTTTTATTCGCTCTGATGATTGTCCTGATTTTCCGTCCGTCTTGAAATTTTCGAAATTGCTGGTTGATAATTCCTTCAGGGCTTTTTCATAAGCAGCAGTGCCGGAACTGCTTTGTCCACGCGCCAGCCAGTCTTTCTTGCAAGCGGTGCAGCGCACAGTCCTGCCTTGTGGTCCGACCGCATTATCGGCAACATTATAACGAGACAAGCAGTATGGACATTGCAAAATCATACGCCATATGTAACATGAAACATAAAAAGCGACAAGATAGTAAGAACAGTAGCAATTAGAAAATAACAATCGGGAAATAACAGTCAGAAAAAAACAGTCAGGAAATTATAAAAATGATTAAGCTTGAACATGTAGCTGCGGAATATATTTCCGGCGCTTTGGTTTTAAAGGATGTATCTTTTAATCTTGCGCCAGGATCTTTTCATTTTCTAACCGGCGCAAGCGGCGTTGGAAAAAGCACTCTGCTTGCCCTTCTTGCCTTGCGACTGCCGGCAACACGCGGGAAAATTATCATGTTTGGCGAAGACATAACTAACAAACCGCGCAAATCATTGCCGTTTTATCGCCGCCGCATCGGAGTAGTGCGTCAGGATTGCGGCTTGCTCGAGCATTTAAGCGTTGCTGAAAATATCGCGCTGCCTCTTAAAGTAGCCGGAGAATCAGCCGCAGAAATGGAAAAAAAAGTCAGCGAACTACTCGACTGGGTTGAGCTGCAACGCTATAAAAATGAACGTCCAAGCGTCCTCTCCGGCGGCCAGAAACAACGAGCCGCCATTGCCAGAGCGGTAATAGCGCGTCCGGAAATATTGCTGGCTGACGAACCAACCGGAAATCTCGATGCCGAACTGGCCGTTAAATTCATGTATTTATTTGAAGCGCTTAATCAGTGGGGAACTACTATTCTCTTCGCCACGCATGACGAGAATCTGGTAAAAAAATTCAACTACCCGGCGCTTAAACTCCGCCACGGAAAAATATTGTCATAAAATCTTAATATAAAACAAGCTGAAATGCCAAAAACATCATGCTCTAAATAGAATATAGCTTTGAAGATAGCTTTGAATATAGCTTTATACAGCTTTGAATATAGTTTTTATATATTGTAATTACTGAATTTTATATTGGATAATTTATGAGCGAAACTACTAATTGGCAAGGAGCATTTATAACAGGAGCATTTAGAAATCCAGAAACTACATATGAAAAATATATTAAACAAGATCATTTGAGATTTGGAAAACCTCAACAACCATTTAAATCTCTAAAACCATTTAAAATTCTAACCAGCGATCTGCTGATTGTTGATCGTATTATAAACTACGATTTGTTGGAAGAAGATCAGAAAAAAGCTATTGATCAGCTTATGTCTTCTAACGGAATGAAAATGGAGAAAAAATACAGATTTGCCGATAAAGAAAAGTTTAATGAATTTAGCAGCGTAATTAAAGATAAAAAAATTGCAACAACTGACACTCCGGGCGGCTCTTCAGCTAATACAGCAACCACATTGCAAAAAATGATGCAAGACATGGTACAAACAATTTTTATTGGAATTGTCAGTAACCATTATGATAATTTAGGAAAACTAATCAGGAAAGATCTTAGAGACTCAAGAGTTTTTCTCGATTCTCCCAGTGGAGATAATCACGAATCAGCAACCTCTTTTGTTGTGATTAAAGGAGGACAACGCTCTATCATAACCTGGCCAGGAAATGCACGCGCTGTATTTGGCAATGAGGCTCTGCATAATGAATTATTGCAGGAGAACAAAGTAAGCGACGCAGATGCTATTTTATTACAAGGATCACTGCCCTATAAATTTGGCGAAACTATTCCTGTGCCTTTTGGAGAGGCTTCTGATGACAAATTAGGAGTTACAGACTGGCTGCTCAAACAACGCTGGAGACATGGCAAAGACCTTTATTTTACCATGCCAACTCAGGCGGATTTTGCAGTTAAATATAATGAGAATGGAAACGAGATTCCATTAACAGAAGAAGAGCGCAAAGAGCGGCGCAAAGAAAAAATTGCCTATTACCAGAGAGTAGCCAGTGAAGCAAATCTGATCCTTGGCAATGGTGAGGAAATAAGCCGTGTTTATACAAGGGACGATGAATATAACGAAATATTTGCGGCTTTAGAAAAAGGCGGAGCAAGACAAGAACAAGAATCAGATGAGAAATATCAAAATCGCATCGAGGAATTAAGCGAAACAAAAAATACATATGATTTCGTAAATAAAAGCGTAAAAATAAATATTGCTTTGGAACGGCTTAAAAAGGTGGTTGATGATAATGCACTTGCAAAAGATTTAGGAGAAAGAACATTTAAAGGCAACAAAGAGCAAGCGGCTTTTGTAACTCTTGGCGAGGCTGGAGCTGCGATAATCACAAAAGACCATGGAATTGAGCATGTCAGCTCTACAAATCAAGAGGTAGTAAATACACTCGGCGCCGGAGATACTTCCTATGCCGGCTTCATTGCCGGTTATGTTCTCAAAAAGCAAAATCCTGATATTACCTTCAAGGATTGCGCTGATCTGGCGATGTGGCTTGCCGGAGAAAAAATAAAACTTAATTCTCCACGCATTCCTGATATTCAAAAACTTCTGCAAGGAAAATTATATCAGCAAGAATCATCAACAAACACAACAAACAATCCTGCTGATGAATTTGTTAAAAAAATAAAAACCACATTTGAAAAGTATAATAGTATGGCAAGTACAAGTTCCGGACACTTTTTCTGAAATATTTTTTACTGTGAAATTTCCTCTAGATTATTCAACCTGACACGCTATAAACAAACCTGATATTTTTT
>CAZFJN010000050.1:0-11717 GCA_964519595.1 uncultured Rickettsiales bacterium
AAAACTGGTGTTTTCGCTGGCGGCCTAGCGAATTATCTAACAGTGCCTAATCAGCTTGGAGGATTAATGCGCTTTTTATTGATGTGTTGTTTTGCCGCGCTGTGTATTTCTTCGCTGCTTATTTCTTCTCCAGCCAATGCCGGAGGATTAATTCGTGATGCAGAGATAGAGTCAACTCTGCGTTCATATTCTGAGCCGATTTTTAAGGCAGCAGGACTTAAATCGTCAGCAATAAATATTTATATTGTGCAAGATGATTCGTTAAATGCCTTTGTTGCTGGCGGACAAAATCTGTTTCTGCATACTGGCTTGATAATTGCCACAAAAACTCCTGATATGCTGCTTGGCGTGATAGCGCATGAAACTGGACATATGTCCGGAGGGCATCTGGCAGCCGGAGGAGAAAAGCTCAAAGACGCGCAAACTGGAACTATAATTGCCATGGTTTTAGGCGCTGCTGCCGCTGTGACAACTGGAAAAGCCGAAGCAGGAGCAGTAGTTATTTCCGGCGCGACTAACAGCGTTAACAGGAATTTTTTATCATTCAGCCGCGCAAATGAAAATGCCGCAGATCAGGCAGCTCTTAACTATCTTGACAAGCTCGGAATTTCCGCCAGCGGAATGGCAGAAATGTTCGCCTTGTTAAAACGGCAGGAACGGCAACGTTTTGGCTCTCCTGATCCTTATCTTCTTACTCACCCTTTAAGTAGCGAGCGCATGGAATTAGTGCAGAATCATGTTGAGAAATCAAAAATTTCGCGCCTTGCTTATCAACAGAAATATTCCGAAAAACATTCGCGAATGATGGCAAAATTATTTGCCTTTCTGAAACCTCCGGAACAGACTTTGCGTAATTATAAAGCTTCTGACAATTCTACCGCCGCAAAAATGGCGCGTGCGATTGCTTTTTTTAAACAGGCAAAATTATCTGAATCTCTGGCGATAATGGAAGAGTTGAACGCGCAATTTCCCAATGATGCTTTTCTGTATGATTTAAAAGGCCAGATATTATTTGAAAGTGCGCGAATAGATGAAGCTCTTGCCGCTTATCGTACCGCAACCGCGCTATTGCCGGATAATCCGCTGCTGCTTGCTGATCTCGCCAAGTCTGAGTTGGCAAGATTTGCGCCAGGAGATAATGAATCAGCAATAAAACATCTTGAACGCTCATTGAATATAGAAAACGACAATGCCGGCGCATGGCGATTACTCGCCGTTGCCTACGGCAAACAAAATAATGAAGCAATGGCAAGTCTTGCTCTTGCTGAAGAAGCCTTGCTTATTGGCGACGCAAAAACTGCCATAACACAATCAGAAAAATCTATGAAAATTATGGTAATAAACAGCCCTTCTTACCGCCGCGCTGAAGATGTAAAACAAAGAGCGCTGCAAATGCAGAAAGAACAAAAAGATCGCGAATAATCTTCTGTAAATCTTCCGTAACAAAATATCTTCATCTTTCTAACAACATATCGTCATCCTTTTAACAGCGCATTGTCATCCTTTGGCTTGACCAAAGGATCTTTTTTAATGTTGCACAAGATCCTTTGATCAAGTCAAAGGATGACGTCATAACAATCAAATATTTAAGCGTTTCGAAAGAATTCTATTCTATAAAAATTTCTATAAAAATTTCTGTATACAATTATTTGTCTAGCTATTATTCTGCTTTTTAATTCACAATAGGAGGCTTCATGAATTTACCATCTTCACTAACGGCATTTATTGCCGCTGCAACAGTCAGCTTCAGCTTTAGCTTCAGCGCCTTAGCCGCTGATTCATCTGCTCTTACCAAGTCAGACGTTCCGGCTATTGTTAAAGAAACGCTGATGAATGATCCGGAAATCATCATGCAAGCCCTCGAAAAACTACGCGCTAAAAAAGCCGAAGAAGCTAAAAAAGCAACCTCTGCGGCTTTGGAAAAAAACCGCGCGGCTATTTTCCAATCGCCTGACATTCCAGCCAGCGGCGCTTCCGCTGCTGATGCAGATGTGATGATCGCTGAGTTTTTTGATTATCATTGCGGATATTGCAAACATTTCCTGCCGGAACTGGCAAAAGTTATGGCTGATGATAAAAAACTCCGCGTCGTATTTATAGACTTTCCGATCTTAAGCGAAGATTCAGTAACCGCAGCAAAAGCCGCTCTGGCGGTTAATCGTCTGAATAAAGATAAATATTTTGAATTTCACAGTGCGCTTATGAAAGAAAGCGGAAAATTTGATGAAAAACGCCTGCTGGAAATCGCCAAAAAAATTGGCATTAAAGCTGATGCTTTAAAAGCTGAAATGGCTAAGCCGGAAGTAACCGCATTGCTTGATAAAAACCGCGCCGTAGCACAGGAAATTGGAATTAATGGCACGCCAGGTTTGATAATCGGCAATCAGGTAGTTCCAGGTTCACTCTCCGGAGAAGAGCTAAAAGGCATGATCGCAGAACTGCGTAAACCAACCGCAGCAGCAACTGCGCCAGCTGGAAAATAAGCAGCATCGCTACTGCCAACTGCCAACTGCCAACTGCTAACTGGCAACTGCCAGCTGGCAGTTAGCAGATGCAGAAGTTGCTTGGTTAATTTCTATATTTTATTCCAAGATAAGCTCCGCGCGCTGGTTGTCCGTAGCCGTAGACTTCCTCATATCTTTTATCGAGGATATTATCCAGCCTTGCGTAAATGCTCGCCTTGTCAGTAAGGCGGTAATTGGCGCTTAAATCGACAACAGCAGCAGGCTTTACGTCAACGCGGCCAAACGGCGAGGCGAAATCAATATCCTTGCGAACTCCGGAATAACGCGCTGCCGCATCGAGAGTAAGCTTCTCGCTGGCATCGTAACTGGCGGAGAAATTTGCCTGCTGTTTTGGACGACGCGCCAGCTGATTGCCTCTGGAGCGATCTTCAGTGATAGTGAACACATGTCCGGCTTTAAGCAGCAGATCCGGCGCGGCGCGGAAGGAAATACTGCTTTCAACTCCTTGCGTGCGAACTTTTCCGATATTTATCGCTGCAAAAGGCGGCGTGTTGGCAAAGCTGATCAGATTATCTATGTCATTGCGAAACAGCGTTGAGGAAAGCATAACGCGTTCGGAAAACATAGTCTGCTCAAAGCCTACATCATAACCAAGGCTGGTTTCCGGACTAAGATTGCCGTTGCCATAGCCGCTATCATAAAGCTGCGACAGCGAAGGCGCTTTAAAACCACTGCCGGCTGCGAATTTAAGACGTGTTGCTGTAGCGTTGATAGTATAAACCGGCGCGATTTTCCATGTCCATTGCCTTCCAAAAGCCTGATGATCATCAAGCCGGCCACTAATGCCAAGCAACAGATTATCAAGCAATTTAACTGGCGCATCAGCAAATACAGCGCGATTATCAACATTCACCTCGCGCAGGCTGGTAGTTTTGAAATGATCACTCCACAATTCCGCGCCAATTGTTGCCTGCTGTTTGCCAAACAGTTTGACATGATTCAGCCAGTCTATGCTGTCGCGCCTTCCTAACTGCTGCTGGCGGCCAAAAAAAGGCGTTCCAATTGAATCAAAATATTCCGTTATCTGATTGCGATTGACATAGAGAGTTGAAATTCCGAATTCCTGCCGCCAATTTCCATCTGCAGATTCCAGCTCGCCGCTTATGCGCGTATTAAGCTGCCTGCTGTCATTATTTGGAAAACGATCATCATTCGGACGAGTAAAACCGCCAGGACTGTCAAATTCCGTGACATTACTATTATAGCGCGTGTCAAAACGCGCAGTAAAACGCTCGGAAATTTCAGAAGCGAAATTAGCGGCAATGGTGAATACATCACTGGCATCCTTCTCAACACCGCCAAATTTACGGTCAAAAGAAGAAATACCCTTGCTGTGCGAAACACTGCCCTGAATGCTGTAAGAATTTTTATCATCACTGCCGGAAATTCCACCGCCAGAACGTCCGCTACTGTAACGTCCGGCTTCAGCAAATAGATTGCTTTTCAGCTCGCCGCGGCCTTTTTTGCTGATGATATTGATAACGCCGCCTAAAGCTTGCGAACCATAAAGCGTGCTTTGCGGACCACGCAATATCTCAATACGCTCAATATTATCAGTGGTAAGGTTGGAAAAATCAAAAGCATCACCAGGATCAGAAGGATCATTAAGGCGAATACCGTCCATAACAACTAAAATATGGTTGGAATTAGTACCGCGCATAAATAGGCGAGTCGTCTGTCCAGCGCCGCCATTATTGGCAACTACCACGCCAGGAACATCGCGCATCAGCTCGCTGATTGTTGATTTGTTTTTTCTGCTTATTTCCTGCTCGTCAATAATCGTAACTGAGCTGGCGATCTTGTTTATAGCAGTTGGCGTGCGCGTTCCATAAATTATGATATGCGGCTTTTCCGAAGATGAAGCAGAAGATGAAGCAGCAGATAAACCAGCAGATAAAGCAGAATTCGCAATAGAAGTGGAAATAATAGCGGAGAGTGAAAATAAAAATAAAAAATTATTACGCATAATGCGCTCCTTACGTTTTTTGTTATAGTGACGACATGCCAACGCTTGCGAAATGCAAGACGCAGACAGCGTCACCACGTAAGAAGAACGCCCGCCGCAAAAAAGCAGCAGAAGAACCAACCAACAGGGAACTTCCCGTCCCAAGCAGTCGCGTGACACTTTAAGTGGCAGGTCTCCTGGCTTGCGAGTTAAACGCCTAATCCGCGTCGTCTTCCCGGTTGCCCAGTGACGTGGCATCATGCCAAATACGAATCAAACTATCGCTTACAGTTGCGGGAACAGCGGAGGACTTAAACCTCCTTCCCTTTTTACCTCTTAGAGCCTGCGTGTAATCTCTTGCAGACTCTAACAGAGGACCACTTGCCAAACCTCCTAGATGAACAATAACCAACTGTCAAGAAAGTTGTTGTTATAGCCTTTAACGAAAAATTGGTCATAGCCCTCTCCCGCAGCGGCGAAGCCGCTGCTTCCCTCTCCCGCTTGCGGGAGAGAGTCAGGGAGAGGGCGCTTTGCGCCCAAATTCTTATGACCAATTTTTCGTTAAAAGCTATAGAAAGCTATTGTTAGATTTTTCTTATGTTTTGTCTTATGTTTTGTATTGAAGTCGCCATTTTTTTTTTGAATATTTTTTTGAATAGTTGACTTTATTACTAGGGAATAATAGAGTGTTTTTATATTTGTTTTTACAATATAGATTTTTAGCTTAATTATTTTGCAAATTTGATTGTTACATTATGTCTCTTAAACTTCCTATTTATCTAGATTATCAAGCTACAACTCCTACTGATCCGCGCGTGGTTTCCGCTATGATTCCTTGGTTTACCGAGAAATTCGGCAATCCGCACTCGCGTAGTCATTCATATGGCTGGGCAGCGGAGGAGGCTTGCGAAATTGCTCGCGAGCAGGTCGCCGGCCTGATTAACGCTGATGCGAAGGAAATAATTTTCACCAGCGGCGCTACGGAATCGAATAACATCGCCATCAAAGGCGTGGCGCATTTTTATAAAGATCAGAAAAATCACATAATAACCGTGCAGACGGAACATAAATGCGTGCTTGATTCAGCGCGTCATCTTGAGCAGGAAGGTTTTTCAGTAACTTATCTTCCGGTTAAGACAAACGGCCTGATTGATCTGGAGGTTTTAAAAAACGCTATCACTGAGAAAACTGCTCTGGTTTCAGTAATGGCGGTTAATAATGAAGTCGGCGTTATTCAGCCCTTGGCGGAAATCGGCCGAATCTGCCGTGAACGCGGCGTATTTTTTCATAGTGATTGCGCGCAGGCTTTCGGCAAGATTCCGCTTGATGTTGAGGCGATGAATATAGATTTAATGAGCATTTCCGGACATAAACTCTATGCGCCAAAAGGAATCGGCGCGCTTTATGTGCGCCGTCGTCCGCGTGTGCGGTTGGAGGCGCTGTTTTCCGGCGGTGGGCAGGAACGCGGGATGCGCTCAGGAACTCTGGCCACACCGCTGGTTGTAGGGCTTGGCGTGGCGGCGGAAATTGCTAAAGCGGAAATGCACGTTGAAGCTGAGCGTCTGAGCGGATTTTATAAGCAGATTCTAAGCGAGTTGCTTGACGGAATTCCTGACGTTTTCTTAAATGGCGACCGCGAGCAACGCTGGCCGGGCAATATCAATCTCAGCTTTGCCTATGTTGAAGGCGAAAGCATGATCATGGCAATCAAGGATCTGGCGGTTTCCAGCGGTTCGGCATGTACCAGCGCCAGCCTTGAACCTTCCTATGTTCTGCGCGCGCTGGGAGTAGGCGAAGAGCTGGCGCACACCAGCATCCGCTTTGGAATTGGCCGCTTTACCACACAGGAAGAAGTTGATTTTATGCTGAAAATAGTTAAGAATAATGTAAGCCGCCTGCGCGATATGTCGCCTCTGTGGGAAATGGTCCAGGAAGGAATAGACATAACCAAAATCGAATGGGCAGGGCATTAAATTGTTTTTGGACTTGCCATTGTGGTAATTGACAACAAACATGAGGCAAAGAACTTGAGTTTTCGATCTGTTATTGCTGGTATATTATTATGAACTCTGATGATGATGATTTTGCACCAAAAACTGTTTTTGCGCTTGCACAGGAGATTGTTGAACGTCTTTCTGTGGATTCCGAAGCAGATAATGAGCCTCTATACAATGAGGTTGCCGATGTTGCAAATGTAAAAGAGACAGAGCAAGATATTCAGAGATGGATTGATGCATGTCGGTTAGATGTAGCTGTAAAAATTTATCAGATAATTAATCGCAAGTATAGTGCTGATATAGAAAAATCTGATGAAATTTTTACTGTAACAGATGAATATAACCCAGATCTTCGCTCTGATAGAGAACTTGAAAGAGATGATGAAATAGAATACAAAAAAAATTGTATTAGGCTGATAGAAGAATTTCGTAGGTTATGTTGCGATGGCTGGAAGCAGCAGCATGGGATGAGATCTATTGGCATAGAAGATTGTTTAATCAAGCGATTTAGGCATGAGAGTACTAGAGATAAGGTTTTTAGTATTGTAAAAAAATCTGGAATTATTGATGGTCTTAGGCAACAAAAAACTGTTAGTCCTGATAAAGTGATTGCATCAGGTTGTAGTGCAGAGAAGTTTGAAGATGGTGATTATTATTGTATAGCTATATCTAATTTACCCTCGGAACTTGTCAGATGTCAGCGTTCACAAGGGAGAGATAGGTAGTGTTATTTTCTAAAAATTAGTAATAACATGAATTATCCTTTTAAAATCATGATAATAGACGGCTTATAGAAGGTAATTTGGATGTAATGATTGGTAATTATTTGCGTAGAGAAAATTCTGATCCAGAAACTGTAGATTTGCAGTTACTTATTAAGCAAATTTCTCAGGAAATTTTTGATATAAAATCTCATGGTAGTTCAAGGGAAATTTAAATATTTTATTCCGTGATAAATGGACTGGATAAAAGCCTGAAATAACTACTAACTACCAACTGCTAACTAAATAAGGCGCAACTATGCAAAAACACACGGAATTAAATGGTATAAATCCAATCGGGATGCTTAAACGTTTTGGTGCGCTTGGACCAGTTTATAAGGTATTGGAAGCAGAAGAAGAAAATGATGAACATGATTCAATGTTGATGATAAATGTAGTGGATTCCGGGGAAACGCTTCGTTATCCATATAGTAAATTTCTTGAAGATCCGAAGGCTTAATCATGGTTGCTATCGCTTTTGATCTTATTGTTGCTGATAATTTTATGCTTTTACAAGCTTCATAAAGGATTAATAAAATGGCTTACAACGAAAAAGTAATTGATCACTATGAAAATCCCCGCAATGTCGGGAGCATGGAAAAGAGTGATGTTCATGTTGGAACTGGCTTAGTCGGCGCGCCGGCTTGTGGCGATGTGATGAAGCTGCAAATTCGTGTTGAAGACGGCGTTATTACTGACGCTAAATTTAAAACCTTCGGCTGTGGTTCAGCAATTGCCTCAAGTTCGCTGATTACCGAGTGGGTTAAAGGCAGGACTCTCGATGATGCTATAAAAATTAAAAACATTGAAGTTGCCGAGCATCTCTCGCTGCCGCCGGTAAAAATCCATTGTTCTGTACTTGCTGAAGACGCAATAAAAGCCGCAATTGCTGATTATCAAAGCAAGCAGGAAGAAAAAAAGGATGAGGAGGCGGCGTAATGGGAAGAATCATCAGGAATGTTAAAGTGCAAAATACCATGAATCCAGACAAAGAAATTAATTTTACCGGATTAATTGATACTGGTGCTATGTATGTCACTTTGCCGAATGAATGGCGAGAATTGCTTGGAGATATTCCAGTCATCGAGAGCGTGCAATGTGCAACAGCCGATGGAAAAGCAATAAGTGGCGATGTGGTAGGGCCGGTTACGATCACCGTGGAGGGTTTCCGTCCTGTTTACAACGAGGTACTCTTCATTGATATGCAAACGAATGAAGATGAAAATCACGAGCCTTTAATTGGGCATTTGGTGCTGCAAAATCTCAATGTGGCCGTAGACATGCTGGGACATCGTCTGGTTCATGCAAAATATATTGACCTGAAATAATGCCAGCTATTCTTACCATCTCTGATGTTGCTGCTGGACGCGTTAAGGCGATGCTTGAAAAACGCGGCAAGCCTTCTGTTGGCATCAAGATAGGCATTCGTACTCGCGGCTGTTCCGGCCTTTCATATACAATTGAATATGCTGATGAGATTGGAAAATTTGACTCAGTAGTCGAAGAAAAAGATGTGCGCCTGATTATTGATCCGAAAGCGGAAATGTTTTTATTCGGCACGGTAATGGATTACGAGGAAGATAAATTCAAAAGCGGCTTTACCTTCAAAAATCCGAATGAAAAAGGGCGTTGCGGTTGCGGCGAAAGCTTTCATGTGTAATAACATCCTGGCTGTTGTAGTGTTATTTTTATTATGAATTATTTTTCGCTCTTTAATCTGCCGTCGGATTTTACCTTAGATTCGGCGGCTTTGGAAGCTGCTTATTTTGCGGCGCAGCGGCAATATCATCCTGATCGCTTTGTCAATAAATCCTCAAGCGAGAAACGCTCAGCCGAGCAGAAATCGGCTGATATTAACGAGGCGTATAACGCGCTTAAAAATCCACTTAAAAGAGCGCAGCATTTGCTGGCGCTTGCCGGAATAAATACGCCGGAAGGAGCTGATAATGCTCTGCTCATGGAGATGATGGAATTGCGTGAAGCTATTGCAGAAGGAAAAAATCCGGATATTATAAGCTTACAGAAAAGTTGCGAAAATAACCTTGCCGAAGCATTTGAGAAAAACAATCTTGTACTTGCAAAATCTTTGACCGAGCGGCTTAGCTATCTGTATAAGATGATCAGATGATCGGAAGTTAAGAGGATGATCGGATTATCAGATTATCAGATGATCAGAAGTTAAGAGGATAATCGGATTATCAGATTATCGGATTATCTGGTCATCTGATAATCTGGTCATCTGATAATCTGATAATCCTCTTAACTTCCGATTATCCTCTTAACTTCTGCAAACAATAAACAATAACATTGATGGTATTTATGACTCTGGAATTATTCGCAAGTTTTCTTACTCTCAGCCTGCTCGAAATCGTACTAGGCATTGACAATCTGATTTTTATTGCTCTGCTTTGTGATCAGTTGCCGCCGCATATGCGCTTTAAGGCGCGGCTTTTTGGCCTTGCTCTGGCGCTGCTGATGCGCGTTGCAATGTTATTCAGCCTTTCCTGGATAATGAAACTTACTGAGCCGGTATTTTTTATAAACAGCATGGGAATTTCCTGGAAAGATATGCTGCTTTTTGCCGGCGGCTGGTTTCTGGTTTACAAGGCAGGAAAGGAAATGTGGTCAGACGCGCGTGGTCATGGTCACGGCGATCATAAAACCACAAAATCATATACAACAATAAGCTCAGCGATATTGCAGATCGTTATTATTGATTTTGTATTTTCCTTTGATTCGATAATAACCGCAGTTGGCCTTACGGATAATCTCGGAGTGATGATTGCGGCGGTGGTTGTATCAATGGTGGTGATGTTGTTTGCCGCTGGAAAAATCAGCCAATGGCTGCATGATTTTCCAAATTTCAAAATGCTGGCACTTGGTTTTGTGCTGGCAATCGGCGTATTGCTGATCTTCAAAGGCGTGCATATTTATATTGATAAAAACTACCTCTATTTTGCGATTATTTTCAGCCTGTTCTGCGAGGTTTTAAACACTATGGCGGCAAGTGCGCGCAAACGTGCGGCCTTGAAAGAAAGCCTGAAAATTAAACGCCACGAAGCAGCGGTGGAGGAATAAAAATTGGAATGAGCAATTTGCTGCAAATCCACGAACCAGGACAAACGCCGTTGCCACATGCTGGCGAGCAGGGCATTGAAGCTATTGAAGCCATTGCTGTTGGCATTGATCTTGGCACGAGTAATTCCGTGGTGGCCTTTTCTGATAATGGTCAGGCGCAGGTTTTGCGTAATATTCATGGTCATGCGCTGATGCCGTCGGCGGTGCTGTTCAAAAATGGCGAATTTCGTGTTGGTTATGAGGCGAAAAAGGCGCTTGATGAAGGTGATGATCACGCTATCGGCTCATTCAAGCGGCATATGAATGAGGCAGTAAAATTGCTGCAAGTCGGCGATCGGCAATTTTCTGCCGTGCAGCTTTCGGCGGAGATTCTCAAATCTCTTAAGGAAAAAGCGGAGAAAGCTATTGGTCGCAAGGTTGTAAGCGCGGTGATTACTGTTCCAGCTTATTTTGATGATAGCGCGCGGCAGGCAACTAAAGACGCGGCGAAACTTGCCGGACTTAACGTTTTAAGGCTGATAAATGAGCCAACTGCGGCGGCGCTGGCTTATGGACTTGATAATTCTGTCGAAGGAATTTACGCAGTTTATGATTTTGGCGGCGGGACTTTTGATATTTCGCTGCTGAAATTAGAAAAAGGCGTGTTTCAGGTTCTGGCAACGCGTGGAGATACGCAGCTTGGCGGCGATGATATTGATCAGGCAATTGCTGATAAATTAGCAATTTCAAAAAGCAAAGCGCGAGAGCTGAAAGAAAAGCTCTGCAATAATGAAAATGATAGAAATAATGAAAATAATGAAAATGATAAACAAACAATCAGCAATGACGAATTTGAAAAGCTGTTAGCGCCAATTATTGCGCGGACAATAGCCTGCTGTCGTGAAGCTCTGGCAGATGCAAAACTTTCTGCCTTGGAAGTAAAAGGCGTGGTGATGGTTGGCGGGTCAAGCCGTATTCCGGCGGTTCGCCGCGAGGTTGAGAGATTGTTTAAAACATTGCCGCTTACTAATGTTAATCCGGATGAGGTGGTAGCAATCGGCGCAGCTCTTCAGGCTGAGGGGCTGACTTATGGTTCTGATAATCTGCTGCTTGATGTTATTCCGCTTTCACTTGGTCTGGAAACAATGGGCGGAATAGTTGAAAAAATAATTCACCGTAATACGCCAATTCCAGTCGCAGTTTCTCAGGAATTCACAACTTATCAGGATAATCAAACCGGCTTGCAGATTCATATTGTGCAAGGCGAGCGCGAAATGGTTGCCGATAATCGTTCTCTGGCGCGGTTTGAATTACGCGGAATTCCTCCTCTGCCGGCTGGAATTGCCAGAATTAAAATCAGCTTTATGGTTGATGCAGATGGTTTACTTACCGTTTCCGCGCAGGAAAAAACCACCGGCTGTGAACAAAATAT
>CAZFJN010000051.1:0-11533 GCA_964519595.1 uncultured Rickettsiales bacterium
TAGTTGATGAGGTTGATTCAAGTTTAATAGACGAAGCACGCACGCCGCTGATTATTTCCGGCCCTACTGAGGATAATTCCGAGCTTTATAACCAAGTTGATCGCGTGGTGCGTCATATCAAACCTGAGCATTACGAAAAAGAAGAAAAACAGCGCAGCGTCTCTCTTACCGAAGCCGGAGCGGAATTTGTCGAAGAAGGATTTATCAAATCCGGCCTGATGTCGGAACAATCATCAATGTATGATATTAACAATGTTTCGCTGGTTCATCATGTTAATCAGGCGCTTAAAGCGCATGTGATTTTTGCCAAGGATGTTGATTATATAGTTAAGGACAAAAAAGTTATTATCATTGACGAATTTACCGGCAGAATGATGGAAGGAAGGCGCTATTCCGATGGTCTGCATCAGGCACTGGAAGCAAAAGAACAAGTGCCTATTCAGAATGAAAATCAGACTCTCGCCTCTATCACTTTCCAGAATTTATTTCGTATGTATCCTAAGCTTTCCGGCATGACTGGAACAGCAATGACAGAAGCCGGAGAATTTCACGATATTTACAATCTGGAAGTAATAGAAATTCCAACCAATGTCGCTGTCGCCAGAAAAGACGCGCAGGATGAAATTTACCGCTCTTCCGAAGAAAAATACAAGGCAGTGGTCAAGGAAATAAAAGCTGCTCATGAAAAAGGCCAGCCATTGCTGGTTGGCACTGTGTCTATTGAAAAATCTGAATATCTTTCCAAATTGCTTAAAAAAGAAAAAATTGAGCATCAGGTTTTAAATGCCCGCTATCATGAGCGGGAAGCGCAGATTATCGCACAAGCCGGACGAGCTGGCGCGGTAACTATCGCAACCAATATGGCCGGACGCGGAACAGACATCATGCTCGGCGGAAATCCGCAAACTGAAGAGGCTAAGGAGCTGGTAAAAAGCACAGGCGGCCTTTATGTAATCGGAACGGAAAGGCATGAATCAAGGCGCATAGATAATCAGTTGCGCGGACGTTCCGGTCGGCAGGGAGATTCCGGCGCTTCCAAATTTTTCCTGTCGCTTGAAGATGATCTGATGCGAATTTTTGGCTCAGAGCGCATTGATGGTCTGCTGCAAAAACTCGGCATGAAGGAAGATGAAGCAATTTTCCATCCCTGGATGACAAAAGCCATCGAGCGCGCGCAGAAAAAAGTTGAGGAACGCAACTACGAAATCCGCAAAAATCTGCTCAAATATGACGATGTGATGAACGATCAGCGCAAGGTAATTTACGAACAGCGCATCGAGCTTATGGAAGCCGGAGAGGTGAGCGAAACCATTCGCGAAATGTTTGCGGAAATAAGCTCTCGTCTTATTTCAACTTATATTCCGGCAACTTCTTATGCTGAACAATGGCAAGTTGAGGATATGGAAAAAGAAATTTTCCGTATTTACGGCCTTCATGTTCCGATTAGTTCCTGGGCGGCGGAAGAAGGCATAGCTGAGCGCGAAATAGGCGCACGGCTTGATAAAATAATAGCTGATATGTACGCTGATAAATTCAAAAAATATGGCGAACCGCTGATGAAAATGGCGGAAAAACGTGTGCTTCTGCAAACGCTTGATCAACTCTGGAAAGATCATTTATTGTCGCTTGATCATCTTCGTCAGGGCATTCATCTGCGCGGACTTGGTCAGCGTGATCCGCTTAATGAATATAAACATGAAGCATTCGCGCTGTTTGAGCAAATGCTTCAGCATCTGCGCGAACTGACGGTAAGCAGGCTGGCGCATCTGGAAATACATGTAAATGATCCACAACAACTGCCGCCACAGGCAACCATAAAAAGAAATCTGGTGGAAAGCCGCGGCGAGTCTGAACAGACATCTAAGACTGAGCAACCATCTAAACCGGCAATTTCAGAAAAAATCGGCAGAAATGAACTATGCCCTTGCGGCAGCGGAAAAAAATATAAACATTGTCACGGCGCGCTCGGCAATTAAAAAAGCTGCTGAATTACCAGAAGTTCCTGAGTTACCACACCATATTATAATTTTTTGTTAAGTTCAGTGTTTTTTTTGTTGAGCAGATTGCAAAGATCGCTTACTAATCCTTGCCGCTATAACTGTTTCAAAAAATCTACACAAGGAATTAACTCTAAATAGAGAATTAACTCTGAACAGAGAATTAAAAAAAGAATCAGAAGAGAATTAAACGAGTGCATTATTAAAATAATGCAGAATTAAAAGAATAAAAAACTTATAGAGAATAAAACTTATAGAGAATAAATTGTGAAAAAATCAGGCGAAATACAAATTGCAGCGCGTTATGCCAGTGCATTATTTGAATTAGCGAAAGCCAGTTCAGCAATCGTTGATATTGAGCGCAATCTGCAGGATTTGCTTAAAAACATTCCGTCTTACGGCTTAAAAGCGGCAATCAATAATCCGCTGCTTACCAGAGTTCAGCAAGCGGAAATAATCACCGCCTTGTCAGAGCGCCTGAAAATTCATCCTGTTGCCGGATCATTTCTGAAAGTGCTGGCGAAACAGCGCCGCCTTGCTTTGCTTGCGGAAATAATAAAACAGTTTTCTGCGCTTGCCGCTTCAGCACGCGGAGAAATTTCCGCGCAATTAATAACCGCTGCAGAAATTTCCGCCGCAGAGTTAAAATCCATTGCCGAAAAAATTGGCAAAACACTTGGCAAAACCGTGATTTTAAGCGATAAGTGTGACACCGCCTTGCTGGGAGGCGCAGCTCTGATCATCGGCGGCACAAGAATAGACGCTTCTTTAGCAGGAAAATTATCGCGCATTGAACAAAAACTAAAAGCCGCATAAAACATAAGGCTAAATAAGGATTAAATTAAGGAGAGAGAACAAAATGGACATAAGACCATCAGAAATTTCAGAGCTGATAAAAAAACAAATTGCCGGCTTTAACGCTGATGCCGAATTGTCAGAAACAGGCCAGGTTATCTCTGTCGGCGACGGAATTGCCACCGTTTACGGACTGGAAAATATTCAAGCCGGAGAAATGGTTGAATTTCCAGGCTCCATAATGGGAATGGCGCTTAATCTGGCTGCTGACAATGTCGGCGTGGTGATTTTCGGCGACGACCGTAATGTGAAAGAAGGCGATATTGTAAAACGCAGCGGAACAATTATGGACGTTCCGGTTGGCAAAGGCTTGCTTGGTCGTGTAGTTGATGGTCTGGGAAATCCTATTGACGGTAAAGGCCCTTTAAAAGATGTAACGCGCAGCAGAGTTGAGGTAAAAGCGCCGGGAATTATCGCGCGCAAATCAGTGCATGAGCCAATGTCAACCGGAATTAAGGCAATTGACGCGCTTATTCCTATTGGCCGCGGTCAGCGCGAGCTGATAATTGGCGATCGTCAGACTGGCAAAACCGCAATCGCCATTGACACAATCCTCAACCAGAAACAAATCAACACTGGCAGTGATGAAAGCAAAAAACTCTATTGTATCTATGTCTGCATTGGCCAGAAACGTTCAACTGTCGCGCAAGTTGTTAAAAAACTCGAAGAGCAAGGCGCGCTGCAATATTCAATCATCGTAGCGGCTACTGCTTCTGAGCCAGCGCCGCTGCAGTTTCTGGCTCCTTATACCGGGGCGTCAATGGGCGAATATTTCCGTGATAACGGTATGCACTCGCTGATAATTTATGATGATCTTTCCAAACAGGCGGTTGCTTATCGTCAGATGTCGCTGCTTTTGCGTCGTCCGCCAGGGCGCGAGGCTTATCCTGGCGATGTGTTTTATATTCACTCGCGCCTCTTAGAACGCGCCGCCAAAATGTCTGATGCAATGAAAGCCGGCAGCATGACTGCCTTGCCGATAATTGAAACTCAGGCTGGCGACGTATCTGCTTATATTCCGACTAACGTTATTTCTATTACTGACGGTCAGATATTTCTGGAAACCGAGCTGTTTTATAAAGGCGTGCGTCCGGCGGTTAACGTTGGTTTGTCAGTATCACGCGTTGGTTCAGCGGCGCAGATTAAAGCAATGAAACAAGTAGCAGGAACTATCAAGCTGGAGTTAGCGCAATTCCGGGAAATGGAAGCATTCGCTCAATTCGGCTCGGATCTTGACGCGGCAACACAAAAGCTGATCGCGCGCGGACAACGCTTAACCGAGCTGCTTAAACAACCGCAATATTCGCCTCTTTCAACGGCTGAGCAGGTTTGCGTTATCTATTCCGGAGTTAAAGGCTATCTCGATAAAATCTCCACCAAAGACGTTGGAAAATTTGAACAAGCCTTGCTCTCCGAATTACGCACAGCGCACAAAGAAATTATCGATGAAATAGCCAGCAAATCAGTACTGACTGACACTGCCGAGGCAAAACTTAAAAATGTCATCGAGAATCTGGTTAAACGTTTTGGATAAGTGGAAGGGACTAGGTTCTAGAAAAGGGGCTAGGTTCTAGATATTAGGGGATAGTAAATAGAAAATGCAGGTAAGACATTATAGAGATTTACTGGTATGGCAGAAGGCAATGATACTTGCTAAATCTATTTATGAGACAAGCGCAAGTTTTCCAAAAGAAGACAAATACGGTCTTATATCACAAATACGTCGTTCTGCTGTTTCTATTCCCTCTAATATTGCTGAGGGGCATAACCGTGATTCTTTGAAAGATTATTTGCGTTTTCTTTCGATTGCACAAGGATCATTGGCAGAGCTAGAAACCCAGATATCGCTCGCTGCTATTGTAAAATATATAGACGTAACTATTGAAGATAAACTACTTACTCAAGCAGATGAAATTGGAAAAATGATGCGTGGATTACAGAGAAAATTAAAAGCTAAACTACTAGAACCTAGCCCCCTAGAACCTAGCCCCTTAGAGCTAGAACCTAGTCCCTTAGAACTAGAACCTAGCTACCTAGAACCTAGCTACCTAAAACCAAGAACCTAAATATGCCAAGTTTAAAAGACCTCAAAAACCGGATAAAAACGGTAAAAAATACACAGAAAATCACCAAAGCAATGAAGATGGTGGCAGCGGCCAAGCTGCGCCGTGCGCGTGAGGCGGCAGAAAATTCACGGCCTTACTCAGAAAATATGGAAAGGCTAGTAAATGCGTTAGCTGCCAGCAACCAGCAACCGGCAACCGGCAACATTTTATCAGGCACAGGGAAAGACAATCTTCATCTTCTGATCATCGCCACTTCCGACCGCGGATTATGCGGCGGTTTTAACAGCACTCTGGTACGCGCAGCGCGGCGGCGGATTCGCTCTTTACGAAACGACGGCAAAGAGGTGAAATTGCTGTTTATCGGACGCAAGGGTTATGAGCAACTGCATAGTGAATTTTCTTCGTTGATTATCGGCAAACTCGATGTACTTAAGAAAAAAATGTCTTTTGCTGACGCGGAAATAGTTGCAAGTGAAGTTCTTGCGCTTTTTGAACGCGGCGAGTTTGATATCGCCACTATTATTTACAATAAATTCAAATCGGCAATCACTCAGGAAATAACCTGGCAACAGCTTGTTCCTCTCGCTGTTGCCGATATGGCGGCAGATGATTCTTCTAAATCACAGAATAACGCGCCTGATAATATTTTTTCCTATAAATACGAACCAACGGAAGCAGAAATATTGTCAACTTTACTGCCAAAGAATCTTGCTGTGCAAATATATAAAGCTCTGCTGGAGAACTCCGCTTCTGAACAAGGCGCGCGCATGACCGCTATGGATAATGCCACGCGCAACGCCGGAGAAATGATCAAAAAACTAAACCTCAAATATAACCGCACACGCCAAGCCAGCATCACTAAAGAACTTATCGAAATTATCTCCGGCGCGGAGGCGGTATAGGATGATAACTCTTAAACAATTACGCGCTCAATATAAACCGCAGATCATGGCGCTGGCGGAAAAACATGGCGTTGAAAATATCCGCGTATTTGGTTCAGTAGCACGCGGCGATCAGAATGAAAGCAGCGATGTTGATCTTCTCTATTCAATGCGCTCCGGATATGGATTGTGGGAAGCTTGTGGTCTGGTGTATGATATTGAAAAAATATTGCCGTTTAAAGTTGATTGTTCCTGGGATAATCAATTAAGAGAGGAGTTTCGTGATATTATTTTAAAGGATGCCGTGCCTTTATGAAAGATGACTCGTTGCGCGATAAAGTTGCTTTGTATGATATTTTGCAAATAATTGCGGAAATAGAATATCTGTTGACTTTAACCGAGCGTAATAAGGTTTCCGATCGCGCTTTAGAACGCTGCTTTGAGATTATGGGAGAATCTTGTCGCCGGATTTCACAAAAAATTCAGCAACAATATCCTTCTATACCATGGGGAAATATAATTTCGTTGCGTAACATGATTACGCATGAATATGACAAGGTAAAGATAGACACTCTGTGGGACATAGCAGAACATAAAATTCCTGCTTTGAAGGACTGGATAAAAGGAATAATAGTTGAAAACAATTTTGCCGGCACATCCGGCAAAGACAATGGAGAGAAGAAATGACTACAACAAACACAGGAATCATCACGCAGGTTATTGGCGCAGTTATTGACGTTAAATTTCCCGGCGGCAAACTGCCGTCGATTCTGAATGCTATTACCACTAAAAATAACGGCAAGAATCTGGTGCTGGAAGTAGCGCAGCATCTTGGCGAAAATGAAGTTCGCGCTATTGCTATGGACGCAACGGACGGCCTGGTGCGTGGTCAGGAAGTAATAGATACCGGCGCGCCAATTTCAGTGCCAGTCGGACGCGAAACTCTCGGCAGAATATTAAACGTTGTTGGTGAGCCTATTGATGAACGCGGCGCAGTTGGCAACAAACAAACCGCGCCTATTCATGCCAAAGCGCCGGAATTTATTGAGCAATCAACTAAAACTGAAATTTTGGTAACCGGAATTAAAGTAATCGACCTGCTTGCTCCTTACGCCAAAGGCGGCAAAATCGGCTTATTCGGCGGCGCTGGCGTTGGCAAAACCGTGCTGATCATGGAATTGATCAATAATATCGCTAAAGCACACGGCGGATTTTCCGTATTCGCCGGGGTTGGCGAGCGCACGCGGGAAGGAAATGATCTGTATCATGAAATGATGGAATCAGGCGTTATAAATCTTGAAGATCCTACTAAATCAAAAGTAGCACTTGTTTACGGCCAGATGAATGAACCTCCCGGAGCGCGTGCGCGCGTTGGCCTGACCGGACTTACGCTGGCTGAATATTTCCGTGATCAGGAAGGGCAGGACGTGTTATTTTTCGTAGATAATGTGTTCCGCTTCACTCAGGCCGGATCAGAAGTATCTGCCCTGCTTGGCCGTATTCCTTCGGCGGTTGGTTATCAGCCTACTCTGGCTACCGACATGGGCGCGATGCAGGAGCGAATTACTTCAACCAAAAAAGGCTCAATTACCTCCGTTCAGGCGATTTATGTTCCTGCCGATGATCTTACTGATCCAGCGCCAGCAACCAGCTTCGCGCATCTTGATGCAACGACCGTTCTTTCCCGCCAAATCGCTGAGCTTGGTATTTATCCGGCGGTTGATCCTCTCGATTCAACCAGCCGCGTACTTGATCCGCAGGTAATTGGCGAAGAACATTATGCCGTAGCTCGCGAAGTACAACGCGTCTTACAAACTTATAAATCGCTGCAGGATATTATCGCCATTCTTGGCATGGACGAGCTTTCCGAGGATGATAAGCTGATTGTAGCGCGCGCACGGAAAATCCAGCGTTTCCTGTCACAGCCTTTCCATGTTGCGGAAGTATTCACCGGCAGCCCGGGCAAGCTGGTGGCGTTGGCAGATACTATCGCCGGATTTAAAGGAATCTGCGAAGGAAAATATGATGATCTTCCGGAAGCCGCCTTCTACATGGTCGGCTCAATTGAAGAAGCAATGACGAAAGCGAAGAAAATGGCCGCCGAAGCAGCCTAAATGCGTATATCGTAGTTCGTAAAAACAGAACGTAACGAACTACGAATTACGAGCTACGAATTACGAGGTAAAAACATATGCAACTTAAACTTATAACGCCAGAAAAAATAATCTTTCAGGATGAAGCCGACTATGTGGCAATTCCTGGCGTAATTGGCGATTTCGGAGTTTTTCCCGGACACGAAAACTTTGTTTCCGCCGTTCGCGGCGGAATTGTTTCAATAAGCCTTGCCAATGGCGAAACACGCAATATCAATATCAGCGGCGGAATTTGCGAAGTAACCAACGAAAAATGCCTGCTGCTGGCTGACGGTGTGCGTGAGGAAGATGTGGCATAAGTTTTGCTCTAAAAGTCCTTAGAAATCTTTAGAAATCCTCAAGGGCAAGCTTCATGACCACTGAAATCACCATCAATCCGCCTCCATTTCTGTCGCCTTATCAGGCCGGCAAACCTAAGCCTCCTTCTATAGTTAATGAGGATTTTTTTACCAAATTCTCTGATCTTTTTGACGCGGTAAACCCCCTGCAACATATTCCAGGCATCGCCACAGCCTATCGCGCCATTTCCGGAGATGAAATATCTTCCGGCGCAAAACTACTAGGCTCAATGCTGTTTGGCGGTCCGGTTGGCCTTGTCGCCTCGATCGCCAACGCAATTATCGAACAGGAAACCGGAAAAGATATCGGCGAAAAACTATTCGCCGCCGCCAGCAAGGCTTACGAAAAACCAGCTTCTGCATAATTGCGTCATAATTGTGGCTTTATTTTGCACTTTATTTTTGTATCATAATGTGTTACTGTGTGACAAAGGTTGTAGATGATGTCTGCAATATTAAAGCACTCTAATAAACAAGGCATAAGGCTTTAGCTATGCAAACCGTTCCCATTGATATTCCAGATTTCTTAGCTGCACGTTTTGCTACAGTGTGTCTTGGAAGCGAGCGAGTGCAACGCGAAGTGATCAGTGAGCTTTTAATGCGTTATTTGGAAGATATAGAGGATGTAGTGGATGCAGAGCGAGTGCTTTCTGAAAACGGTGAACGCATGAACATGGAACAGATGAGAGCGTCGCTTGGTCTGGAAAATTGAATTTGACAAAGCTGTAGAAAAACAGCTTCGCAAGCTGTCACATCAAGCGCAAGAGCAAATCTTGGATTATCTGGAAGAACATGTTGCCACATTAGATAACCCGCGTTTATCTGGAAAATCACTCAAAGGAGAATTTTCTGGATTTTGGCGTTATCGTGTTGGCAATTATCGTATCATTTGTAAAATAGAAGATAAAAATTTGGTAGTCTTGGTAGTCAAGGCTGGACATCGGCGCGATGTATATGATTAAATCTCTGTCTCTCGCCGAATAAAGCCGTGCCAATTCTTACACATGTACTGCCCATTCTGATCGCTGTTTCGTAATCGCCGCTCATTCCCATGCTTAATTTATGCAAATTATTATCCAGCGCTATTTTCCTAAGCAAGGCAAAATGCGGCGCCGGCATTTGCCCAACCGGCGGAATGCACATTAATCCGCTAATATTCAATTTTAATTCACGGCAATAGCGGATAAAATTTGCCGCCTCTTGCGGCGCAATTCCTGATTTCTGCGCCTCCTGCCCGCTATTGATCTGAATGTAAAATTCGCTGGTTTTGATGTTATGTTTTCCTGAAGCAATGATTTTTGCTATTTCAGCGGCCAGCTCCTTGCGATCGAGAGTTTGAATAACATCAAATAGCTGCAAAGCCTCTTTTGCCTTATTGCTTTGCAAATGGCCTATTAAATGCAGCCTCACCTCTTTATGCGCTTTTATAATCTCTGCTATGATCTCTGGCCATTTTTCCGCCGCTTCCTGCACACGATTTTCACCAAAATTGACAATCCCTTCCTGAATCAAACCAACAATCTCCGCCGCGCTACGCCCCTTGCTAGCCGCCAGAATAAACGGAGATTCCGCCGCCAAAGGCGATAGTTTCCGTGCGACTTCTATTTTACTACGTATTTCCTGTAGTTTTTGCAGTGTGGTAAAATTTTCCATATGTTTCTTCAAGGGGATGATCAGAAGTTAAGAGGATGATCAGGAAGTAAGGGGATGATCAGATTATCGGATTATCAGATAACCAGATAGCTAGATAATCTTATGATCTGATAATCTAAATAATCTGATAATCTGATAATCTGATCATCCTCTTAATTCCCCTCTTAACTTCCCAAATTCAATTAATAAACAGTTAATATATCGCGTTTTTTAGCAAGTTTTGTTGCCCAATTGCAACATAAAACGGAAAAGCCCCCCTGTTTTGCCCATAAAAAACGGTTACGGCTTGCAAGGGGCAACTTATTAGACAATAACCTAGCTCAGGTAAGCGCGAAAGGCTTCGGCCCTTCGTGTCCTGAGGACAAGCTTAAGAAGCTGGTTTTGCCGCTTTGGCTCTGCCCGCTTCCGGCTTTGTATATTTTAACTTTAAAGGGAATAACACTATGAAAAAAATTCTTCTCGGTACGACGACTCTCATCGGAGCTGCCGCCCTGTTTGCAGGTGCTGCAGTTGCAGGTGAGACTCCGAAAGTAACTTTGGGAGGTACAGTTGACTTCCAAGCCGGCTTTATCAATGAAGATAAAACTGCCAGCGGCACTAACGAAGCGAATACTCGCGCTGGTCAATTCCGCACGGAATCTGAACTCTCCATCAAAGTTGATGCTAAAACCGATTCTGGTCTTGGCTACGGTGGTGAAATCGTTCTGACTCCTGATTCACTGCAAACTGAATCTGCTACTGATCAAGTTGGCCGTGAGTATGTTTATGCTGAAGGCTCTTGGGGTCGCGTAGAAGGTGGTACTAACACTGGCGCTGCTGCTGCACTTAAAGTTGATGCTTCCAGCATCGCTCGTGCAACTGGCGGTATTGATGGTGACTGGAACTATTTCATGAGCACTACCAGCTCCCTCGGTATCTTCACTCCAGATGCTCTGCTTGATCATGGCACAACTAGCCAGTTTGGTGATGAATCAACTGAATCCATCAACAAAGTAACTTACTACACTCCACGCTTTGCTGGTTTCCAAGCTGGTGTGAGCTTCCTGTTTGATACTTCTGCTGCTGATCGTGGCCGCGTTCTCGTTGCTGCTGCTAACGCAGATAACAACGCTGGTGAAGCTGAAAACGTTCTGGTTGGTGGTATCAACTATGAAGGTAAATTCAGCGATGTGACAGTAGCTCTTTCTGCAACTGGTGAAACTGGTTCAGGTGAGACTGCTGCAACTGAAGATCTCCGCACTTATGCTCTCGGCGGATCAGTTGGCTATATGGGCTTCACTGTTGCTGGTTCTTACAACAACTGGGGTGAGTCTCTCTCCACTACTGCTAACCTTGATGATCGTAGCTTCTGGACTCTCGGCGCTGCCTATGAGTACGGTCCGTTTGGCGCTTCTGTAACTTACATGGATAGCGAATACCAAACTGCTGCGACAACAACTGAAGAGTTCAACAACCTTTCAGTTGGCGTTGATTACAAATTAGCACCTGGCTTCACGCCATATGCTGAAGTTAGCTTCGTTGAAATTGATGCCGGCGCTGCTGGTGTTACTACCAACGACAACGATGCAACTGTGTTCATCGCTGGTACTC
>CAZFJN010000052.1:0-11439 GCA_964519595.1 uncultured Rickettsiales bacterium
CATCACTCGCAGAAGCGGTAAGGCGCAGATAAGCTATTGCATCGCGTATCTCCGCGCGTTCATAAAAACGCAAACCTCCTACCACGCGATAAGAAATTCCCTGAGTAAGAAATCTCTCCTCGAAAGCTCGCGTCTGAAAACCGGCGCGAACAAGAATCGCCATTTGCTGCAGAGAAATATTTTTTCGTTTTAATGCTTCAATTTCCTCGCCGATAAAGCGAGCCTCTTCCGCCTCGTCCCAGAGCGATTTGACAATTATTTTTTCGCCTTCCTTACGATTTGTCCATAAGGTCTTGCCGAATCTGCCTTGATTATTAGCGATAACCGCCGAAGCCGCCGCCAATATATGCGGCGTTGAGCGATAATTACATTCCAGACGAATTATACGCGCCGCCGGAAAATCTTTTTCAAAACGAAGAATATTGCCAATTTCAGCGCCGCGCCAGGAGTAAATTGACTGATCATCATCGCCAACACAGCAAATATTCTTATGTTCCATTGCCAGCAAGCGCAGCCAGAGATATTGCGCGATATTAGTATCCTGATATTCATCGACCATTATATATTTAAAGCGGCGCGCGACTTCCTTATGAACATCAGGAAAGCTGATAAATAATGTCAGCATGTGTAAAATTAAATCGCCGAAATCACAGGAATTTAATTGCTTAAGCCGCGCCTGATATGCCTTATAAACCGCAATTCCCTCGCCGGAAATCGCATTTAAATCCTTATGCGAACTTATCTGCTCAGGAGTAAGGCCCTGATCTTTCCAACTTTGTATAATGCTTGCGAATAATTTAGGAGGAGTAGATTTTTCATCAATTTCGCGTTCCTGCAATATTGCTTTGATAAGCCGCAGCTGATCATCAGAATCAACTATCGTAAAGCTGGAAGTAAGCCCTAGTTTTTCAGCATGTCTGCGAATTATCCTCGCGCCGACTGAGTGAAAAGTTCCAATCCATAACGCCTGAGAATTGCCAGTAAGCTGCGCCACGCGCTCGCTCATCTCTTTTGCCGCCTTGTTAGTGAAAGTTACCGCCAGTATCTCTCCTGGCCAGGCTAAGCGGCGGCTTAGAATATGCGCGATGCGCGAGGTGAGAACACGAGTTTTTCCTGTTCCAGCGCCGGCAAGAACTAAAACCGGACCGTCAATAGCACAAACCGCCGCAAGCTGTTCCTGATTAAGAGCAGAAATAATATTGTCGCATGATTCTTCTATGGCAAAATCAACCATACTGGCACTATGTTGTTAGTTTGCAGAAATTCTATCAGCTTAAAAAGCGGCATAGCAGCAAAAAACCATGCCGCATCAGAGATTGTCCGGCGGATAAATTCCGGCTTGCCTTCTACAATTTCCGGCTCATTCCACAACCGCAAATCAGGAATCCAGCGCGGAACTTCTTTTGTATAATTATTATATTCCTCGGCAAATTTATGGCGCAGAAATTCTTCTTCTTTTGCCACCACGAAAGGATAATAAATTACAAAAGATAATGGCAATAATATCGCCGCAATGATCATTCCTGATTGCATTCCAATTCCGACAGTCGCTAAAAATGAAAATACATAAAGCGGATTACGAACCACTGAAAAAGGCCCTGAGCGCACCACATTTTCATTTTTCCTGCCGCCGATAAAAGCTGAACAATAAACGCGGCCAAATGCTCCGGCGATGATCAGCAAATAGCCAGACCATAGCATAATTTCACGCAAGAAATCTCCTGATTGCATTGCCGGCTGCGTGGTAAGCAGCATGAAAATCGCCACCACGGCAAAAATTCGACTATGAAACTGGCGCGCTTTAAGCAGCCGTGGATTTTTGGAAGTTTCTGACATTGCAAGTTTTCTGTGATTTATATTTTATGTAATTTATTTGTTTATTTGAAATCTATTTGAAATCTATTTTGAAATTTATTTGTTATTCTATTTACTTTAGATTTTTTGCTCGTTTAATTAATTTGTTTATCTGTTTTGTTTATCCGCTCTTTTTATTTGTTTAATTAAATTATTTATTTGTTTGCCGTTTGTCTATTTTTTGTATGTTTGTTTGTCTGTTTATTATTCACGAATTATCCACGGCCAGTTGCCACGACTATCATTCACGGTATTTATTTCTACAACGCTGTTACTTTCTAACATATCATTATCAGCACTGGAATCATTAAAACGCAAGGCAACGGCTTTATTTTTTTTAAGAAAATAACGATCAATTATATATGTTGAATTGTCATTTTCGTTGTAATTTGCATCGTTATTTATGCTATTGTTTTTGCTGTTATCTTCGTCTTTATGTTCTTTGTTATCTTCGTCATTACTGCTATGTTCATAATTATATATATCTTCATCAGCGCAAGACAAATAACGCTCGGAAATAATAATATCTGCGCCGCTTTCGCATAAATCATCCTCCGGCTTTTGCTCTTCCTTATTTTTTTCTGGCTGATTTTTTTCTGGCTTATCTTTTTCTGGATTATTTTTTGCCGCCTTATTTTTTCCTGCTGATGAACCGCCTGCTAATGAAATGACTGTCATATGAGAGTTTCTATCAATAGTACAACTATTTTTATCACAGACAAGCTCGGCAAAAGTAAGCAGCGCTTCCTTGCGCGCAAGCATCACCTCCTCGCCTTGTGAACGCAACCATATGTCCGCTTCAAAACTGTAAGGATTACCGCGCAACATTGACCATTTGCCATTTTCTCCGCGATAAGCAACGCGCTTGCCATCATCGCTTATAATCAGATCATAAGGCTTAAATAACAATATAGTAGCAAGACCACACAGCACCATGAAAATTCCCAGCCAGCGCAATTTTGTTGTCCACAAGGCAAGCCATAAACCGCCAATTACCATCAACATAAATCCGGCATAAGAAGGCGCTGGCAAAGTAATATTAGCATAAGGAAAATCCGCAACAAAAGCTGACAAGGAAAGCATTGCCTCTATTCCCAGCCGCAGCATCATAAGCGGAAAATCGTCAAGCGAAAACGGCATCAGAATAAATACCAGCAAAGCAGAAGGCATAATTACAATGCTGGAAAGAGGAACAATAAGCATATTGGCAAACACACCATAAATCGCCATGCGATTAAAATGATATATAGCCAGCGGCGTAGTGTATAAAGAAGCAGCCAGCGAAGTTGCCATCAGCGCGATCATGTAAAGAACAGCGCGACGAATAAACCCTGCTTCCACCGCATAAAGCATATGTCCGAAGCGCTCATAAAGAGCTACAATCGCCAATGTCGCGGCGAATGAAAGCTGGAAACTGGCGGTAAGCAGCGATTCCGGAATGAACAGCAGAATAAGCGTCGCTGCCCAGCCTAGCGAATACATGCTGATTCCCTTGCGATCACATAATATCGCTGTTAGCACACAAGCCACCATTATATAAGAACGAACCGCCGGAACCGGACTTCCCGCCAGCAGCAGATAAGCCGCTCCGGCCAGCAACGCACCACAAGCAGCGATTTTCTTGGTTGGCCAATTCAGCGCCGTATAAGGAATCAGCGCCAGAATAAGGCGAATTACGAAAAACACCATCCCTGATGCCAGCGCCATATGCAATCCGGAAATGGACAGAATATGATAAATGCCGGAAGTGCGCATTGATTCTGATATTTCGTCACTTACTCTAGATTGCTCTCCGACCATCAACGCGCTGGCTACTGAACCTGCTTCTTCGCCGATTTTTGCAACAAGATGATCAGAAATTGCAAGACGCAACTTAGTAATCGCAGAATAATTGCCAAGATAATCATAAAAACCATGCTCGCCATTATTATTTCTAATTATTTCCGGCGGCTTTGCTGAAAATCCGGTTGCGCCAATTTGCTCAAAATAAAACATCCGCGAAAAATCATAAGCTCGCGGCATAACCGGCACAGGCGGCGGAAAAAGCATAGCATTAACAGCTATTCTTGCGCCAATCTGTAAATCTTTGGCACTGAAATTTTTTTTCACAGTAATGCTTACGCGCTTTGGCGTATCTTCCGGCGGCAGATTTTCAATATTCACCGCGCTCAGGATAATTCTGATCTTGCCTTCTTTATGTTTAAGATCCTCAATCGTTCCTTCTACTGTTTTAAAAAATAATTGTTCACGCAGAATAGGCGCTTCTACCGCCTGCAAACGAATATTCGCTGCTATTGCGCCAAGCATAATCGCTAAAACCGCCAGAATAAACAGCCGCAGGAAAACCCTGCTCCACAGTTTTATGCTCAATAACGCCGCCAGAATTGCCACAAAAACATAAGGCCACAGCGGAGTCGGCGCACTCTGGCTGAAATAAAATGCCACGCCACTGCCGATAAAAACCGGCAACCAGAGCGGAAAACGTGATGATTCAGCAGTCATTTTAAAATATCTATTATAAAAACATCTTGTAAAATATATTGTAAAATATCTTGTGTAATATAAGCAAAGTGCGTTATTGATGATCTGAGAGCCTGTAGCGAATTATGTTGCAGAGTTTTAATAATTATATTTTTATAATCATATATTTTCTGGAATATGAAAGAAATAATCGAAAAATACTGGGAAGAACGCGCCGCGCTTAATTCGCAGACTAAGGGCGAAATTCGTGAAGCGGTCGAGGAAATCTTATCGCAACTTGATTCCGGCATCCTGCGTGTTGCAGAGAAAAAAGACGGCGCGTGGCAAGTTAATCAGTGGATAAAAAAAGCGATTCTGCTTTCTTTCCGCCTTAATCCTAATGAAATAATCCGCGGCGCTCCTGGCCATAGAAGCGGCGAAATGTCCGGCTGGTACGATAAAGTTCCGATGAAACAGCAAGGCTGGGAAGAAGCTCAGTTCGCCGCTGCCGGTTTTCGCGCTGTTCCGGGAAGTATCGTCCGGCGCGGTGCTTTTATCGGCAAAGATGTAGTGTTAATGCCAAGCTTTGTAAATATCGGCGCATATGTCGACAGCGGAACTATGGTCGATACATGGTCAACAATTGGCTCATGCGCGCAAATTGGCAAAAATTGCCATATTTCCGGCGGCGTTGGAATTGGCGGTGTTCTTGAACCTTTGCAGGCTAATCCGGTGATCATCGAGGATAATTGCTTTATCGGCGCACGTTCGGAAGTCGCCGAAGGAGTTATAGTCGAAGAAGGCGCGGTTTTAGCAATGGGAGTTTTCATTGGCGCTTCAACCAGAATAATTGACCGTGCCAGCGGCGAAATATTCACCATGCGCGTTCCGGCGTACAGCGTTGTAGTTCCTGGCTCAATGCCCGGCAAAACGCCTGATTCTCCGAGCCTGTATTGCGCGGTAATCGTCAAAAGAGTTGACGCGCAAACACGCAGCAAAACCTCGCTGAATGAGCTGCTCAGAGACTAGAGCATATTCTAGTTAAATAGAATATGCTCTAAGCTAAGTAATCTCTCGATTAAAATCTCTTTTGGCAAAACAAGACAAATACTGTTTTGCACTGCCTGCATTCATTATTCCCGTTTATTATAATTACTTTTCGATTTGCGATAATATAATATATGAATGGCGGAGATTCTAGTGCAGTGCGTACATGCTAAATTTTTATGAGTATTCCACTTTAGTTAAATACAGACCTTCTGCTGGCGCTGTAGGTCCGGCATTGGCTCTGTTTCTGGCTTTTAGGGCTTCTTCTATGAAGTTTTCGGCGAATCTGCCAGTGCCGATATTGGCTAATGTTCCGACCATTATTCTTACCTGATGATGCAGAAATGATCTGGCGGCGACTGCGATGATTATTTCGTCGTCTATTTGTTCGATTGCAATGTTGTCGATGGTTTTTACTGGTGATTTTGCCTGACATTCGCTATCGCGGAAGCTGGTAAAATCATGCGTTCCGAGCAGGATTAAAGAAGCGCGGCGCATTTTTGCGATATCAAGCTCAGTTGCAACATGCCAGGCTCTTTTATAATCAAGAGCCAGCCGGGCGCGACGATTGATAATACGGTAGCGATAAAAGCGACGTGTTGCGGAAAAACGCGCATGAAAACTGTCATCAACGGCTTCAGCATTTATAATCGCTATTGAAGGAGCGCGTTCTATCATGTGGAAATTAATTCCCTGCATGACTTTAAAAGCCTCATAATCACGCGGCAAATCAACATGAGCAACCTGGCCGCTGGCATGAACTCCGGCATCAGTTCTGCCTGCGCCGGTAACTTCGCATTCTTCGCCGCAAAACGCTGCTACCGCCTCTTCCAGCGCTTGTTGAATGCTTGGTTGCAAGGACTGCTTCTGCCAGCCGCAAAAGCCGTTTCCATCATATTCTATTGTCAGCTTATAACGCGGCATCAAATTTAAATCCTGCGATGAATTCTTCAACTTTCATGCGTTTTTTTCCTTCGCGCTGCAACTCGGTTGGATAAATTATTCCCGGATTGCAATTAAACGCTAATGGCGCTGAATTTGCCTCTGAATTGGATGATGAATTGATGTTAGCGTTGTAAATTTTTATTCTCTCGCCCTTATATTCAAACCACGCGCCGGGAGATGGCGAAAGCGCAAGTATTTTACATAGAACCTGCTCAGCTGGCTGATTAAAATCAAGACGCGCTTCTGCTTTGTTTATTTTAGGAGCGTAAGTAGCAAGATTATCATCTTGTTTGCTGTATTGCGCTGTGCCGTCTGCCAGTTGCTTTATAGCTTCAACCAGCAGATCAGGCGCTTCTTTGGCCAGAAAATCATGCAGCTCTCCGGCGGTTGTGCCATTTTTTATCTGATATTTTTTTCGTAAAATAACAGCGCCAGTGTCTAAACCTTCATCCATTTGCATTATGCATATTTCAGTAGTTGAATCTCCAGCCATTATGCAGCGTTGAATAGGCGCAGCGCCGCGCCAGCGTGGCAAAGCAGAAGGATGAATATTAATGCAGCCAAGCCTTGCGCCGCTGATAATCTCCGCCGGAAGCAGCAAACCATATGCCACCACAACCGCCAGATCAGCTTTAAGAAGCTTAAATTTATCCTGCTCAGCTTGTGTTTTAAGCGATAATGGCGTTGCCACAGGAAGCGCGTGTTGCACAGCATATTGATGAACCGGCGAAGAAGTTTCCTTTTGTCCGCGTCCGGCTGGTTTTGGCGGTTGCGTATATACGGAAATTATGTTGCAACCTGCTTCATGCAGCGTTTTAAGCGCCGGCAAAGCGAATTGCGGCGTTCCCATAAATATTATACGCAAATCGGAAATTTTATTCATCAACTGCTACATTTTCGATGATTACGATTTTCAATGACTACGATTTTCAATGATTACAACTCTCTCAATGATTACAATTTTCATCATGAATGTGATGATGATTGTGTGATTCTATGTCGCGTTTTATTTTTTTCGCTTTGCGGAATATAATGTCGCGCTTGATAAGCGATACATGATCAGGAAATACTATGCCGTTTAAATGGTCAATTTCATGCTGAACGCAAGTTGCCAATAATCCTGACATTTCCTCTTCCTTCTTTGCTCCTTGCAAATCAAGATATCGCACACGGACGGTTTTAGGACGTTTAACATCAGCGAATTGATCAGGAAAAGATAAACATCCTTCTTTATAAATATTTGTTTCCTGATTTGCAGTTACTATTTCCGGATTAATCAGGACATGCTGCGCGCCTTTTTCGCCGCCTTTTTTCCAGTCAACATCAGCAACCAGCAGGCGTTTTAAAACGCCAACTTGAACTGCGGCAAGTCCTATTCCTTCCTCATGATACATTGTTTCCAACATATTGCTTGCTAAGGCGCGTATTTCATCTGTTATGACGTCAATTTCAGCAGATTTCTGCTTCAAGCGCGGATCAGGAAAATATACAATTGGTAATATCATATTTAATTTCTCAGCTTATATGAGTTCAGAATGCGATGATTTTCAATCTACAATAGTAACAATATTAGCAGCAATAGTAGCAGCAATATTAGCAACAATCACTTATTCTTCCAAGAGTTTCCTCGCGTTTTAGAGCATTCATTATCTGATAAATGCTTCCGGCAGAGGACTCCTGGCCGGAAATTGCGGCGCGAATTGCCGGCATAAACTGCTTGGTTTTTAATGATTTATTGCTCATAAATTGTTCTGCTGCTTCTTTCAGAGAGGCTTCATTCCAGTCTTTTTGCGCGGCAAACAGCTCTTTTACCTCGCCAAGCCAGGATTTTGCCTCTGATAAAATAGCAGCCGCTTTTTCACTTTTTATCAGCGGCCGCACGGCAATCAGAAATTCTGCCTGTTTGGCAAGCTCAGGAATGGTTTGTGCGCGTTCAACCAGCCAGGGCATTGCCAGCTCAATGCGCTCTTTATAGCTGGCAAAATTTTTAGGCAACAGATCACACAGACGTTTTACAGAAGAATTCTTCATATAATGCGCGTTGAGACTTTTAAGCTTATCAAGATCAAGCCGCGACGGCGAGCTGCCAATTGCTTCCAGAGAAAACCATTCAATCGCCTGCGCGTCGGAAATAATTTCACTATCGCCATGACTCCAGCCAAGGCGTAACAGATAATTCCGCAGAGCTTCCGGCAAAAATCCCATTTCGCGGTAAGCATCTACTCCTAATGCGCCGTGACGCTTGGAAAGTTTTGTGCCGTCCGCTCCGTGAATAAGCGGTATATGCGCGAATTGCGGAACTTGCCAGCTCATCGCCTGATAAACCAGTAATTGCCGGAAACTGTTTGTGAAATGATCTTCACCACGAATTACATGCGATATTTGCATGTCATGATCATCAACCACTACCGCCAGCATATAAGTCGGCGTACCATCAGCGCGTAGTAAAATCATGTCATCAAGCTCTGCCGCGTCAACGCTTACTTCTTTGCGGACATGATCATATAGAGTTATATTTCCCGACTGCGGCGCTTTAAGACGAATTACCGGCTGTATACCGCCAGGAGGTATATTTGCATTACCAGGAGGTATATTTGCATTATTCTGTTTATTGTCGCGCCATGGACTGCGGAATTTCTGATTAGGATTGTTTTTGCGGAATTCCTGCAGCTCTTCCTGCGTGGTATAACAATAATAAGCATTGCCGGAATCAACCATCTGTCTTGCGACTTCTGCATGACGCCTGGTGCGAGCGAATTGAAAAACCGGCTCATCGTCCCACTGCAAACCAAGCCATTTTAAACCGTCAAATATTGCATTCGTTGCTTCATCAGTCGAGCGCGCGCGGTCAGTATCTTCGATTCTGAGCAGGAATTTTCCACCATGATGTTTAGCAAATAAATAATTAAACAGCGCAGTACGAGCGCCGCCTATATGTAGAAAGCCAGTAGGAGAAGGAGCGAATCTGGTGATTATTTGATTGTTTGTGGTCATTTTTGTAGTTTATGGCTTATTTTGTATGATTCAATAGAGCTGATTTGTCTTTAGAACATAGCCAGCAAGGTATAATGAACCAGCAATCAGGGCAATAGAAGCTTTATCAGAAATTGCAGAAATTTCTGCAATAGCCTGCTCAATAGTCGCCGCCTCGCCAGCGTCAATTCCGGAACTTCTAGCGGCGGCGGCTACTTCCTGAGCTTTTTTACTATCTGGTTCATTGGGAATAGTAACTGCCCATAATTTTGTGGTAAAAGGCGCAATTTCGCGCATATAGGCAGCGGCGTCTTTCTTGCCAACCATGCCGCATATTACATATGTCGGAAGTTGCCGCTCGGCAAGCCAGCGCGCCAGAACCTCGCCGCCTTGCTGATTATGTCCGCCGTCGAGATAAAGCGCAATATGAGGAGCAAGAGCATCACGATACGCGCCTTTATCCAGTTTCTGCAACCGCGCTGGCCAGACGGCGCTGGCTAGTCCTTGCGCGATATGCTGATTTGTTATTGCCAATTGCGGCAGAGATTCAATACAGGAAATAGCAGTTGCGGCGTTATCAAGCTGATGCGCTCCGGCTAAAGAAGGCAGCGCCGGAAGCTCGCGTTCGGAAAACGGCTTAAGAACTGCGCCAATTTCCGCAGCTTTCTGTCGGAATATATTCATTGCTTCTTCAGACTGTCTGCCAAGTACACAAGTTACGCCTTTTTTCATTATTCCGGCTTTTTCAGCAGCTATTTTGCTGATCGTATCGCCTAAATATTCCATATGATCAAATGAAACTGGCGTAATTGCTGTAAGTAAAGGTTTTTCAATAACGTTAGTTGCATCAAGACGACCGCCAACTCCGGTTTCAAGCAGCAGAATATCTGCCTTGCTTTCCGCAAAGGCCAGAAAAGCCAGCGCCGTTGTCGCTTCGAAGAAAGTTGCCGGTTGCGCGTTTAAGAATTTCGCCACATGATTCGCAAGATTTACAACTTTAGCATTGTCAATCATCTGGCCGGAAATAACGATTCGTTCGCGGAATTCAACCAGATGCGGCGAGGTATAAACATGAACGCTAAGGCCAGCCGCCTCGAATATCGCCTTTAAATAAGCAATTAGCGAGCCTTTGCCGTTAGTTCCAGCAACATGAATAACCGGCGGCAGCCTTTTTTGCGGATTGCCAAGCAGAGAAAGCAGCCGCAACATTCGCTCCAGTTTTAAATCAATCTGCGCTAAAGCCGGATGATGCAAACGTCCTAAAAACTGCTCAATTGAACTCATAACTGCTCTGTTTGTTTTGCAATGTTTGTTTTGCAATTCGATAATAAGGCGCGATGCGCGGCAACATCATGAACGCGCAAATAATCAGCTCCTGCTGCTATTAATTTCCTGGAAACATCAAGCGTCATTTCATCAACATTTATGTTGTCAGGATTTATGTCAGCAATCTTTATGTCAGCAATCTTTATGTCAGCGGCCTTTATGTTATCAACAGTGATTTTCGCGCGATTTATCACATTATTTTCTGCTCTAACATCATTGTGATATTTAAGAAATGATTTTCTTGAATGTCCGATTAGAACCGGAAAACCAAGAGATTTTAATTCAGCGATGCGCTCAACTATCTGCCAGCTTTGCGCGGCAGTTTTGCCAAAGCCAATTCCAGGATCAAAAATAATGTTTCTTGAGGTTTTTAGCAATCCTGAAGCGATAATTTTCTTAAACCATAGAGTTATTGTTTCTACAACATCGCAATCTGGCGGCAGAGTGATAGTTTTGTCTGCCGGAACGCTTAGAGAATGCATAATTACACAACAACAATCATACCCCGCTACGGTATCAATCATCGCACGGTCGGAAAATCCACAAACATCATTTATCCATTTAAAGCCTTTATCAAGTGCGCGTTTTGCATTTTCATGATGGCGCGTATCAAGGCTTAAAGTTACAGCAAAATGCTTGTCTTCAAGCATGGAAAATAAATTCTCTAATCGCCGCCATTCTTCTGCTGCTGAAAGCGGCGCTGCGCCTGGCCTTGTTGATTCAGCGCCAATATCTATAATGTCCGCGCCTTCTTCTATTAATTGCTCAAGGCGGAGAATCGCCGAATGCGGTGAATTATATTTTCCACCATCGGAAAAAGAATCAGGAGTAAGG
>CAZFJN010000053.1:0-11373 GCA_964519595.1 uncultured Rickettsiales bacterium
AAAACTCCCAAAACACAAGCCGACAATAATTACCAGAATAATCATATTTATATATTTTTTTACGTTATTTTCTTGTGCTTATTTTATATTTTTTATTCGTAGTTTTTATTCGTAGTTTTTACTCGCAATTATTAAGCTGTTTAAGCGAAAAGTTGCGTCTTTTCAGTCAGCGTATTTCAGCGTATTTCTATGAAGCTGTCGCGGCGAAGGTTACGCATATATTTCTGCGCTTCCAATTCCATGCGCTGTTGGTAAACGGCGGCGCGTGCGCGTTCATCTGTTACCACAGCTTTGACTGCTTCACGTTTCGCACATAACATATAAAGGCTGATTTTATCTTCTGTGACAATCGGCGCAGAAATATCGCCAACATTCATTCCGCCGGCAATAACACCAAGAGCGGCAGGAAGATCAGTAATCATGCTGGTGATATTATTCACCTCTAGCTTGGCTAATTCCGCCGCATTTGAAGTGCCGATTGTTTTTTCCGCGCAGCTGCCGGGATTTTTGACAACTTCCTTTGCCAGCTCCTTTAGTTTTTCCATCGATTTATCTTCAGCGCTGGAACGTAAAGACAGAACAATTTCCTTAAATGATATTTCTGTGCCTAATGTTTCCTGTCCTGGAATATCGCGTGTTTCATATATTTTTATAATCGTGTAACCGGCAGCATTTTTCAGCGGCTCGGTTATAGTTCCAGCTTTTGCGCCGGATAAAACCTTGGCGATAAAAGGATCAAGCTCTTCAGGACGAACCCAGAATGTGGCAATTTTTCCGCCTTCGCGCGCCGTGCCGCCGGAGAATTGCCGCGCCAGCTCCTCGAAATCAGCGCCGCCTCTGGCTTCAATAACCAGCTTATCTGCGGCTTTTTTTACATCTTTATCGCGGCTTGGATTATCAAGCGGCAATTGTAAAATAGCGATTTTTAGTTCCTGTTTTAATTCCGGCGTTAAAAGGCGGCGCTTCATTTGCGCGATATCTTCGTCAGAAATACGCACTTGTGAACGTAATTTTTTGCTAACCAGCTTGCTCCATAAAATCTGCGCGCGAATCTGGTCAGTAAGAGTGTTTTCAGGAATTCTATTTTGCAGCAGTTTGTTTTTAATTGTGCCTGGCGGCATTTCCCGTTGCCGTTCAATTGCGGCAATTGCCTGCTCTATTTCCTTGTCGCTGACTTCTATTTCATTACGCGCTGCTTCCTGCTTTTGCAGACGCTCGTCAATCAACACGCGCAATATTTGCGGCCGCAGACGTGCTACTGATTCGCTGTCTGATTCGATATTAGTAGTTGCCAGAACAAATTTAAGGCGCGCGCTTAAATCAAAAGCAGTAATCGGCTCATCGCCAACAACTGCAACAATCGAAGAAGCGTTTGCAGAAGGCGACAACGGCGCAGCAAACGCCGCAGAAATAATTGCCTCATTATTTATAAATAAAAAAACTCCGCTTATGATAACAAAAATATTGTTCACATAATTTCTTTTATTTCTCTTATTTCTATTTCTCTTATTTCGCTTATTTTTATAACAGAACATATGTTTCTCACATTTTAAAAATATTAGCTCTTTTAATTAGCTCTTTTAAGAAGAGCAGATTTTATGCAAATTTCTCAGTTCAAATTTCTCAGTTCAAAACTTTAATTCAGATTTTTCAGCGAAACTGTGATCAGATATTTAGTACTCGGCTTAATCTCACGATCTCTTGTGAACTCACGGCTTACTATATATGAAATTCCAACACATTCATTTTTATACAGCAATTGTCCGCCGACATTGGTTATCTGATCAATTTCCAGATCTTTGCGGAAATTGACGCCAAGCAGCCAGTTTTTATTTACCGCAACATTAGTAACAGCGCTAAATTCCTCACGCGAGGCTAAAATCGGATCATTTTTAAGTGATAAATATGCAGCCGACATTTGCAGGCGTTGTCCGGAATAGCTCATATCCACTTCACGGCGGCGGGCATTTAGATTTTCCTTATCCAGCCGGAAACGGTAAGCTAAATATAGCCCTTTCCATTGTACTCCTGCCTTGCCAACATAATCAGAAAAATGATCATTTAAATCATTGGAAAAAGGAAAATTACGATCTTCCTGCATCCGGTAATGCTGGCCAAGCAAACCATCAAAATACAGCCGCCGATAGCTGGCCATCGCGCGCATACCATAGCTGGCGCGTGGTCCGTGTTCAATGCGATCATAGCCGCTGAAACGATTATTGACAAATAAATTGCCGTCGCTGAATTCCGGAACAAGACTATCTTCATTAGGAATTTTCTCAGGATTTCCACCATTTGGACTAAGCACAAAACGCACAACCGGCTCAAGAGTAAGAGAGCCGCCGCCTTCTTCAACTTCATTATTGTTATTTAAATCATTAAATCCGCTGAGTTTATTGATATTATTGATATTGCTTATATTGCTGATACTGCCAATATTGCCAAGGCTATTGTCGCTAAGACTAATAGAGTCAGGACTATTGCTGCCAACTCTATTATTGGCAAAATTGCTGTTGTGGAAATTGTGATTGCCAAAATTATCCAGGCTGGCAAAATCATCTGAATTTGCCGCATTTATTTGCTTTGCAATAGTTACAGAATTTTCTGAATTATTATCAGCACTATTATCGCCAAATGATGTTATTAAAGGATAACTCCAGCCAATCGACGCTTCCGGAACTAAACGTCCGGTAGTTCCGCTGAAATTATTTCCATTGCTTAAATTCACATCGCCGACATCATAAACATCGCCGCGCAGCTGGCTGCGTAACTCAATACGCTGGCCGTTATCAGTTGTATAAGGCAAGCGCCAGCCGACTGTATTTGACAAGCGGCGACTCTGTGCGCCGAGTTCACGCGCAAGAATTTGAGCATTGCCGTTTACAAAATAACGTGATCCGTAAATTCCCGGATCAGATTCGTAATCAGCATTGATCAGAGGAAGCACCAGCGGCATTCTCTTGGAATCATCAATCGCGGTCAGACCTTGAAAAGTTACCGCCTCAGCGCTGATAACACTGCGCGGCGAGTTATTAAAAACGCCGTAATTTTCACCATATATTTTTGAAGTGAGCAGAGTTTCACTGTCGATTTTATATTTACGCATATAAGTATCATCAGAGGTGCGTTTTACATCAAATCCCCAGCGCGTGTCTGAATCCGGCTCAAAATCAGCGCGCGCGTAAATATGGCCGCGCCATTGCCTGCCGCTGACTAAATTTCCTCCAGCATCACGATCACGCGGATTAGTTATTGAGCCGGCAATATTCATCTGGCCGCTATCATATTTCTGGCGATAAATGCTCCGCATAACCAGCCCTTCCTGACTAGTATAAATAGGAGTTATCACTATGTCACGATCCGGAGAAATAGGATAATAAAACGGTAATTTATAGATATTGCCAAGATTGCGATCACGGAGAAATTCCGGCGTCATTATTCCGGCTCTGCTGTTTGCATTAGGCGTGGCGTGAGAAAGATGCGGCGTATAAAATACCGGCAAGCCGTAAAGCTCCATCCAGGCATTATCATATGTTACTTCCTGCTGCTGTTCGTCTATTCTTACCTTGCTTGCGCGCACTTGCCAGAGCGGGCTTTTTAAAGCAGCTCCTTCCGGCAGATCAGCAGCGCATTTTACTTTACACGGCGAATAAACCGCGCGTTTAAGCTCCATTACATATTCATTAATTCGCACCGCCTGATCAGCGGCAAAAACTGAATCATCGCTTAATCTGGCTTTAAACTGTTCAATAACTCCGGCGCGGAAGGAATCACGCAGCTCGGCTTCTTCCGCAAACATCACATTATTAGTTTGATCAACTACCGCTACATTGCCACGTGCCAGCACAATATCACGCGCGCGGTCATAAACCAGACGGTCGCATAACAGAATTGTCTCGCCCTGTACCGCCTCTACATTGCCGCTTGCCACAATGATGTTTTCTTTCTGCAGATATTCAATATTATCAGCGGTAAGCACAACCGGCTTATCTTCAGAAATAGCTTTCTCGCTTGGAAAAGCTGTCGGTGGAAATAAATCCTGCCCGGGCGCAATTAATGCCGCAAAAGCAGCAGGGCTGAAACAAACGGCGCTAAAAAGGCAAAAAAACGCCGCCGCCAATGCTCGCCGCGAAAATGCCGCAGAGAATATTTGCAATATACCGCGCAACGGCAAAAGTTTTTTATTGTAAAAATAAGAAAACAGCATCCAGAAGCTATAGACTTAGCTTGACTTGATTCCAAGCATATTTGAAGCTAAAATTATCCTCTTAAGAGGAAAGTGGAAAAAAGCCCTAAAAATCAATGAAATTTCAATGCAGTTTTTTCCACAGCCGTTTTTTTGCCACATATGCAAATACTGTAAATATTGCCAGATACAGCATTACCTTAATGCCGATTTGTTTGCGCTGTTCCATTTCCGGCTCAGCTGTCCATTGCAGGAAATTCACCACATCTTTTGACATTTGATCAAGACTTGCCTGAGTGCCTTCGGAATAAGTTACCTGACCGTCAGAAAGAGGCGCTGGCATAGCGATTTTATGTCCTGGAAAATAAGGATTATAATGTTCGCTGGCGGCAAGAGTTACTCCTTCCGGCGCTGTTTCATATCCAGTAAGCAGCGAATATAAATAATTCGCGCCATCATGACGCGCTTTTATGATTAAACTCAGATCCGGAGGATAAGCGCCATTATTAGCAGCGCGAGAAGCTTGTTCATTTGGATAAGGCGGTACGAATTTATCAGAAGCAAGGCCAGGACGATCAAACATCTCTCCTTCATCATTCGGACCGTCTTTTACTGTATAGCCAGCGGCCAGAGCCTTTACTTCGGCAGCAGTAAAACCTATTTCCGTAAGCGAGCGGAAAGCGACTCTTTCCAGACCATGACAAGCGGCGCAAACTTCCTTGTAAACCTGAAATCCGCGCTGCGCTGATTGTTTATCAACGCGGCCAAAAGCGCCGTCAAACGACCAATTCAGCTGCCGCGGTTCTTTTTGCCCTGAAGCAGCATATGCCGCAAAAATATTAGCAGAGAAAATAACCGCCAGTGATGCCAGTGAAGCGATAAAAAATGAGGAAATAAAAAATACGGACAATTTTTTCATGACTTCTTTCCTCAGTGATGCACAGATTTAGATTCAGCAAGCACCGCCTTGCCGATTGATTCCGGCAGAGCGAGAGTTTTTTCACGACCACCGCGCGTCAAATACCACAAGGCTGCGAAATATCCGAAATAAATCGCCAGAAAAACCCGGCTGGCTAATAAATTAGGAATTCCCAGCGTTGTTCCGTCCGGCGATTGAGCGCCCATATAGCCAAGAGCCACGGCATTAACCACAAATAGCCAGTAGAGCTTGGAAAATAGCGGCCGGAAAGTTCCGCTGCGAACCGGACTTTTATCAATCCATGGTAAAGCGAACATGATAAGAATTGAACCAAACATTGCAATAACTCCGGCAAGTTTTGATTCAATCAGAACTATTCCGGTAAATGGAATAGCAATATCCGGAGTGGCGCGCAGAATTGCATAATAAGGCAGGAAATACCATTCCGGAACTATATGCGGCGGCGTTACCAGCGGATTAGCCGGAATGTAGTTGTCAGGATGGCCAAGAGAATTTGGCGAGAAAAATACAAACCAGAAGAAGATCAGGAAGAATACGCCAAAGCCAAACAGATCTTTCACTGTGTAATAAGGATGAAAAGGAACAGTATCCTGCTCGTCTTTAACATCAATTCCCAGTGGATTATTAGAACCATGAATATGCAGCGCCCAGATATGCAGAATCACCACTCCGACAATCACGAATGGCAACAGGAAATGGAAGGAATAGAAACGATTTAATGTCGGATTATCGACTGAGAAGCCGCCCCACAGCCAGTGAACTATTGATTCTCCGACTACTGGAATCGCTGAGAATAAATTTGTGATAACCGTAGCGCCCCAGAAACTCATCTGTCCCCACGGCAACACATAGCCCATAAAGGCTGTTGCCATCATCAGCAGGAAAATTACTAAACCAAGCCACCACAGAATCTCACGCGGCGATTTATAAGAACCGTAATAAAGGCCGCGGCAGATATGAATATAAACCACCACGAAAAACATCGAAGCGCCAACCGCATGAGTATAGCGAATCAGCCAGCCATAATTAACATCGCGCATGATATGTTCAACGCTGTTAAAAGCCAGATTGATATGCGGCGCGTAATGCATGGTGAGGAACAGTCCGGTTAAGATCTGTAAAACCAGACAGATTCCGGCGATTGAGCCAAAATTCCACCAGTAATTCAAATTGCGCGGCGCCGGATAATTATTTCCGAGGCTGTTATTGAGGAAGGAAAAAATCGGCAGACGATATTCTATCCAGCCTTTGATTCCCGGTTGTTGTGTAAGTGGTTTTTTGGCCATTGCTCTTATCCGATTTTGATGCGGTTGTCAGAAAGGAAACTATATTCAGGAACATGTAAATTCTTAGGAGCAGGACCTTTGCGAATGCGGCCTGATGAATCATAATGAGAGCCGTGGCAAGGGCAGAACCAGCCTTTATAATCGCCTGAATCAGCCAGCGGAATGCAGCCGAGATGTGTACATACTCCGACCATAACCAGCCATTGATCTTTGCCTTGTTTAACGCGTGCTTGATCTGCTTCAGGGTCTTTTAATTCTGACATTTGTACAGCGCGAGCGGCTTCGATGTCCTCCGCGGTGCGGTGGCGGATAAAAACCGGAACGCCGCGCCATTTAACTTTAATTGTTTGTCCAGGCTGCACAGCGGAGAGATCAACTTCGATTGAAGACAAGGCTAAAACATCCGCTGCCGGATTCATACTGTTTACCAGTGGCCAGGCGGCAACTCCTGCTCCTACTGCGCCAAGTGCCGAGGCGGTAAGCAGCATAAAATCGCGGCGGGTTGTGCCGTCTTCGTGCTGTTGCGAATCAGTATTATCGCCGGAATGACTACAAGAGCTGGTATGTTGATGCATAAATTACTCACCATGAATAGAGGTATCTCTGTATACTTAGTGAGAGATTCTATAATGAATCTTTTTTGAATTTCAACTGAATAGTTGATTAAAAAATTGCTCCAAAAACAGACAGTGGTTTTTTGACTACTAACACCGCAGCATATTAAGTTATTTAATATGCTGCGGTGTTAGTATTTTAAGCCTGTTTCACCAGCGCGGCATGAAAGACGGCAAAGAACCATTCCAGCACATGTCCGCCGCCTTGAATGAATCTATCCAGCCAGAGATTAGAAACATCAACGCATTGATCAACCGTTGACATGTCAAATAAACACACGCTGAAGCCTGACGCGAACGCGGCGAAAGAAAAGCCGGTCACTAAAAAAAATCCGCCAATTTTAGGGTCTACATTATTGAACATCGGACTATTATCGCACAGTACGAATCTTTACATAATAAGTTTTTTATGACAATTTGGTAACAATATGCAAATTGTTTTATATCAACCGGATATTCCGCAGAATACTGGCAGTTTCCTGCGCTTATGCGCTTGTCTTGACCTTGAGCTGCATATTATTGAGCCATGCGGCTTTGCGTTTGATGAAAAGAAAATGCAGCGCGTGGCAATGGATTATGCACAGAAAGTAATGTTATTTCGTCATAATAGCTGGAAAAACTTCCTTGATATAAAGCAAGGCTATATTGGCGCGCGTTTGCTATTGCTGACTACGAAAGCAACACTTGCTTATACTGATTGCGCTTATCAATATAATGATTTTTTGCTGCTTGGCCGTGAATCATCAGGAGTGCCGCCGGAGATTCATCAGGAGGTTGATTTAAGTGTGACTATTCCAATGTGCAATAAGGCGCGTTCATTGAATGTGGTAAATGCAGCGAGCATGGTTGCTGGCGAGGCGTTGCGACAGACAAGATGGAATTTTTCCTGAAGCAGCAACAGCTGGAAATCTGGAAAGATCAAATAAAATAAAAATGAAAAGTCAGGGATAAAAATTTAGAGATAAAAAAGATAAAGCAGATAAAAATGAAAGATAAAAAATGGAAAAAAAGCAAAATAAGCAAAATATAGAAAATCAAACTATAGAAACTATAGAAAATATAGAAGATAAAAAACAACAAGCTGCCGCTTGGTTTCGTCAGCTGCGCGATATGATTTGCGCTGAGTTTGAAAAAATTGAGCAGGAATTAATTGAGCAGGAATTAATCAAGCAGGAATTAAAAGCTGCGGTGAAAAATTCCGGCTGTTTTCAGCGCGATGTGTGGTCACGCGCAGAAGGAGGCGGCGGCGAGATGAGCATAATGCGCGGCGGTGTATTTGAAAAAGTCGGCGTGAATATTTCAACCGTGCATGGTGAATTTTCTGAATCTTTTCGCAAAGAAATTCCCGGCGCGGATGAAAAACCGTATTTCTGGGCGAGTGGAATTTCTCTGGTTGCACATATGCGCTCACCGCTTGTTCCGGCAGTGCATATGAATACCAGATTCATAGTGGTAAGTGATAATAAGAATGCAGAAGCCGGAAATACACGCTGCTGGTTTGGCGGAGGCGCTGATCTTACTCCGATGGTTGAAAACAAAGATGACAGCGCTGATTTTCATGCCGCATTCAAAGCCGCCTGCGACAAGCATGATGCTGCTTATTATCCTAAATTTAAAAAATGGTGTGATGAATATTTCTTTTTAAAACACAGAAATGAGCCGCGTGGAATTGGCGGAATATTTTATGATTATCATAATAGCGGCAACTGGGAAAATGACTTCGCTTTTACTAAAGATGTCGGAGGAGCGTTTTTAGCTGTTTATCCGGAAGTAGTGCGTCGTCATATGCACAAGGAATGGACAAATGAGGAGCGCGAACATCAGTTGCGGCGGCGCGGACGTTATGTTGAATTTAATCTGCTCTATGATCGTGGCACTAAATTTGGCTTGATGACTGGCGGCAATACGGAAGCTATTCTGATGTCGCTGCCTCCGGAGGTGAAGTGGCCGTAATCCGCCATAAAACAACCAGCGCCGGAATTCCGATAATTGCTGAAAGAATAAAAAATCCGTCCCAGCCGAGATGCTCCGCCGCATAGCCGGAAGATGTGCCAAGCCATGTTCTCCCAACTGCCGACAAGGATGAAAGCAAGGCAAACTGCGTAGCGGTAAAACGCAGATTCATCAAACTTCCCATATAGGCAATCAGCGCGGTAGTTGCCAGCCCGCCGCTTATATTATCCAGTCCGATGGTAAGCGCCAGAGCGTAAAGTTCTGCGCCGACATGCGCCTGCCAGATGAAGGCAAGATTGCTGATGCTTGCTGCAATTCCGCCAATCCAGAGCGATTTTATCACGCCTAGTCGGAATACCATAATACCGCCTAAAATACTGCCAACGGCAAGAGCCGCCAGACCGTATAGTTTTCCGACATTGGCGATTTCAATTTTACTGAAACCAAGCTCCAGATAAAAAGGATATGCCATTATGCCAAGAAAAGCATCCGCCATGCGGTAGAGAATTATGAACAACAATATTTCAATCGCCTGCGGACGTTTGAGAAAATCAAAAAAAGGATTTATCGCATATTCAGTCAACCACTGAGCAGTCGACATACGGATTAATTTTTGCGACTGATTATGATTGTGAATATCCGGCTCTTTTATGTTTAATAACGTCAGACATAGCGCCAGCATGATCGCCGCCATTATCAGATAAGCATTCTGCCAGCCGAAATAATAGGCGAGATAAAGAGCGCCAACTGCGGAAATTAAATTATTGCCGACGCGATAACCTAAAACGAATAATGCCGAGCCAGCTCCTTGCATTGCAACCGGCAGTATCTCAACGCGGTAAGCGTCTTTTGCAATGTCATGACTGGCAGAAAAAAACGCCAGAAAAAATGCTAAAATTCCAATTATGAGAGGTTGCTCGGAAGGATCGCTCAAGCCCATAAGCGCCAGACATAAAGCCATCATCAGCTGCGTAATAAGCATCCAGCCGCGTCTTTTGCCAAGATATGGAATTGTAAAACCATCAAGCAATGGCGACCACAGAAATTTAAGCGAATAAGGAGTTGCTATTGCTGCGAAGATGCCGATTGTTTCTTTGCTGATTCCTTCTTCAAAAAGCCAGGCGGAAAGAAGGCCAGCAGTAAGCGCAAGCGGCAGTCCGCTTGGAATTCCAAGAAAAAACTGCAATAAAACCGGACTATGGAAATATAGCCTAACAAGACTGTTTTGAGAAAAACTATTGTGAAAGAAACTATAATTCACGCCGCAAATTCCGCTATAATATTCTCCAACGAGCGCATGGTTCGCGCGCCGAGCTGCTGGATAATATGTCCGGCGCAGCGATTGCCTAAAATGGCTGATTGCTTATGCGAACGTCCGTTTGCATATCCGAATAAAAATCCGGCCGCGAATAAATCGCCAGCTCCGGTTGTATCAACAAGTTTTTCCACGCGCTCAGCGCCGACATGTTCAATATTTTTATCAGTTACGATAACAGCGCCTTTTTCACTACAGGTAATTGCTGCAACTTCGCATTTTCCTTGCAGCATTTCTATGGCTTTGTTTAAATCATCTGAAGAATTATCTGACTTATCAACTTCAAATAATGCTAACAGCTCGGCTTCATTGGCGAATAAAATATCCACCTCTTCGTTAATTAAAGCGAGAAATTCGCTGCGGAAACGATTAACGCAAAAACTATCCGACAAGGTAAGAGCTACTTTTCTGCCGCGTGTTTTTGCGGCGGCAATGGCGGCGCGGATTGCTTCCTTGGCTTGTGGAATATCCCACAAATAACCTTCTATATAGAGTATTTTTGCTTGTGCGATCAGCCGATGATCTATATCGCTGATAGTAACGCGGTTACAAGCGCCGATAAAAGTAGCCATGGTGCGTTGCGCGTCAGGAGTTACACAAACCAGACAATTCGCCGTTGCCGGACCTTCCTTGGCAGAATTCGTGGTAAAATGAACGCCAACGCTACGCAGATCGTGAGTAAAAATTCTGCCGAGCTGATCATCAGCGACCTTGCCGATAAAAGCAGTTTTGCCGCCAAGAGAGGCAATTCCGGCCAGAGTATTAGCTACTGACCCTCCGGAGCATTCCGTAGTCTGCCCTAGCTCTTTATAAAGCGCAGCGGACTGAGCTTCATCAACAAGCTGCATTGTGCCTTTTTTAAGAGAGTTTCTGGCCAGAAAATCATCATCGACATAAGATAAAATATCGACAATCGCATTGCCGATTCCGACAACATCATATTGTATCTGCGTATCGTAAGACTGCATATCATAATTACTCATAAAAAATCCTTTTTCTGATCCTTGATTCCCTTAATTCATTAATTCCTTGCTTCCTTGATTACTTACCTTGATCCCTGATCCCTGATTCCAGATTCC
>CAZFJN010000054.1:0-10248 GCA_964519595.1 uncultured Rickettsiales bacterium
TTTTTTTGGTGGTTGTATTTTTGTTGGTTTTGCTTGCGGATTTTGGTTTTTTTGCTCCGTATTTCTGCTTTTTATTAGGTGCGCCGGATTTGGCGTTAAGCAGCTCTAACGCTTCTTCCAGCGTTAGATTTTCGACATTTTTCTCTTTTGGAATAGTGGCGTTGATTTTTTCGTGTTTTACATATGGTCCATATTTGCCGCTGTAGATTTTGACCTCGCCGCCATCTGGATGCTGGCCAAGAGTTTTCAGCGCAGCAGGAGCGGAAGAGCTGCCTTTTTTGCCGGAATTGGCGAGAACTTCAACAGCGCGGTTAATGCCAATAGTCATTAAATCCTCACCAGAAGGAAGAGTAGTGAACTTTCCATCATGCAATAAATAAGGACCAAATCTGCCGTTATTGGCGATTATCGGCTTACCGCTATCTGGATGATTACCAAGCTGGCGTGGCAATGACAGCAGAGTAATTGCGATTTCAAGAGTCATTGTTTCCGGCGTCATTGATTTAAGCAGGCTGGCGCGCTTAGGTTTTTCGCCTTCGCCAAGCTGAACATAAACGCCATAAGGGCCTTTTTTGAGGTTAATTTCTGCTCCTGATTTAGGATCATAACCAAGTAATTTAGGGAAAGTGAATTCATTGCCTTCTGAATCAACCATTGCTTCTGCGGTTGCCTCGCCAATTTGTGTTTTATGGTTGCATTGCGGATAGTTCGAGCAGGCGACATAAGGGCCAAAGCGTCCGATTTTAAGGCCAAGGCGACCATCCGCGCATTTTGGACATTGGCGAGGATCTTGTCCGGCTTTTATAGCGCCAAAAATGTAGCTTTCCATTAAATTATCAAGAGCGGCGAGAACATCGCTTATTTTAAGCTCTTTGCTCTCTTCTATTTTTGCTATGAAATCCTTCCAGAAATCACGCAATACTGTTTTCCATTCGATTTCTCCGGCGGAAATATCATCAAGACGATCTTCCAGGCTGGCGGTAAAACCATATTCAACATAACGCTCAAAGAAACTAACTAGAAAAGCATTTACCAAGCGGCCTAAAGATTGCGCGACAAAGCGTTTTTTATCGAGAGTTACATAACCGCGATCTTGCAGAACAGAAATAATCGCCGCATAAGTAGAAGGTCTGCCAATGCCGAGTTCTTCAAGTTTTTTAACCAGACTAGCCTCAGAATAGCGAGGCGGAGGTTCAGTAAAATGCTGCTCAGGAGTTACTTCTCTGGCGACGAGTTTTTCATATGGTTTAAGCGCCGGAAGACGAGATGATTCTTCATCTGTTTCATCATCCTTGCCTTCCTGATAAAGTTTTAAGAATCCTTCGAATTTGACGACCGAGCCGGAAACGCGCAACATCGCTTGTTTGTCAGTTGCGGCGATATCAACAATCAGTTGATCAAATACAGCTGATTCCATCTGGCTGGCGACCATCCTTTTCCAGATCAGCTCATATAATTTCTCTTCATCTCCGGAAAGAGCAAGATCACGCGCAGTTTTTGCAATATCAGTAGGACGTATCGCCTCGTGCGCTTCCTGAGCATTTTTTGCTTTTGTTTTATATATGCGCGGCGCATTTGGCAGGAAAGGTTTTCCATATTGCGAAACTATAAAATCACGCGCGGCGGCAATAGCATCCTGAGAGACGGTAACGCCGTCAGTTCGCATATATGTTATATAGCCGCTTTCATAGAGTTTTTGCGCTACTTGCATAGTTCTTTTCGCGCCAAAACCACATTTACGCGCTGCTTCCTGTTGCAAGGTTGAGGTGGTAAACGGCGCGGCAGGATGGCGGCGCACTTCTTTTGGTTCAAGGCTTGCTACGGCGTAGGATTTTGTTTTAAGAGCGGCGGCGATGGTTTTTGCCTGATCTTCGCTGATTATTGAGAATTTTTCGAGTTTTTCACCTTGATATTCAACTAATCTGGCAATTATGTTGCTGCCATATTCGGAATTCATGTCTGCTTTAATGTCCCAGTATTCGCGTGATTCAAATTTTTCAATTTCCGCATCACGTTCACAAATCAGGCGCAAGGCAACTGATTGCACGCGGCCGGCTGATTTGCTTCCTGGCAATTTTCGCCATAAAACCGGAGATAAGGTAAAGCCAACCAGATAATCAAGCGCCCGGCGCGCCTGCTGTGCATTGACCATATTCATGTCAATATCACGCGGATTTTCAAACGCGGCAAGGATTGCTTTTTTGGTTATTTCATCAAAGGTAACGCGGTAGATTTTTGTAGCTTTATTAAGAGCCTTTGATTCCTTCAGAGCTTCCAGAACATGCCAGGAAATCGCCTCGCCTTCACGATCAGGGTCAGTGCAGAGATATAAAGCATCAGCGCCTTTTACCGCTTTGCCAATAGCTGAGAGATGTTTTTTTGCATCTGCATCAATTTCATAAGTAATTGCAAAATCATCATCCGGACGAACTGAACCATCCTTGCTTGGCAAATCTCGCACATGGCCAAAGCTGGCGAGAACTGTATAATCTTTGCCAAGATATTTGTTGATGGTCTTAGCTTTTGATGGTGATTCGACTACTACTACGTTCATTGTGACCTTTTTATGCAAATCTCTTATTATGTTATAGAACTATAAACACTCGCCGTACAACTAAAATTAAAGGCGCAGAGGCTATATGAAGCTATATATGTTATTAAGAAGTAAAATGTCTATTAAGAAGTAAGAGCCTGTTTGCGATCTTTTCATTGCAATTGTTTTTGTCTATTTTTGCTGCAAATCTGCTGATGATTCGATGAAATAGCACCACTATTCCATCGAATCATCAGCAGATTTTCGCTAAAAATCCCCTAAAAACCATCACAATGAAAAGATCACAAACAAGCTCTAAGAAGAACAGAAATTTTTATGGAAAAAAGGTCATTCCAGAAGAATTTTTATGCAACAGGCTCTTCTTCTTCATCAACCATATTGTCGATATTGGCGGTTAAATATTCAAGTGCGCCAGTTAGTTTTTTAAGAGTTGCTTCCATGTCGGAAAAAAGCGCGTCTTTCTCTTCTTCGCTTGGCGGACTGTTTTTAGTCAGCATATCTTTAAGCGACTGATTTATTCTGTTTGATTCATCAGCAACATATTTTGCTACAAATGTTTTATTGTCCATTTTATTTTCATTTTATTTTTGTCTTATTTGCATGACTTATTTTCATGAGATTTCTTAAGCTACATCATCTTCCAACTCTTTTTCTTTCTCATCGCCTTTGAGCGATCCGGCTATCGCAGCGGCATTTTCACGAATTTTCTTTTCAATTTCTGCTGATATTTTCTGATTATCTTTCAGGAATTGTTTTGCATTCTCTCTGCCTTGTCCGATTCGTTGTTCATTATATGAAAACCATGAACCAGATTTTTCTATCAGCGCGGCTTTAACTCCTAAATCCAGCAATTCTCCGGTTTTTGAGATGCCTTCGCCGTACATTATATCAAATTCAACTTGCCTGAATGGCGGCGCTACCTTGTTTTTCACCACCTTAACGCGCGTGGCATTGCCAAGAACTTCGTCTTTTTCTTTAATTGCGCCAATACGGCGAATATCAAGGCGGACAGAAGCATAAAATTTTAAAGCATTACCGCCAGTAGTGGTTTCCGGATTGCCGAACATAACGCCAATTTTCATACGAATTTGGTTGATGAAAATTATGGTGCAGTTTGTGCGACTAATGCTGCCGGTTAGCTTGCGTAAAGCCTGACTCATTAGCCGCGCTTGTAATCCCATGTGCGAATCGCCCATTTCGCCGTCTAATTCGGCTTTTGGAACAAGAGCGGCAACTGAATCAACAATGATAAGGTCAATTGCTCCGGAACGAACGAGAGTATCTGCTATTTCAAGAGCCTGCTCGCCAGTATCTGGTTGTGAGATAAGCAGCTCGTCGATATTAACGCCAAGTTTTTTAGCATATACCGGATCAAGCGCATGTTCAGCATCAATAAAAGCGCATGTTCCGCCTTTTTTCTGCGCTTCAGCGGCGATATGCAAGGTTAGCGTGGTTTTACCAGAGCTTTCCGGACCGTAAATTTCGATGATGCGGCCTTTTGGAATTCCGCCAATGCCAAGCGCCAGATCAAGTCCTAGTGAGCCAGTTGGAATTGCTTCCATTGACTCAGCGTTCTGCGTATCGCCAAGTTTCATGATTGAACCTTTGCCGAAGGCTTTTTCAATTTGCGAAAGGGCAGTTTCCAGCGCTTTATTCTTGTCCATAAATCTTCCTTAAAAATATTTGTATATTTGTTTGTATATTCGTATGCGATATTTGTATTTGCTACATCTCAGCGCATAGTTTACATAATTTAACCATCGACGCAATCGCTTTATCGCGCTTTATCAGAATTTGTCACACATAATTTTTTCGCAAATAATTCTCGGTAATTCTTTCAGCATAATGTCTACATTGAATTTTCTACATTGAATTTTCTATGGCATAATTCTCTACTCATAATTCTCTAAAACTATTCTATAGAAATTATTTTAAATTCCCTCTCCCTAACCCTCTCCCGCAAGCGGGAGAGGGGATTGCCAGCCTTATGTTATGTCTATATAAATTTAATTTTCTAAAAGTATTTTCTAAAAGTTATTCTCCAAAAATAATTCTCCAAGAATAATTCTCCAAGAATAATTCTCCAAGAATAATTTTCTACACTGAATTTTCTGCGCTTAATTTTATATTGATTATTTTTTGCGTAGCTCGTGGCGGCGTTCTTTGATACATGTGCAAAGTAAATAAAAGCCACTGGCGATACATATTTGCCAGATAAATATCGAGCCGGTTGGCAGCAAGCTGCAGACATATTTATCAGCGGCATGAGAAACCGCCGCAACAAACAGTAAAATTGCTGAGTAAAGGAAGGTTCTTGTTGCTTCGTGATGTTTTTTGGCAAGAAAAAAAGCGATAATTAATAAGCTTGGCGGAAAAGTAGCATAAACCAGCGAATCAACAAAAGGAACGCTGCGTGGGATCAGAAAAGTCAGCGAGTGCAGTGCGCCAAAAGCAGCTACCATCGCCAGCGCCGGAAATAATTTAACGCCGACAAGCCGACGCAGGCAGACATAAATAAAAAACGGATAAAATAAGCCAATGCCAAGATTTACCACTAATTCGCCAAACTGCACATGCGATACATGCAGCATCATACTGCCAGTTCCAATAAGGACAATCAGCAGCAGCAAAGTTATCCGCTCTTCATCACGTTTTTTGCTGGTTTGCAGATAATCATGCCATAATTTCCAGGCGACAATAAAGAATAAAGCGCCTGAAACCATATCAATTACTGGCTTGATTTGCATTCCAAAAGCCACCTTGCAGCTGGTAACTATCATATCAAACATTGCCATTATTGCGTCCTTATTTTGTTATTATTTACTCTGTTATTTCCGTTATTATTTCCGTTATTATTTACGCTCTTATTTTGCTCTTATGCTGTTATTTCTTTGCGCTGGTTACTTCTTTTACTATAGCGGCGAGCTGTTTCAAGGTGAAAGGTTTTGCCAGAAAATTAAATGCACGGTCAGCGCCGTAATTGTCAACAAAAGCCTCTTCTGCATAACCGGACATGAAAATAACTTTGATATGCGGATAATCAGGAATGATTTTTTCGATCATTGCCGGTCCAGTCATTCCTGGCATTATAACGTCAGTTACAATAAGCTCAATCTCACGACCATGATTCTGTATAAGCTCAAGAGCAGTTTCCGCGCAGTCTGCCTCGATTATTTTGTAGCCTTTGTTGGAAAGCGCGCGCGCCGCAAAACTACGAACTGGCATTTCATCTTCAACCAGCAATATTGTGCCGTGTCCGGTTAAATCCTCGTGAACCTCGCGCTGCGCTGTTTCCTGCTCGCCAGCTTTTGCCTTTGCTTCTTCCTCAGCTGTAACCGCCGGAAAGAACAAGCTGAAATTACTGCCCTCATTTTCCTTGCTGGCGACAAAAACATAGCCGCCTGTTTGTTTGACAATGCCATAAACTGTGGCAAGTCCGAGGCCAGTTCCAGAGCCTACTTCTTTTGTGGAAAAGAATGGTTCAAAAATTTTCTGGACAATTGAGCGGGAAATTCCACAACCAGTATCAATAATTTCCAGCAAGACATAATTTCCGTCCGGCAAGCGCGCATCTTCATCATAAGGAGCGATAAGATCAGCGGAAATGGCGTGGTTTGCATCAACTGCAATCTGCGAAGTACGAATGGTAAGAACGCCGCCCTTTTTCATAGCATCACGCGCATTAACCGCCAGATTAATCAACACTTGCTCAAACTGCCCTTGATCAGCGCGAATATTGCTGACATCGCGACCATAAACCATTTTAAGCTCGATATTTTCGCCGATAAGGCGGCGTACCAGATTAGAAATTTCCGCCAGAACATCAGCAAGAACAATGATTTTTGGTTGTAAAGTCTGGCGGCGAGAAAAGGCCAGCAACTGGCGGACAAGATTCGCAGCACGGTTAGCATTTTGTTTGATCTGCATAATATCTGGAAATGACTGATCGCCAGCCGGATGCCGCATCAGCAGCAAATCGCAAAAGCCAATCATTGCAGTAAGAAGATTGTTGAAATCATGCGCGACGCCGCCAGCTAATTGCCCGACTGCCTGCATTTTCTGAGAATGCGCGAAGCGTAATTCCAGCTGTTTCTGCTCAGTTATATTTATCATATATAGCAGAATGTGATCATTATCAAAACGGCTGCTGTAACAGGATATTATCATCTCCTCCTGCTGCGGAAATTTCATGTCTAAAACCACCGCCTGCCGCGCTGGCATATTTTCCAGACAAAGCTGTATAAAACGCTCGGCTTCTTCGATTTTTTCCTTGTCCAGCAAAGTTCTGATATCTACTGGCAGATCTTTTTTCATTACATTTTTGGTAAGGCTATGAAAAGAACCATTACCATAAACCAACATTCCCTGACGGTTTACAAGACACATTGCAATCGGCGCGACCGCGATAAAACCTTCTAATGTTGCAGATATTCCTGAATCTTCGGAAGTTATTAATGTTTCTGAAGCTGAAGAAAGCAGCGATTTTCTGGCGAAATCAGCTAGACAGAAGTCTTTTTTTTTACGCCGACTTTTCCGGCAGCGGCAATTTTTCCACCAGAGAGCTTGCTGCCGACAGCAGGCAGATCATATTCATGATAAAGATGAACAATCGCCGTTGCGCCAATAACATTGCTATTTTCATCTTTGATCAGACGCTGATTTAAAAACACATTAATTGAATCGCCGCCTTTGCGCGTCATTTCCACTACGCCTTCAATGTCCGCTGATCTGAGATCAGCAACTTCGCGCTGAGCAGGCAGTAAATCCTTAACTGTCAGGCTACAGGCTACTATTTCGCAGTCATTATAACCAAGCCATTGCTCAAGAAGAGGATTGCAATAGACAATATTTCCATCAGGAGAGGCAATATAAATTCCCATTTTCATGCTTTCCATAACATGCGAAAGCAGAACCATTGACGAGCTGTTGATGATTTCCGAATGAGCAGTAAGACGCGCCGCGCCGCCAAGCTGTTCGCTGCGCCTTTCAACATATTCCCTGCCGCGCAGCATGGTAAATCCAGCTGGCCGCAAAATCGGCTCAACGGCCATGATTATTTTATGTGTTACATCATGCGAATCAGTTATGGTAAATATAATTTTCTCATATGTTCCCTTGGCAATCGCCGCGTCGATCAACTCACGCTCCATATGCGCTACCTTGCCATGTTTCAGCAGAGCATCAACCGAGCGACTGCCGGTTTTGCCAAATTGCGGAAACAGTTCCTGAAAAGAGCGATCAAGATAAATAATGCTGCCGTCACGCTTGATGATCAGGCAGAATTTATTATGTAATCCCATTGCCGAGGCAAAAAGAGCATTCTGAAATTCTGTGATCAGCAGCTGATCACGACTACGCAATAGCTGGACAATAATATACCAGCCCATAAGCGCAAAAAGCACAAACAGCACCATTATCAATGCAGAAATATTCCGCACTGAAACAACAATGCTTAGGCCAATAAGGAAGGCGCTCAGCAGCACAATAGCAACTTGTGCAACGCTTGGAACACGCTGCCGCGCAACGAAGTCATGCGCTCCGATTGCCTCAATTCCCATGTCGCTATGTCTTATTGTCATAAGATATTTGTATGAGACGAATGAATTTTATACAACATATTTTTTATATAGTTTTTTATGTATGTTTTTTTATAAAGATTGAGATCTTAAAAAAGACTAATAATACTATTTTGCAATCAACATGTTGATTGCAAAATAGTATTATTTATGAAAAAATATGAAAAACTTCCTATATTGGATATTGCGGATTATTTGTCTGATGAGGATGATATTAAAGGATTTCTCAAGCCGACGTTTCAAAGTGGTGACACTGAGCATATTACACATGCGCTAGGCATTGAGGCACGAGCACGTAATGTGTCGCCTGTTGCTAAAGCAGCCAAAATGAATTGAGCTAATCTATACAAAGCACTAAGCAAAAAAGGCAATACAAGCTTTGATACCGTGATGCGAGTACTTAACACACTATGGCTGAAATTGAAGATTGATTATCTCTGTAATGTGTTATGTAATTTGCAGTGTAATTTGCAGTTGACATTATGTAATCTTTGGTTTACAGTGTTCCCATGATTAAAATTCTCCGTAGTCCAGAATTTATTAAATGGCACAGCAAAATCAGAGATACGGCCGCGCAAGCAAAGATTCAAGTGCGTCTTGATAGAATGGAAGATGGTAATCTTGGCGACGTAAAACCGGTTGGTGAAGGAGTAAGTGAGGCAAGAATTCATTATGGCGCTGGATACCGTCTTTATTTTATCCAGCAAAGCAACGCTGTGCTGATAATGCTTGGTGGTGGCGATAAATCAAGTCAGGAACGTGATATTAAAAAAGCCAAAAAAATGGCGCAACAATGGAAAGTGATTTATGAAAATTCCAAAATTATATAAGCTCTGGGATTCTGCTGAATATTTGAAAAGTGAAAAACAAATTAAGGCATATCTTCAAGCCTGCTTTGAAGAAGCCGGAGATGATCCTGCTTTTATTGCCAAGGCATTAGGGAATGTTGCTCGCGCACGCGGAATGACTAATCTTGCCAAACAAACAGGGCTTACTCGTGAAGGGCTGTATCGAACTTTTTCTGGCAAGGTAAAGCCTGATTTTGCTACCATTCTGAAAATAATGAACGCGCTGGGATATAGATTACATCCAGTTGCCTGCTGATTAAATTACCGATTTTATAAATTCCACGTTTTGCCCCTGATCATATATCGACCATTTCGAGGATATCCTCGAAATGGTTTTGTGTAGTCTGAGCGCTATTTCTTACGATTTATTGGCTCGTTCAATAACGGCTTGAAATCTCTATACCTCATAATTCCCACTCTGCCTTTGCTGCTTTGCAGCTATAGCGCGGCACTTGATTTTCCAAGCGGCAAAGCCGCTATAGACTATAAAACAAATCAAAATGGTGCGGCCAAGAAGACTCGAACTTCCACGCCTCTCGGCGCTACCACCTCAAGGTAGTGCGTCTACCAATTCCGCCATGGCCGCTTTATACATTATACATTGACACATTTAACCAACTGTCTGCTATATCTATAGCTGATTATGGTTTCTATAATTGTAGTCAGGCGACGCTTGATAACAAATATAAAGGATAGTTGCAAGTGCTAGAATGGAAAATAAGTGAAGGATTTATTGATTATCAGGAAGCGGTGGCGGCGATGGAAGAGCGCGTTGCGGCGATAGCGGCGGAAAAAGCGCCGGAAATGGTCTGGCTGCTGGAGCATCCGCCTCTTTATACCGCCGGAACTTCGGCCAAACAGGAAGATCTGCTGCTGCATAATTTATTTCCAGTATATAAATCAGGGCGCGGTGGGCAATATACTTACCATGGTCCCGGACAGCGCATTGCTTATATCATGCTTAACCTGAAAAAACGCTCTGCTACTGACATACGTGCCTATGTGCAAGCTTTGCAGCGCTGGATAATTGCCACTCTTGCCGAATTTGGCATTGAAGGGCTAATTCGGCCGGAAAGAATTGGCATTTGGGTAAAGCAGGAAGGACGTCCGGAAGCAAAAATAGCGGCAATTGGCATTCGTGTTCGCAAATGGATCAGCTATCATGGAATTTCGATAAATCTTTGTCCTGATCTTTCGCATTATAATGCAATAATTCCTTGTGGAATTAAAGAGTTAGGAGTGACATCCTTGCATGAATTAGGAAAAAAAA
>CAZFJN010000055.1:0-5823 GCA_964519595.1 uncultured Rickettsiales bacterium
AAAAACACAAACATTTTGACAATGTAGAATATAAATATTAAGATTTTCGTCCGATTGAAAATTAAATTAATATTTCATTAACTAATGTCTGTAGAATTACCCTCTGTTATTAAATTAATCTCTGACGCTGCGCTCAGCGCTGCCTCGGTAGCATTGTTGCGGCGACAACAAGGGCTTAAGATTATTAAAAAACCAGATGGAAGCCTTCTCAGCTCAGGAGATTATCAATCTCAGCAGATAATTGAAGCGCAGCTTAAGAAAATATCTCCGGAAATTGCCAGATCATTAGGGGTTGAGGAGATTGATTTCCTGATGGAAGAGACTATGGACGGCAAAAAACATGATTTTGCCGGACGTAATAAAGGCGCGCACTGGGTAGTTGATCCGATTGATGGAACTTATGGTTACACCAGAAAAAATGGTGAAATACCGCCGCAACCATGGGCAATTTCAATCGGACTTGAGCTTGATGGAAAGACCATTGCGGCAGTTGTTTATGAAGCGGCGGCAAATGAATATGGAGTTTCTGCAGAAGATTTTGATTCAATAAAACCTGAGAAACCGCAAGGGAATATTTTCTGGGCGCATAAAGATGAAGCTTATGCACATAAAATAAGCGGAGGTTTTACTGTAACAGAGCCGCCGGATCTTAATAGTGCCTGCAAACAAACAACCGCAAAAAACGGCTTGCTGATTCTTGGTAAAGTGCCTGAATTCAAGATAGATTATAGCGCCGCGCAAGATAATATTCTGAATAAGGATATAGAATTTTCCAATACAGCAAAACCAATTATTGGTGATCAATATTTAAGCAAAATAGGCAAGCAGGAAGTAACAAAACGCTATCCAGGAGTAGAAAATCAGGAATATCTTCGCAATAATATACTGAAATTAAAAAATATTGATAATGCTGCTTATGATAATGAATATATGTGCTGGTCGGCTGTTTCCGGCGCGATGCGCGCAGCAGATGGTCGCGCTGGCATATATATGAGTGGATGTTTTCCGTGGGACGCTTCTGCCGCGCGGCTTATTCTTGAGAAATCAGGAACAAATTTTAGAGAATATGAAATTCCCAATTCGCCGGAAAGGCGCAGCCTGCTTGTTGCTGGACGTGATAATAGCAAATTCAAAGCAATATGTAATTTTATTGATGGAATTCCAGAAATTGCCTCAACTCAAGAGAAAAAAGGCTTTTTAGGAACAATTAAAAACACAGTAAATAGCTGGCTTGCTGCTATTGGACTTGTTAATGCTCAGCAAAATATTTCGTCGAATAGTAATTCGCCAAATAATCCGGCTTCAGCTTCTGGTGAATATGTTGATGATAAATTGCCGGAGATTATGCAAACATTACCAGATAATGTTGAAAAGCTGATCAAACTTCCTGATCAGGAGAAAATAATGCTGGCAGCTTGCACTGCTTCCGGCTGTGATGCGGTTGCTTATTATACGCCTGATGGTAAGGGCGGATTTCAGGTTGATAAAATCATCCAGATGTATCCTGACGCGCATTATGCAGCATCAGGTGGTGCTTCGCCTTTATTTGCTAATAATATTGCTGCATATAATCCTAATACATACAAAACCGCTGAACAAACGCTTGCCAATAAACAATATCATATTCCAATTCCTCTGCCGGCTTCAGATGGCAAGGATAGTGGTGAAATAAAAGCTATTATGGTTCTTCATGCGCCGGAGAGAGGCTTTGGCCGTTTGCAGGACAGTGTAAATTATAATCCGGCTGATTTTCACGAGCCGGTTTCCTGCCGTATGGCCAAGCTGCAAATGGCTGAGCATATAGTTGATCATCATCAGCATCTTCTAGGCGGAAAACTTCACGCTATTCTTGCTCAACGTAACAATGCAAGCACAGAAAACACAGCAGGCAATAAGGAAAATATTTCTAAAGATCGTGAGAAAATAGAATTTTTCCAGCAGATACTAGCAGATCAGAAAAAGATAATCGTCGAGAATAAAGATGCGGTCATGAAAGACAGTGATCAGGAACGTCATGTCAGTATCGTGACTGAATTTATGGATTTAGTGGCGGAAAAAATCCTCAATAAAGATGCTAATAATCCACTGGCCGCTGGCGATAAAAAGGAATTGATTCATGTTTTAACTGAGCTGCATGATATCGGCAAGGCGCAGATGTCATCATCTTTCATGCGGCCATGGCAGCAGGGCAATGAACAGGAAATCAAAGAGCGGCAAAAATATTTTGTTGAGCAGAATCATAATCATCCACTTTTTACCTTGCTGACGCTGCTTATGTATCCGGCAGAGGCGAAAATGTCCGCTTCGCATCATCACGGTCTGTTCCGCTATAGCAGTGATCAATTAAGCAAAGAGCTAGGCGCTGATTTTGCAAAATACACAATACTTAAAGATAATATGAAACCGGAAGAGATTTCGCCGCTTTCTTATATGATGCGAATTTGTGATGTTACCTCGGCGATTATCTGCCGCGGACTGAAAGGATCTGGCAATAAAACTGATATAGCTTCTATATTACAAGAGATGGCAGAGCGTTCTAAAACTACTGAAGATGGTAAAGCAATAATAAATCCTGACAGCTTTCATCCGGATTATTTATGTCTGATGATTAAAAATTGCGTATTCGAAGCTTATGCTGCGAAATATAGTCTGAATTCCGAAAACTTGTCGCAAGTTCAACAAAAAATCTTAGAAAAATTCGGCTGGACAAAAGAGAAGTCTCAAGAAAAAGAAGATATTTTACTAAAAACAATCGCTCAAGATTCGCTGCTGGCGAAAAGTCCGAGTAAGATAGTTGATAATGGACAATCGCCATTCAGCGACCGTATTTCACCAAGCCCTAATCGCTGGTCATTATCAAGTTGATTGCTGTCGCGCTGGATTTTAATTATGGCATAATATAATGCTTGATTTTATCTGTTGATTTGCGTTTGATGGCGGAATGAAAAAAACTAAACAAGCTGATTATCTGGTAATAGGCGCTGGAATTATAGGATTAGCGGTGGCGCGAGCGCTTAAGGAAAAATTTCCTTCGGCAAGTATAATAATCATTGAAAAAGAAGCAGAACTTGCCGCGCATGGCAGCGGGCGCAATAGCGGTGTGCTTCATGCCGGATTTTATTATAGTGCTGATTCGCTGAAAGCCAGATTCTGCCGCGAGGGCAATGCCGCCTGGCATGATTATGTAATAAAAAATGGCCTTAAATTAAATCGCTGTAAAAAAGTAGTAGTCGCGCAGAATGAGGCTGAACAGCAGGGAGTTCATGAACTTAAACGGCGCGGCGATGTTAACGGCGTGAATGTCAGCATTGTTGATGAACAGCAGCTCGCTGAGATTGATCCTAATGCGCGAACATATAAAGAGGCTTTGTTCTCGCCAGATACTTCAACAGTTGATCCGGTTGAAATCTGTCTGCATCTGGCTGGAGAATTGCGTAAATCAGGAGTTGAGATTCTGCTTGCTCATCCTTACAAAGGCAAAGCATCAGCAAGCGCGATTATTGCCGGATCTGCTAATGGCGATATTAATATCGAAGCCGGAATGATTTATAACTGCGCCGGACTTTACGCTGATCGCATTGCCTGCGATTTTGGCTTTGGCGAGGATTATACGATAATTCCTTTCAAAGGCATTCACATGCTGGCAGTAAGGCCGCCAGTTCCTACTATTCGCACTTTGATTTATCCAGTTCCGAATTTAAAAAATCCTTTTCTCGGCGTGCATTTTAATATCACAGTAGATGGAAAAATCAAAATTGGACCAACTGCGATTCCGGCATTCTGGCGGGAAAATTATCGTGGTCTTGATAATTTCAAGCCGGATGAATTACTCGCCATTTCAGCATGGGAAATGAAATTATTAGCAACAAATGCTTTTGATTTCCGGCGGCTGGCTTATGAGGAAATAAAAAAATATAATCGTAGGCATTTATTGAATCTGGTGCGTCCGATGGTGCATAAGCTTGATGATGCAGCTTTTACCGCTAACGCCAGGCCAGGAATTCGCGCGCAGCTTTTACACAGAAAAGAGCTTAAACTATTGCAGGATTTTGTGGTCGAAGGTGATAAAAAAAGCGTGCATGTTTTAAATGCCGTATCGCCAGGATTTACTTGCAGCTTGCCATTTGGCAAATGGATTGTTGAAAATTATTCCGCTTAATTTTTTCTCGGCAATTAAAGTCTGCTACATTCTGCTACAGTCTATTGTCGTAAATTGCAGCAAGTTCTTTTATTGCTTGCTGCTGGCAAATTCTTCCGGCGTCATGGTTTTCAGCATGGTTATTGCGTGAATAAGCGTTATTTCCTCAGCAATGGCGCTGTGTACTGCGCGCGCGCGCTCTACTCGTGAAAGGCCGGAAAATTTATCAGAAACTATGAAAATTCCAACATGCGAGGTGTGCATTCCTTCCGGCAGACTTTCATGTCCGGCATGTTTTGCGCTATCATCATTTATACGCAGAAATTCCGGCGCAAAATTCTCTGTTAGTTTCCGTTCAATTGAATTTATTATATTACTCATTTTTACAACATTTATTACAGATATTTATTATAAGGTTTATTATAAGGTTTCTTCAGGCAATAGTTTTTACAATTTCGTATTATGATATTTCTCCTGCGAAGCGGCAAGCGCGGCAATGGCGGCGATTATTCCGTAAGCACGAAAATCGCAGTCTTTTACGGATTTATAATCGCAATCGGCAGTTTCTATTTCATCGCACATTCCAACAAATTCCATTCCGGCGGCATTTAAATTATTTTTGCTATCACGCTGACCATTAATGCGATACATGCCGCCAACCGGCAAACCGTCAATCATGTAAATCATTGGCTCAGCAGGTTTTCCGCTGACCTTGTCAATAGTTGGAATTCCTTCCTGCAGAATAACTTCGCTGACGCGCGCGCCTTCTTTTATAACATGCATTTTATTGCGCTCTTTCTTGTTCATTTCCAGAACTTCTTTGCCGTTTTGCAAAGTCATTATTCCCATTCCGTATGTTCCGGAATCTGCTTTCATAAATATATAAGGCTCGTCATCTATTGCATATTCGGCATATTTAATTTTCGTTTTCGCAATTAATTCATCAACTGCTTTCGCTACACATTCAAGGCCGGAACGATCCTTGAAATCAACCATGCCGCAATGATGAAAATTGGCGCAAATTCGCCAGCTGTCAATATTAAAAAGCCGCGCAAATTCCTCAGCCAGCTTTTTATATTCAGCAAAATGAATACTCTTGCGCCGTTGATGCCAGCCCATTTCCGGCGGCGGCAATATTGGCTTTCTGATATTCAGTATTTCTGCCGGAATTCCGGCGGTTAGATCATTGTTGAGAATGTATAAATCAGCTGATTCAGTTTCAGCAAGAGGAATTTGCCTGATTATATTCCCGCTGCTGGTTGTAAGCTCAAGCGGCTCGCTGCTGGTGATGTTTGCGATCAGCACATCATAGCCGGATTGAATTAATATATCGCGCAGAGTTGCCAGATTTTCCAGATAAGCAAGATTGCGCGTGTGATTCTCAGGAATAATCGCTATTTGTTTCGCATCTGGAACAATCTCGCGCAGATAATTTCCGGCAATGCGTGCGGCGCGCGCGCGCGCGGCAACGGAGAGATTATTAAAACCAGCAGGATATAAATTAGTATCAACCGGAATCAAGCGCCTGCCGGAATGGCGCAAATCAACAGAGCTATAAAAAAACGGCGCGGCTTCTTTGCGTTTATCGCTGAACCATTGTTCTATTTCGTCGCCTCTTTTGTCGTATAGATTTTGTAATTCGCTTACTATATTCATTGCTGATGCCTTAAATTCCTTGATTTTCC
>CAZFJN010000055.1:5923-10184 GCA_964519595.1 uncultured Rickettsiales bacterium
TTATAATTTTTCACTTACAAAACGAGGCGCTTCATTCCAGTCGCCAAATATTGACATAACACAAGCTATCGCTGCCACTGCGGCAGTATCAGCGCGTAAAATCCGTGGTCCGATTCCGAATCCTAGTGCAAACGGCAATGATTGTAAAATACGGTGTTCTTCACTGGAAAACCCTCCTTCCGGACCAACGAGTATGCAAATTCCATTATGGATTTTTGAATTTTTATTCATATCATTTTTATTCAGGGCATTTTCATTTATTGTATTTTTATCTGCCGCTTTATCTGCTGCATATTTGCTCAGCACATCTCTAAGCGGCCTTCCATTGCCGCTTTCATCAGCATAGAGCAGAATATTTTCTTTTGGAAATACGCCAAGAAAATCCGCCAGACTTTTATGCGCGGTGATAATCGGAACGGAAAATCGTTCGCATTGCTCAGTTGCCTCAATGGCATGAGCGCGTAATTTTTCCAGATTGATATTTCTAACCACGGAATGTTGTGTAACCATAGCGTGAATTGTCGAAATTCCCAGCTCAGTAGCTTTTTCCACAACCAGCTCGCTTTTGTTTTTTATCATCGAAAATGCCAGCGCAATTTCAGGGCAGGGACGTGGCTTGCAAATTTTACTGATAATTTCAATAGTGGCAGATTTTTTGCCGATTGTTTTCATCAGCGCAAGCCACTGACCATCTTCGCCGTTAAAAGCAAATATTTCCGAATTTTCAGCAAGGCGCATGACATTGCGCGCATAATGCGCCTGATTGTCACTCAGCTCGATTACAGCTCCTTGTGCCAGCGGCGCTTCAATATATAAACGAATGCTCATTGAGCTTATATAAGTTATGTTATCAATAAATACAATTACTGGAATTTTATATTGCCGGAATTTTATACTGATAAATTGCAATTTTTGAATTACTACTAATGAACATGAATATGTCCTTGTTTACAGTTATTTCGCCATATTTGCGGCTTATGCGTTTGCATCAGCCGGTTGGAATTTGGTTGTTGTTGTGGCCGTGCTGGTGGAGTCTCGCTTTAGCGGAAGAACAGAGATTAGCGATATATTTTTTATTCGCCGCCGGAGCGTTGCTGATGCGTTCTGCTGGCTGCGTTATAAATGATATTTTTGATCGTGATATTGACGCGCAGGTTAAGCGTACAAAATCGCGGCCTCTGGCCAGCGGCGAATTGACAATAAATCAGGCAATAATGTTGCTTTGCGCTTTGCTGGCGGCTGCTTTGCCAATTGCTTTTGCTCTTGGTTGGAAGGCACTTGTCTGGTCGGCTTTTGCCTTGCCTTTAATTGTCGCTTATCCGCTGATGAAACGAATTATCTGGTGGCCGCAATTATTTCTCGGACTAACTTTCAACTGGGGAGTTTTAGTCGCAGCAATAGTTGCGCGCGGAGAAATAACCATTGAAACGCTGCTGCTTTATTCAGCCAGCTGTTTCTGGACGCTTGGCTATGACACAATCTACGCCATGCAGGATAAGCAATGCGATATTGCCCTTGGCGTTAAATCCAGCGCCGTGCGCGTCGGCAACAATATTCGCGGCTTTGTCGCCTTATGTTATATTGCTTTTCTGGCGTTGTTTGCCGCCGCTTTTCATCAGCAATTATGGTCATCAGCATGGTTAGCAATCTGGTCACTTTCAGGATTTTCGCTGATGTTCGCGCATTTATTCTGGCAAATAAATAAAATCAAAACAGCTAATATCTCAGCACAGAATTTATCAGCACAGAACATGTCCTCACAAAATATATCTTCCTGCCGGACGGCTTTTTTATCAAATTCCTGGTTTGGCTTACTGGCCTTTATAATTGTCTCAATATAACCGCCTCAATATGAAAATATTGATCATAATATATTGAATTAAAAAAATATTATTTCTCCATCTTATATTTACCATTATGTTTTATAATGAGACTACCATATTGTTTTATCTGCATTTTCCTGAAAAGAATTAATCCGGCATAGTCAGTAAAAATTAACTATAACTTTAATCAATATTTACGAAATTATGCCACAATTAAACATGTATAGAGCAAGATATAAAGCGCAATTGATGAAATCGGAGCAATCGGGGGATGGCAAGCTGATGTATACAAGCTCGGATGATCATTCATCACGAACAGCAATGACAGTTTCCAGCATATCGGGAATTTCTCTCGACGGCGACGCTTTGCGCCTTCCTACGCCGCATTATCCGGGCTGTGATTTTTATCCTTCTGATTTTGTCAATGGCCTGGAAACTGCGATACAGACTATTATTCGCAATCACACTTCCGGCGCGCTGCTGCTGGTCAATATCTCGAATCTGTCGATGATCATCAATGCTTATGGTCATGATGTTTCGGAAATCGTCGTGCATGATCTTACTAAAATTATCGCTTCCATGGTTGAAGAAGGCGATATGGTACAAAGGCTGCAACGCGATCAGCTGGGAATAGTGGTGGTAAATCGCTATCCGGAAGATGTAATCCGCCTTGCTGAGCGAATTCATAACGCGATTCAGAATTTTGGCCGTGATCATTTCTCAACCGCCGCTTTACATATGATTGGCACAATCGGCAGCGTCTGCTTTCCAACGGAAACAACCAGCGCGCCTGATGCTCTCGACAAAGCTTATGCTGCTCTTAACGGCATGAACATCCTGCCGCATCGCACTTTTGAAATGACGCGCAATGAAGCTGAGCAATGCCGCCAGCAAATGGGCTTAGCAAATTACCTCTATAATGCTTATAAAGAAAAACGCCTGCGTCTTGCTTATCAGCCAGTAGTTAATAGCCGTACTGGAAATATTGATCATTACGAAGCCTTGCTGCGTGTGGTTAATGAGGTTGGTAATATAAGCTCAGCCGGACCACTGATTCCGGTTGCCGAGAAAATGGGATTAATTGGCTTGATCGACAGAATAGTAATGGAGATGGTAATCGACGAATTGCGCCGCGCTCCAAATCTGCATATGGCCTTTAACGTCTCTAATATGACTACGGAAGATCCTTCCTGGCTCGATCAAATAACGCAGATGCTCAAAGATTCTCCGGAAGTTGCCAGCCGCCTTTCAGTTGAGATTACAGAAACCGCCGTACATCGTGATCTGCGCCGCTCGGCTTATTTCGTTGCCAGCCTGCAATCACTAGGCTGCATGGTCGCGCTTGACGATTTCGGCTCCGGCTATACCAGCTTCCGTCAGCTTAAAGCCTTATCAGTTGATATGGTGAAAATAGACGGCGCTTTCGTCAAAGACATTGCCAATAGCGCCGACGACAAATTCTTCGTCAAAACCTTAATGGATTTTGCCAAAGGCTTTGGCTTGCAGACAGTTGCCGAATTTGTCGAAAATGGCGAAATCGCCAAGATATTAATGGAAATGGGCGTTGACCTTCTGCAAGGATATTACTTCGGAAAACCGGCCAATAACCGCACCTGGCTGAATGAAGGCGAATATAAAAGAAATTAAGCGGCAATCACGCCTTTATCCTTAAGCAATTGCTGCAACTCGCCGCTTTGATACATTTCCCGAACTATGTCACAACCGCCAATAAATTCACCTTTAATATAAAGCTGCGGAATTGTCGGCCAGTTGGTAAAAGCCTTGATCCCTTCGCGTATTTCCGGATCAGCTAGAACATTTATATCCTTGTAATTACTCACGCCAACTCTTTCCAAAACCTGTGCAACAGTCGCCGAAAAACCGCATTGCGGCAACTTCCTGGTGCCTTTCATGTACAATACAACATCGTTAGCGCGAAGATCATTCTCTATTTTCTCAAAAAGCTTATTTGTCATTTGCCAATATTCTCCTGTTTATAAATGCTATTTATTGTTTTTTATTTCCTTGATTTCAGAATCGCATCCTACAACATCAAGCAATAAATTCTACAGCAAAGTAAGAGGTTGCTGGTTGCCTTGTCATCCGAAGCCTTGGCGTAGGATGATGGTTGCTGGTTAAGTAAGTGGTGCTGTCTAGTGTAGTATCTCACGCAAATCACTACATTCTAAACACCGCCTTTTCGCGCTTACTCTTTCATTAGAAATTTAAACACAAAAAATCAGAATTTATAATGTAAAGCTTTGCGCCAGACACTACACTAGCTGTGCAAGCTATCTGTAGAAGCCAATGTCGAGAGAAGATTGTTTTGAATGCAAAGGGAGAAATCTATTTATCTGATCTCTCTATAGTTGCCACTGTGCTTTTGCTGGCGGTTTATGCTGGCGTTTCGTCGAGCGTTAAGCCTTCTGGTTGAATGG
>CAZFJN010000056.1:0-1330 GCA_964519595.1 uncultured Rickettsiales bacterium
TACAAAATAAAGCGGCTTAAATCCATATCTTTTGCCAGTGATTTTAATTGTTCCTGCACATATGCGGAGTTGATGGTTACAGAAATATCAGGTTGCTCGCTGGCTGTGAAGCTTAAATTTTCCAGCAATTTTTCCATGATAGTGTGCAAACGGCGTGCGCCAATATTTTCAACTTCCTTGTTAATGCGCGTTGCGATGCTGGCTAATTCGCGCACACCATCATCAGTGAAATTTATAGACACTTTTTCGACCGCCAGTAATGCCGCATATTGTTTAGTAAGGCTGGCATCTGTTTCATTTAATATTCTGATCATATCTGCTTCAGTAAGCGCGGCGAGTTCAACTCTTATCGGCAGACGACCTTGCAGTTCCGGCAGTAAATCAGAAGGCTTTGCCATGTGAAAAGCGCCGGAAGCGATAAATAATATATGGTCAGTATCAACCGGACCATATTTAGTTGCAACTGTTGTTCCCTCAATCAGCGGCAACAGATCACGTTGCACGCCTTCGCGGCTTACATCGCCGCCTTTTAGATCACTGCGCGTGGTTATTTTATCTATTTCATCAAGAAACACTATGCCGTTATTCTCAACGGCGTGAATAGCGTCGATAACCAGAGCATCCTGATCAATCAGCTTCTCACTTTCCTCGCCAAGCAGCATTTCTCGCGCAACTTTCACTGTCAGGCGTTTTGATTTAGAACGACTGCCGATTGCTTTGCCGATAATTTCCGTGACATTTATCATGCCGACATGACCGCCGGACATTCCAGGAATATCAAAATTGGAAATAGAAGGACCGTTATCGGGAACTTCAATATCTATTTCCTTATCTTCAATTTCGCCGCTATGTAGCTTCTCGCGGAACTTAGCGCGTGTGTCAGGACTTGCTGATTCTCCAACCAGCGCGTTGAGCAGTTTTTCTTCAACCAGAGCTTCAGCGCGTTCTTTTACCTCTCTTAGTTTTTCCGAGCGGATCATGCGTACGGCAATTTCTACCAGATCGCGAATAATCGAATCAACATCACGGCCGACATAGCCTACTTCCGTGAATTTTGTCGCCTCAACCTTGATAAAAGGCGCTTTGGCAAGCTTGGCCAGCCTTCGGGCGATTTCAGTTTTACCGCAGCCGGTAGGGCCGACCATCAGGATATTTTTTGGCACAATTTCTTCATGCATTATTCCGGTAATTTGCGCGCGCCGCCAGCGGTTTCTAAGGGCGATTGCCACGGCTTTTTTGGCATCATTCTGGCCAATTATATAGCGGTCAAGTTCAGCAACTATTTCCCGAGGAGTAAGCGCAGAAGGAGTAAGAGCGGAAGGATTAAGAG
>CAZFJN010000056.1:1430-9618 GCA_964519595.1 uncultured Rickettsiales bacterium
TAAGAGCGGAAGGATTAAGAGAAGAAGTAATTGTCATAAGTTCTTTATCTTTTCTTTTTATATTTTTTCTATAGTTATATTCTCATTAGTATATACGCAAATATCAGCAGCGATTTTCATAGCGCGGCGAACTATATCCTCAGCAGATAATCCGGCAATATCTTTAAGCGCGCGCGCGGCGGAGAGAGCATACATTCCTCCTGAGCCAATTCCGATAATTCCATCTTCCGGTTCCAACACATCACCAGTTCCGGAAAGAATCAGCGAGGTGGTCGCATCAGCAACCGCCATCATTGCCTCAAGACGACGCAGATAACGATCAGTTCGCCAGTCTTTGGCCAGCTCCACGCAGGCGCGAGTAAGTTGCCCCGGATGTTTTTCCAGCTTTGCTTCCAGACGTTCAAATAAAGTGAAAGCATCGGCAGTTGCGCCGGCAAATCCGGCTATTATTGTATCGTTAGCCAGACGGCGGACTTTTTTTGCGCTGGATTTTATTATTGTAGCACCTAGAGATACTTGACCATCTCCGGCCAGCACGGTTTTTCCATCTTTACGCACGCAAAGAATGGTTGTTCCGTACCATAAGTTAGGGTTTGTATGTTCCATAAATCTCCTTTGAAACTTGAATAGATGGTGTATTTTTACAAAAATACAAGCCTAATACTGTCTAATACTGTCTAATTATTGCCTAATACTGCCTAATACTTGTAGATAGTGGATTTTTTTGTTACTATCAGAGTTCATAATATAAATTTCAGCTAAATCTCAGCTAAATCTCAGCTAAATTTCCAATGAATTTCAGTTGGTTTTTTCAGCTGAGATTTTTCATGATAATCATTTGACAATCATTTTATAATCAGTTGATAAGCAGTGTCGTGGTATTTATGCGTAAAGCGAAAATTGAAAGAACAACTAAGGAAACCTCTATTTTTGTTGAGATTAATCTTGATGGTAGCGGTTTATATGAAATAAATACCGGAATTGGTTTTTTAGATCATATGCTGGAACAGCTCTCGCGCCATAGTCTGATAGATTTAAAAGTCACTGCCAAGGGTGATTTGCATATTGATCAGCATCACACAACGGAAGATACTGGAATTGCCATTGGCGAGGCAGTAAGCCAGGCCTTAGGCGAGCGCAAGGGCATTACGCGCTATGCCAGCGCTTATGTGCCAATGGATGAAACACTCTCACGCGTGGCGCTTGATATTTCCGGACGGCCTTATTTTGTCTGGAAGGTTGAGTTTTCAAAACCTAAGCTTGGTGAAATGGATACTGAGCTGTTCAGAGAATGGTTTCAGGCTTTTGCTTTTTCTTCCGGAATGACTCTGCATATTGAAAATCTCTACGGCGTGAATAATCATCATATTGTTGAATCATGCTATAAGGGTCTAGCTCGTTCTTTGCGGGAAGCGGTAACAATAGATGCGCGTAAGGCGGACGCTATTCCTTCGACCAAAGGCTCTCTGGGCGGAGTTAAACATGTTTAATGGCTTAAAGCTCTATACGGTTCACAATCAGCAAGGCGGCAGAGATGCGCTGGAAAATCCGGTTTTTCTGCGCGAAGGATTCAACTGGGCGGCGTTTTTATTCACCTTCATCTGGGCGCTTTATCAGCGTTTGTGGAGCTTAGCTTTAGCGATTTTTGTTGCTAATATAGCGGTTGTATCGCTGGTCAAATATGGTTTGCTTAATGAATTTTCCGGCGGTGTTGTGCAGCTTGCTTTGCAGATCATAGTTGGTTTTCATGCTAATGATTTCCTGCGCGCGCGGATGAAGAGCAGCGGCTATATTTTTCAGGACATAGTAAGCGGCGATTCATTATTGCGCGCCAAGCAGCGCTATTTTGACCGTCTGGCAGCGGAAATATGAGCAACATTGTAATAATTGATTATGGTTCTGGAAATTTACGTTCAGTAGCCAAGGCCTTTGAGCATGTTGTTTCATCATCAAGGCGAGTTGTAGTCAGCGCAAATCCTGCTGACCTTGTTATGGCAAGTCACATAATATTACCAGGAGTTGGCGCTTATGGCGATTGTATGCGCGGACTTTCCGCCATTTCCGGAATGCTCGATATGCTTAATGAGCAGGTTGTTGTTAAGAAGAGAAATTTTCTGGGAATTTGCGTAGGAATGCAGATGATGTTCGAGCGCGGTTTTGAACATGGCGAACATCGTGGCCTCGGCTGGCTTAAGGGAGATGTTGTTTATTTAAAACAAGCGGCGAATGTGCCAGCAAAAGCAAGCGTCGTAGGCAGTGGAACAATCAACGATCACGCGGCGCTTAAAATACCGCATATTGGCTGGAACAATCTGCTGCTGCAGCGAGATCATCCGGTAGTAAAAAACCTGCCAGATGGCGAACATGTTTATTTTGTACATAGCTATTACGCGCAGGCGGTGGCTGATAATATCATTGCCAGCACTGATTATGGCGCATTGATAGCCGCTCTGGTCGCGCATGAAAACATGCTGGGAATGCAGTTTCATCCGGAAAAAAGCCAACAAGCCGGACTTAAGCTGCTGAAAAACTTTGTAGAAAGTTAGTTGATGTCAATAGCTTAGCTAATGATATACAATCATCACAATATGATTGCAAAATAATAGCAAAACGCTTGCTTTTACTGTCATATTGATTTAACAATCGCTCCTTCCCCCTTATTTTAGAAAAGAGACGAACATGACGCCAGCGAAATTTGTCCGAGAAGTACGCAGTGAAGTGAGCAAGATAAACTGGCCAAGCCGCAAGGAGACTACGGTTTCCACCATTATGGTTTTGCTGCTTGGCACAATAGCGGCAGTTTTTTTTGTGTTAGTTGATTTCACAATCGGCCATTTGGTAAATGCCATTTTAGGGCTTTGATTAGGGCTTTGATTGGGAATTCGATTATATTTATTTGATTATATTGATAGAAAAAATAACAAGGAGAGAGAGCAGCTTATGGCGCAGCGTTGGTATATAGTACAAGCTCATTCAGGATTTGAAAAGAAAGTAGCGGCGGCGGTTAAAGAGCAGGCTGTGCAGAAAGGCCTTTCTTCATTGATTGAAGAGGTGGTTGTTCCTGCTGAAGAAGTTACTGAATTGCGGCGTGGCAAAAAGGTGCAAGCGGAACGTAAATTTTTTCCCGGCTATTTGCTGGTGAAAATGGAATTAACAGATGCTACCTGGCACATGGTGAAAAACACTCCAAAGGTCAATGGATTTTTAGGCGGTGGCAAAGGTGGTCGTCCTGTTCCAATTACTGAAAAAGAAGCTGAGGCGATTTTCGCGCAGGTTCGTGACGGCGTTGCTCCTTCGCGTTCTTCAATTGTCTTTGAAGTTGGCGAACAAGTTAAAATTACCGAAGGTCCGTTCGATTCGTTTGTTGGCATTATTGAAGATGTTGATGAAGAAAAGCAGCGTGTAAAAGTTTCTGTATCTATATTTGGCCGTGCTACGCCGGTTGATTTGGAATATGGTCAGGTTCAGAAGGTTGTTGCTGCTTGATCAGATGCTCTGGCGCGGAACGTTTTTAAATAGTTCGTACATTGCGATTGCCGCGGCGTTTGAGACGTTGAGGCTTTCCATTTTTTCTGATATTGGAATGTTGAGCATAATATCACAATGCTCAGCGGTAAGGCGACGCAAGCCTTTTCCTTCTGCGCCAAGTACCAGAGCGGTTTTAGTGCTAAATTCAGTGGCGCTTATTTCTTTCGTCGCGTTTTTGTCAAATCCATATATCCAGTAGCCGGCTTTTTTCAATTGCCCAATTGCCTGGACAAGATTGCCAACCATTATATAAGGCACAATATCCACTGCGCCGCTTGCCGATTTAGCCATGATGCCAGATTCAGGCGGCGCGTTGCGGCTGGTGGTTATAATGGCGGCGATGTTAAAAGCAGCGGCCGTTCGCAAGATAGCGCCGACATTATGCGGATCTGTAACCTGATCGAGAATAATTACCGCCTGCGCTTTTTTGTCGCTGACATTGCTGATGAAATCAGCAAGATCCGGCTGCGCCAGCATTTCGCATTCAATAGCTATGCCCTGATGAACGCTGCCAGCAGGTAATAGAGATTCAATTTTCCGGTTGTCAACCAGCTGGAGATTTTTGAACTTTAATTCCAGCTCGTCCTGCGTCTGCTTACTTATCAGAACACGCTTAATTTTCCGCATCGGATTGCCAAGAGCGGCAAGACAAGCGTGAGTTCCAAAAATAAACATCCTTATCTGCTCTAACTTCCGGTTGGCGCAAGCGACTCCTCAGGATTATCATTGCCAGCTTCTCTTTCTAAAGAGGCTTGCTTTTCATGATCATGAGCAACTTTACGCAGGCGCATAACCGCAGCGCCTGTTCCGGCTGGAATCAAGCGTCCGACAATTACGTTCTCTTTCAGTCCGGTTAATTGATCCATTTTGCCAGCAACTGCCGCTTCAGTAAGCACGCGCGTGGTTTCCTGGAAGCTCGCCGCTGAGATAAAGCTATGTGTTTGCAAGCTGGCTTTGGTAATGCCCTGCAATACCGGAGAAGCCGTTGCTGCTTTATATCCTTCAGCAATGGTTTTGCTGTTAACCGCATCAAACTCTTCGCGGTCAACCTGCTCGCCGGATAAGAAGGTAGTTTCATTAGGCTGATCTATTTCAACCTTCTGCAGCATTTGCCGCACCACCACCTCGATATGTTTATCATTAATCAAAACGCCTTGCAGACGATATACTTGCTGCACCTCATTTACCATGTAACGCGCCAGAGCTTCAACGCCCATTACTTTCAATATATCATGCGGAACCGGATTTCCGTCCATAAGCAGATCACCCTTCTGGACATAATCACCTTCCTGCACGGTTATATGTTTGCCTTTTGGAATCATATATTCAACAGATTCCAGAGCATCATCTTTCGGACGAATAACGACGCGGCGTTTGTTTTTATAGTCTTTGCCAAATTCAACCACGCCTTCTATTTCGGAAATAATGGCGTGATCTTTTGGTTTACGTGCCTCGAACAATTCAGCAACACGCGGCAGACCGCCGGTAATGTCGTGAGTTTTTGTTGATTCACGCGGAATCCTTGCCAGAACGTCTCCGGCATGAACTTCCTGACCGTCAGTGACATTAAGTATCGCGCCAACCGGCAGGAAGTAACGCGCTTCCAGACCATTAGCCAGAGTTACTATCTCGCCTTTTTTGTCACGCAGAGCAATGCGCGGTTTTAAATCCGCGCCGCGGGTTTGTTGCCGCCAGTCAGTTACTGTTTTGTTGGAAATTCCTGTCGCTTCGTCCATAACTTCGCGTAAGGAAACTCCTTCAACCATGTCACGATAATGTGCAATTCCAGCGCGTTCAGTGATAATCGGCAAAGTGAAAGGATCCCAGTCAGCGAGCTTGTCGCCTTTTTTCACCTTGTCATTTTCTTTAGCCAGCAGACGCGCGCCGTATGGAACTTTAAACCTTGCTCTTTCACGGTTTCCTTCATCACGCAGAACTATTTCACAAGTTCTGCTCATAACCACTAAGCGGCCATTTGAATCAGTAACTATATTTTTGTTAGAAAGAGTAAGAGTAGCATCATGAGATGATTCAACGCTTGAAGCCTCAGCGCCACGCTGCGCTGCGCCGCCAATGTGGAAAGTTCTCATAGTAAGCTGTGTGCCAGGCTCGCCGATTGATTGCGCGGCGATAACGCCTACCGCTTCGCCGATATTAACCTCAGTTCCCCGCGCCAGATCACGGCCATAACAATGCGCGCAAACTCCGACTTTAGTTTCGCAAGTCAACACTGAACGCACCATAACTGCTTCAATTCCGGCTTCATCAATTTTATCAACGATAATTTCGTCGATTATTTCTCCTGATGAAACGATCAAAGAGCCGGCAGTTGGATGATGAATATCACGCGCCGATGTGCGGCCAATTATTTGTTCCGCTAGCGCAACGATTACGTTGCCTCCCTCGATAACTGCTTTAGCGACTATGCCGCGATGTGTTTTGCAATCACGTTCAGTGACTATGCAATCCTGCGCGACATCAACCAGACGGCGAGTCAGATAACCGGAATTGGCGGTTTTTAATGCCGTATCAGCCAGACCTTTACGCGCGCCGTGCGAGCTGTTGAAATATTCAAGAACCGACAGACCTTCTTTGAAGTTCGAGATGATCGGAGTTTCAATAATTTCGCCGCTTGGTTTCGCCATCAGGCCACGCATTCCAGCCAGCTGTTTTATCTGCGCTGCCGAACCACGCGCTCCGGAATGCGCCATCATGTAAATAGAGTTGATGTTGCGCGCGCGCAGCTTGCCGTCCTTATCCTTGCCGACGGAAGAAATTTCTTTCATCATGTCATCAGCAACCAGCTCAGAACATTTTGACCAGGCGTCAATTACCTTGTTGTATTTTTCTCCGGCGGTGATCAGACCATCGGAATATTGTTTTTCAAATTGTTTAACTTCGCCAAAAGTATGTGTGAGATGTTTGGTTTTAGTTTTTGGCACAATCATATCATCCTTGCCGAAGGAAATTCCGGCTTTGGCGGCCTGACGGAAACCAAGCGCCATCAGACGATCAGCAAAAATCACCGTTTCTTTTTGTCCGCAATGGCGATAAACTTCATAAATCAGGTTAGACACTTCTTTTTTAGTCATCAGCTTATTGACGACTGAATAAGGAAGTTTTGGATGTTTAGGAAGAATGTCGGCAACCATCATCCGCCCTGGAGTTGTTTGCACCAGCTGCGTGATTGCCTGACCATCAGCATTAACAGTTTTAAAGCGGCATTTTACCTTGCTGTGTAAAGTGACTTGTTTTGAATCAAGAGCGTGATGAATTTCATTCAGATCAGCAAACACCATACCTTCGCCGATTTCATTATCCGATTCGAGCGAGATGTAATAAAGTCCGAGAACTATATCCTGTGAAGGAACGATAATTGGCTTGCCGTTAGCCGGAGATAAGATGTTGTTAGTGGACATCATCAACACGCGTGCTTCCAGCTGAGCTTCAATGGAAAGAGGAACGTGAACCGCCATTTGATCGCCGTCGAAATCGGCGTTGAAAGCGGTGCAAACCAGCGGATGTAATTGTATTGCCTTGCCTTCGATCAGCACTGGCTCGAAAGCCTGAATGCCGAGGCGGTGCAGCGTTGGCGCACGGTTAAGCAGCACCGGATGCTCGCGGATTACTTCATCAAGAATATCCCAGACTTCCGGACGTTCTGATTCAACCATTCTTTTCGCGGCTTTTATAGTTGTAGCGATGCCATAAATTTCCAGCTTGGCGTAGATAAATGGTTTGAACAATTCCAGAGCCATTTTTTTCGGCAAGCCGCATTGATGCAGTTTTAATTCCGGACCAACAACTATTACCGAGCGGCCTGAATAATCAACGCGTTTTCCCAGAAGATTCTGGCGGAAACGACCTTGTTTGCCTTTTAACATATCGGAAAGGCTTTTAAGCGGACGTTTATTCGCGCCGGTAATTACGCGACCACGGCGGCCATTATCGAATAGAGCGTCAACTGCTTCCTGCAACATGCGTTTTTCATTGCGGACGATGATATCCGGCGCGCGCAGTTCCAGCAGACGTTTTAAACGGTTGTTACGATTAATAACGCGACGATAGAGATCATTCAGATCAGAAGTGGCAAAACGTCCACCATCGAGCGGAACAAGAGGCCTTAATTCCGGCGGAATAACCGGCAATACTTCCATGATCATCCATTCTGGTTTGTTTTCAGAATCAAGAAAAGCATCAACCAGCTTCAGGCGTTTTACAATTTTTTTGCGCTTGGCTTCTGAATTTGTTTCAGCAAGATCAGCGCGGAGATTTTCCTTCTCACGTTGCAGATCAAGCGCCATGAGAATGGTTTTTATCGCTTCCGCGCCGATTTGCGCGGTAAACGAGCTGTCGCCATATTTTTCCTGAGCATCATAATATTGTTCTTCAGACAGTAATTCGCCGACGGTAAAAGGCGTAAGTCCTGGCTCAACCACTACATAAGATTCAAAATAGAGGATTTTTTCCAGGTCTTTAAGTGGCATGTCCAGCAATGTGCCGATTCGTGACGGCAGCGATTTCAAAAACCAGATATGCGCAACCGGAGAAGCCAGATCAATATGTCCCATGCGTTCACGGCGCACTTTGCTGGTTGTCACTTCCACACCGCATTTTTCGCAGACGATGCCGCGATATTTCATGCGCTTATATTTTCCGC
>CAZFJN010000057.1:0-9349 GCA_964519595.1 uncultured Rickettsiales bacterium
TACTAACCGTATTGGTAATAGATATAGATCATAGAAAAGATATTTATCGCTAAGAAATTTACAAGTTTGCTATCATGCTTGCAAAACATGCCGTGATTAATGTATAATGCTTAAACTATCGTCCCGCTGGGAAAACCCAGTGCACCCGCTCCGTCCGCAAGGTCAGGAGCGGGTTTATTGTTTTAAGGACTGTATGAAGTGTCAGCTTCTTGTGAATCCTTTATTCTATGTGAATAACTGCCGGCACCAGCTACGGAATGCTCGTGTTGCATTGCAATATCCAATATATCCAGCATATCTTCATCAGCAATCTTCTTTGATGAAAGATCAATTGTCTTTGCTATAAAATGTCCATCTAATACATCATTTAATGTTTTCTCTATTGTCGGTCTATGTTTGCAATCAACGTACCTAGCGCGTGTGGTTTCTAGAAAGGAAAATATAGAAATAACGTTTTTAACAATGTTCGTAAGCTCTTCACCAACCGAGGGTAGCTCATTAACATCATCTATATTTTTTTGTATGTAATTTTTTAGAACTCTTCCACACAATATTTTATCAACACACATCCCATCAATTATACCATTTATCTGCCTAAGACGAGGTAATAGGCTACGTTTTGCCTTTGATGAGGTATTTTTTTCTGAATTATTATTAGCCATACAAAACAAAAACAATTAATAATTTATGAACAACGCCTGAGCTTATCATTAACAACAATTTATTGCAACACAATAATCGACACACAATAATCATACATAATAGTTAATTATAATAATTACCTGCCACTTACCATTTCGGTTAGGGGCTTGCTGATTGCTTGTTTTTAGCTTACAAGACGCTTTCATGAGCGAATTTATTCCTGAGAAACCGGCCGGAACTTCAGACGATCCTTACGATCCTTTGCAGTATTTTATTGCCTTATTTGCCGGCAAAACTGCCAGCGCCAGCGCCAAAAAGCAACGTGCTGACACTATTGAGCAGATTTTGCAGGATCGCATTGTCGATGGCGATAAAAAGGGCATTGAGGATGATCTGGCGGCGGCGATGAAAACTCATCCGCCATTGGCCATAATCAACGATATATTGCTATCCGGAATGAAAATTGTCGGCGAATTATTCGGCGCTGGCAAAATGCAACTTCCCTTCGTTCTGCAAAGCGCGGAAACCATGAAAAAAGCCGTTTCTTACCTTGAGCAATTCATGGAAAAACTCGAAGGCCAGCAGAAGGGAACAATAGTTCTCGCTACTGTCAAAGGCGATGTTCACGATATTGGCAAAAATCTGGTTGATATTATTCTCACCAACAACGGTTACAAGGTAATTAATCTTGGCATTAAACAGCCTGTTTCCAACATAATAACTGCTATTGCCGAACATAAGCCGGATGCGGTTGGCTTGTCCGGATTGCTGGTTAAATCAACCGTTGTAATGCGTGAGAATCTCCACGAACTTACTCAGGCTGGTTATGATCTGCCGATATTGTTAGGCGGCGCGGCGCTTACTCGCGCTTATGTTGAAGAGGATTGCGTTGCCGCTTACGGCGCAGGACGCGTGGCCTACGCGCAGGATGCTTTTGATGGTCTTGATCTGATGAATAAGGTGGCGGAAAATCAGTTTGATTCTCATCTGGAGGAAATAAAAAAACGTCGCCATAATCGTCCGGCGAATTCCAAAGCCAAGCAACGCTGGAGTCAGAATGAAGAAGCTGGTCAGGATTTAATTAATAAAAACAGCCTGCGGCCGCTTGATTTAGAAGCGATAAAGCTCAAACGCGCTGAGCTGGCGGCGCTTACTGAAATTCCCACTCCGCCCTTCTGGGGAGCGCGAATTATTGAATCTATTCCCGCCAAGGCGCTGATTCCTTATTTAAACGAGCAGATGCTTTTTACTTTCCATTGGGGATTTAAAAAAGCCGGAAAAACTCTTGATGAATATTGGAAATGGGTTGATAGCGAGGTGCGGCCAATTTTAAAAAAGCTGCTTGATGAATGCGAAAGAGAAGCAATTCTACAGCCTAAAGCCGCCTACGGTTATTTCAAGGCAGCTTCAGAAGGCAATGATCTGATTTTATTCAACGAATCAGGCCAGCAGGAAATCGCCCGCCTGCGCCTGCCGCGACAGGATAAGGAAGGCGGAATCTGTGTTGCTGATTTCTTCCGTGATGTAAGCAGCGGCGAGCGCGATGTGCTGGCGATGCAGGTGGTAACTGCCGGACAGAAAGTTGCCGATATAGGCCGCGAGTGGTTCGCCGGCAACCGTTATCAGGATTATTTATATCTGCATGGCTTAGGGGTGGAAATAGCCGAAGCGGCGGCGGAATATATGCATAAACGTGTTCGCGCTGAGCTTGGCTTTGGCCATGAAGATGAGCGCGACATCAAGAAAATGCTCAAACAAGCCTATCGCGGTTCGCGCTATTCTTTCGGCTATCCGGCTTGCCCGCGGCTGGAAGATCAGGAAATATTGCTGCGCCTGCTGGAGGCCGGAAAAATAGGCATCGAACTTTCCGATGAATTCCAACTGCATCCGGAACAATCCACCTCGGCAATAATAGTGCATCATCCACAAGCTAAGTATTTTAATTTGTAGATTATATAGCAAGTTGCTTAGAATTATCAGCTTTAGTCTGATTTTGCCTGACTATATCACGCATGGTGAATTTATCTTGATAGGTTTCAGTAATTTCTTTAGGAACTCTGATTACACCATTATCAATCAGAGTAAGAAGATTAGTACCGCTTAAGCGAAGTGTTTCCACGCCAAATTCTTCGCTTTTTACCCTTTTATAAGGACGATCGTCAGCATCAGAATATTTCTCCAAAAATCCTTTTTCCATTAACTCTTTCAAAAATCTCTTAATACCAACCAACTTACTCATATTTGGTGCCTTGATAGTTCTTGTTTCGCCGTTGCCCTGCGTTTTTGTTATTGATCCAGATGTGGGAATACGAGCGACAAGCTGACCATTATCTCTCACCGCAAAAAACCAGTCCTGATCTTTCAATAACTCACGTATAGCAGAAAATTCTGGTCTTGTAGTATTTGTTGGCTTTAAATTACTTACATTAAGCTTATTACTTATTGCTAAGAAAATATCGCGCTCAGCAGCAGGAGCATCTTTATCAGCAGCGGCATTACTAACATCTACAGTCTTAAAAACACCGCTTCCATCTAAATTTATTTTTCGATTAGAATCTCCATAAGTTTGTCTGAATTTATTTACCGCTTTTTTTCCTGAATACTTAATGTCTTGATCATCAGAAATGTCTCCTTTATAAATTGTGAAATCATTATTTTTTCTATCTTTTACTAACGAGCCTCTGTTAGCAACAGGATGATGGTAAGGAAGCTTTTGTGTATCTGAATTTTTTGTTCTTATTCCACGGTCAGGTTGAAGGGTTGTCTCATTTGCCGCAGCTTCTGGTTTTGCTGCAACAGTAATATCTCCATTTGCCGGCTCTATTTCTGGCGGTGTTTTTTCACCGTTAGATTGAAGGGAAGCATCCTTTGCCGCAGCTTCTGGTTTTTCCGCAACAGGAATATCTTCATTTTTCGGTTCTGCTGCTAGCGGTATTTCTATACGAGAAGTTGTAACTGCTGGCGGATTTTCTGGCGACTTTTTTTTAGGCGTGAATAAACTTGTAAAGGAATCAAGAATTCTTCTTCCAAATCCTGCGCCGCCAATATTTTCTGGAGATGTTTTAGGTGTTGTAACCATATTAATTCCTATAATTTTGCTTATTTTCAATAAGATAAGATATGATATTGTCTGAGCTGTTCTATATAAGCGGTTTATCAATATAGCACATTAAAATGGTTTTTTGAACTATAATATTTAACAATATATTAACCAATGGCGTTTTGTTGATATATAACAATTTGTTAGTCTGTGTTTTAGATATTCAGCCTCTCCTGGCCAAGGTCAGGACATTAACCTGTCCGGCTTCGGCTTTTAGCAAGGTTTTGGCGCAGGCGGCGATGGTTGCTCCGGTAGTTAGCACATCATCAATCAGCAGGATTGATTTGCCTTTTATCGCCAGCAGATTATGCGCTGGCACAATAAAGGCATTGCGGACATTTTCCCGCCGCTGCGGCCTAGAAAGGCCGACTTGCTGTCTGGTGGCGCGGTGGCGGATCAGGCCGTCGGTAAGCAATGGAATTCCGCTATTTTGCGCGACAATACGCGCCAGCAGTAAAGACTGATTATAGCGCCGCCTGACCATTCGCCAGTAATGAAGCGGAACTGGAATTATCAGATCACTGGCGGCGATCAGCTCAGCGCCGGCTGAATTCAGCCAGCGGCCTAAAATCGGCGACAAATAAGTTTGATCCTGAAATTTTAGCTTTAAAACCAATGCGCGGCTATAATCATTATAAACAAAAGCTGCCCGCGCGCGCGAATATGGCGGATGTTCGCGCAGACATTCGCCACAAAAACTATGTTCATCAACGGCAAATTCCATTGGCAAACCACAACAGCCGCAGATTGGAACGCTGATAAACGGTACTTTATTCCAGCATTCCGCGCACAAAGCGCCATGAATCGGCAGAATCATTTCACAGATCATGCATTGTGGAGGAAAAAATAAATTAACCGCAGATTTAAGCATGTTTTATATTTACCGCCTCATTGTGCGCTGTGATATAGTTAGCTATATCACGATAAATTTTCGGCACAAAAAAATTTATGAATAAAGTAATTTATGAATAAAATAATTTTTGATCAAAATCGCCTTGCCTTGCATCTTCGGCGAGCGGAAGAAGATTTTTTACTGCGGATAATAATGCAGAATCTGGCCTCGCGCCTTGATGATATAAACCATGTTTTTCCAAACGCGCTCGATTTAAGTCCGCTAAAGGGCATATTTCAGGAATACGCGCCGGAGAAATCAGCAATTAAAAAGGTGGAAAATTTTTGTCCTTATTCTGAAGAGCTGCCTTTTGCTGATGAGAGTTTTGAGCTGGTAATCAGCGGCGGAATCATGCAATGGATAAATGATATTCCGAAATTTCTAATTCAGGTAAAAAGGATTTTAAAAGCAGATGGTTTATTTATCGCCATAATGCCCGGCGGAGAGACATTAAAAGAGCTGCGCGCCTCTTTTCAGGAAGCGGAAATAAAGCTAAAAGGCGGAATTTCGCCGCGCATATCGCCGTTTATTGATATTCGTGATGCCGGAAGCTTATTGCAGCGTGCCGGTTTTGCGTTGCCGGTTGCAGATCGTGAGATTCTTGATATTGTTTATGATAATCCGCTGAAATTAATGCATGAGCTGCGGAAAATGGGACAAGGCAATGCGCTGATTGCCGCACAGAAAAATTTTACTGCGCGAAAATTAATCGAGAATATGGTTGATTATTATCAGCAAAATTTTTCCAGAACGGAAGATGGTAAAATCCGCGCAACTTTTGAACTGATTACCATGACCGCCTGGAAACCACATCATTCACAACAACTTCCGGCAAAACGCGGAAGTGGCAATATTTCACTGAAGGAAACTCTCATACCAATTCTACTTCTATGAAGTAGAATTGGTATGGAAACCGTGTGCCGAAAGCACCGGTTTCCCGCCGCGTAGCGGGCGAGACTCGCAATCTATTGCTACGCAATAGATAGCGAAACAGTATCAAATAGCAATATTTCCAACTACAGATTTGATATAGCATCTGCCTATAATTGCTGTAATTTCGCAACCAGCTCGGCATCAGCTTCGATCATATCAAGCTTATTCATATCGCAAGCCTTGCGCCAGCATAGTGCCTGATGTTCAAGAGCCTGCGGAATATTTTGCCATTTGCGGCAGATAAAAACTGGCATTAGCAGATAAAAACCAAATTCCGCTACATAATCATGCGCCAGAAACCAGAAAGCCTCCAGATCAGCTTCTTTTACAATAATTCCCAACTCTTCATGCAATTCACGAATTAATGCCTGCTGAGGAGATTCATCAGGCTCGATTTTGCCGCCAGGAAATTCCCATTTACCAGCGAGGCGTTTTCCTTGCGGACGCTGCGCCAGCAATATTTCATTTTTTTCATTAATCAGCGCGGCGGCGACAACGACAAGAAGCTTATTCATGTCCGGTAGCTTCCGTTAATATCAATATAGCGATGTGTTAAATCGCAGCTGTAAACAGTTGCTTCGCCAGAGGCAATTCCTACATCAACTTCTATTTTGATATCGCGGCCTTGCATATGATCTGCTATTGCTGTTTCCTTATATTGCGGATCAACCATGCCATTTCTGGCAACGCTTACGCCGCCGATTTTTATGGCAAGCAGATCACGATCCGCCGCCTCGCCGGATTTTCCTACTGCCATTACTATACGTCCCCAGTTGGCGTCAGAAGCTGCTATGGCGGTTTTTACCAGCGGCGAGTTGGCAATGCTCATGCCAATGCGCCGCGCCGCCTGATAGTTCGCCGCGCCTGTTACCTTGATGGTTATAAGTTTTTCTGCGCCCTCGCCGTCTTTTACCACTAATAAAGCCAGCTCGCTCATAACTTCCTGCAAAGCTTGCTGAAAGGCAGAAAATTCAGCCTGCTTCGTTTCGTCAATAAGATTATTTTGCGCTTTGCCAGTGGCAAAAATCAGCGCCGTGTCACTAGTTGAAGTATCGCCATCTACGCTGATGCAATTAAAGCTTTGCTCATTAGTCGCGCTTAAGGATTTTTGTAAGGCAGCGGCGGAGATGTCAGCGTCAGTGAAGATAAAAGCCAGCATTGTCGCCATGTCCGGCGCGATCATGCCGGAGCCTTTGGCAATGCCGTTTATGGTGATTTTTTTGCCGTCTATTACAATGCTGCGCGTTGACATTTTAGGAAAACTGTCAGTAGTCATAATCGCACGAGCGGCTTTTTCCCAGCCTGACGAACCGCTCTTTGCAAATATATCAGCCAGCGCCGAGGTGATTTTATGATCAGGCAATATCTCGCCGATAACTCCAGTTGAAGCCATAAAAAATTCATTATCAGCACAGCCTGCCAGCTCGCAGGCAGTTTTTTGCACACGGCGCAGAGAATCAACGCCCTCTTTGCCAGTAAAAGCATTGGAATTTCCGGAATTAACAATCAGCACCCTCGCCACGCCGCCTTTAATCGCCTCGCGGCAGGCAATAACCGGAGCAGAGGCGGTAAGAGAGCGCGTAAAAACTCCGGCAACTTTGGTTTCTGGCGGAAAAACAGCGAGCAGCAGATCATCGCGGCCAGTATAGCGAATGCCACAAGCGGCAGTAGCCAGCTTGACGCCGGAAATTGTTTCCAGAACAGGAAACGAATCAGGAGCAAGCGGAGAAACAGGAAAATTATTAGACATCACAACTAAACATCACAATCAATTCAGTATCAATTCGCTATAAATTCAGAACCATTTCACAATCAATTCGAATAGATTCATAATATAGATTCATAATAAATTCACTATCAATGATGTCCTTCCGCAGCCGGACGCGGCGTTAAATCAAAAGGCAGTTCCTTTCCTGCTTCATCAAGATAAGTAACGCTAACGCCTTTAAGCAGCGATGTAACATAAGCTTCCACAGCTTTTTCCGTAGCCTCAGCGCGCAGCTCTTCTTTTGATTCCTCAAATGAGGCAGGCTTTACGGCGCGGCGATCTTCCAGCTTTATTATATGCCAGCCAAATCCGGATTTAACCGGAGCAGATACTTCGCCTTTTTTCAGTGCAAAAGCCGCATCGGCAAATTCAGCGACCATTTTATCCTTGGTAAACCAGCCAAGATCACCGCCTTGCGCGCCAGAGCCTTTGTCGGTTGATTGCTCACGCGCTATTTTCTCAAAATCACCGCCTTTTTTCAGAGTTTCTGAGATTTTTTTCGCTTCTTCTTCAGTTTTTACCAGAATATGCCGCGCTTTTACTTCTTCGCTGCCTTGAGTTTTGCTGATTTTCTCGTCATATAGTTTTTTCATCTCAGCATCACTTACCAGATCTTTGGCTTTGCTTTCCATGTAGCTTTGCAGAACTATTTGTTTTGCCATATCTTCAATGCGTTTTTTAACTAAAGCATTTTTGTCAAAACCAGCCTTAAGCGCTTCTTTATACAGAATACGCTCTGATACAAGGCCACGCAGAACATTCTGGCGGATATTTTCATCAAAGCTTTTAAAATCCGGAGCATTTCCGCCTGGAAACAGGGTTTTCCATATTTCCAGAACTTCTGAGAGTTTTATTTCTTCGCTGCCATAGCGGATGATAGTGTAATCCTTGGCCTTACTTTCTTCCGCAACAGCAGCGTTTGCAGAAACAGTAAGATAAAAAACTGAACCAAAAACAAATGATAATGATAAAACTGCGGCAATTGAGGCAGAGCGAAGTGAAAACATATAATTTCCTCTTAAAATCAGGTTTTAATAAATTGTTCGTTATATGAGCTTATGGCACATTGAAAACTCTAGCGCAAGCCTGACATTGACTTTGTGAAGTTTTACGCTTATGTCACTTACCGAGTTATATAACTTCATAATTGCATTGCCTAACCATTATTGCACTAACTATTACACTAACTATTACACTAATTATTGCGCTAAATTATTACACTAATTTTCTGGTTAATATACATTGTCAACTAATTGTCAGCTAATGGCCAGTTACTAATGACAGTTTAGTTGCCGGAAATTTTACAAGATTGAATATTCATGTTGCTTAAAGCTCTCTTTGGTTCATTTAATGACCGTTTTATCAAATCTCTCCAGCCGCTTGTAAATAAAATCAACGCTCTGGAGCCACAGATGCAGCTACTGTCTGATGCAGAGCTGGCAGCGCGCACTTCATGGTTTAAAGAACGTTTTAGCAAGGGCGAAAGCCTTGATCAGCTTCTTGTTGAAGCTTTTGCCACTGTCCGCGAAGCCGGCAAACGCGCCCTTAATATGCGCCATTTTGATGTTCAGCTAATCGGCGGAATTGTTCTACATCGCGGCATGATCTCGGAAATGAAAACCGGCGAAGGAAAAACTCTGGTTTGCACATTGGCAGCTTATCTGAACGCGATTGCCGGCAAAGGCGTGCATGTGGTAACAGTCAATGATTATCTGGCGCGCCGCGACAGCGACTGGATGGGAAAATTACATCGCTTCCTGGATTTAAGCGTTGGCTGTATAACTAACGGCATGGAAGATGATGAGCGCAAAGCCGCTTATGGTTGTGATATAACTTACGCAACAAATAATGAGCTTGGTTTTGATTATCTGCGCGACAATATGAAATTCTCGCGTGAATCAATGGTGCATCGTCCTTTTAATTACGCGATAGTTGATGAGGTTGATTCAATTTTAATAGACGAATCACGCACGCCGCTGATTATTTTCGGCCCTACTGTGGATAATTCCGAGCT
>CAZFJN010000058.1:0-8505 GCA_964519595.1 uncultured Rickettsiales bacterium
GAATACAAATCCCATCAACTGCCGTTTTTCCTCTATCTCCGAACTCACAAACAGGTCGTAGGCGTTGGAAGCTATATCCAGCAACGATGACACCGTGAAAGCGAAAGTTTCATCCGCCTTCGTGTGTCCATGCAGCCTTTCGTTTAACTGGTGCATTTTTACACTGAGCGTTGACGCGATTTCGTCGTATTCCTCCTTAGTAATACTTCCATCAAGCCGCATATTAAGCGCGTTATCCTTTCTTTTTTTGACTAGGTCATAGTCTTTGCGGATTTGTGCGATGGCGTTAAATTGATGCTCTTTCTCAGCTTCTACGCTATTTTTCAGATCACCTTTAATCGTTGCCAGCAGATTTTCTGGAACACGGATTGTTTTGAAGGCATCCTGCACCTGCTCCAGTATGACCTCCTCGCGCATGGTGTAACACTCGCATTTGCCCTGCGATTTGGTCGGGCGCAGGTAGCGATATTTACCTTTCTTCATTTCGGTGGAAAAAGCGCAATCACAATCAGCGCAATATAGCATTCCACGAAACAGGAAGCCTTTTCCGCCATAGGTGAATGGCTTTTTATTATGACCTAGCCGCACTGCTTCGCAGCGGTCGAATAACTCCATTGAAATGATTGGCTCATACACATGAGGACGCAAGCTGCCCTTAACACGCATAATGCCGCAGTAAAAAGGATTCTGTAGCAAGTGGTGAACTTGGCTTTTTGCAACTAGCTTGCCACTTTTTTTATTGGTAAGCCCCCATTGATGCGCTCGCCTTGCCACCTCCTGCACGCTGACTGTGCCCGTTGCGTAATCCTCAAACATTTTTCGGACTATGAAGGCGCGTTCTTTGTCTATGATAACAGTGCGTTTGTTTTGGATAGAATCAAAATCATTCCAGTAACCAAGCGGTGCTGGACCAGCCCATTCTCCTTTGCTAATTTTATATTGATATGAGCGTTTTACGTTATCACTCAAAGCGGCAACATAGGCTTTTGCCATCATTACCGCGAAATCCCATCGCAATTTATCAGTGCTGCTGGAATTTATGTTAATCACCATTCCTTCGCGGATAAAGTGCAGCTCAATTTTTTCTCTATCAATCAATTCTTGTAGAATGATGCTTTCCCTAAAACTGCGTTGCATTCTATCTACAGCGTCAACCACTACAGCCACAATCTCACGCTGTGCGTTTATGTAATCCAGCATTGCATAGAAATCTTTGCGTTTGCCCTTGGTGGATGATTCTACAATGCGGAAAATTTCCACGACATTGAGATTACGCCGAGCGCAATATTCTAATAAGCGCGCCTCTTGTGCATCCACAGAATGTCCTTCTTCTTGTTCAGCGGTGGATACACGCGCCAAAATAACTGCCTTCATACTCCCTCTCTTTTTGTTGTTGAATAAATGAATTTCGGGAGCTGAAAATGCCCAAGTTTTACCCTGTTTTTCCCTAAAAATTGTCGGTTTTGCACCCCTGAATCACTACTTTTACCCACTTTGGCGCAAAGCTGATTTTCGCAACGCATCCCAAGAGCCGCAGTTTTTATGGGTTTTTGCGGCGTTTCAGGAATAAGTGAATCCCTAAAAAAAGCGCGCGCGTGCGCGAGAGGCATTTTGCCGCTCATAAAATCATCTCCAGTTGATTAGAATTTTCTTCGGCTGCTGGTGCATATTCAGGGACGCATATTCCCAGCTCTTGTTCAAACCACTGCGCAATCATGCGGCGGTGACACCATTGCTCTGGCTGGGTTAAATCTTCCCAACATAGCAGCACTGGTTCATGCGGTGCGGTGAGTGCGCACAGCGTGTCATAAATTTCTTGCGCATTGAGCGGTGCAAGCACTTCGCGGAAGTAACGCTCACGGTATGCCTGCTGGTCAAATTTGTATTGGCGTTCATATAGCCAAGTGCCTGGGGCAAGTTTTTTGAACAGCCTATATCCTGCTGGCGTATTACGCGGCACACTGCGGCTGACAGAGATTCTGCCTGTGCCGCTATAGGTAAAATAATTGCTGGTTTTCATGTTTTCCTCTTTGCAAGTTTGCTATATTCAACACTAACTTTTTGAACTTATCCGTCCACAAGAATCGACCTCGTTTTGTTATTTTTATTATGAATATCAATAGCATATTAGAAACAGTCCGAACTTTTAAGTGGAATGAATTTTTCCAGCGCGGCGGCAACCTCACTGATTCCAAGCAGCTTATTGCCACTGGGCAGCTTCATTTCCTCAATCTGTTTGCGCAGCCCTTGCCATGTGCGGTCAGAGGTTCCATTCAGCATGATGCGCAAGCCGCGTATGCCCACGGAACGCGCAACCAATAACGCGCCTGTAAGCTGGAATGTTTTTGATGATTTCAATTCAGGATGCGCGCGGGTGATTGCCCGAAAAATATCTTCTGGCGCATTTTCAGCAATCGCCAACACATCCCACGCTGCCATTATCTGCTGCCAATAATGCTGCAAAATTTTCTTCGATACGGTTTCGCTGAATAATGCCTCCAGCGTCATTTCACCTTGCCAGCCGATAATTTTCAGAATGGCTTTTAGGGAGGTGCGCTTAACAAAGCGGATTTCCAGCCTCAGGACTTCGCAGGGCTTGGATTTCTTAATCTGCTGAAGGAATGTATGCTGCGTATCATAATCACGCTCAATACCGCGTTTTGGGCTTATTCTGGCTTGCTGCAAATCCGCCCACTTATCGTAAATAGCAATCTCATACGCATTGGCATGATATTTTACCGCAATGCCGCCATTGATAAAAACCGTGCGGTTGATGTCCAGCCGCTTGCTGATATTTGCCTTTTGCAATTCAGTGATAATCATCGAGCAGGTAGCATACTTGCCAAGCATGATATTTTTGGAATAGTGAATTGCCGAAACATTTGCTTTGAGCAAATCTTGATGGCTTGTATTTACTCCCATTTCTTGCAACCGCCAGAAAAGCAGCCAAGCTACCTTGCTCAGATCTGCGCCGCCCAGTTCTTCAAAATTATTGCCATAAACCAGTTTTGGCAGCGATGCCTCAATACGCAGCGAGATAATCGCACCATATTGTGTGGGGATGCGCGAAAGCGTCAGGCGCGGAAAGTATTGGTCTTTGCTTTTGATATGCTGCGTGCAGGCAATTCTGCCTTTGATGATTTTGCCACTGGTCAGGATTTTTGCCGATGGTGTAAATTTGTTCGGCTCAATAATCGTGAACTGGTTGCTATTTAGCGTTATTGCCACGGTGTCTAACATCTGCATCATCCGTTACATCCTTCAATTTTTTAGTTATTGCTTCCTAAATGCGCAGCCCAAGCTCTTTGCTGATTGGGTGAAAAATCGGGAATTCAAATTTCCCGCTTATTTTTGATGGGTAGGTCAGGCGGTATCCGCTCCCATCACGCTTTGCATGAATGGCAATGCTGCTGAGTAAAAGCTGCTCCTCCAGCACAATATCGGCAAAGGCAACCATGCCGCCAACAGGGCGGATGCGCGTAATTTTAACTCTGGTGATTTTCATGTTGTTTCTTCTGTTTGTTGCGCTGGTCAACTTTTACGAGCACCTTAAAAAAGCCGATAAGCGCACGCTCAGCTTCCGCCATCTCATAGGCAGTTAGCGGCTCATCGTATAGCTCTTGAATAGCTGCGTGGGTTGTGTTGTTTTTTGTGTCCATGCAACAAATTTAGCGAGGCATGGATTCGCTGTCGCAGTAGCGTCAGAAGATTGCAGAGCAATTCAGAACACTTCCTCAAACTTCATTGTGGGGTCTTGCAGTACCCAAGAGTAACGTAGAGGGATGTCTGTTTCCAAAATCTCTTTGCGCAGATAGATATGACGCTTGGAAACATCAAAAAATAACTGGCGCAGCGTGCCAGAAAATCCAAACGCCCTGACAAATTCATGCAAAGTTTTGCGCAAGGGTTCGCGGGTGGCGTTGGCTTCAATTTCATCCAGCGTGATGATGCGATAGGGATTTTCAATTATGTAGCTGAACACCAAATCATTTTGCCCATTGAAATTCAGCCGCGCAAGCACTCGCTTGTCATTCAGCAAAATCTGATGCGTGACCCGTGAATAATCCACCCACCCAATCGGGGCGAACATCTGCTTTTGCAATTTTTGAAACGCGCTTTGCGCCATGCGTTACATCCTTCATTCATTACAACTTTCTGCTGGATGTAATTATAGCGGCAACGACAAAAGAATGAAGTAATTTCTCAATTAATTCAATACTTTGCAAGTTTGCAAACACGGATACGGTATCGAATACGGTATGCGATAGGGTATATTTTGAGGCTGGATAACGCTCTTCGTTTATTCGTTGCGAAAAAACCATGCGAAAGAAAGACAAAACCTTGACGTTTGATTTTATTGCATAAAAATGGTGCAAAATACACCACTGTCTTCTATGCTCGCATCAACCTAGGGAGAAACTCATGGCAACGAAACGAAAAAAGACTGTCCGTTCCTCTGTAATTTTACCAGAAGAGCAATATAAGCAAGTTGAAATTATTTCCGAAGCCAATGATGTTTCTGTCGCTTGGGTTATCAGGCTGGCAATTACGGAGTTGCTAAATAAACCATCGGCTATTGCCAACTTAAAATTAAAGCGGAAATAATTATGGCAAAAGCACCGAAGAAAAACGCATCAGGAACAACGCCAGACTTTGAACAAAAGCTCTGGGCGGCGGCGGATAAAATGCGCGGGCATATGGACCCAGCGGAATATAAGCATATCGCGCTTGGGCTGATTTTCTTAAAATATATCTCTGATGCTTTTGAAGAAAAATACACGATTATCAAGGCAGAGGGCGGCAATCCCGAAGATAGAGACGAATATCTCGCTGATAATATTTTCTGGGTTCCTTCAAAGGCTCGCTGGTCTTTGATTCAGGGGCAGGCAAAATCGCCAACTATCGGCAAGGTAATTGATGATGCCATGCACGCGCTGGAAATTGAGAACACGGATTTGAAAGGCGTACTGCCGCAAAACTATGCTCGGCAAGGCTTAGATAAACAGCGTTTGGGTGAATTGATTGACCTCATCAGCTCAATCGGCATGGGCGATAGCGCAAACCGCAGCAAAGACATTTTGGGGCAAGCCTATGAATATTTCCTCAATCGTTTTGCCAGCGCAGAGGGCAAGGGCGGCGGGGAATTCTATACGCCACAATCAGTGGTGGGCTTGCTGGTAGAAATGCTGGAGCCATATAAAGGGCGCGTTTACGACCCTTGCTGCGGCTCTGGCGGTATGTTCGTCCAGTCAGAAAAATTTGTTGAGCAACACGATGGTAGCCGTGATGATATTTCGGTTTATGGGCAGGAATCCAACCATACCACATGGCGACTTTGCCGCATGAATTTGGCGATTCGTGGCATTTCCAGCAATATCGGCGGCAGCAATGCTGACACTTTCCACAATGATCTGCACAAAGATTTGCAGGCGGATTACATCCTTGCCAACCCACCGTTTAATATCTCTGATTGGGGCGGCGAGCGTTTGCGTGATGATGTGCGCTGGAAATACGGCGTGCCTCCTGTAAACAATGCCAACTTTGCATGGTTGCAACATATCATGCACCATCTTAAGCCCAACGGCGTGGCGGGTGTAGTGCTGGCGAATGGCTCCATGAGCTCCAACACCAGCGGTGAAGGCGAAATCCGCCAGAAAATGATTGAAGGTGACTGGGTGGATTGCATGGTGGCATTGCCTGGGCAGCTTTTTTATTCAACGCAAATTCCTGTATGCCTGTGGTTTTTATCCAAAGGGCGCAGCAATGGCTTGGTGGCAAAAGGCAAGCTGCGTGATAGGCGCGGCGAAATTTTGTTCATAGATGCTCGCAAGCTGGGGCATATGGTTGACCGCACACGCCGCGAGTTTGACGCTGAAAAAGATATTAAATATATCGCCGATGCTTACCACGCATGGCGCGGCGAGGAAGTAACTCATGAAGCCTTCAAAAAAGGCTATCAGGATATTGCAGGCTTCTGCAAATCGGCAACTTTGAAGGACGTTAAAGAGCATGGCTACGTGCTCACCCCTGGGCGATATGTTGGCACGGAAGAGCTAGAAGATGACGCTGAATCATTTGACGAAAAAATGAAACGGCTGACAGCGCAGCTAGAGGCGCAAATGTCGCAAGCGCATATGCTGGATAACGAAATCAAAAAACAGTTGGCTAAAGTGGGGTATAAATTATGAGCGATGAACTGAATTTAGAACCGCTAGAAAAAGCGTGCGAACAACTGACAAAAGGCTTGGAAAAAATCCAAACAAACCTTGATGATGAGCTGTGGCGCGATGGCGTTATTCAGCGGTTTGAATACACGATGGATTTGGCGTGGAAGCTGATTCAGCGATATTTGAAAACCGTTGCGCAGGTGGATGAGGCGGTTATCCGCAGTAAAAAAGACCTTTTCCGCGAGGCAGCGCGCTTAAAAATTATTCCTGATGCCGAAAAATGGATTGGTCATTACGACGCAAGGAATGAAACCTCGCACACCTATAATTCAGAAACGGCAAAAACCGTATTTGAACGTGCAGAAATGTTTTTGCCCGATGCCAAAAAACTGCTGGAGGCTTTGCGGGATGCAAATTGATGTGCGACCAGATCACCTTGAGATTATAAAAAATGCACTGAAATTGCACGTGCCTGACCGTAAGGTCGTGGCTTTCGGCTCGCGGGTGAAATGGACTGCACGAGATACGTCTGACCTTGATTTATGCGTTATGGGCGATGATAAAATATCGTTTGAAACGCTGGCGGCACTACGAAACGAATTAAGCGATTCCAACCTACCATACAAAGTGGATGTGATAGACTGGGCAAGCATTGCGCCTGATTTTAGAAAGATAGTTTCTGCGCAGTGTTATGAAATAAAATCAGCCGAGGATAAAGGCTGGAGCTACAAACGCCTTTCGGATGCTGCGTTAATCAATCCGCCAGTAAAACTTGCAAAAGATAATGTTTATCCTTTTGTGGATATGGCGGCGATTGAGGTGGGCAGAAAGTTTGTGGAGCCATCCGAACAACGCCCATATTCAGGCGGTGGCTCAAAGTTTGCGCATGGAGATACGCTTTTAGCTAGAATAACCCCATGCCTTGAAAATGGCAAGATTGCTATGTTTCGTGGCGGCGCTGAGCATGAAGTTGCGCATGGCTCAACTGAATTTATTGTTTTTCGTGGTCGCCCAGAGGTTAGCGATAGCCAATTCATATATTACTTGGTTACGTCCCAAGAAGTTAGAGCTTTTGCAATAGCTCAAATGACTGGCTCATCTGGTAGGCAACGTGTGCCAACCTCTGCATTTGACCACATCACAGTGGGCTTGCCGCCATTGCCAGAACAAAAAGCGATAGCGAACCTGTTGCAAAAACTAGATGATAAAATTGAGCTGAATAACAAAATGAATGAAACGCTGGAGGCAACGGCGCAGGCGTTGTTCAAAAGTTGGTTTGTGGATTTTGAGCCTGTAAAAGCAAAAATGGAGGGGCGCAAACCCGAAGGGCTAACCGCAGAACTCGCCGCCCTGTTTCCCGATAAACTCGTCGATTCCCCCCTCGGTCAAATCCCGCAAGGTTGGAAGGTGGACGAAATAGGAAATCTGTTAGAAGCCATTGGCGGAACAACTCCAAGCACCACCGAACCTTCATACTGGGAAGGCGGCACATTATGCTGGGCAACACCTAAAGATTTGTCTTCAATATCTTCTCATGTTCTTTTGGATACGGAAAGAAAAGTAACCGAGAAAGGATTGCTTAAAATAAGCTCTGGCTTATTACCCGCTGGCACTGTTCTTTTGTCTTCCCGTGCCCCGATTGGATATTTGGTTGTTAGCGAGGTTCCAGTAGCTATTAATCAAGGTTTTATTGCAATGAAACCAAAGGGAATTGTAGGAACTCAGTATATCCTGCATTGGACTATACAAAATATGGAATCCATTAAGAGTCGTGCCAACGGTTCAACATTCCAAGAGATAAGTAAAAAAGCATTCCGCCCAATTTTGGCATTACTTCCAAAAAAAGAATTGCTTGCTGAATTTGAAAAAACAGCAGGAGCATTACACAATCGTGTGGTGGAGAATCTAAGGCAGAATCAGAGATTGATATTAACCCGCGATACACTACTGCCCAAGCTCATTTCTGGTGAACTGCGGGTGGGTGATGCTGCATCCAGAATCAAGGAGGCGGTATGAGCGGAGGTGCTTTGATTGCCCCTAAAACTCGTATGGAACAATTATCGGTTTCGTATGTTCATGCTATTGCATCCTACTGTGGCTTTGGAGCGGATGTTCCAAAAGTAGATCACGACAGCGTGGATATAACAGTTACTAGCTCTGCTGGCAAAAAGCCAAAACTGGATATTCAGTTGAAGGCAACCGCTCAAATAGATGTTGCTGCCACGACAGAATTTTCATTCCCATTATCAGTAAAGAATTACAATGAGTTGCGGGGAGAAACCATATCTCCACGCATCCTTGTTGTTTTGTGTATGCCTAGCAATCAAGATGAGTGGCT
>CAZFJN010000059.1:0-1380 GCA_964519595.1 uncultured Rickettsiales bacterium
ACATCTGGCTTCGCTAAAGCTACGCCAGACGCAGCTGCTTCGCCCAAGCCGATGGTACTCCACGCGGCTGCCACGTCTTCGTTCCTTAGGAACTTCGTCGGGCGGCTGCGCCAGGCATAGCCCGAAGGGCGAAGCCTGGTGCCCAGGAGGAGACTCGAACTCCTACGATCTTGCGAACGCCAGCACCTGAAGCTGGTGCGTCTACCAATTCCGCCACCTGGGCAAACATTATCACAAACAGCAAATAATTTTGTGGTCAATGCGAAGAAGTAGGCCATTACAGCCGTTGGCGTTTAATGTCAATTCAATAGCGCATTTTTCAATAGCGCATTTTTAAACAATAACTTGATTTGCGCTTGCAGTTTTTGCTCTTTATGTATTAATCACATTCAATATCAATTTATAACGATTTATAATGATCATAATATGACTCAGGAACAGCGCATTGTTACAATTGTTGGCGGAAGCGGATTTCTAGGCCGTTACGTTGTTAAACGACTTGCCGAGGCAGGTTATCGGATTCGCGTTATTGTCCGCAATCCTGATGCCGCTTTGCATTTGAAAACTGCCGGCGATCCCGGGCAGATCATGCTGATTTCCGGAAATATTTCTAAACCGGAAAGCCTGTCGGGCAAGATTTCCGGCTCATTTGCGGTGGTTAATCTGGTAGGAATTCTGTTTGAAAAAGGGCGGCAGAATTTTATGTCATTACAGGCAAAAGGCGCGGAGAATCTGGCAAAACTTGCCAAAGAATCAGGCGTAGAGCGTTTTGTGCAGATTTCCGCTCTTGGCGTTGACAAAGCCTTTGGCAGTGAATATGCGCGCACTAAATTGCTTGGCGAAAAGGCCGTTCAGGCGGCTTTTCCTGATGCTACTATTCTCCGTCCGAGCGTTATTTTTGGCGCTGAGGATAATTTCTTCAACCAGTTTGCCGCCCTGCCCTTCCTGCCGCTTATTGAAGGCGGCAAAACGATTTTTCAGCCGGTTTATGTTGATGATGTGGCAAAAGCGGTGCTGGCAGTGCTGGAGCGCAAAAACAGCGCCGGGCAGATCTATGAGCTAGGCGGCGCAACACGCTACAGTTTCCGGGCGCTTATGGAATATATCAACCAGACGCTTAACACGCGTAAGCCATTACTTAATCTGCCTAGTTTTATGGCTTTTATTATTGCCTGGCTCAGTGAAATAGCAATTAAACTTGTGCCGCTGATTTCGCAACCACCTCTTACGCGTGATCAGCTCAAGCTGCTTAAACATGACAACATCATAAATTCCAGTACGAATTCCGGCATGAATTCCGGCACAAAAACTTTCGCTGATCTTGGAATCACGCCGCAACCGCTGGAATTAATAGTGCCAAAATATCTGGCGAGGTTTAAT
>CAZFJN010000059.1:1480-8064 GCA_964519595.1 uncultured Rickettsiales bacterium
TTGCGTAGAGAAGATTTTGATGAGATTTACGCGCAGTTTGCCGCGCAGGAGGCGGCGAGGCAAGCGGCGCGCTGTTCGCAATGTGGCATTCCTTTTTGCCAGATTCACTGTCCTTTGCAGAATAATATTCCCGACTGGCTGAAACTGGCTGCTGAAGGACGGTTGCAAGAGGCTTACGAAATTTCCAGTGCGACTAATAATTTCCCGGAAATATGCGGCCGCATCTGCCCGCAAGACAAGCTTTGCGAAGGAAATTGCGTAATCGAAAAAGATTTCGGCTCAGTAACAATCGGCGCGATAGAACGCTATATTACTGAAACTGCATTTGAAAATGGCTGGATAAAATCTTCTGCGCCGCAAGCTGAAAATGGACTAAGCATTGGCATAATCGGCGCAGGGCCTGCTGGTTTAGCCGCTGCTGATATGCTGCGCCGCAAGGGTTATGCGGTGCATGTTTATGATCGTTATGATCGCGTAGGCGGACTGATGGTTTACGGAATTCCGAATTTCAAGCTGGAAAAAAATATCGTAGCTCGGCGGCATCAGCTGCTTGCTGACAGCGGAGTGATTTTTCATTGCGGCATTGAAGTCGGCAAAAATCTGACGCTTGCGGAATTGAAAAATCGTCATGATGCGCTTTTAATTGCCACCGGAGTTTACAAAGCGCGGGAAGTTTCAATTCCCGGCAATGACTTGCCAGGAGTAGTCGCAGCTCTCGAATATCTGACCGCCAGCAACCGCGTTTGCCTTGGCGATAAGGTTGCTGATTATGAAAATGGTCGACTTAATGCAAAGAATAAACATGTGGTGGTAATTGGCGGCGGCGATACAGCAATGGATTGTGTGCGAACCGCGATAAGGCAGCAAGCGGAAAAAGTTACCTGCCTTTATCGCCGCAACCGCGCTAATATGCCAGGCAGCGCGCGTGAAGTAAAAAACGCCGAAGAAGAAGGCGTCGAATTCGCATGGCTTTCTGCGCCTAAATCTCTGCTCGGCAATTCAAAACTTGAACAAATTATGGTTCAGAAAATGCGCCTGACAGCACACGATAAAAATGGCCGCGCTAATGTTGTCGAAGCGGAAGGAGAAAGTTTCCAGCTCAAAGCAGATATGGTCATTAAAGCCCTTGGTTATGATGCAGAAGATATTCCGACTTTATTCTCAACTCCGGAATTAAAATTATCACCATCTGGAACAATCGCTGTAAATTCACAGTTTGAAACAAATATTCCAGAAATATTCGCCGCCGGAGATATAGTCCGCGGCGCCAGCCTTGTCGTCTGGGCAATAAGCGATGGCCGCAACGCCGCCGAAGCAATCGACCAGAAATTAAAAAATAAACACAAAAAAGCAGCATAAAGCAGCATAAATTACTTCCATTTTGTATATTATGGACATATAATGAACATGCACAGAGTTTTATTGAAAATGGTGCTTGGATTTGAGTGGGATGATGGAAATAAAAGCAAGAATCTCAAAAAGCACGGCATTACATTTGAAGAAGCGGAGCAGATTTTCACGAACGATTCATTGAAATTGTTTCCGGATGAAAAACATTCAACTTTGGAGCATCGTTATGGTGCTTCGGAGTCTGTGACGATTTATCTTTTGAGGGTATTTTTGAGGGATTTTGGTGATGTTTTAGGAGAAAAACGCAGTTCGTAGTGGTGCTACGGACAAGTTTTTCTCCGACAAACAGCAGCAAAATAACCAAAAAGACACCAAAATGATAATTCGTCACAGACTCTTAGGCATTACAAATGCTGGACGTGAATTATCGGCGGTTTTTACAGTACGCTCATTTAAAGTAAGAGTCATTTCAATACGGCCAATGAGCAAGAAAGAAAGGAAATGGTTTTATGAAAAAAACAATAATTAAAACAAAAAAAATTCCCAAGTTTAAATCTGAAAATGCAGAGCGAGCTTTTTGGGAAAAACACGACGTGATAGATTATTTTGATACCTCAAAAGTGATACGTGGCGCACTTACCAGCCTAAAACCTTCAACAAAAACCATTTCACTGCGCCTGCCGCTCGGACTTTTAGAACGCATTAAAATGATGGCAAACAGCAACGATGTGCCTTATCAGTCACTAATGAAAATGCTCCTCGCCGACGCAGTACGCCGCGAAATGAATGGCACTCTATAAATTCCGCGCACATTATCACATTTCTATCGCTATTCCGCCATTTTTCGTCATCATTTCAACATGACGCGTCATTCTTCGGCTTGACCTAAGGGCATTTTTCCTGTTGCCTGAGATCATTCAATTAGGCTTAAGAATGACGATTGTTATTGAAGGATGACGAAATGCTGCAGAATGGTGACAATATACTGGCTAAAGACGAAGGATTTTACGCTCGTGCTGCTGTTCTTGCTGAATGCGGCATGTATGATCCTGCTAATGAGCATGATGCTTGCGGCGTTGGATTTGTTGCTAATCTTAACGGTTTGCCGACTCGTGCGGTAGTGGAAGCCGGAATTGAGGCTTTGAAAGCGGTTTTTCATCGCGGCGCGGTTGATGCGGACGGAAAAACCGGCGATGGTGCTGGCATTCATCTGCAAATTCCTCTCGATTTCTTTCAGGAACAGATAACGCGCTCAGGAAGAGTCTTGCTCAGTGACAAGCTCGCGGTCGGCATGATGTTTCTGCCAAAAAAGAATTTTGCCGCGCAGGAATCATGTCGCTCAATTGTCGAGGCGGAAATACTAAAATTCGGCTACCGTCTATATGGCTGGCGACAAGTTCCAGTACGAGCGGAAGTTATCGGCGAGATCGCTACTGATTCACGGCCGGAAATCGAGCAGATTCTAATCGCCGGAAAAGCTGATGAAGATGATGCAAAATTTGAGCTGAATTTGTATTTTATTCGCAGCAATATTGAAAAAGCCGTACGTGCGCGCGCGATAAATGATTTTTACGTCTGCTCGCTTTCTGCGCGCTCAGTAATTTATAAAGGCTTATTCAAAGCTGAGCAGCTTACCGCCTTTTATCCTGATCTGCTCGATAGCCGCTTTGTCTCCAGCTATGCAATTTTTCATCAACGTTTCTCAACTAATACCGCGCCGGCATGGCATTTAGCGCAACCTTTCCGCATGATCGCGCATAACGGCGAAATAAACACTCTGCGCGGCAATATCAATTTCATGAGAAGCCATGAAGCAACCATGCACTGCCCTAATTTTGAAGGACATCTTCACGACATAATTCCAATTATTCCTGAGAATACTTCCGACACAGGAGCTTTGGATTCAGTATTTGAAGTTTTAGTTCGCGCCGGACGAAAACTGCCGCTGGCAAAGCTTATTTTGATTCCTCCAGCCTGGGCGCAGACTGCTGACATAACCAGAAAACACAAGGAAATGTATAGTTTTCTAAACAGCCTTTCCGAACAGTGGGACGGTCCGGCAGCAATCGCTGCAACTGACGGCGAATGGATAATTGGCGGAATGGACAGAAACGGCCTGCGTCCACTGCGTTACAGCATAACCAAAGGCGGCATGATAATGGCATGTTCCGAATCCGGAATGATTGACGTTGCCGACAGCGAAATAATCGAACGTGGCCGCCTTGGTCCTGGTGATATAATCGGCTTGCATCTTCCCAGCGGCAAGCTGTACCGTGACCGCGAATTAAAAGATCTTCTCGCCGCTGAACATCCTTATGGCGAATGGATAAAAAAATCCGTGCGACTTAGTGATCTGGAAGCATTGAATAAATCAAATAAATCAAATAAAACAAATAAAACAAATAAAACAAACAACGACAAAAATATTGGCAAAAATATTGGCAAAAACTCGGCGGAACTAACAGAGCTAAAAATTCTCAATTTGCCGCGTTTGCGCGCGCTCCAGCTTGCTGCCGGATATACTCATGAAGATGTGGAAACTATAATTCAGCCAATGGCCGCAGATGGCAAAGAGGCAGTCGGCTCAATGGGCGATGATACGCCGCTGGCAATTCTTTCCGACAAGAGCCGCGGCTTTCATCATTTTTTCCGTCAGAATTTCAGTCAGGTTACAAATCCGCCAATTGATTCACTGCGCGAGCGGCGCGTAATGAGCCTTACGACCAGATTCGGCAATGATGGAAATTATCTGGCGCTTGATGCTTCACACAGCAACATTCTGGTTGTTGATTCGCCGATTATTCTTTCGCATGAGCTGGAAGCTATAAAAACACATTTTTCCGAACGAATTACTGAAATTGATACTCTGTTTAAATTATCAGAAAATGGCGATGGAAATTGTCTTAGAAAAGGCCTTGATCGCATGATCGAGCAAGCAGAATCAGGAATCAAAGCCGGACGAAATTATATTCTGCTTAACGACGAACGAATGAATAAAAACAATGTCGCAATTCCAATGATTCTGGCAATTTCAGCATTGCAAACACATCTGGTTAAACACAAGCTACGCAAACGAGTTTCCATTTTAGTACGCACTGCCGAATGTTTTGAAGTTCACGCGGCGGCGGTTATGATTGGCTGCGGCGCTACAGTAGTAAATCCTTATGTAGCGGAAGGAACGATAATTCACAGACAACATAAATTAGAAGAGCAGAACCTAGAAGAACATAAATTGGAAGAACAGAGCTTGGCAAAAAACGCGCCTGATAAAAATTTAATCGACGGTAAACTCGACAATTTCCGCGAAGCTATGAATCAGGGCTTGCTGAAAATAATGGCAAAAATGGGAATTTCTATAATCGCTGCCTATCGCGGCGGTATGAATTTTGAAGCAATCGGATTATCACGCGCGCTGGTTTTAGAATTTTTTCCTGGCCTGCCTTCGAAAATTTCCGGAATTGGCCTGGCCGGAATAGAAGAAAGAGCGATAAAATGTCATAAGCTCGGATTTTCCGCAGACAATGATTCCTCAGATAATAATTTATCAGATAATAATTTATCAGACAATAATTCCGCAATTAATAATTCATCAGACAATCATAAAAATTCTTCTGATCTGCCTTCATTGCCACTAGGCGGCTTTTACCGCGCGCGCGCGCGTGAGGAAATACACGCCTGGGAAGGAAAATTAACACATCTCTTGCAGGAAGCAGTAAATAAAGGCTCGTTCCAGCTTTTCAAAAAATATTCAGCTGGATTGCAAGCAATGCCGCCAGTTCATATTCGTGATCTGCTTGATTTTAGGGAAGTAAAATCTTCAATTCCAATTGATGAAGTTGAATCAATAACTGAAATACGCAAGCGATTTATCGCGCCGGCAATGTCGCTTGGCGCGTTATCGCCGGAAGCGCATATGATATTGGCTATTGCCATGAACAGAATCGGCGCTGCATCTAATTCCGGCGAAGGCGGCGAAGGAGCAGAACGTTACCAGCCGCTTGCCAATGGCGATAATGCTAACTCAACTATCAAGCAAATAGCCAGTGGCCGCTTCGGAGTTACCGCCGAATATTTAAACAGCGCCAGTGAATTACAGATAAAAGTGGCGCAAGGCGCAAAACCTGGCGAAGGCGGACAACTTCCCGCCTTCAAAGTCACTGCCGAAATCGCTCGCCTTCGTCATTCTACAGAAGGAGTGATGCTGATTTCTCCGCCGCCACATCATGATATTTATTCAATAGAAGATCTGGCGCAGCTTATTTATGATTTAAAACAAATAAATCCGCGCGCGCTGGTTTCCGTCAAGCTGGTTGCACAATCAGGAATCGGCACAATCGCCAGCGGCGTCGCCAAGGCAATGGCTGATAAAATAGTAATTTCCGGACATTCCGGCGGCACTGGCGCAAGTCCGTGGAGCAGTATAAAACATGCCGGAATTCCCTGGGAAATGGGCTTAGCGGAAGCGAATCAGGTACTAACGCTTAATCGAATGCGCCACCGCGTAAAGCTGCAAACTGACGGCGGACTTAAAACCGGCCGCGATATTGTAATCGCCGCGATGCTTGGCGCTGAGGAATTCGCTCTCGGAACAGCAAGCCTGGTAGCAATGGGCTGTATCTTAGTCAGGCAATGTCATTCAAATACTTGTCCGGTTGGCATCACCACACAAGACCCTGATTTACGCGCAAAATTCAGCGGAACAGTTGATAAGGTGATAAATCTGTTTTCTTTTGTTGCTGAAGAAGCCAGAGAAATTCTGGCTGCTCTTGGTTTCAAGAATTTTAATGAAATTATCGGACGCACTGATTTGCTGACACAAGTCAGTCGCGGCACTAACGAATTTGCCGACATTGATTTGAATAATATTCTAGCTCAGGCTGACAGCGGTATTTACGCCAGATTCTGCACAATTTCTTCGCGCAATGAAGTTCCTGACACTCTCGACGCTCAGATGTTAAAAGACGCGGCAGAAGCAATACAGCGCGGCGAAAAAATTCAACTAGCTTACAATGTTAAAAACACCATGCGGACAATTGGCGCGCGGCTTAGCTCTGTTATGTTAAAAAACAAGGCTGTTAATCAAAATGGTGAAATTACTCTACGCCTGCGTGGTTCTGCCGGACAATCACTTGGCGCTTTTGCTATTGGCGGATTACGCATAGAATTGCTCGGCGATGCGAATGATTATGTTGGCAAAGGACTTTCCGGCGCAACGATAATAGTTCGCCCTCGCC
>CAZFJN010000060.1:0-7584 GCA_964519595.1 uncultured Rickettsiales bacterium
TTCTGCCAATAAGATTTATGGCCCCGCCTGAAGTGAGCATTATAAATATTTATCCTAAAAAAGATGATTCTGAACATTCTAATTTTTCAAAACTAACATAAACTCCAAAATCAGGTTCGAAGTTTTCCATGTGGACAAATGAGTGGCTTTGGCTCTAAATTTCCGATATCGATTTTGTGCTATTTTTGAGGAAATTATATAGGACAATTGATGAGCGGTTCTAACATGAAACAAAACGTAGGTGGCATACAGATTTGCAAAGCCAGCTGTTTCAGAGATTATGAAGCAGCCAAGTCCCTGATGCTTGAATATATGGAAACAGCGCTTGGCGACGATTACAATGTAGGGGGTGCTGGGCTTAAGGAAGAGTTGGAAAACTTTCCTGGTCCTTACCAGCCGCCTTCAGGTTTGCTGCTATTAGCCAAATTTGAAAATCGCTATTTTGGTTGTTTGGCACTTCGTCCAATCAGCAAGATAACAGGCGAAGTGATGCGCATGTATGTACAATCTACAATGCGCGGCAAAGGGATTGCAGAAATGCTGATGCGCCAACTATTGGTTGATGCGAAGAACATTGGCTACCAAGAGGTGTATCTCGATAGCCTTAAACGCTTTACTTCAGCGCATAAGCTTTATGAAAAACTAGGATTTATCTACTGCCCCCCTTACGATCCCAACACAACAGATGCAATGAAGGACAACATGGTTTTCATGCGGCTTGACTTGCTTGCATAAGACTCGCCGAATCTTTGGCGAGGGGATTTTGGGATGTTGATTAAAACGGCAATTCTTCTTTATAGGGAATAATAGAGAAATCATCGCGGAATATATCAAGGCTGCCTGCGCTTCGGCTTTTTATGCTACGTTCTTTCTTTTTTACCACTCCCTGCTGATCAAAGGTGATCAGAAGTTTGACAATTTTTTTGCGGGCAAAAAATCCTGATGTTCTATCGCCTTCAATATAGTCGAATTCCCACAATTCTTCGCCTTGAGCATTAAGGCTTTTTTTCCATGTTTCCCGGATATTGCGATCAATGGCGTTGCCAAGCAATGCCGAGACTTGTTTGCGCGTGGTCACACCTTCTTGGATTTGATTTAGAAGCTGGTAATCATTAATGCTGGAATGACCTGATTCCTCAAAATTCTGTGAGCATCCGGACATAAATAATAAAATGGCTGTTGCCAATAAATAATTTAGGCCTTTCATATGGCTAGCCTTCTTTCTTTGAATTACCATTTTGATATTCGTTTGCTTCCATAACCTTGTCATTTTCATCATAAATAACCTGAATCGCCATCTTATCGCCGGAATAGCGAGATTCGATGGTCATACCAGCAATTTCCCAAATACCCAAAGTGGCTACATCCATAACGGCATGACCAAAGGCGCGTCCAGTTTTTGCTCTTCTAGAATAACCTTGCACGAAAGAAAAAACGTCGATTCGTTTTCCATCGCGTAAATCAGAAGCCGCTGGCTGGCCAAGCTCGCCGATAACGACAGCTCTGGGAGTGCCACTCATTAAAACCGAGAGGTCTTTCTTATCCGGTTGCTCGGATGCGCGATATCAAGAACAGGCAGTTAAAGCCATTAGGATAAGGAAAAAGCCAAACAAATTCTTCATATTTAATTCTTCTTCTATTATTATTCTATTCTTCCCGAAGCTGAAATTGCAGCTTAAAGCGACCTTGCCTATGATACAGAGGATAAAAAATATAGTAGACTGTCGTAAAGTAAAGCAGATAATACAGATTATGAACTGGGAACTGATTTTATTGGCTACATTATTATGCTTTTTATCGCTGGTACTGGTTTATCTGGTCATCAGGCTGGTAACTGGCAAGGATTTTACGTTCAGAGAATTTATCATCGTAATTATCGATGTAATTTTATTAATACGTTAGGCTATATTAAGCCTATAGTTTGCAGCAATGCTCTTAATTCCGCATCGATTTGTGCGACGCGATGCAAATCGCGTAATGTAAATTTTGTTGCAAGCGTTCTTGCATCTAATGGTTTTTTATATTCTGGCCATGTATTAAGCAATTGCCGTTTAACTGTTGATGAATTTGGTTGCATCTGTTCGTTTCCGGGCAGCATTCTGAATAAAATTCCCTCCTGATTTGGAGATTGAACACAGACTTTGAAATTTTTCTTAGTTGCTTCTTCTTTCAGCTGGGCAATTGTCCAACCGTCATCACGAGCAGCGCGGTCTGCATCCAATAGCAAGATCGCGGCTTTTGCTTTTTTCCTTTCTTTCCGCTCACGATAACGAACTGCGTTGGCTAACATAGATTTGTAACCACCGCCACGAACAGGCTCACAATCAAGGTGTATATGCAATCCGTTTTGCTCACAAAGCTCATTCAGCCATTTAATAAATGACTGCTCTCCTTCTCCTTCTACTGCCAGAAAGAATCGTGTTCGTTGAGAAATAACTCTTTTTGTCATATCTTATCCGATATGTGGCACAGCACCTAATTCACCAGCAAGGTACTTTTTCATTAGGCTAGGTTCACGGCGCAGCCCTTTTATATCGCGTGCGCCATATATATTACTGGATTTGCCAATTGGTTTTTCGGTAAAGAATGTCTGTTCTTTTTCTAAATCATCAAGAAGAGCAGGATTATGAGCGCTAAAAAGCAATTGAGCGCCGTGAGGATTGCGTTCTGAATCACCAAACCAGCGAAAAATCTCGGGCAGCAGCAATGGATGCAAATCAGTGTCCAGCTCATCAATAATGGCAACACTTCCTGTTTTCAGCGCGGTATGAAGACGCCAGAAAAACTCTATAAATCTCTGCGTGCCTCTTGATTCTTCGGCAAAGAAAATAAATTCATCGAGTCCTGTATGTTGGAATTTGGCGAATAATCCGTTATTGCCTTGCACAATTGCCATATATTCAAGGCCAACGTCAAAACGCCTGAGTTCACGATTTAATTCATCTAAGCAATCCTTATGCGTGGAGTAGGCGGATACTATTTCATGTTCGGTTGCCTGTAATTTGTCAAAACCGCGCATGTTGGTTTGTAACTGGCCAACCAGTCGCAGTAAAAAACTGGAAAGAGGATGGTTAAATTTTGCCAAGGTGCTGAGTACGCTGGCGTTAGGGCGGATGCTCTCCTTGCGTGGATCGTTGTGCGCGGCAATTCCAAATTCCTGGCCAAAACGAAATACTTGTCCTTCGCGTTCGAATAAGCGGCGGAATTTTCCTTTTGGCGCATAGGAAAGAGCCTCATAAGACACTGCTTTGTTGCCAAAATTATTCTCTTGATGTGTGATATGTATTTCATAACGAAATAATGCAGAGGGCGCATTCTCATCAAGCTGGCTATCAAATTCAATAATAATTTTAGTAGGCTTTCCCCACCATTTTTTTTGCCTGTAGGGTTGGAAATAAAGATTTATATCATCATTATTCCAGCTGAAACTATGACAAACAAACATAGCAGCAGAAACAACCGCGCGAAGAATTGTAGATTTGCCAGATGCATTAGGGCCAAAAAAACCGACGACTGAAGGTAGCCTGATATTTTCATCAGAGCGTGACACTCTAAAGCAAGGCAAGTCCGGAGCATTGGCAGGAATTGCAAAGGCAAGTTCCTGCTGATCGGCGATGGAATAGAAGTTTTCAATGACAATTTTATGTAGCATAAAACGCATATTTGCAGATTTTATGTCAAAAGTCAATTGAAATTCACATATATTGACAATAAAACTCTATTGTTTGCAGTTTAATTGTTGTATTAAGCGCGATTGTTTTTGTTTTTTTTATTACAGCGCTTCGGCGTTTGGTTCTTCTTTCCAGATTTCTTTGGTGTGTTTTTCGAACAGTTTTATTAGTTCCTGATGGCATTTTTCCAGTAATGCTTTGTCGGTTGCTCTGGCTACCAGGCTGGTTCCCAGTTTTTGCTGTCTGACGAATGGGTAGCTGCCTATTTCAACGCTTGGAAAATTTTCCTGAATGCGGCCTAATTCCTCAGCGATTACGCCTTCGGTTATAAAGGCGGAGGCGGTCATCGAGATCATTGGCGCGCCGCCGCTTAAGCGGTGTTTGATATTATCGAACATCGCCTGCATTATGCGTGGCACGCCGGCCATGACATAAACATTTTCTATTATATAACCGGGAGCGGCGGAAACCGGATTATAGATCAGAGTTGCGCCTTGCGGAATATCGGCCATTTTCAGGCGCGCTTCATTGATCTGCTCAGGCGGATAATGTTTTTCCAGCAATGATTTGGCTTCCGGATGCCGGATAAGCGGCACGCCAAAGGCCTTGGCAATGCAGGCGGAGGTTATATCATCATGAGTAGGGCCAATGCCGCCGGTAGTAAAAACCAGATTAAACTGATTGCGGCAGAAGGTAATGGTGGTGCGAATAACATCCTCCAGATCAGGAATAATCCGCGTTTCCATCAGCCTGATGCCGAGCGCATTCAGCTCAGTAGCAAGCCATGACAGGTTTTTATCCTGTGTGCGGCCTGATAAAATCTCATTTCCTATTATTATAAGACAGGCGGTTGGTGCTTGCATATCAATTTAGGGGCTAGGGGCTAGGGGTTAGGGATTAGGGATTAGGGATTAGGGATTAGGGATTAGGGATTAGGGATTAGGGAGCAAGTAAATATTGATGTTTTAGATTATACGTCTTATTGATAACATATGGAAGAAGATCCTCCTATAAAAATTCATTCTCTTGCTGATTTTGCCGGAATGCGTCGCGCTGGGGCATTGGCGGCGGAAGTGCTTGACGCGGTGAGCAGTATGGTTCAGCCGGGCGTTGCTACTGCTGAGCTTAATGATTTTTGTCATAACATGATTATTGCTGCCGGAGCAATTCCGGCGCCGCTTGGTTATCGTGGTTTTCCGAAATCAATCTGCACGTCGGTTAATCATGTTGTCTGTCATGGAATTCCTGGAGATTTAAAGCTTAAAAATGGCGATATTGTCAATATTGATGTGACGGTGATTGTTGACGGTTGGCATGGTGATACCAGCCGGATGTATTTTGTTGGCGAGCCTTCGATAAAAGCCAGAAGGCTTACGCAAATTACTTATGAAGCGATGATGTTGGGAATTGAGCAGGTTCGTCCGGGCAACACGGTTGGCGATATTGGCGAGGCGATTCAGACTTATGCTGAGAAACATGGTTACTCGGTGGTGCGTGATTATTGCGGACACGGAATCGGCAAGGTTTTTCATACTTCTCCAAGCATTTTACATTATGGAAAAGCCAAAGAAGGAGTTGTTCTGCGCGAAGGAATGTTTTTTACCGTTGAGCCAATGATTAATGCCGGACATTGGGCGACTATTCTGAATAAACATGATGGCTGGACGGTTACAACGCGAGATAAGAGCCTTTCCGCGCAATTTGAGCATAGCATAGCGGTAACTGCTGATGGTTTTGAGATTTTTACCAGCTCGCCGAGCGGCAAGAATTTTCCGCCTTATAATATATGATAATGATGTTTAGGGTACATCTATTAACTCTACTTTGGCTTCAAATCTGCTTGGAATGGAGCCTCCCTCGAAAGCATCAAGTACTTGATGTACATGATGCTTCCTCGGTATCCATTCCTTCGCGCTTTATTGCCAAAGCGAGTTAATAGATGTACCCTTTAATATATATTATTGTATTTAGCATCTGGAAGCGCTCTGATGACTGAAAATTCAACAAATGCAACAAACGCAACAATGGAGAAAGCGCATAAGGCTGGCCATAGAAAGCGTCTGCGCGAGCGTTTTTTAAGAGCCGGAGCGGAAGCGTTGGCGGATTATGAATTGCTGGAGATGATTTTATTTCCGGCCAAGCCGATTGGCGATGTTAAGCCAATGGCGAAGAATTTACTGGCTGCATTTAAAAGTTTTGGCGGCGTGCTTCATGCGAGAACTGAAGCGTTGCTGATGGTTGAGGGAGTTAATGAAGCGGCGGTTGTGGCGATTAAAGTTGCCAAGGCGGCTTCAGAGAGAATTCTGAAAGAGGAATTTTCTAATAAGCCAATTATGAAAAACTGGACGCAGCTGCTTGATTATTGCCGTTTGCATATCGGACATAACATACATGAGGAATTTCACGTTTTATTTTTAGACAGCAAGTTGCAGCTTATTGCTGATGAGCGGCAGCAGAAAGGTACGGTTAATCATGCTCCGGTTTATCCGCGTGAGGTGGTGAAAAGGGCGCTGGAGCTTGGCGCAAGCAGTATTATCCTCGCGCATAATCATCCTAGTGGTGATGTAAATCCTAGTAAAGACGATATTGAAATAACCAGAACGATAATCGCTGCGGCGTTGCCGCTGGGAATTGCTGTTCATGATCATCTGATAATCAGCGCCAATAAACATTTTTCCTTCAAAAGCAAAGGGCTGATATGAAGAAGGAAGCTTTTGGAATTAGCGACGGCAGCGCCGGAATGGTCGCGCAATTGCGGTCTTTTGCGGAAGCTATGGATTATTCGCTCAGTGAACTGACAGTTGGCGTTAATCTTCCGTGGCATTATCTGCCGAATTGCTGTTTTGATTTAGGCGGTGGCAGAATCTTTCCGATTATCAGCGCAGACACTATGAAGCTATTTGAAGAATTGCCGGAGATTATTATAAGTTGTGGAAGAAAGGCGGCGCTGGTTTCTGCTTATTTGCGGAATTTGTCAGATAAGAATTATCAGCAATCAACAAAATTCATACATATTCAAGATCCGCAAATGTCAGCGCGTAATTTTGATGTGGTTATTGCCATGGAACATGATCGCATCAAGGGCAGCAATGTAATAAAAACTCCTTATGCGCTGCATAATATAACTGAGGAAAAGCTTCAGGAGGCGAGGAATTTATGGTTTGAGCGATTTGCGAATTTACCACGACCATGGAATGCGGTTTTAATTGGCGGTTCAACTAATAAATATGATTTTACTACAAAAGCCATGAGGGAGTTGATTTTACAGCTTGAGAAAATTTCCGGATCATTGCTTATAACCATCTCGCGGAGAACTGGCGGCGCTAATAGCTGTTTATTGGCGCAGCATAGCTGGAGAGGAGAGGTTTTTATTTATGAAGGCAAGGGAGATAATCCTTATCTTGGAATGCTTGCCTGCGCGGATAAAATCTATGTAACTAATGATTCAGTGAATATGATGAGCGAGGCGCTTGCCAGTGGCAAGAAGGTTGAGATTTTGAAATTATCCGGACATTCAGGAACGAAGCCGGCGCGGTTTGCCGAGAATCTGCATAAAATTGGCAAAGATCCTAAAATCATGATGCAGGAAATTGCCGGTTCAGTCAGTAATATTCTTGCCGGAAGCTCTTAAATCACGATCATAAATCGGATGATAATTGCCGTGATAAAATTCAAATTTCTCAATTTGCGGCGGCGCTGATACGCCGATAATTTCGAGCAGCTTTTCTTCCTTGCCGTTAAATGTCTGCTGCCAGACGGCAAGAAAATCATCATAATTCCATTTTTCGCAGTCTTTATAATCTTCGTTATGGCGTGTGAAATTTATTGCAGTAACTCGCGCTACTGAATCAATAACTCGCCATAAATCAGTGCGATCTTCCGGCAGGCGGTCATCCCAGAATTCATTGCGTAG
>CAZFJN010000061.1:0-7107 GCA_964519595.1 uncultured Rickettsiales bacterium
TCACCACTCGCTACGTGTTCCTGCTGTTTCCAGCATTCTGTCTATTCCCGGGACGTGTGGTTCTCCTCGGAAATTGGCTATATTGGCGAATCTTGTTTGGCAGGTTGCCACGGTTTTATCGCAGCCTTTATGCAATGAATAGCTGTCGCCGATGCTGATAGCGTTTGGAAATGGCAGTACAAAGCTTAAAATTCCGCAATATCCATTGAAATGAGAGAATTTTAGCCAAAATATTTTATGGCGATCAGCAGTCCGCCTAGAGCAATAATCATGCCCCCTATTTTAATGGTAAGACGTAGCTCTAGTTCGCGCATTTCAGCCCTCAATGACTGCATGTCATCTTTGGTGGCCACTGTATCACGCAAAGCGTCTGCAATCGCTGTCATAAGTTCATGCTACGGCATAAATGGCGGAATGTAAAGAAAGAATGCATAAAGAAATTACCAGGAGAATATTACCATACAATACCAATTTGCCATCAATATGATGGCAAATTGGATGACTATTACAAAATCTAAAAGCCTTAATAATTATAGGGAAACGTAAGTTTAATTTTATCTTAATCAATGGTTTGTAAAATAAACCGAGTGCAAGAAACAAGGCATTAACATGCTATTTTCAGTCAAGTTACTTAAAAGTAAGAATAAATTCATAAGGTATGTTAGGGCTGTTGAAAATGGTTATCCAGCTTGGTTTATAATAGAGCTGAAGCCATTCCGATTTTATGAATATCAGAAAAAATTATGCGATCATACCATGAATCTTACTGATTTTGGAAAGATACTTGAGTGCGGTTGGGGTAAGCCAAACATGTCCCAATCAAAAGAATTAACAGCAAAATATGGCATCAATATTCCTTTAATTGAATAATAAAAATGATAGAAGATGACCCACAAAAAAATGAGCTTCCGCCTGAAGTAATAGATCGGTTACAAAAGATCAGTCCTATGCTTCCAGAAGTGAGGCAGTATATTAGCGGTAATGGCAAGGCAATAATTCTTAGCTTAATGCGTCATGATCCAGCGACACTCATAGCAATGGCTAAAGCCTATCACACTGCAACTGGAAGTAAAATTCTAATTTCAGATATTGAACAGCACATAGATCATAGTTTGGATTTCATTGCTTCGATGGAAGAATACACAAAAAAATATGCCGATAGTTCGAAGCGTGAATACATCATGAGCAGTGTTTTTCATGATACATTCGATGGTATTGAGTGGAAAAATACAAGCATGGCCTCAGTAATTATGGCTATAATTTTTTGTGATGAGAAAACTAGTGATAAGATCAAAATTCTCAAAAAGATGGGACACACATATATCACTTTGTCTGGATCAAGGATAGGTTTAACCCAGGTTTGTCACTTTCTAAATAAACAGGAAGAGTTCTTTGAGATTTACAAAGAATTACCAAAGGTACTCAGTTTTTATAATAATTTGGAACACCCTCTATTGAAGATGGCTATGAGGGATGAATCAGTTCGCAACAAAATTAAAGCAATGGGGCAAACTTATCTATCGGTTACCAATCGCAAGTTAGAGCCGGACGTTGCTGAAAAATATCTAGAGCGGTATGAATCATTTATACTGGCGTGTCAGCATTTTCCATCACAAAATATAGAAAAAGAAATCGAACTTGTGGAACAAGTGAAGACGCTTGAAGGACAATATCAAACATTATCGACAAGCGATCTTTTAACCACGCTGAAAGCGGGCGAAGATATAGCCCATATTACGGATGAGGCTGAATTAAAGCCTTTATTGCGTATTTGGGCACACACTCCTGCAATCCCAAAATGGCTTGCAAAAGAAATAAGTTCTGCCGGAGATTGGGAATTGATGGTAGCCGGCCAGATAGCCAATCAGTTTGCTTTACGATTTTTCCGGAACCAACTACCTGAAGGTGTTTTACACGATACTAATAATGGGCTTCTATTTATTGATTCAAGTTCCGATGCCGTACGGCAATGGAAGGACAATTCAGAACTTAGAGATTTGTTCAGAAAAAAATATGATGAAATGGTCGCTCAACCTCGTCAGAAATTAATTGCCGAGGGATTTTTTGACGATGTACCCAAAAACCGCGAGCTGATTCTTACAAAAATATTGCATGGACGTAGCGGCTTAACGAAAGAAGAAACCGAGACACTTGTTCGTGATATACCAATCAAATCATTGGCAACCATAAAAATAGCGCCTTGGCGTTTGGTTATGGCAAATATTGCAAAAGATAAAGGACAAAGCAATATAAAGGAGCTTGGGCAATGGGCAAGCTTAGCATCATTAGCAACAACGAATATTTTTGGAAAAGGTTCGGAAGAATGGCTCGAACGGGCTTCCGGCATAATGCCGCCGGTAGCAAAAAATAGCAATAAGGATAACGTGATTGTACTGAAAGATGACTCAGGCAAGGAACATCAATTAACCTTCTCATTTAAAAAAATGAATAGAGAAAAATTCCAAGTTACGGTCAGAGGAAAAACACCGGATGAGGTAGATAATGGTCGTAAAGATGCCCTCATTGCAAGAGGTGAAATAAATTTAAATGGGAAAATAGGCCCAGAATTATCCCAGATACCCATTAAATGGAGCAACGGCTCAACCAGTACATTGAATATCTACGATCATTTCAATGCCCCTCAAAAGAAAAGTGTGCATGATGCAATTTACTGGTTACCTGCCGATAAATCTTCAAAAGAGCTGGAGGGACTTGATAAATGGTTGCGACAATTTTCTACATGCGATGTTGCCGGATTGCAGATGGTTGCACAAAATTGGCCGATTTTGAGCGCGGATGATCGCAAAATGTCATATAATGATTTGCTCAAAACCCTTCAAAAACGCCAATATAAAAACATAAATTCTGAAGCTTTCGCACTTGAATCTAGTCATTGGGGGGTAAACCCCAAAAATTATTCGTCGTTCGAGAGATTATATATGCAGGGGCAAAAAATACCGGAAGCTTTTGATAGTTCACAGCGTTGGGTGGTTGGTGACCTAACAGCACGCTTTTTACCACGAAATGACGTTAGGGTAGGTTTTTTTGGATTATACACGGATTGTTGCCAGCATCTTATGCATAGTTCTGGACGCTCTTGTGCAGAATCTTGCATGATCGATCCTTTTTCACAATTATTTGTCATTGAAGACAAGGGTGGGAATATTATCAGTGGTAGTTGGGCATGGAAATCAGAGATTAAAGAAAATAATGAAAAGAATCCTGAGAAATCAGAATTATTTAGTACTGTCACATTCGATAATAATGAATCTTTGAAAGGACAGAAACATCGCGAAGAAGAAATAGCCATGCTCTATGATCAGGCAGCAGCCTATCTAATAAAGCAGGGAGTAAGAAAAGTTACATTAGGTATTGATTCGAGTGATATCGCTATTCCCGAGCGCTGGAAGGCCATTGAGCCGCTACCTCTTCCGAAGAAATATAGGGGTAATTATACGGACGCTAAAACGCAAGTATTATTAGCAGAAAATGCCGATGCCACCTCTCTTAAGAATGAAAGCAGCAAGATGTGGTTTCGCCCAGCTTCCCCATCTGATTGGATAGAAGCAGATAAAATTGCTGCCTTAGTATATCCAGAAGGTTGGCAAACCGCAGATAGACCTTCTGGTAATGACCCCCGAGGAATAGTAGTAGAACACGAAAAAAAGGGGATTGTGGGTTATGTCACATGGAGTGAAGAAGAACATTATATTTGCGATATAGCAGCAAAGCCAGATGAACCTGTTGCTGGAGCTATGCTAATGAAAGCTATGCTTGAACATACAAGGAGGTCCGGCGGGATATGGCAAGTCGACGCACGTACAAGTTCCTCTTTGCGTTTTCTTGAAAAAGCTGCTGAGCGTGGTGAAATTGCCATGAAAAATTTAGGTGATTCCGGTTTTGATCTGGGCGGCGAAAAAATGCATAAAATTGTTTTCGATGCTGCTGATCCAAAAGCTGACCTGTCGCAATACGGTGCAAAGAAAGAAGGGGGCATTAGTGAAACAGTTGCTGAAAATACTGAATTGCAAAATTTTCCTTACTATCAGGAGCGCCCGAAAACTTCAGACTTGGTCCTTCGCGAGCGCCCTACAGGAATGGGCGTGACGGCAATGGAGGATGTAAGAGTTGACCTAGATACAAATTTACCAGAAACGGATGTAAATATACCAGGCCATTGAGTCCTGCATTTACTTTATGATATTTTACACGTCATAAATTAAGGTAAAGAAAGAAGAGGCAAAGAAAGAAAAAAATGCAGAAAAAACACATTCCTATACAATAACAATCAGAATATTACCACTCGCTCCGTGTCCCGGCTGTTTCCAGCATTCTGTCTATTCCCGGGACGTGTGGTTCTCCTCGGAAATTGGCTATATTGGCGAATCTTGTTTGGCAGGTTGCCACGGTTTTATCGCAGCCTTTATGTAATGAATAGCTGTCGCCGATGGTGATAGCGTGTGGAAATGGCAGTACAAAGCTTAAAATTCCGCCGACGCCACTTTTAAAGATATATTCCTTTACCTCCATTGATAAGCCGTTATTTGCGCCGGAAGTGAAGGTTATTTTTCCGGCGGTGAATATTGCGGTGGCCTCGCTGCGTGCGCTATCGGTAAAGCCGGAGCGTGACGCGCCGTAAGTGACGCTGCCGGTAACTGTGTGCGCCGCCAGATTAATTTTGCACCGCGAATCGCCCAGCGAGGCGCGGCAGGACGGCGAGAAATATTCGCCGATATCCTGCGCCAGTAATTGCGTAAGCCCCCTCACCTCGGCAACAAATTGCTGCCTGGTCAGCGAAACCTCGCCCAGCCAGCCACGGCGCAATTTAATAATCCCCTGCGCCGGATCAGCATAATTAAGCTGAAATATCTCAATTTCCGCAAAATCATAATATCCGGCGAGAATATCCGCCTCGGTTATGTTGCCGGACGATAAAATTCCCTCAATATCAAGATTATCAACCCGCAAATCAGAAGCATTATCAACCGCGCTTGGCGTCATGCCGGTTGCCGCCCGGTAAGTCAGGCCGCTGAAAACAATGTCACGATCATGATCCGTAAAACCCATAATGCTTGCGTCACGACGAACCAGCTTCCAACAAGTCGCAAGAGTAGTAACCTCGCCGGCAATATGCGCGGCAAGTTGAGTAGAAATGGTTTTCATAAATAATTCTTTCAGAAATTTAGATAAAAAACGGCAGAAAAACTTGCCTGTTTTCCTGCTATGCTTCGGCAATGACCAATGGTTATTACCTGCCGCCGCGCTCTATATTAGAACTCTGGCTTTTTATTACTCTCTCAGTATGTAGCTGAGTATGTACCTGACCTTCTGGAGATTCTGGAGCTTCACCTTCTGCAGCAACCTCCCCACTATCAACGCCACTGGCCTTTTTTACCGCAGCAATTCTTGTATTAAGATCATGAGTAAACCCAGCAATCAGCTCAAATTCCGCTGCAACTTCATCATCTACAACTCCCATGCGCCTCATGGCGTCAAATTCGTAGGAATGTTCAGGGTTCATTGCTCTTAATCGCTGATTTGCAACATTATTGAAGATCCTTGCGGCAACAGCGTATTTATCATTGCCATCAACAAACTTAGCTTTCTTAGGAACAGTTTTTGATAATCCAACCATTGAATCAGGATCGTCCAAACCAACCGAAACCACAAATTCATTAGGATGCAGGACAGCATTTTTCACAAACCTACTGTCCCAGCATATTTGATGGTTTTCTATCATCTCATGCATCTTATTTAGCACAGTATTATACGAAGCTTTGTCGTCATCGCCAATGATTTCATTTGCTATTTTTCCAATATTTTCTCTTACTTTTTCTGCATTTTCTTTATTAGCAAACATTTTTTTCCGCGCTTCGATAACTTTTTCGGCAGCTTTATGCAAATCTATTAATTGCTCTTTACTTTCCAGCCCTAAAGCATCAAGAAAATCTTTTGTATAGTCACTTTGATTATTTTTTATATTTGTATTACCGAGAAATAGAGAGCTTAGAAGGGGCTGCTTGTCTATTTTATCACCATCATCATTTGTTTCTATACCAAAAACCAATAGGGCAAAATTTTCCCGAGTAATATTACAAGCTAGTAAAATATCTAATATAGCTTCACGAAATCCTTTATTTTCTTCTGATTCTTTCTTTTTCGGTTTTTTACATTCTGGAAATCTTGCAGCAATCTTCTTGGCAATATCGAGGAAATCATCAATGTTCCACGGCTTATCCAAGGTATTTTGTTCAGCAGTTAAAAATTCCTGACCTTCTTCAGAATCATTACTATGTTGTGCATCCAATTTACTCAAAAAAGGTCGGGCTTCTTTTTGAAAAAAAGCAATTATTTTCTTAAGAACCTTGAAAACAGGAATAACTCCTTCTCTATTTTTATAACCACGAAATGCACTTACTGTTATACCAATACCAGCAGCAATATCATCATCTATATATCTTTTAATTTGATTTTCACTATGGTTAACGAACTGATCAGACTTCATCAACTTAGAGAATGCATAAATTGCCGGACTTAGCTCGGCTTCAAGTCTGTCATGTTGTTTTTTGAAGTCTGCGATGTCTAAAAGAGTCTTGCTACTCAATGTATTACCAGTAGTATAAACCCCAATCTGCTGGCAAATCTTCAAACCTCTTTCGAAATTACATTGTGTCCTTTCGGCGCTTGTCTCAAAAACAATATCTGGTGTTATGCCCTCTTTCCAATCATGTGCTTTAATCGCAATTTCTTGACGATAGGCTTGTGCATCTATGATATCCTTAATGGTGAGTGGTGGCTCTATTCTTGCGTTCTTACACGCCTCTTCCAACCAATGATTAAAATTCCGCTGCGGGTAATCTGTTTTTTTTCTATATTCGTTTTGTTTTTTGGTATCATCTGGATAGACGGCTTTAACGAGCTTTTCTGCTGTCTCCCACATTAAATGGCTATTATTTCCTTGCCTAAGATTATTTAGGGAATCGTAATCTATACCAAAATCTCTTAGTTTACCTTTAATTTTTGTATAAAGCCCATCAACCCAGTCCCTTGTTTTAGGTTTCGCATCTTGTTCTTTGGCTTCTTCTGATTTCTTTTTAGCCATGGCTA
>CAZFJN010000062.1:0-6864 GCA_964519595.1 uncultured Rickettsiales bacterium
CTTTCTGCACGCCTGCATAACGCAGGTCAGCGTAAGACAGTGCTTTCTGACCTTCTGGCGTTCCCGTTTTCGCCCAACCACTTTCCATGTCCATATTTGCCATGTCCATGTCGGGATCGTCCTTCATCATTTGCTCCATGTTCATATCGGCCATGGAAAGTAATGCGCGCGGACGCTGGGTTGGGATTTCGCCTTTCATGCCTTCGGCGGTTGCCAGCGTGCCAAGCGCAAAGCCGGCGCGGTCAATCGGTTCGGCGGCGATAGTGTATGCCTTGTTCTCCTTCGGCGTGACAATCACATCGTAGGTTTCTGCAGGTGCAAAGCGAAATTCATCCACCGCCACAGGCTCAATGCTTTGACCATCGGCCTGCACGACACTCATTTTCAGTTCAGGAATTCGCACATCAAAAAATGACATAGCTGAGGCGTTGATAAAGCGCAGGCGCACTTTCTCACCTGGCTTGAAAATGCCTGTCCAGTTTTGCTCAGGTGATTTGCCGTTTACGAGGAATGTATAGCCAGTAACATCGGCCAGATCGGTACGCATCATCCGCATATCGCCCCAGTCTTTTGTGTCTTTCCAAGCCTTATCGAGCCCACGTTCTTTGACATCGTTGAAGAAATCAGAGAGCGTCAACCGCGCATTGGCGTAATAATCCGAGGACATTTTGAGGTTGGCCATAATGTCGCTGGAATGCTCCTCCGAAAAATCCGACAGCACAATCACATAATCACGATCAGCTGCAATTGGGTCTTTGCCTTTTGGTGAAGTGATGATCGAGCCATATAGCCCGTCCTGTTCCTGACCAGCAGTGTGTGAGTGATACCAGTATGTCCCCGTCTGGCGGATTTTGAAACGATAAGTGAAGGTTGTGTTCGGCTTAATCGCTTCATAACCGTTGAAGCCTGTTACGCCGTCCATTGCGCCATCCAGCAGCAAGCCGTGCCAGTGAATAGAGGTTGGCTCATCCATTTTGTTGGTAACGTGGATCACCGCCTCATCGCCTTCGGTGAAGCGAAGTGTGGGAGCTGGTATGCCGCCATTAACGGTGATTTTCTCGATTGGTTTGCCCGTAATATTTACAGGCAACTTCTCAATGGTGAGCATGTATTCTGATGTTTTGGCGTATACTGGCGCGGTTAGAAATCCTACCATCAGCAAGCTCGTTGCCATAACGAGTGCCATAACCATAAATGTGCTGATGAAGTTTTTCATGAGAGAATTTTACGACCAATTGGAACGCAGCACAATCTTAATAATACTTACTAATAATACTTAATAAGCCATTGCGCCAAAGCAAAATAGAGCGGAATTCCAATGATGATGTTAAATGGCAAGGTGATACTGATAGAGGTGGTGAGATACAGGCCGGGATTTGCGTCCGGCAAGGCCATTTTCACCGCTGCCGGCGCGGCGATATAGGAGGCGCTTGCCGACATTGTTGCTAATATCGCCGTACCGCCATGTGATAATCCTGCCCACATTCCCACAAGCGCTCCAACCGTTCCAAACAGCAAAGGAACACATGTTCCAAACGCCAGCATGAAAGGCAATGACGCTTTAACTTCCTTCAATCTTGAAGCCGCGACTACGCCCATTTCCAGCAGAAAAAACACCAGCACCCCTTGAAACGGCGTGATAAACACGGTGGTTATTGCGTCTACGCCGGCGCGGTCGCCCAGCAATCCTACCAGCAATCCCCCCGCCAGCAATATCACGCTCTTTCCGGTAAGCGCCTCTTGCACAACATGTCCGAGATGTACCTTCTTGCCGCCAGACAGCAGCCCGGCAATCGCCAGCGCAATGACAATTCCTGGAATTTCCAACACTACAAGCAGCGCGGTTAAAAATCCTTCATAGGAGATTTTCGATTGTTCAGCAAAATTCAGCGAGGCCATAAAAGTCACCGCCGATACTGAACCAAAATGCGCCGCAATTGCCGCGGCATTAATTACATCAAGTCTGCCAAATTTCCGCGCCAGAATATAAGCCGTAACCGGAGTTGCCACGCCTAGAGCCAGCGTCGCCATTATCGGGCGCAATAATTCATCAGCATTTGCGGCCGATAAAGCAATGCCGCCTTTAAGTCCAATGGCAAATAGCAAATACATGGAAATCGTTTCATGAACCTGCGGCGGCACACGCAAATCGCTTTTGACCACTGCCGCAAAAGCGCCAATTACAAAGCAAATAACGGCAGGGCTGGTAAGGTTGGCAATGATAAGAGTGGAATCAACCATAAAACCTCAAAATTCCTGATGAAATGCTGAAAACATTACAAGAATTTGAACTGTGATCAAAGCAATTTACTTATCTTGTGAATATCTTCTTGTGAATATCGCTTGCAATTCAGGGGGTTTTATGGTTATAATTTAACATAAATTGGCAATAGCCACCGCAGCCCTCGATTGCAAAATCGAGGGCTGAGTATTTTAGAAGATAAGCTGCTTCAGCTTTTCCTTCACCTTCTCAAATTCATGCGATGGTAAATCCCCCATTCTGTTTTCCAGACGCTTTGCGTCTAACAGCCTGAGTTGTGATAGCACAACGCACTGATCAGTGCCTTTAAAATGCAATTGATGGTAAAAGCGATTATCCTTGATGATCGTGCTGAGCGGTATTCCCAGGAAAATACTCTTGTTGAATTTCTTGAACACCAGTATAGGACGCGAAAAGAAGCGGCCTTTGCCGTCTTGCTCGTCGCCAACATTCGCGCCCAGACTACACCACCATATGTCCCCTTCCCTGAAAGGCGCTCTGATTTGCCGTTCGTTGGTGCTTTTCTTTTGTCTATTCCAATTGTCAAAATCTTTAATCATGCACAACAATTACTGCACAAATACCCTATCTGGCAATTACTAATGCAACATTACTAATACACCATTACAAGAATTTGAACTGTGATCAAAGCAATTTACTTATCTTTACTCGCTTGCCACATAATTTTTTCTACATTAGGTTTAGTTGGCGATTATTTTGCAAAGGAAATTCATAGTGGTTAATAATATCGTGTATAAATCTTATTTTGATAAACCGCCGCCAGTTTTTTTACGCAGCGCTGTTGGTGAGTCAATAGGCTTGATAGGCGTTGGATTGTCTTTTCTGGCTCTAAGCTATTGGGCGCGTAGCCATAGTCCAAATGAAGAAATGCCGCTCGTTTTATTATGGTGCTGGGCTGTTTTTTGCATAGGGCCTATATTGGTTGGTGGATGGCAATTAATTTTTCCTTCGACGGTCTCGCTAATACTCGACAAGGATCATTTTTCCACTTCTATATTTGGCAGCAAAAAATGCTATAAATGGAAAGATGTTTCTGAATTCACAGTGTTTGAACAGAATGATATAAAATGGCTCAAAAGATTATTTAAAGAGAAAAAAAGAATATCATCGATAGTTGTTTTATCTGATGGTCGGAGAACTCCTATTTTTTACGGTCCTTCTAAAGAAAAACTTGTATCGTTCAATGACTACACATATACCGCCACAAGTAAGGCCTCCAAGCGTAAGCAACCAGAATATAATTCCGTATTGCCGAATAATTATGGAATGACTGCCGAGCAATTAGTCGAGCTGATGAACCATTGGCGCAAAAGAGCGATTGAATCGCAGCATAACGAGCAAATATAGAAATCCCATTCCGGTAAATCCTTGGCAACAAAACGGCTTTTATAAGCTCAATTCTGAGTGAACGACATTAATTAACCACACAAAAACAACCACACAAAAAAGTGGTTAATTGTTTCTGGCTGCGCTATTGGTTTTTTATGTCTGATGTTATTAACATTGTTGAGCGGGATATTTGGGCGGAGTTATCGGCGCGGCTTTCTCGTCTTGATTCCGAGCGCGCGCAGATTATTGCCGAGATGGAGGCTCTGCAGCCTGGCTCTACCTTGTCTAAACGCCAACTTCCAGCGAATCACGGCAAGCCCTGGAGCAAGGCTGAGAAAGCGGAAATAGCATCGCTGTTTTCCAATGGCGTGGACATCAGGGAGATTGCCGATAAACAGCAGAGAACACGCGGTTCGATTCGTTCGGAGCTGATTCGCCAGGGCTTGATTGAGCTAGAGCCGCCGGCAGAAGAAGCCGAGCCGCCGAAAACGCAGAAACGTGAGCCTGCCGCCGCTGTTGCCGCGCCGGAGGAGGATAATTGCAAAATAACCACTGAGTTTAAGCAGGCATTTGAGCTGCTGGAAAACACGCAGGCGAATGTTTTTTTAACTGGCCGTGCGGGAACTGGCAAATCAACATTTCTGCATTATTTTCGTAAGCACAGCGCCAAGCAAATTGCCGTAGTTGCGCCAACCGGAGTTGCGGCGCTCAATGTCGGCGCACAAACTATTCATTCATTTTTCCGCCTCAAGCCGGGCTTTGTTGATGTTAAAGCCTTAAAACCGGCGCGCACGCGAGTATTGCGGAATCTGGAATTGCTGATTATCGACGAAATCTCGATGGTTCGCGCCGATATGTTTGACGGCATTGATCGTATATTAAAAATCGCTCGTAAAAATAATGCGCCGTTTGGTGGTGTGCAAATCTGTGCAATTGGCGATTTGTTTCAACTGCCGCCAGTTGTTACGCGTGATGAAAAACAAATTTACAGCAACTTTTATTCCTCGCCATTTTTTTTCTGTAGCAAAGCCTATCAGGAGGCGAAATTCACCACCATCCAGTTTACCACCATCCACCGCCAGAATGACGGCGCATTCATCCAGATTTTAAACGCCATTCGCGCCGGAACATGCGATGCGATAGAACTCGAAGCGCTCAATAGCCGCTTAAATCCAAAAGCCAGCCCAGCGCCTGGCACGCTGGTGCTTACCACCACTAATGTGCTGGCGGAAGAGATAAACCAGAAAAAGCTGGAAAGTCTGGCGGGAAAAATGCGTAGCTATAAGGGTGAAATTAGCGGCGATTTTGCCATGCAGGGCGCGCGACTTCCTTCGCCGGAAATGCTGATCCTTAAAATCGGCGCGCAGGTGATGTTCGTGAAAAATGATCGGGAAAATCGCTGGGTTAATGGTACAATCGGCATCGTGCAGCAGCTCGATGATGATATTGTCACAATCAGTATCGGCGATGAAATTCATGAGGTAGAGCGTGAGACATGGACTTCTCTGGGCTATGAATTAAGCAAGGAAAGCGGCGATATTGTCGAAAAAACTCTCGGCACATACAAGCAATTTCCGCTGCTGCTGGCCTGGGCAATCACCATCCATAAAAGTCAGGGCAAAACACTTGAACGAGTGATTATTGATTTAGGCAATGGCGCATTCGCCCCCGGCCAGCTATATGTCGCCCTCTCACGCTGCAAATCACTGTCCGGAATAGCCCTAAAACAACCAGTAACCAACAAAGACATAAGCTGCAACGACGAAGTGGTAGAATTTATGAAAAATATAAAGGTAGCGGAATAAATAAAATATAGAACTTAACAAAAAATTGGTCATAAAAATTTTTGGCAAAAAGCGCCAGCACCTCTAAACTCAAGGTGCAAATCGCTGTAGCTGATGATTTTTATGCCACTGCCTTGAGAGGTAATACCGATGCAGGGCGCAGGGATGGGTAGGATTTCTCAAGCATATAGGGGATGATGTCTTCGTATGAAATGCCCAGTGCCTGCATCCGCCCAACCGTGATCGGGTTATAAAAAATGAGGTGTGATTTGGAAGCTCGGAAAAACAGCCTGCGTAATTTTCCTGTGAATTTTAGCTCACTCACGACAGAGGTAAATGTCAGCGATAAATGCCGCCTGTCAATATTCGTACGCAACTCATCAAGCGTAATCACGCGGTTGGGATTCTTGAAAATGTAGCCAAACATCAAATCTGTCTGCGAGTAAAAATTCGGGCGGTGACGCTCTACAGACCGCTCTGCAAACTCATCCATTAACACCACCCTGCCTTCATGACCATTGATGCGAAACACCACCTGATCCGGCTTTACCAAAGGCACAGCGCAAAGTTGATTGATGGTGGAAGAGTGCTGTTGTGTCATATGTTCCTGCCCATTTATGAGAGTACAATATGAACAATAAAAACAATCCGTTCAAGGACAGATGGGCAATCATTTTCAAAGGCAGAGAAGGTCAGGTTAATGTGGGCCGCCACGCTCGCACGTTTTAGAAAGCCTAGCTTTCTGTGCTTGCGTAAGATAAATAAAAAAATCGCCGCTAAACGTCCAGCCAGTTTGTTCTTGTGGAATACGCACTTGAAATTTTTGCGCTAGGATCTCAATAAAATCAGAAGCATTGACGGTAGCAATTTCAATCATCCACGGATATCGCTCACTATCTGAGCGGACTAGTTTAGGTGGACCGTCGCTATCATAACTTCTACTGGCCCAAGGACATTCGTCTCTAACCCATTTATTAAAATCATGTGCGCTCATAAATTTTCTCAAAAAATAAAACTATTGCAAAGCTACGCTTTTAGGCGCGTTAATTAAACTATTTCGCAATCAATATATTGATTGCGTTACGCTGGCTTCCGCGTTCTCTAAAGCTACGTTCAGGTGCTATTTAGCTTTGAAGAATATAAACATATTTCATCCGTTTCATATGCTCCAGTGCAGTCGCGCTGTAGCTAAGTTTTGGATATGGATCGGCGAAGGATGGTACACCCCCGCGCGGAGAAAGTTCGAACCAGTCCGTCGTCGCCCTTCGGGCTATGCCGTACATCTGGCTTCGCTAAAGCTACGCCAGACACAGATGCTTCGCCCAAGCCGATGATGCTCCACATGGCTGCCACGTCTTCGTTCCTTCGGAACTTCGCCGGGCGGCTGCGCCACGCATAGCCCGTAAGGGCGACGCGTGGTGCCCGGAGCCGGAATCGAACCAGCGACACAGGGATTTTCAGTCCCTTGCT
>CAZFJN010000063.1:0-6041 GCA_964519595.1 uncultured Rickettsiales bacterium
CGCAGAAAACGGTGTTTGTAGCAAGGCATAGTAGAATTAGCTAACAGTGCCTAATAGTTTCTTCTTTCAAAATCAATGCGCGGATCAATCATCATGTAAGTTATGTCGCCGAGCAGGTTAAGCAGTAATCCTATTATTGTAAATATATATAAACTGCCAAAAATTATAGGATAGTCGCGGTTAACCACTGCTTCATAACCGAGCAGGCCAAGGCCGTTTAGTGAGAAAATAATTTCTATCAGCAAGGCGCTGGTAAAAAATATCCGCAGTAGCGCGCCGGGAAATCCGGCAATCACAATCAGCATTGCATTACGAAATACATGACCATAGAGAATTTCATTTTCGGATAATCCTTTAGCGCGCGCGGTTAGCACATATTGTTTGGAAATTTCATCAAGAAAGCAGTTTTTAGTCATCATGGTAAGAGAGGCAAAGCCGCTTATTGACATTGCCAGAACCGGCAAGGTTATATGCCAGAAATAATCAGCTATTTTTCCGTATAGTGATAAGTCCTGCCAGCTATCTGAATGCAGTCCGCGCAGTGGAAACCATTGCAGATAGCTGCCGCCGGCAAACAGCACCACCAGCAGAATTGCGAATAAAAAGCCCGGAATCGCATAGCCAATTATAATAATCCAGCTGCTTGTCACATCAAAAGAGCTGCCATCGCGCACGGCTTTTTTAATTCCCAGAGGAATTGAAATCAGATATGTTATTAATGTTGTCCATAAGCCAAGCGAAATAGTAACCGGCAAAGTGTCCATAATAAGCGTTACCACGCGCTCGTTGCGGTAAAAACTTTCGCCGAAATCAAAGCGCAGATAATTGCCGATCATCATAAAAAACCGTTCCAGCGGCGGCTTGTCAAAACCATACATTTTTTCAATATCTCTGATTATTTCCGGATCAAGACCGCGTCCGCCGCGATAGATTGAATCAGAAGCACGCGACATATTCAGCGTATTAGCTGTTTCCTTAGCGGCCATATCAGAATTAACGCCGCTTATTCTTGAAGTTGCATCGTGATTGCTGGTTATGTCAGTAAGCTGCGCGATCATTTTCTCTACCGGACCGCCAGGAGCGGCTTGCACAATGGCAAAATTCAACACCATAATTCCAAATAAAGTTGGAATCATAAATAAAATACGGCGAATTATATATGAGAGCATAATTGGTTTGTAATTCGTAGTTGTAATTCGTAATTCGTAGTTCGTAGTTCGTAGTTAGCGAGTTTCATCTACTTGGTTTTTTCAGAAATCCACCATGTTTCAAAGCCCAGGCTGTATTTTGGCGGTTGTTTTGGCATGGCGAATTTATTCCAGTAAGCTATGCGGTAAGATGCTGATTGCCAGTTCGGAATGACGTAATGTTCGGCAAGCAGAGTGCGATCAAGCGCTTGTCCAGCTGAAACAAGTTCTTCTTTGTTTTTTGCATTAATCAGCTTTTCAAGGATTTTATCTATTTGTGGATTTTTGCTGCCGGCTAAATTATTGCCGCCTTTAACATCAGCCTGACTGGAATGCCAGAAGGCCATTTGCTCATTGCCCGGATAAAATAAACCACGATTTATCCAGATTGAAATTATATCAAAATCCTTATCATCAATGCGTTTCTGATATTGCGAACTATCAACCATGCGAATTGAGCTGGCAATGCCAATTCGTTCGAGATTTTTACGCAGCGGTCCAATTACGCGCTCCATAGTTGGCTGTTGTAACAGAAATTCTATGCTAAGCAGCTTGCCTTGCGCGTTGGCGCGTTTGCCGTCTTTAACCATCCAGCCAGCATCGTTGAGCAGTTCCTGAGCTTTAAGCAAATTTGCGCGCGGATTGCCGGAACCATCAGTAACCGGCGGAGAAATTGCATCAGGAGCGGCGAATTCAGTATTGCCGAAGAAGCTGCTATTGCGCTTATAAGCATTATAGAAAATGGTTTTATTCAGCCATTCGAAATCCATTGCCAGCGCAATTGCTTCGCGGACTCTTTTGTCGGCAAGATTTTCGCGGCGCGTATTAAATAAAAAAGCCTGCATTCCCTGCGGCGTTTTATCAGCAACTTCGCGCTTTATTATTTTCCCGCTGGCAATTGCCGGATGATCATAAGCCTTTGCCCAATTACGCGCGACATATTCGCGCCGGAAATCATAAGCGCCGGATTTAAAAGCCTCCAAAGCTACGTTTTCATCGCGATACATATCATAATTTATGCTATCGAAATTATTGATTCCGCGCGTTGCCGGAATTTTTTCCATCCAGTGATTCTTGATTCTCCGGTAAGTTATCGAGCGTCCGGCATCAAGCTTTTCAACCATATATGGTCCGCTGCCAAGCGGCGCTTCGAGAGTGGTTTTATCAAATTCAACTTTTGTGTAATATGCTTTGGAAATAATTGGCAATGAGGCGGCAATCAGCGCCGCTTCACGAACATTTTTATCAATGGTAAAGCGAACCTGCTGCGCGGAGATTTTTTCAGCGGCAATTACTGGCGTAAATAAAATACGGTAAGTCGGATCACCTTTTTCTTTCAGAGTCTGATAAGAAAAAACCACATCATCAGCGTTGATTACGCTTCCGTCATGAAACACCGCCTCTTTTCTCAAGGTAAAAACGATACTGCTTTTATCCGCAGAGATTTCCGCGCTTTCGGCGATTAAACCATACATGCTCTGCGCTTCATCCTGCGATTGCGTCATCAACGCGGCGAAGAGGCTGGAAATTCCAGGCGCTTTCACACCTTTTAAAATGAAAGGATTTAAACTGTCGAATGAGCCAGTATCAGCAAGCTTTACCTCGCCGCCTTTTGGCGCATCCGGATTGACATATGCAAAATGCGTGAAATTTTCCGGATATTTGCAAGGATCATAAAGAGAAAGACAATGAGTTTTTGCGGCATATGCCAAAGCCGGCAACAGACAATAGGAAACAGCGCAGCAAACAATGGCAAGCAGATTTTTCAGAGGTGATCTCCTCATTGTTTATTGTCCCACGGCCCTTTTCCTGCTGTGGAATTTGCGCCAGTTCTGCTGCGAATAGAATCAAATACAGTAAGCGCCTGCGCTACCATGCTGCCAGCATCGCCGGCATTGGCAGGAATCAGCACAGTGGTTGATTGTTTAGCCAGCTCCTTAAAGGCGCTGACATATTGCTCGGCGATTTTAAGCGATACCGCTTCCGAACCGCCGGATTTCATAATTGACTGCGATACGGCGTCAATTCCTTTAGCGGTTGCTTCCGCTACAGCGAGAATTGCTTCCGCCTCACCTTTGGCGCGGTTAACCTGATCAGTAAGCGCCGCTTCCGATTGTAAAACCACTTCCTGTTTACGTCCTTCGGCAATATTAATCTGCGACTGACGTTTACCTTCAGATTCAAGAATCAGCGCGCGCTTCTGACGATCAGCAGCAACTTGCAATTCCATCGCTTTTAATACGGAAGAAGGCGGCGTGATGTTTTTTATCTCATAGCGCATACATTGAATGCCCCAGTTTCCGGCGGCGGCATTAATAGCAGTTACGATATTGGCATTAAGCGTTTCGCGCTCTTCGAAAGTTTTATCCAGCGACAGCTTGCCTATTTCCGCGCGCATGGTGGTCTGCGCGAGCTGTGAAACTGCATATAGCGGATCAGAAACTCCGTAAGAGGCAGCAACCGGATCAGTAATTCGCATATACAGAATTCCATCAAGCACTAACGTCACGTTATCACGCGTAATTCCCGCCTGCTCTGGCACGTCAATTGCCATTTCCTTAAGCGAATGCTTATAAGCAACTGACTGAATGAACGGAATGATTATATTAAGTCCGGCTTCCAGCTTTGAATCAAATTTTCCGAAACGTTGCACAATCCAAACCTGCTGTTGCGGCACAGTCTTAATTCCCATGAATATGACCATGAAAGCAATGACGCCAAGAGCTATTAATATTTCCATATTTGTTCCTTTTGTAGAATTTTTATTCTCAGATAGTAATGCTGTATATTTCTAAGAACGCACTAGCAAAGTATTGCCAGTTACACCGACAATCACAACTTTTGCGCCGCCGGATATTTCCTCAACAGCAGAATCATCTGCAAGCTTCGCTTTCATTATTGTGCCTGACCAGCTTGCTTCTCCGATCTGGCCTTTTTTAAGGCCTGATTCAGAAATATAAGCCGCCTCGCCGATAATGTTATTATATACAGATTGCTCTGACGAATTACCGCGAAATTTCTGCAACGGTTTCCACAGCAGAATTGCCCACAATGCGCCGGAAGCAAGAAAGATAACTATCTGCATCAGCAAATCCAGCTCAGGAAAAATGCCAATCGCACAGCCGACTGTAAGCGCCGCTAGTCCGGCAAATAAAAAACCAACGCCGCTTATGGCAAATATTTCCACCAGAAAACAAAATACGCCAAATATAAGCCAGATAATATAAGCGGACATTAGATTTACCACAAAATGCGATTCAACTAACCATGTCAATTAACTATATAAAACATATCATTTAAGCGTTTTCAAATAAGCGATAAGATTAGCTCTTTCCTGCGGATCTTTCATTCCGGCGAATGACATTTTATTGCCAGGAGCAAGTTTTTTCGGATTAGCCAGAAATTCAGACAAGGTCTGTTCGTCCCACTTCATGCCAGCGGCTTGCAGTTTTTTAATTGCTTCTGAATAGCTGTAATCAGCGCGATGGCCGCAGGCGCTTCCGAATAATCCCCACTGATTAGGGCCAACGCCGTTTTTGCCGCCTTGATCAAAGCTGTGACAAGCTGTGCATTTTTTTAATAAATTCTGACCAGCAGCAAGATCAGCCTTGGCCATGTACGGCATAATGTCAACCGGGGCTTGTTCAGCAGCAGAAGCCGTAGAGCCGCCGCCGTTATCAGCAGTTTCAGCGCCTTCTATGACATAGCCGCGTTTTGCCTCGTGATGCTCGCCGCTATGTTTATTGATACTGCCAGTATATAAGCCGGAAGCAGCAAAACCGCTAACCATAGCGACAATAGCTGCCAGCAGCAAAGCGCCTATTATTTTATTAAGTTCAAAATTGCCAGGTTTCATAATAATAACCTACTGAAATAAAGCTGCGGAAATAATGGTGATAATTAAGTAGTGATAATTAAATGTTGAATTAAATGGTGATAATTAAGTAGTTGGAATTATCTTATATAATAATTATCATCGTCACAATCAATCAGGAAATATTTAAGTTTTTATGAATCATGCAAAATAATATTTAAAACAAGAAAAATCATATTTAAAAAATATCATAGTTAAAACAAGAAAACCATGAATCCTGTAATCATAATTCCGGCACGGCTTGCTTCAACGCGCTTGCCTAACAAGCCATTAGCGTTAATTGGCAATGAGCCGATGATTGTTCATGTCTGGCGGCGCGCGCTTGCTTCCGGAATTGGCAGGGTTGTAGTGGCATGTGATTCTATTGATATTCAGCAAGTAATTATTGAAGCAGGCGGCGAGGTTGTGCTTACTGATCCTGATTTACCTTCCGGCTCTGACAGAATTTACCAGGCCTTGTGCGAAATTGATAAAGAAAAAAAGCATGATGTAATAATAAATGTGCAAGGCGACATGCCAACTCTTGATCCGCAGATAATAATATCCGCCGCGCATTTACTGGAAAACAATAATGTAGATATTGGAACTCTGGCGGCGATTATTACTGATGAGGCGGAAAAAAATGATAATTCAGTAGTAAAAATCGCTTTATCGGGAAGCCGCGCCCTTTATTTTTCACGCGCCTTGATTCCGCATGGCGCAGAAATTCATTATCATCATATCGGAATTTATGCTTACAGACGCGCGGCGCTGGAAAAATTCATCAAGCTGCCGCCTAGTAAGCTGGAAATTTCTGAAAAGCTCGAACAGCTGCGCGCTTTGGAAGCCGGACTGCGAATTGATGTGGCAATAGTTGCTACTACGCCGCTGGGCGTTGATACTGAGGAAGGTTTGTATAAGGCGCGCTTCATTATCAGGGATCAGGAATCGGGAATCAGGAATCAGGGATCAGGGATCAAGGTAAGTAATCAAGGAAGCAA
>CAZFJN010000064.1:0-1555 GCA_964519595.1 uncultured Rickettsiales bacterium
CTTCGCGCGCTAATTGCGCTATATTTATGTCATTATTTATGTCATTATTTATGGCATCATTTATATTATTATTTATATTATTATTTTCGCGATTAACATCAGTAGATGATTTGTGAATATAATCAGGATTCTGGCGGCTTAAAACTTCCGCATAGCTTAATTTACCGAGGCCGGAAACAGGCGGATGCTGTTTAAACCAGCTGATTATCTGTTGATCAGAAATTTCGCTGTTACGCATTGCCCGCTCAGCGCGAAAACGTATTTTTTGCTGATCTGGCCAGGTTGGATGATTGTTTATAAAATCGCTTATTTCAGCAAATCCGGCGCCTGAATCAGGATTTAAAACATATTGCCATTTGACAAGAATTTCCTCTGCTGATTCTTCAGTAGTGCTGTTTGCTGAAGATGTCTGTCCTGCATCTGGAGAAAGCTCGGCGATTTCTTCAAATCCTGCAGCGATTTCCGAGCTTAAATTGTCAAGCCAGCCAGCCAATGACGGCGAAGGCACAACTATCAGCGCCAGAATAACCACAACAGCCGGAAAAACTGTGGACAAATAAATGGCAGATAAATAACGGCAAGAAACAATAAAATTCACAGCAATAAAACTTGAAATAATGTTGACAGTCATGCTTTCTTTTAAGCAGGAAAAATGTTATAGCTTATCTATCGTATGTTACATCTTGATATTTTACAACTTAAACAATTCTACGCCAGCAATCTTGGTAGAAATGTCACCAGATTTGTCTCGCAGGCGATTGACCGCTTGTGGCCTTACGCCGGCAATCTTTATTCTAATATTGCTAACGCGCAGAATGTGCATAACTCACATAATTCGCATAATTCGCAAAGTTCGCAAAATTCACAAAATTCGCAAAAAAATAATTATTCATTTCTGGTTGTTGGTTATGGCGTTCCTTATATCGAACCATATTTGAAACAATCAGCGCAATTAATGCTGGCAATGCCGGCAAATCAGGGCGCTGCGGCATGGCCAAATTCTTCGCCGAATCGTGTGTTGCTGGTTAATGAGGCTGATCTTCCTTTGCAGAATAACAGTATTGATCGTGTTCTGTTAGTACATAGTATTGAATATTCCGAGCAGTTAAATGCGCTGATGCAGGAAGTGTGGCGAGTGCTTACTCCTGGTGGAAAAGTGCTGGCGATTGTTCCTAACCGCGTTAGTTTCTGGTCAGGATCAACAAAAACTCCGTTCGGATTTGGCCGTCCGTTTAATGTTCTGCAATTGCGTTCATTATTCATAACTCATCATTTTACGATTTTAAGAACAGCTTCAGCGTTATTTTCTCCGCCTTTCGTGACGCAGATAAGCACTTTGCTCAGTGCAAAAATTGAACGAATTGGCCGCCTGTTATGGTGGTTTTTAGGCGGAGTTATAATTCTGGAAGCAGAAAAACAACTCTATGCTTCAATCAAAGAACCGGTTTTTGTCGGCAATAAATATGCGGTGGCATTACGGTCGCGCCAGACGGCAACTGTATCTGGAAAAAGCAGTTCCAAAACGCAAAATGATTATAATTGATTATAATTGATT
>CAZFJN010000064.1:1655-2963 GCA_964519595.1 uncultured Rickettsiales bacterium
TGATTATAATTGATTATAATTGATTGTAATAATTACGCTGCTGATTGCAGCAAGTTGCCAATATCTGGCTTGATGCCAAGCCGTTCGAATGTCCAGACCATTGCGCGAGTAAGTTCAAACATCATTTCATATGTGTGACAAGGATTAGGCGTCAGGCGCAATCTTTCACTGCCGCGCGGAACAGTTGGAAAATTTATTGGCTGCACATATATATCAAACTGTTCAAGCAACATGTCCGAGGCTTTTTTGCACAAAACCGGATCAGCAACTAAAATTGGCAAGATATGGCTCATGGTTGGCATTACCGGCAAACCTGCTCTGGTCAACATACCGCGCAAGGCGCTGACATTATATTGCTGGCGCTGCCGCTCTTCATCGCTTTCCATTAAATGTCTGATGCTGGCATTTGCTCCGGCGGCAAGAGCCGGCGGAATAGCCGTTGTGAAGATAAAACCAGGAGCATAAGAGCGAATCATATCAACAAGCGCCGCGCTGCCGGCAATATAGCCGCCCATTACGCCAAAAGCCTTGCCGAGAGTTCCTTGAATAATTGTTATACGCTGCATTTGATTATCACGTTCAGCTACGCCAGCGCCGCGTTTTCCATACATTCCAACGGCGTGAACTTCATCAAGGTAAGTTATGGCGTTATATTTATCAGCAAGATCACAAAAAACCTCAATCGGCGCAATATCGCCGTCCATTGAGTAAACTGATTCAAAGGCAATTATTTTTGGACGATGTTCTTCACCAGGAGCAGCCAGCAGCTCTTCCAGATGAGCCGCGTCATTATGGCGAAAAATACGTTTATCGCATTTGCTGTTGCGAATGCCGTGAATCATTGAAGCATGGTTGCAAGCGTCGGAAAATACAATCGCTTCCGGCAGCATTGAACATAAGGTTGAAAGAGCGGCTTCGTTGGTTACATAGCCGGAGGTCATAACCAGCGCGGCTTCTTTCTGATGCAGCTGTGCTAGCGTTTCCTCAAGTGTGACAATCGCATGATTTGTGCCGGAAATGTTGCGCGTTCCGCCAGCGCCAGCGCCCATTCTGCCGATAGCTTCCGCCATCGCCGAAATCACTTTCGGATGCTGTCCCATTCCGAGGTAATCATTGCTGCACCACACAGTTACATCACGTCCGGTAGCATAAGAACGCGCCATTGGAAATGAACCAGCCTTGCGTTCCAGATCATTAAATACGCGGTAACGTCCTTCGCGCTTTAATCTGGCAATGCTTTGCTCAAAAAATATTTCGTAGTTAATCACTAGCTATTTATTCCTTGTTTTTTTATCAGCGTTTTTATCA
>CAZFJN010000064.1:3063-5740 GCA_964519595.1 uncultured Rickettsiales bacterium
TTTTTTACCACTATTTTTCGCAACATAATAACACTTAATGCAAATAGTAAAACCGCATTCATCTGATGCAGCATAGCTAATCCTAGTGGCGCGGCGTTGATTAAGGTCAAGATTCCGATAATGAATTGCGCGGCAATGACAATTGCAATAGCGGCAGCTAATTTAACCATTTCAGCCTTCTTAACATATTCTCGGTTGAAAAACCACCATAAATAAAAGCCAATCATAACTAATGCCGCCAGCCAGCGGTGAATAAACTGCACTATTGCATGATCATTAAAAATAGCCGAAGAAATAGCTGCAGAAACGATTTTGGCAGCAACATCTTCCGGAAAGAAACTGCCATTCATATCAGGCCATGTGTTATAAAGCAGTCCGGCTTTAAGTCCGGCGGTTAAAGCGCCGTAGAATAGTTGCAGTAGCAGGATTAAAAACCACGAAATAAAACTATAAAGCGGAATTTTTCCAGAGAATTCATTCGCAGATTCATTTGCAGATTCATTTGCAGATTCAATTGCCGATTCAGTTGCAGATTTTATTTTTATATCAGCATTGTGATCTGAGTTGTCATTAGAATTGCCTGCTGTGATTGACAAAAACATCAGCAGCAGCAAAGCAAGCAATAAAAGCGCCAGAGCAAAATGCGCGGATAAGCGAAAATGGCTGACGTGAATATTTTCCGACAGTCCGCTGGAAACCATGTACCAGCCTAACGCTCCCTGCAAACCGCCCAGTGAAAAAATTCCCAGCATTTTTAAAGCCATTGTGCGGCTGATCATGCCAAGCGCTGTGAATGCCAGAAGAGGCAGCAGAAAAACAGCGCCAATTATCCGCCCAAGCAGGCGATGAAAATATTCCGGCCAGAAAATTTCCTTGAATTCCGCCAGATTCATGTGTGAATTAATCGCCTTATATTGCGGAATTTCGCGGTATCTGGCAAATTCCTCTTGCCATTCCTGCTCATTAAGCGGTGGAATTACGCCATGAATTGGCTTCCACTGCGTAATCGAAAGTCCTGAGCCGGAAAGCCGCGTATAACCGCCCAGAGCGATCATTGCCACAACCAGAATAATGCAACATATCAACCATAATTTTATCATCATTTTTTGGCGTATCATCTTTTTTTTCTTATCATCTTTTTCTGAATTATCTTTTTCTGAATTACGGTAGACATATCACTTATTATCAATTTGATATTTTTCCGATATTTTTTTGTTATATTTTTTCGTGTTTTTAATATGGTTTTATAGTTATAATTCATTCACTATTAAAATCCAGCAGCGATTATGAACAGCAATCAGAAAATCACAACCAGCCAGATAAATACCAGCCATAAAACCACAGCCAGCGTGAATAATAGCAGCGGTGAAAAACCTATGGCAAGATTATGGTTGATAACAGGAATAGCAGCTCTGGCCATTGCCGGACTTTATTCACTTACTCTGGTTGTCGGACGCGCGCCGATTTTTTCAGAAAATGCAAATATTCAGCGTATATTCAAAGACGCGCTGGTTGTGCATGTTGATTTGTCAGTTCTGCTGTGGTTTTTAGCAGTTGCCTGTATTTTCTGGAGTCGTTGTGTGATCAGAAGGCGCAGCTTTATTCCTTATGTAGAGGAGGCGGCGCTGATTTGTTTTGTGCTGGCGGTGGTTTTAATGATGATGTCGCCGTTTGATCCGAGCGCCGTTGCGCTGATGAGCAACTATATTCCGGTTATTCATTCGCCGATTTTTTTTATGGCGCTTGGTGTGTTATTAAGCGGCGTGATGCTGATGGCCGGACGGCAATTATTATGTTGCGATCTGAAGTCGGCAGAAAGCGGCGCGGCGTTGATAATTATCATAGCAATTATTTGTTTCCTGCTTTCTTATCAGGCAATGCCAGAAGTAATAGAAGGCGAACAATATTATGATTTGCTGTTCTGGAGCGGCGGACATGTGCTGCAGCTGGCATATGGACAATTTGCCATGCTGGCGTGGATTATGCTATCAGAAAAGCTGGCAAGCCTCAGTAATTGCCAGCTCGTCAGTCTGAACAGAATCGCTCGTCTGCTCTTTGCCGTGAATTTGCTGCTCGCCGCTATCAGTCCGCTGGCATATTCTCTTTATGATGTTGAGAGTGCGGAATTCAGAAATTTCTTCACGCGCGGCATCATGACCATCGGCGGAGTAATGCCAGGAATTGTCGCGTTAATGGCGCTTTACTATTGCTGGAAATTCAGGAATGAGCGCAAAGGTGAACAACGCGCCTTATGGTCGGCGCTATTATTCTCGGCGGCGCTTTTTCTTTATGGCGGCGCGCTTGGCCTGATGATCAGCGGACAGAATGTGACAATTCCAGCGCATTATCACGGCTCAATAGTCGGCATAACCATCGCCTTTATTGGCCTGATCTATCTGCTGTTGCCGCATGTCGGCTATCGTCAGGTCGCTGGTTTAAAACTCGCCTACTGGCAGCCGATTATCGTCGGAACAGGACAGTTGCTGCATATTTCCGGATTGGCATATTCCGGAGGCTACGGCGTGCTGAGAAAAACTTCAGGAGGAGTTGCGGAAATGGCAATAAACCTCAAAATCGCCTTAGGCATAATGGGAATAGGAGGCCTGCTGGCAATAATAGGAGGCCTGATATTTGTAATAATAACCCTAAGAGCAATAAAAGCTAATTAACGCAGTTT
>CAZFJN010000065.1:0-5723 GCA_964519595.1 uncultured Rickettsiales bacterium
GGGAAGCAGCGGCTTCGCCGCTGCGGGAGAGGGCTATGACCAATTTTTCGTTAAAAGCTATATATTAAACATGAACAGCGCGGCCAAGAACCGCTAATGCCGCTTCTTTTACTGCTTCATTCAATGTAGGATGTGCGTGACAAGTTCGTGCGATATCCTCGCTGGAGCCGCCAAATTCCATTACCGCTACTGCTTCAGCGATCAATGTTCCAGCATGAGGGCCAATTATATGCACACCAAGAACACGATCCGTTGTGGCATCAGCAAGGATTTTTACAAAACCGTCCGTCTGGCTGACAGCGCGGCCACGGCTATTAGCCATAAACGGAAATTTTCCGCTCTTATACTGCACGGCAGATGATTTCAGCTCTTCTTCAGTTTTGCCGACGCTTGCTACTTCCGGCCAGGTATAGACCACGCCAGGAACAAGATTATAATCAACATGCGCTTTTTGTCCGGCCATTATCTCAACCGCGGCAACGCCATCTTCCTCCGCTTTATGCGCCAACATAGGACCTGCAATTACGTCGCCAATTGCGAAAATTCCTTTAACATTAGTTTCAAAATGACCATCAACTTCTATTCTGCCGCGTGCATCGAGCTTTACGCCGAGCTTATCAAGTCCTAAGCCTTCTGTATAAGGCTTGCGGCCAATTGCCACTAACACGATATCCGCTTCAATTTTTTCCGCCGCGCCGCCTTTGGCCGGCTCGACAGTTACCATAATTGTTTTGCCTTTGGAATCAGCGGCAGTTACCTTCGCGCCGAGCCTGAATTCAAAACCCTGTTTTTCTAAAATACGCTGAAATTGTTTAGCAATCTCGCCGTCCATCGCGCCGCCGATATTGTCCATAAATTCAACAACCGTAACTTTAGCGCCAAGACGTTTCCAGACTGAGCCAAGTTCAAGGCCGATAACGCCGCCGCCGACTATCAGCAAATGTCCGGGAACTTTTTCAAGTTCCAGCGCGCCGGTTGAAGAGACAATTTTCTTTTCGTCAATTTCAACGCCCGGCAACTTCATAATTTCTGAGCCAGTAGCAATTAAAATTCGTTTGGTTTTTATAATTTCCTTGCCTACTGCCACTTCTCCGGCGCTTTTAATTACGCCGCTGCCGTTTAAATAAGTAACTTTATTTTTTTTGAATAATCCTTCGATGCCTTTGGTAAGATCAAGCACCACCTTATCTTTGCGGCTCATCATGGTTTTTAAATCAAGCTCCGGCTTTACCTTAATACCATGCGCGGAAAAATTATGAGCAGCATCAGCAAATTTTTCTGAAGATTCGAGCAGAGCCTTAGAAGGAATGCAGCCGACATTAAGGCATGTTCCGCCAAGAGAGCCGCGTTTTTCTACACATGCTACCTTCATTCCAAGCTGGGCAGCGCGAATCGCCGCAACATAACCACCAGGACCACCGCCAATAACTACTAAATCAAAATTCTGTTCCATATTTATCCTTTAATATCTAGTGTCTCAACATGGACATATCGTATCACCTCAATTACCGCTCGTCCATAACGACGTTCATCAAGTTTTTCGTATTCTGCCGGCAATGATACAATTTCTTTTTCGTCATGTTCAAGAATAATCAGCGCCGATTTTTCCAGCCAGCCGCCTTTATGCAAACAGGCAAGAGTTGGCTCGATCAGCTTGCTGAAATAAGGCGGATCAATAAATATCAAATTATATTTTCCAGACGCTGCGCCAAGTTTGCTGACATCGGCAAGAATAAATTTGCAAGCTTCCGTCTCTTTAAAATTTTCGACATTGCGGCGGCAGATATTCAAAGCATCACGCGATTGATCAATAAAAGCCACACATGAAGCGCCGCGCGAGAGAGCTTCCAGTCCCATTGCGCCAGTTCCGGAAAAACAATCAAGCACTGCGGCATCATGAACAGCATTATTGAAACTATGTTGCAGAATATTGAAAATCGCCTGCCGCGCAAAATCCGATGTCGGACGAATTGTTTTGCCGCCCTCAGAACCAAGTTCGATCTTTCTGCCTTTATGTTTGCCAGTTATTATCCGCATAGCTTCCCGATTCCTGATTCCCGATTCCTGATTCCTGAAACAATTACTTTTTTCCAACAAAACTCTCCAGAACTTTCCGCGAAACTTCCTTAACCTCGCCTCTTGCCAGCTTACCAAGCTGAAAAGGACCGTAGGAAATTCGCAGCAGGCGGCTGACTTGGCAATCAAAATGCTCGAATATTTTGCGTATTTCGCGATTTTTTCCTTCTTTAAGCGAGACGGTAAGCCAGCTATTGCGTCCTTTGCTGCTGTCGATAGTGACTTCCACACTGCCATAATTTACGCTGTCCGCCACCACGCCGCGCTTCATTTCGGCAATCATGGCCGCATTTATAGCGCCAAAAACGCGCGCGCGATATTTGCGAATCCAGCCATTGCTCGGCAATTCCAGCTTGCGCGATAATTCGCCGTCATTGGTAAGCAGTAATAATCCTTCCGAGCTTAAATCCAAACGGCCAATGGAAATCACGCGCGGCATGTCTTTAGGCAATGCAGAGAAAACGGTTGGCCGCCCTTGTGGATCTTTATGAGTTGTCATCAGCCCGGCTGGTTTATGATACAGCCAGAGGCGCGGCTGTTCTTTATCAGCAAGAGCTTTGCCGTTAACAACCACAATGTCTTTTTCCTGCACATTAAAAGCCGCCTTATCAACAATCCGGCCATTTACCTTGACTTTTCCGGAAACGATCAGGCGCTCCGCCTCGCGGCGCGAACAAAGTCCGGCGCGCGCTATACGCTTAGCCAGCCTTTCGGCGGCAGGATTATCTGAAATGGCGCTGATTTTCATTTGTAAAATTCATAACGCAAATTTATAAAGTAAGCCATAAAAACCTGCGAAATCACCATACCTTACATTTAAAACGACTTTTTCTCTATATTGGCTCTCTATATTGGCTGAGTTGTAGAGAGATAATTTGTGTGTTATAGATAGTGTCATGCCAGCGTAAGCTGGCATGACACGTAAATAAAACGACATAATATAAAAAAAATAGTAATAAAAAAATTAGTCAGTAACAAATGTGTCTTTTTAACCAGAATATGCTCGAATTAAATTCATGACGCAAAAATCCTATGCGGTGGAAGAATTATCGGAAGAAACTATTCAGGCAATCGCTGCCTGCCGCATGGATTCGCGGCATGAATATTTGAATGCTTTATTAGATGAGTAAAGCATCACTTCGCTCGCATATCACATATCATATTGCGTGATTACTAATACCGCAGCATATTAGGTGACTAAAGATGCGATATTTTTTTGTGAATCAGGGAAGTGAAAAACTTGTAAAGCGTAGCAGGGACTACGTTTTACAAGTTTTTTGCTTTCATGTTCGCATAAAAAATACGTCATATTAAGTTATTTAATGTGCTGCGGTGTTAGTAGAACGCGCTGTCATTGAACAAGCCGCTACGAAGGCAGCGAAGATTTTTTTATCTGCGCTATCAACATGATATTCCGGATGCCATTGCACGCCAAGGCAGAACGGATGCGAGGGCAATTCTATTCCTTCAATTACGCCGTCAGCGGCTATGGCATTAACAATGACATTAGCGGCCGGTTTGCCAACTGCCTGATGATGTGCGGTATTTACGTTTATATGGTTGCTGGTTGCCTTGTCATCCGAAGCCTTGGCGTAGGATGATGGTTGCTGGTTGCTGGTGTATATTATGCGGTGCAGGAGCGTATCAGGCACTATTTTTACCTCATGCCCGGCTTCGTTGCGCGGATTTTTCTGTTCATGTTCAATTGCATTGGGAATTTCATCAGGAATATGCTGAATCAGCGTGCCGCCAAGAATAACATTAAGCAACTGCTCACCGCCACAAATGCCAAGTATTGGCTTTTTACGCTCGATACAGCCTTGCGTAATCGCCCATTCGAATCTGGTGCGACGTTCTTTGGTGGTTACTGTTTGATGAATATTCTTATCGCCATAAAGCGCTGGAGAAACATCAAAAGCGCCGCCGGTAATCATTAAACCATCAATTAAATCAAGATAATTCTCAACCAGCTCAACCTCATGCGGCAAGGGCAGCGGCACAGCGCCAAGGCTGCTTACGGCGTGGCAATAATTTTCTCTAAGCGCGTACCATGGCAATTTGGAATAAGTTTGCTGTTCTTCGTAATCGAGAGTGATGCCAATTATTGGATTTTTGTGCTGTAGCATAATATTTTCTTAACATATAGGTGCTTAGATGAAAAGATGAAAAATGTTTCAATTGCAACTCTGGCCGGAACGATTGTCGGATTTCTGCTCATACTGGGCGCAATTCTGCATGGTACGAGCAATTTTAATTCCTTTCTGAGCCTGGAAGGTTTTCTGATCGTAATTGGTGGCTCAATTGCCAATGCCTATATGAGCTATCATTCAACTTCTGTTGAACAGGCTTTTGTGGCGATTTTCCACATGCTGCAAAAACCAAAAGCCACGCATGACGGACTTAATTCCGAGATTTTACGCCTTATAAAATGGTCATATTTAGTGCAAGCGCGCGGCTATATCGCTCTTGAGTCGGAAACCGTAGATAATATCAAAGAACCGCTCTTGCGTTATGGAGTGAATCTGGTGGTAAGCGGATATAAGCCGAATGCGGTGCGTGATATGATGAATACGGTGGTTGAATCTGAATTCGAACGCAGCATCGCGCCGGTTACCGTGTTGCGGAATATGGCGGCTACCGCTCCGGCTTTCGGCATGGTCGGAACGCTGGTCGGCATGGTTATAATGCTGCAGAATATTCAAGGCGATATGGAACAGATCGGAACCGGACTGGCGGTTGCGCTGCTTGCTACCTTATATGGAATTATAATGGCGCGGCTGGTTTGTCTGCCGGCTGCTGACAAGCTGATGCAGAAGGAAGAGGTAATGCGCTTCCGCAATTATCTGATGACGGAAGGGCTGGTTATGCTCGCCGAGAAACAAAGCCCTAGCTTCATGCAGGATCGCTTAAACAGCTTCCTTGATCCTGATAATCACTTCAACCTTGATATTCATCTGAAAAAAACTCCTCCTGCTACTGAACAGGCTAAATCATGATTCCGAAACGACAGACAAAACATGAGGAAAATGTCGATAGCTGGCTGATGAGCTATGCTGATCTTATCACCTTGCTATTATGTTTTTTTATTATTTTCGTTTCCGTTTCCGAGCCTAAAAAAGATAAAATATCAGAAATCGCCGAGGGCATGTCGGGAAAATTCGGCTCTATTCAATATAGCACGCCTTTTGCCGCAGCAATGCAATCAGCGCAATCAGCGATTGAGAAATATCGTCTCTACCGTGATATTGCCGTAGTAGGCGGCTCGCGTTCACTGTCAATAGAGCTGGCGACTTTGCGTTTTTTTAAAAATGGCGGCGCTGATTTTGATGATGCAATGCAGCCAATTATGCTTGATCTGGTAGAATCACTGAAAAAAATAGAGCTGCAAAACTATACTATAACTATTGAATCACACACAGATGATTCACAACCGCACAGCGGACTCTACAATAATAACTGGGAACTTTCCTCAATCCGCGCCGCGAAAATGGCCGCTTATTTTATCAAAAACGGTATTGCGCCTAATAAAATAAAAGCCGTCTCATACGCTGATTCACAACCAAAAGTTCCAAACCTTGACGATAAAGGCGAACCAATTCCACAAAACCGCCTGATCAATCAGAGAATAACTATCAGGATTGAGTAAT
>CAZFJN010000066.1:0-5254 GCA_964519595.1 uncultured Rickettsiales bacterium
TGTTGCCTTTTTCTTTTCTCTATGCTCTCTGCCTGTTTCTGTGGCTGTATTGTAAGGCTATATTATAATTAAAGAGAGCGCATATGCAAATCAAAGAAATTGAATCATCCGGATTAAAACGCAGCTATCAGGTGGTAGTTCCTGCTGATCATGTTCAGGAAACTATTGAATCTGAGCTGAAGCAGGCAGGAAAAAATCTGAAAATTCCAGGTTTCCGTCCTGGCTTTGTGCCGATGAAAATTTTGAAACAGCGCTATGGCGAGTCGGTAAAGGGTGATGTGTTAAACACTGTGATCAGGAATAGCTCCGGCAAGCTTATTCAGGAACGCAATCTGCGTCCGGCTTTGTCGCCGGAAGTTAAGGTTGAGATTTTTGAAGAAGGCAAGGATTTGTCTTACATAATGTCTTTTGAATTATTTCCTGATGTGCCGGAAATTGATTTATCAACAATAAAATTAAAGCGCGATGTTTTTTCAATTGATGAAAAAGAAATTGCAGATGATCTTAAGCGCATTGCCGAGATGACGCCGAGTTTTAAAGAGCTTCCGAAAGATGTCGCGGCAGTTTCCGGCAATGTGGTGGAAATTGATTTTAAAGGGATGATTGACGGCAAAGCGTTTGCCGGCGGTTCGGCGGAAGGATTTGATCTGGAATTAGGCAGCGGCCAGTTTATTGATAATTTTGAAGAGCAGCTTATCGGCTTAAAAGCCGGTGATGATAAAATTGTGAAAGTAACTTTTCCAGCAGATTATGGCAGCAAGGAGCTGGCTGGAAAAGAAGCATCTTTTGCGGTTAAAATTAATGCTGTTCTGAGTAAGGAAAAATCAGAGCCTAATGACGAGCTGGCAAAGAAAGTTGGCTTTGAAGATCTGGCGCAGATGCGTGATTTTGTCTTAAAAAACATCAATAACGTATATGAGCGGATGGTCAGAGAGCGCCTTAAAAAACAGCTTTTTGATTTTCTGGAAAAAAATGTGAATTTTGCGTTGCCGGATAATATGGTGAAAATCGAATTCGACAATATCTGGAAAAGCCTGAAAAAAGCGCAGCAGGAAGGAGATGCTTCCCTAAAGGATAAAAGCGATGCTGATCTGGAAAAAGAATATAAGGAAATTGCCGCGCGGCGCGTGAAATTAGGAATTTTCCTTGCCGACATCAGCAATCGCAACAAGCTGCATGTTTCTAAAGAAGACCTCATGAAAGCCGCCTTCAATCAGGCGATGGCATTTCCTGGTCAGGAAAGGCAGATAATGGATTTTTACAAAAAACATCCTGATCGCCTTGATGATTTGCGCGGTCCGGTTCTGGAAGAAAAAACCGTTGATTTTATCTTTGGAAAAATTTCCTACGAAGATCAGCAAATCTCAACGGAAGAGTTGAGAAAAGAAAGTTCCAGCGAGCAGTAGCTGTTTATTTTTTCCTGAGAATACTTCCCTGACTGCTTATTGCGGCGTATTATAGCTTATTATAGAGCATGATGATTTTTGTCTTTTTCTGCTAATTAGCCTTTTTGTTAATTAGCGGTTTTCAAAATTTAATCAGCATAACAAATCAGCATCGCAGATCAACATAACGGATAAATATCGCTAATCTTATACTGTTTTGCGATATATTGATCGCAAAATGGTATTACCACGATAATATTACCATTATATGTTTTTTTAAATACTTCGTTAATAATTGACAGCTAAATATTACAATGGCTTCATCTGCAACACCACAGCTTTAAAAAGGTATTATTATGGTTGATATTATGGACAATATTGTAAACAAAGTAACGGACACTCTAATTCCGATAGTAATCGAACAAACCAGCCGCGGCGAACGTTCGTTTGATATTTATTCGCGCCTTCTGAAAGAGCGGATTATTTTTCTGGTTGGTCCGGTAAATGACAATATGGCCTCGCTCATCTGCGCGCAGCTTCTGTTTCTTGAATCAGAAAATCCTGACAAGGATATTTTTATGTATATAAATTCTCCTGGCGGCGTTGTTACTTCCGGCTTGTCGATTTATGATACAATGCAATATATAAAACCAAAAGTTGCCACGCTCTGCATGGGACAAGCGGCCTCAATGGGATCTTTGCTGCTGGCTGCCGGCGAGCCGGGAATGCGTCACTGCCTGCCTAATTCGCGGATTATGATTCACCAGCCTTCCGGCGGCTTCCAAGGTCAGGCCACTGATATTGAAATTCATGCCAAGGAGATATTAAGCCTGAAAGCGCGGCTGAATCAAATCTACGTCAAACATACTGGACAAAAACTCTCCAGCATCGAAAAAAATATGGAACGTGATAATTTTATGAGCGCCGAGGCCGCCAAAGATTTTGGCCTTATTGATCTGATAGTTGATAAGAGAGGCGCGCTGGAAGGCTCTGATGATAAGAAAAAATAGATATGTTACAGTGTGTTATCTTAAAAAATTTAACATTAGCTCTTGGTTAATTGTTAAATGATACTATATAATGATACTATATATGTAATGTAACATTCAGATAAATAATCATATAAATAAGAGATAAAATTGTGAGCAAAACCACCGGAAGAGAATCTAAAAACACACGCTATTGTTCATTCTGCGGCAAGAGTGAGCATGAGGTGCGTAAACTTATTGCCGGACCTACGGTGTTTATATGTGATGAATGCGTGGTTTTATGCATGGACATAATCAAGGCCGCCGATAAGGGCGTTCTGGCCAAGGAAGGCGAGGAGGTGGCGCGTCCGGCAGATATTCGCAAGGTTCTTGATGATTATGTAATTGGCCAGGAACAGGCAAAGAAAGTTTTGTCAGTTGCAGTTCACAATCATTATAAGCGCATCTCTCTGCTCGAAAAAAATTCTGAAGTCGAGCTGGCTAAATCTAATATATTGCTTATTGGCCCGACTGGTTCAGGAAAAACTCTGCTCGCGCAGACATTAGCGCGTATTCTTGATGTGCCATTTACCATGGCTGATGCCACCACGCTTACTGAAGCCGGCTATGTCGGCGAGGATGTGGAAAATATAATACTGCGCCTGTTGCAAGCCGCTGATTATAATGTTGAGCGCGCGCAACGCGGCATTGTATATATTGACGAGGTTGATAAAATTTCCCGCAAATCAGATAATCCTTCGATCACTCGTGACGTTTCCGGCGAAGGTGTGCAGCAGGCTTTGCTCAAATTAATGGAAGGCACAGTTGCCAGCGTTCCTCCGCAAGGTGGCCGCAAACATCCGCAGCAGGAATTTTTGCAGGTTGATACGGCGAACATCTTGTTCATTGTCGGCGGCGCGTTTTCCGGCCTTGAGAAAATTATCGCCGCCCGTGGCCGCGGAACAGCAATCGGCTTCGGCGCTGATGTTCGCAGCAAGGAAAATGCCAGAATCGGCGAGCTGTTTTCAAAAGTTGAGCCGGAAGATCTGCTTAAATTCGGATTGATTCCTGAGTTTGTTGGCCGCTTGCCAGTCATTGCCACTCTTACTGATCTTGATGAATCAGCCTTGATTGCAATTCTCACTGAGCCAAAAAATGCTCTGGTTAAACAATATCAGAAATTATTCGAGATGGAAGGAGTGCATCTTAAATTTTCTGATGACGCTCTTAAAGCAGTAGCCAAAAAAGCTATCGAACGAAAAACCGGAGCAAGAGGCTTAAGAGCAATTCTCGAAGGCTCGCTGCTTGACCTGATGTATGACATACCAAGCCGTGATAATGTCGAAGAAGTAATTATCAATGCGGAAGTGGTAGAGCAGGGAACTCAGCCGCTGATCGTAACCAGCGACAGCAAATCATCAAGCAAAAAGATACTATAATAATTGCCCGGAAAACCTAGTAAAATAAGGCGTTTATTATTGTTACGTTAGCGGAATGTTTCCTCATTTTCAGCTCTCGTAATATCCTCATTCCGCACTGAGTGCCGCCTTCTGAGTAAATTTTTTTTCTCAATTAGCGTTTTTTTAGTTTACAATTCGCCGGAATAGTGCTTTTGTCGCGGTGAAGCATCATTGTGATGCTCGGAAATGCGCTGTGAGACTTCTTAATAAAGTTAAATTTCTTAATCGAGTTAGCGGAATTAAAAGGTTTTTATAAGGTGCATTTTTTCAATCTACTGTTCATTTTTTTAAGCAACTAGGGAGTTATACCATGAACAAGAACGAACTCATCGCAGAAATTGCGGATAAGACCGACATCACCAAAGCAAAAGCAGCGGAAGTTGTGGACGCTTTTATCGCTATCGTTTCTAAATCAATGTCAAAAGGTGAAGAAGTTCGCCTCGTTGGTTTCGGAACTTTCTGCACTGTGCATCGCAAAGCTACTGAAGGCCGCAATCCTCGCACTGGCGCAGTTATCAAAATTCCAGCGGCTAACAAGCCTAAATTCAAAGCCGGCAAAGCTCTGTCTGATTCTGTAAACAGAAGCAGCAAGAAAAAAGCCGCTTAATTAGCTGAGTTATAATCTGCCGGCCAAAGCCGGAAGATTAATAATGAAGATTAGTAATAAAAAACGCCCGAATAACATTCGGGCGTTTTTTTGTGTAAGAACAAATAAAAAAAACAAAAAAAGATAATACCACAGCAACTAAATATCATGACATTTTTTTCTGCGGATTTTACCGCAACGTCATCCTTCGGCTTGACCGAAGGATCTGGTGCAACGAGAAAAGCTCAAGAAATGATCATGAAAAAGATCCTTTGATCAAGTCAAAGGATGACGTACTGTTGCAACAGGATAGCACCACCGCAAGAAATGTCATGAAACTTTGTTGCTTTGCTATAATTCACTATCAACAGAAAAAATATCCAATTTCACCCAATTATAGCCAATTAATAGCCAATTTCAGCGGAACATTAATCCTGATTCTGCTGATTATGCGACAAAAATTTCCGCATTTGTTTGCAATCTGCGGCGATTTCTATCAGCTCTTGTCGATTCCATTCATAAAATTCCCAACCAAGTTTTTTATAAAATTCTAAAGCTTCCGGCGCGGCGTTTACATATAATGTTTTGATTCCCTGATTTCGTGCATAATCCTCCAGCAGCGCTGATAAAATTCTTCCATGGCCTTTGCGTTGGAAATTTTCCGCTATGGCGACTAGCCGCACGACACCACAGCCATTACCATAATCATCCAGACGAGCAGTGCCGATTGATTCGCCGCTGAGTAGCAATAGCAATGGATGATTGTCGGGAAGATATTCATCCTTGTATTTATCATCATAATCTGTTCTGCCGCGACTTTCCCACAAAACCCTGCGGCGAATAGAGTGATAATCA
>CAZFJN010000067.1:0-5237 GCA_964519595.1 uncultured Rickettsiales bacterium
ACTGAATTATGGTTATTCTGGTATAGAAAACTATCTCGACTTATCTTGGTTTCTTGTAAATTCCCTATGAATTCTGCGTTCTTCTTCCATGGCCGAGCGTATTTTATCTTCTAATCCATCTTGGCTTAGATCAATAGAGATGACGGCTTTTTTATGCTCGCAAGAAGGTTGGTTTTCTTTATCAACACCAGACTGATCATCAATAGATTCATTACAGCTAATGCACCTCTCATCCAGTATTTTAAGAATTCTGTATATATAATGAGGTTTTGTTATAATATCGTTTTTGTTTACAGGACAATGCAGCTCTAAAAAATTTCCATTATATCTTGTAAATTCTTCTGGCGGCTGATCAAGATGAGCGCCTTTTCTTGTTTTTATTTCTGAATAAAAATCGCGGGCAACTACATTAAAGAAATCAAGCATTAGCTCTTTACGCCGCTTAATAATGGCCGCATCGTAACTTGCTGAAGGTCGTTGTGCCATAAAATCCTTAAGCTTTTTCCTTAACTCGCACCATGCAAATTTACCAAATTTTAACACAAGCAAAAAGCCAGACAAGGTTTTTTCTAATGTCGAATATTGACATTATTTGCCATATGTGGCAAAATGGAAAAAATTATCCCAACAGGAAGCGTCCGCCATGAGCAGCAGCTTAAATGTTTCACTTACCGATGAATTAAGGCGTTTCGTTGACGCGCGCGCCAGCGATCAAGACGTGTATTCAACACCGAGCGAATATATCCGCGACCTGATTCGCCGCGATATGGAAAGCTCTTCAATTCTAGCCAAAGTGCGGCGCGGACTAGACGACATCAAAAACAACAGATTCGCAAAAGAAAATGTCCTCGACATCATCGAGGAATATAAATAGTGGCCAGCCGCAGCTATATCCTAACCCAAGGCGCAGTTGATGACATTCGCGAAATAGGTGATTGGTCTTTAGAGCGATGGGGTAAAGAAAGAACCGTACAATATCTAAAGGAATTGCATGAGAAATTGGAATATGTTGCAACTAATTTTAAAACCCTAGAGAACAATAAAACACACGAGGACTTGAGCGGCAACACTGGTTTAATGCTTTATCCAGCAAACAATCATTATATCGTTTTCATTCCCATTAGCGAGAAATCCATTGCTGTTGCTGCTGTCATCCGTCAGGAGCGTGATATTCCGTCAATATTACAGAAAGATGCATTTACAATTCATCGTGAGTTGCAGGAAATCAACGCCATGATGACTAGAGACATAACCCTTTGATTTTGCGATGCAGCATTGTTTTGGTTAACGGAATATTAGTGGCTATTTGTTATGATTTTCGGAAGATATGAGGATGTTAGGATATTAGGATGTTAGGATGTTGAGAATAGAATGACATTACATCTTAAAATCCTAACATCTTAACATCCTAAAATCTTAATATCCTAAAATCATTCTACCAACCATAAGAGCCAGCCATGCCAACTTACAAAGCGCCGATTAGTGATTTTCAGTTTATTCTCAATGAATATTTGAATATTTCACAATATAAGGAGGTGGAAGGCTTTGCCGATAGCGGCCCGGATCTGATGAATCCGCTATTGGAAGCCGCCGCGCAAATGTGCGAGGAGGTACTGTTTCCGCTGAATTCCGTTGGTGACAAGCAGGGGCTGCGTTATGAAAACGGCAAGGTCATCATGCCGGATGGTTTTGCCGAAGCCTATAAAACCTACTGCGAAATGGGCTGGCCGGGCTTTACCTGTGATCCAAAATTTGGCGGCCAAGGGCTGCCGGATGTTCTCAACATGCCGCTGATGGAGATGGTTTGCTCGGCGAATTTATCCTTCGGACTTACTCCCGGCCTTTCCCACGGCGCTTATAACGCGATCATGCAACATGCCAGCGACGAAATTAAACAAAAATATCTGCCGAACATGGTAACTGGAAAATGGTCCGGTGTGATGTGCTTAACCGAACCACAAGCCGGAACTGATCTCGGCCTGATCCGCAGCCGGGCAACTCCGAATGATGACGGATCATATTCGCTCGAAGGCAACAAGATTTTCATCTCCAGCGGCGAGCATGAAATGTGCGAAAATATCGTCCATCTGATTCTCGCCCGTCTGCCCGATGCGCCAAAAGGCATCAAAGGCATCAGCCTGTTTATCGCCAGCAAATATGACATTAACCCTGATGGTTCGATCGGAAAACCGAGCGGAATTCGCTGTGATGGTATTGAACATAAAATGGGGCTGGCCGCTTCGCCTACTTGTCAGATTTCCTTCAATGGCTGCAAAGCCTGGCTGGTTGGCGAGGCGCATAAAGGTATGCGCGCCATGTTCACGATGATGAATGCGGCGCGGCTTTATGTCGGCGTGCAGGGGCTTGGCATTGCCGAAATTGCCTACCAGAATGCGCTTAACTATTCAAAAGAACGCCTGCAGATGCGTGCCTTAACCGGCGCGGCAATGCCTGATAAACCGGCTGATCCGATTACCGTTCATCCCGATGTGCGCCGAATGCTGCTTACGCAGCGGGCTTTCTGTGAAGGAGCGCGCGCGCTGGCCATGGAAATGGCTCTTAATATTGATTTAGCGCATCGTCATCCTGATGAGAAAAAACGCCAGGAAGCTGATGATTTTGTTCAGCTGATGACGCCGGTATGTAAATCCTATTTAACTGACGGCGGTTTTGAAATGAGCAATCTGGCGCTGCAATGTTTCGGCGGCTATGGTTATATTAAGGAATATGGCGTTGAGCAATATGTGCGCGATGCGCGGATCACCATGATTTATGAAGGAACAAACGGTATTCAGGCGCTTGATTTAATTGGCCGCAAGCTGAGCAAAGATGCCGGTAAATATCTGCGTAGCTTCTTCCATCCGGCCGATAAATTCATTGAAAAACATAAAGATAATGAAGAGATGAAGGAGTTCGTAAAACCGCTGAAAAAATATCTAGAATATCTCCAGCAGGCGACGCTCTATATGGCAAAATCCGGCCTTGCCAATCCGAATGACGCCGCCGCCGGAGCAGTTGATTATCAACGCCAGTTTGCGCTTACCTATATGGCTTATATCTGGGCAAGGCAGGCGGAGATCGCGCTGGCGCGCAGGGATCAGGGATCAGGGATCAGGGATCAAGAATTTTACACAGCAAAACTCGCCACCGCCCGCTTCTTCATGAATAAAATCCTCCCGCAAGCCTCAGCGCACTTACAAATCATCGTCAGCGGCAGTAAGAGCGTTATGAATGGCGTTTTGTGATTATTCATATATTGATTGAAGAAAGATAAATCTATCTATGCTTGACAGACCCAGGATTTGACAGTGCTATAGGTTTTTTATTGTTCAAACCTAATATATTTTCTACAGAATCCAACAAATCCTTATCCATTTCTACATCCTGTCTTGTAAGCCCGGGTATATGACGGTATGCGTAACCATATTCCAGCATCTCATGCAGTTGCTGCGGGCTAATTAAGTGTTTTTCAAGCATAATTTCCAGTGCCTTGCGCGTGCGCTCTATGTCTGGCGTGACGAGCGTAATACAGTGTTTTTTGACGGGAGGTGATGCTTCACTGTCAGAAGCATGTTCGCTAATCACAAAACCAATTTGGTTATCATCTTTAAAACGTCCTGCAATAAAGTTGGGACGCAATCTTCCAACGTCCAATGGATTAGACCATGCCTTGCAATCTGGGGCAAGAGCAGCAATAAAACTACTTACAAAGAGTGTATCGCAAAAAAACATATCACGGCGTGCTGCAGGTTTTTCGTTGTAACATAATAAGCTAGGGTCTTTCTCGTAGGTTACTTTGTCACAAAGAATATCTTGAAATCCCATGTTATTAGCAGCCTCACTATTGCGAATTCTAAATTGAAATAAGTTAGGAGGTGGAACAGTCATTCTCGAAGGTGTGTTATTGTCATCCTCGTTGAGAGAGTTGCCTAAAATCTCCTGTGCGCGGCGAAGTGCCCATAACAAGCTGGGGTCATTAAAACACGAACTTTCCTCAAACCCAATTTGATACATGTATTGATTCAAAGCATCTATTGTTCGTTTTTCGATATCATAATAGCGAGCTGATGCCCTGAGTGATTCAGGGTCATGTTCAAAATCGTGGCTATATTCTGTTCCTGATTCAGAGAAATCTTCTTCTTGTCCGAAAGAAGCATCTGAATGAAAAGAGCTGCGTCTACTACCTTGCCATCCGCGGCCAGATCTACCAGAAAATTGACTAGAATAATCACTCCTGAAACCGCCGCTGGTTGAGTTGAGGTCATCTACAGCAGAGCTTGATTCAACTTTTGTACCTTTAGCTGTCCACGAAGTATCCCATTCATCGCGTTGTATTCGATCGAGCTTCTTTGGATCAATAATAGCATCATACGCAGCAGTAGCCTCTTTGAATTTCGAGACTGCATCTTCACTCTTGTTACGATCAGGATGAAATTCACGGGCTTTGGTTTTGTAGGCTTTCAGTATTTTTGTAACTTGTTCATCAGCTGATGGAAGTTGATCGATTTCTTCTCTATTGATACCAAGCACTGCAAAGGGGTCTTTTTTCATAATTTTGCTATCCTAACGTTAACGAATGGATACATTAACATATTTTTACTTAATTCTCTCCTTTTTTTATGACTTTTTTATAAATGGCGTTTTGTGATGATAAACGGCGCATAATTATATTAATAATGGAAAAATATTTGCTCTTATGATGAGTTTTGCTATAGTGAGCAGAGGAGATATTGGCCATGGAAATCTCATTACATTCTGCAATTGAACAGCAACTTCATATTCTCGCCTTGCAATCAGGACAGAGCGAGGCGGTGCATGTAGAGCGCGCGCTAATTAGCTATTTGGAAGATATGGAAGATGCAAATCGCGCTAAAATGATCTTATCTCAGCCAATAGGCCGTGCATTAACACAGGATGAGATGGAGAGAGAACTTGGTTTTGATTTTTCTCAAACAGCTGATTCCTCAAAATGAAGTGGCGTGTACTCTACCACGAAAACGCACAGAAACAATTGCGTAAACTCGACAAATCAGCACAGGAACAAATATGCGCTATATGCGTGAGCGTATTTCAACAAGCGAAAATCCACAGCGTTTTGGAAAACCATTGCGACACGAGCTTAAAGGGTTGTGGCGTTATAGGGTAGGCGATTATCGTATTATTTGTGAGATTCAAGAACATATACTAACCGTATTGGTAATAGATATAGATCATAGAAAAGATATTTATCGCTAAGA
>CAZFJN010000068.1:0-5178 GCA_964519595.1 uncultured Rickettsiales bacterium
TTTCCGGCCATATTTGGTCCGGTAAGCAGCCATAGACGCTCTTCATTGCATAAATTACAATCATTGCTGATGAAGTTTTTGTGCGAATCAGCCGACAAAGCCGCCTCAACTACCGGATGGCGGCCTTTTTTCACTGCAAAGCTCAATGAACCATCAATAAGCGGGCGAGTATAATTGCGCTTTACCGCCAGCTCGGCTAAGGAAGCGTAAACGTCAATCGCCGCCAGCGCAGAGGCGGCATCACGAATTGTCAGATGATTGCTGGTTACTTCTTCCTGCAGCTCGGTAAAAAGTTCCAGCTCAATTTTAAGCGCCCGTTCGGCGGCTTCCGATAATTTATGTTCCAGCTCGGCAAGCTGGGCGGTGCTATAGCGTAAAGCGCCGGCCATGGTTTGCCGATGAATAAAATCAACGCTTATTTTATCCTGATGCGCTGGCGTTATTTCTATAAAATAGCCAAGTATGTTGTTATGTTTGATTTTAAGAGTAGAAATATTCGTTTCGCTGACGTAACGAGCTTGCAAATCAGCGATATGTTTTTTGCTTTGCGATTTCATGCTGCGTAATTCATCAAGCGCGGCGTTATAGCCGGAAGCGATAAAATCACCATCGCGTGTGTAAATTGGCGCATCGCGTTTGATTGCGCGGCTGATATTTTCGATAATATGCGCGTGTGAGCCGAGCTGTCTGGCCAGCGACTGCAAGCCTTCTGGAACGTGATCTTCGTGATATTCAATGATTTTGCGAATATTCTGGCAGACTTTCAGGGCGTCGGCAATTGCCAGTAAATCGCAAGGTCCGCCGCGTCCGGCGGTAAGTCTGGAAAGAGCGCGTTGAATGTCAGCAGCGCCTTTTAACCATGCGCGAATTTGCTTGCGGTTTTCGGCGGCTTTTATAAACCATGCGACATTATTCTGTCTGGATTTTATTTCCGCGATTTTGCAAAGCGGCGCGCCGAGCCATTGCGCGAGAAGTCTGGCGGCGGCGGCGGTTATTGTTTCATCAATGACCGCAAGCAGAGAGCCTTTTTTTTCGCCGGAAAGGCGGGCGGTTAATTCGAGATTTCTGGCGCTTGCCGCGTCTATCATCATGTAATCATTGCTGGAATGTTTTTTAGGCGGCGATAATTTTGGAGCGCCTTCTTTCTGAGTGATCAAAACATAATCAAGCAAAGCGCCGCAAACAGCTAATTCGCTGCCGCTAAAACCGCCAAATGCGTCAAGAGCTTCGACATTTAATGTTTCCTGCAGCAGATGTTTCGCGCGTTTTTCTTCAAATAAGCTGGCTGGTTTTATGGTAATCAGCGCGCCATAATCGGCAAGGAGCGACGCGGAAGAATCATAAAAACCATTATGAGTTAATATTTCGCGCGGAGCAATGCGGCCAATTTCAGCGGCAATATTTTCCGAAGAAGCAACGTTGAATTCTCCGGTTGATATATCAGCCCAGGCGATTACCGCCGCAGAAGGCGAGCCGGAAATTGCCAGCAGATAATTGGAGCTTCGCGCTTCAAGCAGTGATTCTTCAGTTATCGTTCCGGCGGTGACAATTCGCACTACATCGCGCCTGATGACTGATTTGTGGCCTCTTTTTTTTGCTTGCTCTGGAGATTCCAGCTGCTCGCAGATGGCAACTTTCTCGCCGGATCTTATAAGCTTTTCCAGATAATTATCAGCGGCATGAACTGGCACGCCGCACATTGGAATATCCTCGCCATTATGCTTGCCACGTTTGGTAAGAGCAATGTCAAGAATCGTTGCAGCGCGGATTGCATCAGCAAAAAATAATTCATAAAAATCGCCCATGCGGTAAAAAAGCAGATATTCCGAATGCGCGGCTTTTAACTGCAAATATTGCTGCATTGCCGGAGTTGTCGCCATTGACGAAGCTGCAGGAACTGCCGCATTGACTGTTTCAGGCATTGCTTCAGGCATTGTTTCATGCATTGCTGCAGAAGCCTCTTCTGAAGCTGCGTAAGGAGGCTCTTGAACTAAAATTGCTGTATTTGTCATTAAGTTGCTTCAATATATTTAATACAGCTATATTTAATATAGCTGAGATTATCTTAATATTTATGTATTACGACTATTATGGTAAGCAAAGCAAAATAATTCATTGTCTATTAATCAGGAACATAGAAATAAATGACATGGAAATAAGTGGAATAAAAATAAGTAGCATAGAAATAAGTAGCATAGAGATTTATTTATGAAGAAAATAATGGTTACCGGCGCGGCGGGGTTTATTGGCTCGCATTTATCCGCTGAATTGCTGAAAAAAGGGCATATTGTTTGTGGTGTTGATAATTTTTATTCCGGAAGCAGAATAAACATTGAAAATCTTGCGAAAAATGCAAAATTTTCATTTATTGAGCATGATGTTGTTGCGCCATTTGCGGCGGAAGTGGCAGCAGCGGCGGATTACGCGGAGATATATCATCTGGCTTGTCCAGCTTCACCGCCGCATTATCAGGCTGATCCGCTGCGGACTATGCTGATAAATGTGCAAGGAACATTCAATATGCTGGAGCTGGCAAAACGTTGCGGCGCGCGTTTTCTGCAAGCCTCAACTAGCGAAATTTATGGTGATCCGCTGGTTAATCCGCAACCGGAATCATATTTGGGAAATGTAAATCCAATCGGACCACGCGCTTGTTATGATGAAGGAAAACGCGCCGCCGAATCGTTATGTTTTGACATGAATCGCCGCCATGGTGTTTTAATAAAAGTAGCGCGGATTTTTAATACATATGGTCCGAATATGCGTGAAGATGATGGTCGCGTCGTCTCTAATTTCTTCAAACAGGCGCTTGGTAATAAGCCGCTTACTATTTATGGCGATGGTTCGCAGACGCGCTCTTTCTGCTATATTGATGATATGGTTGCCGGATTAATTGCGCTGATGGAAAGCGCGCCGGAAATTACCGGACCTTTTAACATAGGAAATCCGGAAGAATTCACCATTGAGGAGCTAGCGGAGAAAATTATTGAAATTACCGGAACTGAGGCAGGAATAGAGTATAAAATGCTGCCTGTTGATGATCCTAAGCAGCGTCGTCCAGATATAAGGCTGGCTGAGGAAATACTCGGCTGGAGGCCGGAAATAAGCCTTGATAAAGGCCTTCGGAAAATGCACAATCAGCAGCTGAAAAACTCAGCTGCTGATTGAAGCAAATTTATCGTAGCTTATATAACTATATAATCTTATTTATAATCTTATTTATCTTATTATATAGCTGGTTATATAGCTGGCGCAGGCTTGCTGCAAGAAGTTCTAACCATATTCAACAGACGTTCTTTTCCGGCCAGAGCAGCAGGTTTATTAGCATATCCGGCAACTACAACCAGAGTATTTACGCGGCCAACATAATCTTTAAAGCCGTTTAATTTTGTGCCATTAGGGCCTGGAAGATTAGTCTGATAATTAGTGTTTTCGATATCTTTTACAACACGTTTCATGTCTTTTATGCAAGATTTTACAATGAATACAGTTGCAATTCCGTTAGTCAGATCATAACCAGCCGGACGAATCTCGGCAATCAGCTTCTTTGCAGTAGCGATTTCCTGAGCTTGCACTGTTGGAAGAGGCGCAGCAGAAGAGCTTGCTGATTGAAAAGTTGAAACGATGAATATAGCAGCGGCAAGAGCTTTGCCAAAACTGATTGATTTTGAGAATGTCATAGTGATTCCTATAGTTTTAGTTTGTTAGATGAAAAAAGCGCCGATAAGCGGTAGGTAATATATTGCATATTATTAACTAATAATCAATATATATTTTACCATTAATTTACTATATCGCTTTTAAATCACTTTAAAGACAAGGCCTCAACCTTAATGGCCAGCCCGGTTTTGTCATCAGTTTCAACCAGCAATGCTGAAAAAGTTGCTTGTTTATCAGCAGCTTCCATTTTTGCTTTTCTGGTTTTAGAAAGGAAACGCTCCAGAGGGCCTTGCGGAGAAAAGCCAATTATTGAATCATAATCACCACACATTCCGGCATCAGTCTGATAAGCCGTTCCTTTTGGCAAAATCCGCGCATCAGCGGTTGGCACATGTGTATGACTGCCGACTACCATGCTTACTCTGCCGTCTAAATATATTCCCAGCGCGTTTTTTTCGCTGGTTGCTTCGGCATGAAAATCAACCATTATCGCCTGCGCCTGATTAAGAAGGCGGCAATTTGTCAATTCGCGATCAGCCATAGCGAAAGGACAATCAAGATGCTCTTTATGAAATACTTGTCCAAGTAAATGTAAAACCGCGATTTTTCTACCATCGGCAATGGTAAATATGCCAAAGCCACGGCCAGGATTTGTTGGCGGAAAATTATGCGGCCTGAGCAGGCGCTTTTCCGTAGCCAGCAGCGGGATTATTTCCTTCTGATCCCAGATATGGTCGCCGCCAGTTATAACATCAACTCCGGCGGCAAAAAAATCCGCACAAATTGCCGGATTAACGCCGAATCCGCCAGCCGCATTATCAGCATTAACCACCACAAAATCAAGCAACCTCTCGCGGCGCAAACGAGCGACATGCTTAATCACCACCTCTCGGCCACTTCTTCCTACTACATCGCCGCAAAATAGTAATTTCATGACAATGTCTTATGGTTGTTATTGTGGTCGTTATTGTGGTTGTTATTATGGTCGTTAGAATGTTTGCTGATATTGATTATTTCCTGCTCGGTTACGATAGAATCAAGCCGGACATCATGTGCATCATGTGGCAGCTTATCAACTTCCTGAAATGAGAAGGCAATTCCAACTGCCTGCAGCAACGGATTGTTTTTTCGCATATGTGCAAGAGTTGCATCATAATAACCGCCGCCATAGCCAAGGCGAATTCCGCTGCGATCAAAGGCCAGCAGCGGTATCCAGAGAATATCAGGAACTAACTCAGTTTCACTATCCGGCACATGAATTCCAAAAGCGCCGATTTTTAACGCCATTTTAGGACGCCATTCCAGAAAATGCATAATTTTTTCCGGATCAGAAATTGAAGGCAGACACAAACGATATTTCCGATCATGACAGGAAAGCAAAGCATGAGCTATATCAACTTCGCCGCGCATGGCCTTATATCCAGCAATAATACTATGTTTTGGCAGAGAAGAAGCCAATAGCCTCGCACAAATATATTCAGAAGCAGAACCACGCTCGGCAACTGATAACTCATAACG
>CAZFJN010000069.1:0-2503 GCA_964519595.1 uncultured Rickettsiales bacterium
ACCATAAGCGCCCTTGAAATATCTGCCAATAAGAGCTATATTCCTCTTCTGGAGGTTTGATGAAATTTTCACCGTCGAAAAATTTGCCTGTTAGAGCGGCTACCTTGCCGATTCCGGCTTCTTCCGAGGATGGTCTGCGCCGCTATTTGCAGGAAATATCGCAATTTCCGGTTCTTGATCAGAAGGAAGAATATGAGCTTTCCAAGCGTTGGCGCGATAATGAGGATGTTAGCGCCGCGCATCGTCTGGTAACTAGCCATTTGCGGCTGGTGGCGAAGATTGCCTTTAAATTCCGTGGTTATGGCTTGCCGATGAGCGATTTAATCGCTGAAGGCAATATTGGCCTTATGAAAGCGGTAAAAGGCTTCGAGCCGGAGCGCGGTTTTCGGCTGGCGACTTATGCGATATGGTGGATAAAGGCGGCTATTCAGGAATATATTCTGCGCTCATGGTCGCTGGTTAAGGTTGGCAGCTCAGCAACACAGAAGCGGCTGTTTTTCAATTTACGCAAGCTTAAGAAAAAAATCGGCGCGCATGATCGCGTTCTTTCCAACGAACAGGCGGAAGAAATCGCCGTGGTTCTTGATGTTGAAAAGCAGGATGTGATTGATATGGATAATCGCATGTCCGGTTCGGACGTATATTTAAACAGCGCTGCTTCGGAAGATGGCGATGGCGAGAAAATGGATTTTCTGGCCGATGAATCGCCAAGCCATGAAACGGTAATTGCTGAGCGTCAGGAGAAGGTTTTATTGCGCGATAGATTAAAGCGCGCTATCTCGCGGCTTAATAAGCGTGAACGTGATATTATACTCCGCCGCCGCATGAAGGAAGAGCCGGATACTCTGGAAGATTTAAGTCTTTCATATAATATCTCGCGTGAGCGTGTCCGGCAAATTGAGGTAAAAGCCCTCGAAAAGCTGCAGAAAGAAATGACCGGAGCAGCCGCTTGATGCTCGGCGCTCTTAAAAAAATCACCTCAATTTTATCAACTGATCGTGCTGATGAAGAAGCGCGTGCGCTTTATATAAAAATAGTGGAAATTTCCCGCCGCGTTGATTTTTACACTGTTTACTCTGTGCCTGACACGGTTGATGGTCGTTTTGACATGATCAATATTCATCTGTTTTTATTAAGCGCGCGTCTGAAAAAAGAAGGAACAAATGAGGCGCTGGAAGTTTTGCGGGCAGTTACGGAAATATTTTTTTCCGATATGGATCGTTCCTTGCGTGAAATGGGTGCAAGCGATACTGGAATTGGCAAAAGAATCAAAAAAATGTCACAGGCTTTTTACGGACGGATGCTTGCTTATCAGGCCGCCGGAGATGATAGTGGAAAAATGAGTGACGCTTTGCTTAAGAATCTTTACCGTGGCGACTCCAGTAAACAGCAGGCAGCAGAAAAAATGTCTGAATATGTATTGCAGCAGAAAGAACGCCTTGCTGCTTGCACAATCAGCGATATGGGAAAATATTTTGCCTGAACATGTTCTGACTGCTGCTTTACCTTGCCAGATTTAAGGTGTATAATGTAGCGCATGAAAGTAACAGGCTACGGCAATATTAAACCGGCAATTTCAACGCGTAAGCGTGACGGCGCAAATGCTGTCAGTAATTTTTCTGATTTTCTGCAGGCCGCGCAATCATCGACAGAATCGGCAGTAACGGAAGTAAATGAGCTGGCTTCCGCCTCTAATATTGGCAATTTACTGGCTTTGCAGGAAATTTCTGAAGAAGAAAGACGCCGCGAACGTATGTTCAAAAAAGGCGCAAACATGCTCGCCATTTTAGAAAGGCTGCGCGACCAGTTGCTTATCGGCGAAATACCGGAAAAAATGCTCTATGATTTATCCGGCGCAATCGCCGCGCAGAAAGAGCAGACAAGCGATATACAACTGCTTGCTTTAATTGAAGAAATAGAGTTGCGTGTCGCAGTTGAACTGGCAAAGTTGGAAATGGCTTTTGCCAGCAGATCGGAAATTTGATATTATGAGAAAAATATTATGAAATTAGTTGATTGCATTTTAGTGCAACTTTGCTAGAAATTCTGACCGTTTTAAAAATTTCTCTGTGGTAGAAACTTATGGTTACGATGACAAAAAATTACAAGCCTAGCGAAAAAGAAGAATATATGTGCAAAGCGCATCTGGATTATTTTCGCCAGAAGCTTTTAGCCTGGCGCGAGGAGTTGCTGGCTGAATCTCAGGAAACAATAAATAACCTCAAGGAAGAAAACTGGCGCGAGCCGGATCTGGCTGATCGCGCTTCGTTGGAAACTGACGCGGCGGTTGAGCTTAGAACGCGCAACCGTTATTTAAAACTTATCGGCAAAATTGACGCCGCCCTTGGCCGCATTGAAGATGGTTCATATGGTTATTGTGAAGAAACCGGCGATCCAATAGGACTTAAACGTCTGGAAGCAAGGCCAGTTGCCACGCTTACTATCGAAGCGCAGGAACGTCATGAACGCGCAGAAAAACAATTCATAGAAGAAGAATAAAGCC
>CAZFJN010000069.1:2603-4390 GCA_964519595.1 uncultured Rickettsiales bacterium
TTTTATTCATTCATTTTGATTTCGCTGTTGATAGCGGCGCGTTTTAGCGGATTTCTTTTAGTAAATGCCGCCAGCGGATCAGCGTTCCACAGAATTTCGCCGCTGCCGGATGATTTATTGCCGCCAAATCCTAGGCCGAAAGCTGGAGTTCCTGTGCCTTTTGGTGAGTTAATCACGCTATGTCCGGCCTGATTAAGCCGGATGAATTGCTCAGCTTCCGCCTTGCTGAGAGTGTAAATTCCATTTACCAGCCCGGCATTGTCCGGCGCATTTACCAGCGTCATGGCATTTTCTAAATCGCCATCATAGGCAACAATATATAGCAGCGGCGCAAAAGTTTCTTCATGCATTGCCGCGCTCTGTTTTGGCATAATCGCCAATGCCGGCTGATTATATTCGCCAAAAACTATTTTGCCGCCTTCATTTCTGGCTGTCTTTACGGCATTTTCAAAACGTTTATATGCTTCATCATCAATCAACTCACGATAACCATATTCATTGTCTGGATTACCAAGCAGTCCGGAAGAAATATGTTCGGCTAGCATATTCTGTAAGCCAGTAACCGCCTGCTCAAACCATGATTTATGAATGATAAGCCTTCTGGTGTTAGTGCAGCGTTGTCCGGTAGTAGCCAGAAATGAACGAAGCAGAGCTTCAAGAGCAAAATTCAGATGCGAATTGCTGATATGTTCGCTGATAACCAGCGCATTATTACCGCCTAATTCTAAAATAGGTGGTATCTGGTTGTTGCGTTTTCCCGCCAGCGCGCGCGCAATTGCCTCTCCCATAGCCACGCTGCCGGTTGCGGAAATCATATCAACAGCTTCATCAGCAACGAGTTGCGCGCCGATTTCACGTCCACCACGCACGATTTGCAGCGCATGGTGATTATTTCCGGCAACTATATCAAATATTTCCTTACAGGCCATTGCCGCATGTGGCGTTTTCTCAGAAGGTTTCCACAATACAACATTACCAGCCAGCAGAGCAGGGGCAATATTCCAATGCGCCACTGCGATTGGAAAATTAAAAGAGGTAATCAGCGCGACAATTCCAACTGGTTCTTTAATACGCTGCCTTTTCATCGTTCCCAAATCAGGCAGAGCAGCATCGCTGATGGTTTTGCCGAGAATATCAATCGCTGAATCAACTTCCGAAGCAGCGTCTTTTGCAGTTTTTTTTGCATCATCAGCAACAATTTTCGCCAGCAGAGTCCTTTTTTGTTTTAACGCATCGGCATAAGCAATTATCAGCTCCTGCCGCGCCAAATATCCGCAAGCGGCAAATTCCGGCTGAAGAAGCCGCGCGTTTTTTATCATATCGGAAAGAGGAATATCGGAAATGGGAAATTGCATATAAAGCAAATAATATAGCGCAGAAAAAGCAATAGCGGAACGAGTTTCTGTTACCCGGCACTCGTTCCAATAACCGTGTTACGAGCTAGTGCTCGCGAGTGCCGTTAGGCAGCAGCGCGAACAGCTACGACTGCGTTGTCGTTAGCTGCAACAAATGCAACGTTGTCGTTAGCATTTATGTTTTTGATCTGATTACGCCAGTATCATCGCGGGCAAAAACAACACCTTTATTACGCTTGTCGAAGCTGAGTCAGCCCCTTATTGTAGCCAGTCCGTCTACGCTCCGTCGGAGCTTCGCCGGACAGGCTTCGGTCTAACGACCTTACACCTGGCTGCGCCAGGCGTAGCTCGTAAGAGCGAAGCCTGGTGGAGCTGCCGGGTTCTGCCCCCGGGTCCAATACGTCTATTCTGAGCTGCGTTTATCGCCATAGT
>CAZFJN010000070.1:0-4265 GCA_964519595.1 uncultured Rickettsiales bacterium
ATTTATTAAAAAGGCGCTTGACATAGTGTTTCCTTCTGCTTACTTTCCCGAAAATTTGTCCATTGGAATTGGGTTTTTAAATTGGGTTTTTAGCTATGGTAAGCCAAGTCACGAATCGCCCTGCCTTTCTGCTTCTTGCAGATGGTGCGGTGTTTTCAGGAGTTGGCATTGGCTCTGATATTACCACCATTGGCGAGCTGTGTTTTACCACTGGAATGACCGGATATCAGGAGACGATTACTGATCCTTCATTTTGCGGGCAGATAATCACTTTTACTTTTCCACATATTGGCAATGTCGGCTGTAATGACGAGGATACGGAAGCGAGAATTCCGCAATGTGCCGGAATTGTGTTGCGCGAAATTCCAACTCTTCCTTCAAATTTCCGCAGTCGGCTCAGCCTGAATGCGTGGCTTGAGAAACATAAAATATCAGCAATAGCCGGAGTTGATACACGCGCAATAACCAGGCATATCAGGAAAAACGGCGCGCAGAACGCGATGATTATCAGCGATAATGGTTCAGGAATTAAGGATCAGCTGGAAGAGGCGGTTGAGGAATTGCGTAAATTTCCTTCCATGAAAGGGCTGGAGCTGGCGGAAGATGTCAGCACAAAAAAATCTTATGAGTGGAAAGAGCGATTATGGCGGCTTGATTCGGGAAAAAAAGCGGCGGAGGATAATGGCATTTATCATGTGGTGGCGATTGATTACGGCGTAAAGCATAATATTCTGCGTAACCTTGCTGAAACAGGCTGTAAAGTTACGGTTGTTCCGGCCAGAAGCTCGGCCAGCGATATTATGGCGCTTGCGCCGGATGGAGTTTTTCTCTCAAATGGTCCTGGTGATCCGGAAGCGACGGCGCGTTATGCGCTGCCGGTTATCAGAGAGCTTATCGCCGGCGGTTTGCCGATTTTTGGCATTTGCCTGGGACATCAGCTTCTGGCGCTGGCTTGCGGCGCAAAGACTGAAAAAATGCCGCAGGGACATCGCGGCGCTAATCATCCGGTAAAGGAGCTGGCTTCCAGCCGAGTGATGATTACCTCGCAGAATCATGGTTTTGCCGTTTCAAAGGACAGTTTGCCTGATGATCTGGAAATTACGCATTTATCGCTTTTTGATAATACGATTCAAGGTTTGCGTCATAAAACAAAACCAGTTTTCTGTTTGCAAGGTCATCCGGAGGCAAGCCCTGGACCACATGACGCGCAGGAATATTTCTATAAATTCATCAAGATGATTGAAGGCAGCCGGAAGAAGAAAAATGTCGCTTAGAAAATTTTACGAAGATCCTTACTATAACATCAGATCTTTCGCCATGCAGACAGTAGTTGCTGTTGTTTTATGCGTGGTATTTTATTCGCTGCATTCTGCGAATTTTTATTCAGACTCTTTTGCTGGCCTTGGTTTTACTGAGTCTGGTTTTTCATGGTTAAATTTTCTTTCCTATGTCGCATATGCGGTGATTGGCATTTATCTTGGCGGAATAAGCTGCGTCTGGATTCATAATTCAACACATAAAAGCTTTAAATCATCTGCATTGAATGAAATATGCGGATATATCGCCGGACTTCATCAGCTGTGGGGAATTAACGGCTGGCGATTGATTCACCTTATTCATCATCAATATTCTGATAATCATTTATATGATCCGCATCCGCCGCGTGGCCGCAGTTTCGGAAAATTCCTGCGTGAGATGTTTGTTCAATCATCTTTTACCATCAGCCGCCGTTATCGTGAACATTGGAAGGATAGTCTACGCACAAGGATTCTGCAAAAAGCGGTTTTTGCGGCTTTAATCGCCGCTGCTTTTTCCAGCCTGATCATGTGGTTTCTACTACTAGGGCCTGCGGCTTTTATTTTTGCTTATATTCCTTCGTTGATCTGGAATCATGTAATGTTCGCGCATATCAATTATTATTGTCATCCGGCTGATGAGCAAGGAAAAACCGCTGCCGCTAATCTTAATCACAATCTATATTACAAAACGGCAAACGCCTTATGGCATGGTATTTATTTTCATGGCAATCATCATCGGAAAACGACATTGTTTAATCCGCAGAAAATGAACAATATAAAAAAATCGGAACAAGCTCTCTCTTGCGAACAGAAAGAAGCGGCATGATCAGGACTATTCGTGAATGTCAGTTTAAATATCAGGCGTTGTTTGGCTTGATAAAACGCGCGATTATCGCCGGATTATGCGCGATAATTTTTCTGCATTTTTTTGCGCCTGCTGCCGAGCATCCTAAAATATTAAATACAATTGGCTTAATGCTGGATATTATAGGCGTAACGTGGATCGCTTATGATTTATTTCCTTTTGACGGGAAAAGGGAATTTACGGAAAATGAGGTAAGCGGTATTGAAACTCCTGCTTATACAGAGTTCAAACGTATTCATGCCGCGCAGGGTTTAACATTGATCGTCATTGGATTTTTATTTCAGATTATTGCTTATTGGATAAGTGATATATTGGAAATAGCAGAAAGGATTTTTTAAGATGCCAAAACGCAATGACATTAAATCAATTCTCATAATCGGCGCTGGTCCTATTGTTATTGGTCAGGCTTGTGAATTTGATTATTCAGGCTCTCAGGCTTGCAAAATTCTGAAAGAAGAAGGATATCGCGTTATTCTGGTTAATTCAAATCCGGCAACGATCATGACTGACCGCGAGCTGGCGGATGCTACTTACATTGAGCCGATAACGCCGCAGATAGTTGAAAAAATCATAGCTAAAGAAAGGCCTGATGCTCTACTGCCGACAATGGGCGGACAAACCGCGCTTAACTGTGCCAAGGCGCTGGCGGAATCAGGCGTTCTCAGCAAATATAATGTCGAGCTTATCGGCGCGAAACTTGAATCAATCAACAAGGCGGAAGATCGTTTGTTATTCGGCAAGGCAATGGCAAAAATTGGCCTGGAAGTTCCTAAAAATGCGGTGGTTAAGTCGCTTGCAGAGGCAAGGCAGGCGCTTGAAAAAACCGGCCTGCCAGCAGTTATTCGTCCGAGCTTCACCATGGGCGGTTCCGGCGGCGGTATTGCTTATAACAAGGAAGAATTTGAGCAGATAGTAGCCAGCGGCCTTGATGCTTCGCCGGTTGGCGAGGTGATGATTGATGAATCAGTTCTCGGCTGGAAAGAATATGAAATGGAGGTTGTCCGCGATAAAAACAACAATTGTATCATAATCTGTTCAATCGAAAATATTGATCCAATGGGCGTTCACACGGGAGATTCAATAACAGTAGCGCCAGCTCTTACTTTGACTGACAAAGAATATCAGATAATGCGCGATGCTTCTTTCGCTGTTCTGCGTGAAATCGGCGTTGATACTGGCGGCAGCAATGTGCAGTTTGCGGTTAATCCGGAAAATGGCCGGATGGTGGTTATTGAAATGAATCCGCGTGTATCGCGCTCTTCGGCGCTGGCTTCCAAAGCAACCGGCTTTCCGATTGCAAAAGTCGCAGCGAAACTGGCGGTTGGTTATACGCTTGATGAGATTAAGAATGATGTTGTTAGCCGGGGAATCGGAGATTCCAGATTACAGATGTCAGATGCCAGTTGTCAGATTCATGATATGCCTGCCAGTTTTGAGCCGACTTTGGATTATGTTGTTACTAAAATTCCGCGTTTTGCTTTTGAGAAATTTCCGGGGACTGAGCCTTTGCTCACAACGGCGATGAAATCAGTCGGCGAGGCAATGGCAATGGGAAGAAATTTTCAGGAAAGTTTGCAGAAATGCTTGCGCTCGCTGGAAACCGGACTAACCGGACTTAACGCGCCGGAAGGCATTGACAGTGCAGAAAAAGCACGCAGTGAGCTGACACGTCCAACGCCTGATCGCTTGCTTGTTGCCGCACAAGCCTTGCGTCTTGGAATAGGAGTTGAAGAAATCTGTTCGCTGGCGAAATTTGATCCCTGGTTTGTAAGGCAATTAGAAGATGTGGTTCGAGTCGAGAATCGCGTGATAAGTGAAGGAAAAAAAATACTCAACTCTAGCCCCTCGACTCTAGCCAATCTCAAAAGAATGGGATTTTCCGATGCGCGGATTGCCGAGCTGTCCGGCATGAAAACCGCAGAAATAACCGCCCTGCGCCATAAGCTCGGCATTCATCCTGTATATAAACGTGTCGATACATGTGCAGCGGAATTTGATTCCAACACGCCTTATATGTATTCAACTTATGAAGCGGCGTGATTATGAAGATGTATAATCCACCGCATCCGGGCGAGATGATTTTAGAAGAATGTATTAAGCCT
>CAZFJN010000071.1:0-3806 GCA_964519595.1 uncultured Rickettsiales bacterium
TTTTACTCGCCGCTCATAATCCGCTCAACCAGCTCGCCGATAGTTGGCACAAAGCCGTTGCTATACCAGGAATCTTGGCGGAATTTAAAAGCATTATGGCCGGAAAACATCAGTTGATTGTCAACCGCCGCGCCGTGAACAACATCCTGCAGAGTTTTCTGAATGCAGAAGCTGCGCGGATCAGCTTTTTTGCCAGTTGTATAATCATCATGATCGCGCCAATTGGAAAAACGGCAGTGTGACAAACAGCCCATGCATTCAATCTGATCAGTGATTATTTGTTTTGATTTTTCCTTCGACACAAAAATCAACGTTGAATCCGGAGTTTTCATCGGCTCATCAAAACCTTCAGCAATCCATAATTCAGCACGCGGCTTGTCATCAGCCTGAATATAAACCGGCCGTCCGCGCGCGCCAACTGGCAATGGCTCGGAAAACAAACCTTCCTGTTCAGTTCTATATTCAATCTGACGATCTGCGCGACCACGCAATTCTTTGATAAAGCTGTTATTCACCGCTGATGAATAAAATCCGGTCGGACTGAAATTGTTTAAAAAAACATCGCCTTCTTCAAGAACAAGCAATTTCTTTTTCCAATCATCATGAACCGGGCTTTCTTTAGTTAAAATCGGCCGCGTTCCGAACTGAAAAGCGATAACGCCGATTTCCGGATTATCCAGCCAGCCTTCCCAGTCTTTCAAATGCCACGCGCCGCCAGCCATTATTATCGGCGTTTCCTGCAAGCCAAAACTGTTCATTGTTTTGCGTAATTCGGCAACACGCGGATAAGGATCTTGCGGCTTATTAGGATCTTCGGCATTGGAAAGACCATTATGACCGCCAGCCAGCCACGGATCTTCATAAACCACGCTGCCCAGCCATTGTGGATATTTGCTGTAGGCTCTTTTCCATAAAGCATTAAAGGCGCGCGCTGATGATACTATAGGATGTGCATATATCTGATAATGAGCAGCAAGCTCCGCCAGCTTATAAGGCATTCCAGCGCCACAGGTAACGCCGTGAACCAGGCCCTTCGCGCCTTCAAGAATGCCAACGAGAACACGCTCGCAACCGCCCATTTCCCACAAAACATTCGTATGAATGCGCCCTTTGCCGCCAGCTATATCATGCGCTATTTTCGCCTGCGCGACGCCGCCTTTTATTGATTGCACAATCAATTCCTCATGCCGCTCGCGGCGCGTGGTCGCCTTATATGTATAAGGAATTATCTTGCCATTCTCATCATAGCTGTCAGCATTAACGCCGGAAAAAGTTCCAACCGCTCCGGCGGCGGCAAAAGCTCCCGCCGTGCGTCCGGTAGTCACGCTGACTCCCTTGCCTCCCTCAACAATGGGATGCACAAGTTTTCCTGAAATTACAATATCTTTTAGTTTGTTACGAAATGTTGCAGACAAGATGTGGCCTTATAAATATTAGAATGTTAAGCGATCCATTATAGAACTATCATAATATTAAACAATAGCGGAATTAAGTTCTTTTATAACAATTGCTATTTTGTTATACTTGCTGATATTTGCTGATATTTGCCGCGCTTTTCAAGTTATAATCTTATGAAAAAAATAGAAGCTATTATTAAACCGTTTAAACTAGACGATGTCAAAGAGGCGCTGCAGGAAGTTGGCTTGCAGGGCATTACCATAACCGAAGCACGCGGCTTTGGCCGACAAAAAGGCCATACTGAGCTATATCGCGGCGCTGAATATGTGGTTGATTTCCTGCCGAAAGTGAAGGTTGAAGTGGTTGTTGAGGATAATATGGTTGATAAAACCGTAGAAGCAATAATCAACGCCGCCAAAACCGGAAAAATCGGCGATGGCAAAATATTCGTCCTGCCGGTTGAACAAGCCATCAGAATAAGAACCGGAGAAAGCGGCGCAGACGCTATTTAATCTTGGTAATGCGTTATCCCATTACAAAATCAGGAAAAAAATCTACTGCTGACCATTGCAGAAATCACTATAATACATGGAATACTGTAACCAATCCATGAAATACTAAAATGCAATTTTATAATTTCATGGATAATACTATAATCATCCGCATGGGCGAAGGAAGGCTGTTAGATGTTTCATTTACTTGTTGAGATTTTATTTCGAATTAGGTTTTCAAAAACGGAACGTGAAGAAATAAGAGCAGAAATAAAAAAGATTATAACAGATGATTCACCAAATCATAAATAGCCTGTAAGTGAGCTTTCATGACTTGTTCTCACATTTCCAACTTCCCAAAATCCTGATAGAATTTCAATAAGGTTCGAAGCTTTCCAGCGCAGAAAGAATAAGTTATCTCTGGCCGTAGGTTTCTTCGCCCATGCTTCGCTAAAGCTCGCCGGGATATGCAAGGCATTTGGATTTGATATCATAATCTTGCGCCAGTCCGTCGTCGCCCTTAGGGCTATGCCGGACATCTGGCTTCGCTATAATAAGCACATTATGCTCCATATCTTTCAATGGCTTATCAAATTGAAAACTAAGTCATTAAATTGTAAGTATTTTCGTTTACAATTAGGGATATGCACTCACGTCTCGATCAAAATTGGCGCGCAAGCGTTTCTAAAGACCCGCTTTCTGATAGAGAAAAAGCGGCGTATCGACTCATGCAAGACACGATTGCCAAAAATGAAAACGCCAAACCCTCTAAAACGCTTCTAGATGAAGAATTGAAAGCTGGGGATATTGACCTCACGACCACAGAAGGCAGGCAGCGGCGCTCTAAAAAAAACTTGCAACATCTTGCGGAAGTACATTACGACTGCCCTGAGGGATTGTTGCAAGAATTGACCACTACCATGCTAAAAAAGCAATGCACACTGAAACACGTGATATGGGACATCAATATTAAACCAGAAACCATCATCGAAAGCGGCACATTGCTGAGTAATGCGGAGCTTAAGCGTAGAAATATTGCTGTGAATGGTGGCACGGATGGTTGCTGGGACGACCGAGAAGAACTGGGAAATCACGACTTTGTGTTCACCTTTCCTATATTCCACGATGCCGATGAACCCATTAAAGCGCGTCGGGATCGGTTTTACCTTCCGGTGGATGATGCGTTTCTTGATCGTTACTCTTGGCTAACGCTCAAGGATTGGGCAGGAATGCTAAAAGATGATTATCTTGGCAACAAGCAATCTGGAAAATGGGATGATGATGCGCGGCTGCATAGTGTGTATTATGATTTTTTCGTGGGCAAAAAAGATATGTCGCAAGCCATTGCCTACAAAGTGTTTGAGGCAGTGAAAACAGTAATGATTCTTTATGCCGATTCTGGTCAAGAGCATGGGTTCAACCTGCAACACGCAACGCAATTTTTGGATGATGTCAAAGGCTACCCTACTCGGAGCAGTCAAGTCGGTAATGCCAATACTCTAAAGGAACCGATTAGTCATTATACCTTATCACAAGCTCAAAAAGCATTTTTGCTGGATACAGATAACCCTGATCGAAACGCCCTCATCCAGCATGCTAGCGAAGCGGTCTTGCATGTGATGGCTCATGCGGCGGAGCTAAAAGTTCCCGTTGCACTATCTCTGGATGGTGCAACATTTAATGATAAACTTCTCACCACTGATCATAGTAAACGCCCTACTCGTCGCATTAGCTACTCGAAAAATGGCCAATTCACAGAAGTAGATCCGAACACATTTACGCCACATCAAATAACGCCGCAAATGGGATTTGAACGCAAGGTTGCGGGATTTGAATGTCCTGATTAACTCGTTTTTAGAATGGTGCCCCGGGTCGGACTCGAACCGACACATCCTTGCGGATACAAGATTTTGAGTC
>CAZFJN010000072.1:0-3800 GCA_964519595.1 uncultured Rickettsiales bacterium
TTACAATACAGCCACAGAAACAGGCAGAGAGCATAGAGAAAAGAAAAAGGCAACAGAAAATATACACAAACAACAGATTTATCGTCCGCTATGCCAGCAATTGCTATGTCATGGCAATTTCTTCGCCTTCAGCAGCATATTTATATGCTTTTGGCGCGCCTACTGAGCTACCATTTGGCGCAGAATAATTTTTATCAAAAGCAGCTGGTATATCAATGCGCGGCACAGAAATAGACGTAGTTTTAGGAGAATCATTAGCAACAGGCGCGGCGGCAGCAAGCTCAGAATTATTTTGCTCGGCAAAGGCTTTGAAACCTTCTCTTATCAGTGATTCTGCTGAATTTTGATCAAGACCAAGCGCCGCTGCTGCTCCTGCCAAAGATCTTTGTCTCCTTAAATCAGCCAGAGATTCATCAAAACCAACGGCCTTTACATTTGGATCAAATTTAGAGTTGATAAAAGTGAAAGCCATATTCTGCAAAGCAATCACTCTCTCCCCTACCCAGGGGATTGACAATACAAAACTTTTCAAAGCTCCGGTAAAATCACCATGCATTATCTTCTGGAACGCTGATTGCCTGTTGGCATTAAGAGAAGGATCATCAACAGCGCGATCAAAACCATTCATGAAATCATTGGCACTTTGCTGTACAGAAATCTGGTAAGCTTTATTTGCTTGTGCGTCATTTCCTCCACCAACTCTAACAGTATTATATTGCTCAAGCGCACGTTCTCTCAGTGGCCACAGTGGATTATTTTTATATGCATTATTTGCCGCAAGGAAATCCTCAACGTTATTATTATATTGACCAACCGTTGGAGGATTCTCTTCAAGGTTCTTCCACAATTCCTGAAATTTATTCCACATTGCAGCGCGGTCAGCATCACCAAGTACGCTGATCGGCTTTCCGTTACTATCTGTCTGAGGTGGCGGCATCGCTATTCCGCCAGCGCCAAATGCAACCTGATTTGGCGGCTTCACTGCATTTTCAGGCGCAGGTTGAGCTTGTGGTTGTTGTGGTTGTGGTTGTTGTGGTTGTGATCCTGGCATAATGCTAATATTAACACAGGCTTTTTGAATAGAATATGAAGTTTTCGTGACAGTATTTTGACAATTGCCTTAAAAAGCGGCATATTCAGCAAATTGTTAACATTCACTCTATTAAGCATATGAATAATAAGGATAATAATAAGCAGCTTTATATTATGCCGGCAGAATGGTCTGCTCATCGCGCTACTTTGCTTGCCTGGCCGCATAATAAAGCCGACTGGCCGGGAAAATTCGCGCCAATTCCCTGGGTTTATGTTGAGATAATTCGCAATCTGGCGCGTTACGAGCGGGTTTTTCTGCTGGTTCGCAATCAGCAGGAAGAGGATTTTGCCACTGATCTGCTCGAACGCGGCGGCGCGGATTTAGATAAGATAGATTTTTTTCACATAGCAACTAACCGCATCTGGATGCGCGATTGCGGGCCGATTTCTGTCGGCAAGGAAACGGTTTTAGATTTTAAATTCAATGCCTGGGCAAAATATCCTAATCATTTACTTGATGATAAAGTTCCACAAAAACTTGCCGCAGAACTATCATTAAAGCGCGTAATGCCGCTGCATAAAGGCCAGCGCGTAGTGCTTGAAGGCGGCGCGATAGATGTCAACGGCAAAGGCGCGCTGCTTACTACGGAAGAATGTCTGCTTTCTGCTGTTCAATGCCGCAATCCGGGTTTTTCCGCTGGCGATTATGAAGAGGTTTTTGCCAGATATCTGGGAATTTCAAAAACAATCTGGTTGCAAAACGGCATCGTCGGCGACGATACGCACGGCCATGTTGATGATCTGGCGCGGTTTGTAAATGAAAATACCGTGGCAATTGTCACAGAAAATAATCGTCATGATGAAAATTATTCTTTGCTCAAAGAAAATTTAAAACGCCTGAAAAAAACTTCTCTGAATATAATTGAGCTGCCAATGCCAAAACCGGTTGTTTTTGAAGGAACGCGGCTGCCGGCCAGCTACGCGAATTTCTATATCGCCAATCGGCAAGTTATTGTTCCGACTTTTAATGATGTAAATGATCGTATCGCGCTTAATCTGCTTAGTGAAGCTTTCCCAAAACATGAAATAATCGGAATATATTGCGGCGATTTCATCTGGGGACTTGGCACGCTGCATTGTCTAAGCCAGCAAGTTCCTTTATAGAGCAAATAATCAGGAAATTACTGGAATTTTGGCGGTGAAAATCAGCCACAAAAACGCTCCGGCAATCGCTACGCCATAAGGAATCGGCGCATTTTTCTGCAATATACGCGGTGTTTTAAAGCGTTTACGCCATGGCAGATAAGGTTCAACTCTGCGCGCTACTAATAAAATCAGCGAAAAAATTCCGCCTAAAATTGCAAACAGAAAAATAAAATCGAGCAGCCCTTTCCATCCTGACCATAATGAGAGAGCCGCAATAAGCTTAACATCGCCGCCGCCGATCCAGCGCATTGCAAAAACAACATAACCAGCAAAAAAAACCACCGCCATCGCCAGAAGCGCCAGTTGCCAGTTCACAGAATTATTGCTAATCATTACCGCAATCGGATAAAGAACCAGCAAAGAACCAACCAGCCAGTTAGGAATCGTATAGCTGGAAACATCAAGCCAGATAGTTGCCAGCATGGCAAATACAAGATAAATAGTGATAATTTCCATATAACTCTCTGTGTATCAGGAATCAGGGATCAGGAATCTGCTATCAGTGATCAAGTTCATACAATGCTAGGAAATAATTAACGAATTGTTGATAAAATGAAAATCAGATCTATGAGCAATATTTTAGCAACCATCGCGCTGCTTTATCTCCTGCTGGTCGCCGGAATGGCTGTTTTTCAGCGCCGCCTGATGTATCATCCGGTTTCTGCTCCGGTTTCTCCGGCAGCTTTTGGTTTGACTGATTTTGAAGATGTTGAATTATCCGGAAATGACGAAACTGTAATTCAACTGTGGTACAAAGAGCCAGTTGCTGATTCTCCGACGATTGTTTATTTTCATGGTAATGCCGGAAATTTAGGCGACCGCGCCGGAATACTCGCCGCTTTAGCTAATAAAGGCCTTGGTGTTGCGGCGGTCAGCTATCGCGGTTATGGCAAAAGTCAGGGGCGGCCTAGTGAAAAAAACATTTACGCAGATGCCAGAAATGCCCTGCGCTGGGTTCAGTCGCGGGGAATTGCTGTCAGTAATATCGCCTTATATGGTGAATCTTTAGGCACTGGCGTTGCGGTGAAAATTGCCTCTGAATATCGCGTTAGAGCGTTGTTTTTACAAGCTCCTTACACTTCTGTGGTTGATCGCGCTGCGGAAATATACTGGTTTTTGCCGGTAAGGCTGATGTTGCGTGATCGCTTTGATTCAATATCAATAATTAAAAAAGTAGCCGCGCCGCTGATGATTTTCCACGGCAAGCGTGATGAGGTTATTCCGCCGCATCATGCAAACCGCCTGCTGGCAGAAGCAAATGAGCCTAAGCAGGCGATATTCTTTGACGAGGTAGGACATACTGAATTCAACAGCGAACTAATCGCAACGCATGTTGCAAATAGTCTTAAATAAAAAAACATATTAAATAAAGCGGCGATATTTTAATAGACCTCTTTAGCGTGGCGTTTAGCCACGAAGATGTCGGATGCCAGAATGATGTCGGATGCCAGAATACAGATGTCAAGAAATTGACATCTGATATCTGACCTCTGACATCAATATCGAATGTACATTTGTACATTTGTACATTTGACAAAAAAAGCCGATCTATATTTAAAAAT
>CAZFJN010000073.1:0-3734 GCA_964519595.1 uncultured Rickettsiales bacterium
CACCTGACTTTTAATCAGGTTGTCGCGGGTTCGATTCCCGCCCGGATCACCATTTTTTTAAAAATAAAAACCACATAAATCAGCGAGAAGAAAAGAATTGTTGCTACAAATATAACCAAGCAGCACTTATCGCTAAGGGATTTTGATATTCGCTCAAATCACTGCTTCATTCACAGTTATCACATATATGCTAAATGTATGAATTTGTATGGTTTAGTTAGAAGCCTCAACGTAATATAAACGATAATGGAAAGTATAATATGAGTGATAATTATTCAAGCAAAGCGCACAGCATTCCAGATGAACAGCCTCTACCAATTTTCAGGGCAGGCACAATACTAAAACCAGAAGAATTTGAGACTGCTATCATTGGTTTCGGCAATGTCGGTCATACGATTGCGCTATCGTATGCACTTAAAGGCCTTAATGTGCGCGTATATGACATCAGGAAAGAAGCCTTTGATGAAGGTATGCAATCTATAGACAACGCCCTTAACTTATTGGTCAGAAACCAGCAGGTAACAGCAGCAGAGTCCACTGCCGCTAAGGCACGTATCACAAATATGACAGAACTTTCACAAGAAAATTTACGCGGCACGAAATTTATTGTCGAATCTATCAACGAAGAGTTAGAGCCAAAACAAAATTTATTTGAAAACCTGAATAATATAGCTCCAAAAGATGCAATACTTGCCAGCAACACCTCTTCACTTGATTTGGATAAGATCGTAAGCAAAATACCGGAAAATGATAGGCAGCGCTGCATAGGCGTACATGTAACTCTTCCTGCTTATTTCTCACCAGCTGTTGAAGTAGTGAAAGGCAAGTATACAAGCGACTCAACTATGGACGCTGTGGAGAAACTGATCAAGCATCTCGATAGAGAAGTGCTACACATCACTCACAGAAAAGATGGCACACTTCCTCCTGGACTTTTCTGGAATCGCATTCAGGCTAAAGTTATTCTGGAATGCTTGACTGCAATAGACAATGGATCTGTACGTCCGGAAGAAGTGCATTTGGCATTAACTGGTGCTTTAGCTGTGCGCTGGCCAGTAATACCTATTCTGGATACTATAAGATCAGCCGGATTAACCGTAACCGGACAATATGTCGGAGAGATCGCCTCAGACCCCGCAACTCCTGAAGCAGAAAGAAATCGGCAGATGGAACTTGTTAATAAATATCTAAGGCCCGGTAGCCAACTATTTGCTGATTTGGCAACTCAATCATTTGAACAAAAATTGGAAATGCGCGCGAATCGCGACGCAAGACTTCTTAAGGTACTGCAAGCGCAGGAAGAAGCCCGCCTTATTGATTCTTATTTTTCTACGCTTGGCCAACCTGATGCAAAGGCATTACATCAGCATTCCCCCAAGAGAAAGCGATGACTCCATAAACTATGCTTTCACACGCTAATTTTGCAAAAAGAGCCGTAGCGAACAAAGGCAATATCTATTTTATTCGAACGCAAGATGAATACTGGCGTGAGATATATTACGTTATACAAGTTACTCCACATAAAGAACAGGCGTTTCGCAAAGCTATGAATGGTAAGACGATAGTAGATTACACTTCTTTCGGTGCTATACTCGCTCGTGGATTTGGCCATATACCAGACAGTAAAACCGTATCTATGTTAAAAACCGAGTACAACTACAACGTGACGCTATGGAGGCAATAGAAAATTATGCAAACGGGAGTTAATTTTGCAAAAAGAGAAGAAATTTTTGCACTTCTAGAAAAATGGAAGGACAATATTCCCGGCGGCAATGAGCATATCTCCGGTTTTCAAATACGCAAAGCTTTGCCTCCTGAATATGAAGGAAAGGTTTTACTACCATCCGACGATTCTTCAGGCGAAAAAACTGAACGTGAGATGCACAAAGCCTCTAGTGAGGAAATGTTAATTGTATTCGGTAATAAAATATATCCTCCTGCCAGACATTCGCTAATGTTACTGGCTGAAGACCCTGCCGTTGGACCGCAATATAAACTTCAATATGAAAGAGGTGTTGCTCAAGCTAGTGATTATTTTCTATCTAAAGGAAAACATTACTCAAAAATAACAGCTAAGGATTTACCTGCACTGCAGGGCAAACTAGAACATCATATAGCAGAATACGCAATTCAGGATAGAGTGTCAGGATTCTTAGGACAAATTTATTCCGCTTTAGCGATTACAGATTCGCCTAATTGTGAATTCTCAAAATATGTTTTCGTACAGTCTAAACCAGCAAATGGAGAGCTTGTATTGCTTGGCGTAGATAGTCAAGCTATAGAGAGCATAGCTAATAAACTAAACGGTATTTTTGGCCCGGAAATCGGCTGGAATGCTGTGGAACATAAACATCTTGTCCCCAACACTGCACCAGAATTGTCTGATCTACAAAATATTCAAGAATCTTCCCAAAATAATCCGCGCGAATATATTGCTATTCCAGTTATTTTTTTCAAAGATAGAGAACATATGAAAATGTTGGAAAAATTGACTGAATCTATTGTTCAACCAAAGGCAATAGGCAGGGCAACAACCTACTGAATTTCTGATGTTTAATATTAATGTCAGGCGGTAAGACACATAAGATTGATTTCCTGCCGGATAGTGTTTATATACCTCTTGCACCTCAGAGGTATAACAGCTTATATGAAATTTCCGCGCTCTAAAAAACTTCTATTTTGCAATAATAAGGGCGGCGTAGGCAAAACCACGCTGGCTTATAATTGCGCGGCGGCCTTTGCGGAAAAAGGTTATAAAACCGTGCTGGTTGATTTAGATCCGCAATGTAATTCCAGCGTTCTTGCGCTGGGCGCTGATTTTTATGAAGAGAATCTTCTTTCCAGTATTCCGAACAATATTTATCATGTTTTGCGCGGTTTTATAGATGGTGGTTCTGATGTAGATATGAGCGTGAATTTTACGCCTGCGCCTAAGGTTGACAATCTCTATATTCTGCCCGGCAGCCTTGAGCTTTCGAGAAGTGAAGATTTTCTAAGTTTCAATATCACGCAAGCAATGGCTGGCAACAGAGCCGGTTATCTTTCTACCAGCGCTATTAATCGCTTTCTTGTGCAAAAAGGCATGGATCATGACATAGATATTTATGTTATAGATACCTCGCCAAGTTTAGGCTTTCTAAATCGCGTTATTTTCTTAGGCGCGGATTATTTTGTCGTTCCGATGATGCCGGATAGCTTCAGCCTGCAAGGCATACAAAATCTTGGAACAGTTTTTGAGAAATGGAAGCGTGAATGGAAAAACACCGCTAAATCAGTGGGCTTGGAAATAGAAAGTAAATTTGTTCTGCCTGGTGAAGCTACATTCATTGGATATATCGTCAATTCCTATAACGTGTACGGAAAACAACCGATAAAAAATCATCGCGACTGGATGAGTAAAATACCAGATAAGGTAAAATACTATCTTTCGGAAAAACATTCGCGCAATGGCTTGGTGGAGCAAAGCTGGAAAACGCCTGTTCAACAAATACAGGATTATGGCAAGTTAGCGCCTTTATGTCAGCTCCTCAGTAAGCCGATAATTGATATTATGCCGAATGAATTAGGCGCAAATGAATTTGGAACAAAGGAAAATCTTGAAAAAGCCAAACAGGAATTTGATGTTCTGTCTTCAAATATTCTTGGTATTCTGGAAAAGTACTAGAATATTCTCTAATTAAAACTGCGTTAATTAGCTTTTATTGCTCTTAGGGTTATTATTACAAATATCAGGC
>CAZFJN010000074.1:0-3358 GCA_964519595.1 uncultured Rickettsiales bacterium
TCGCACAAATATATTCAGAAGCAGAACCACGCTCGGCAACTGATAACTCATAACGCCTGGCAAGCATCTGCTTACGAATTTCTAATTTACTGAGCATATAAGCTATTCAAAATAAGTTTCCAAATCAAACTATTAAATCGTAAGCACTGTAAAACTTAAAGCAAACTAACACATGAGAAACTATAGCACCACAATATAGCAATGTAAAACAACAAGCATCAGATTTTATCTCAACAGTAGAATGACTTGTTCTCTTGTGTTATTATGCAGCAAATCGGCAATGCTGCAAATGGCATATATTCAGTTAGTCAGCTATAATCAGCGCGGAAATCATAAAATAAAAGCTCAGTTGTCGTTGCTCAAATCATGCTCTGAACAACTTGTCTCATATTAATTCTTTATTGATAGTTTGCGGATATTATTTTCTCTTATAATTTATATATATATCCAATATATATATACCAAATATATATCCAAAATTGTTTTAAGGGGTGGTGAAGGGGCAGTATGGGATGGATTTTACGGTCATGGCGTGGTGAGGAGCGGATCTGGAAGGTTTTCTGGATTTATGGTCTGTTGCTTGGCATTCTTCTGTCTGTAATCAATGATATTGCGGTTACTTCTATAGGCGAGTTCTTAGATGTGCCGTTTCTTGTTTTTACCATTATTTATGCGATTTGGATAATAGTTTCCGCTTGGCGATCTGCTTTTAATTTAGAATGGACATATTGGGGTTATATAGTCAGGATTTTGATAATTCTCGGCATTATATTTAATATATTGCGATTTTCTGCGCCTTATCTTCCTATTAAAGATTGGATTAAGGCGATGGATGAGTTTGCAGCTGCGGAAGAATGCGAACAGGAATTATTAGATTACACAGACAAAGGTGGCACTGATCCTGATGCTTTCAGGAAAGAATGTTTCGAACGTCGGATGAGAGAGTATAATGAGCTTTCTGAAGATGGAGTTGATGCGCCGGCGGAAGACGCGAATGCTGTGCCTGCAGATTCTGGAAAATATAAAACATCATGTGAGCAAATTATGACAGAACATGCACAGCATAATGGCGCTGATCCTCAGCTTTATATCGCTCAGAATCAAGAATATCTTCAACAATGCATACAATATTATCAGAGCAGAGACGCCGCCGGAAACACTAATTGAAATCAGCAAAAAATCAGAAAAATAATCCGCAAAAATCAGCACTAACAAATATATGAGCTGTGAGGAGCTATGTCGCAGGAAAACAAGGTAACAATATTCGTTTATGACGCGAAAGATTCGCAGCTGTTTAGAATCTGGGGAATTAATTTATTTATCAAAATCGTTACGCTGGGAATCTATAGTTTCTGGGGAAAAACGAGGATGCGCCGCTATATCACAGGTAGCTTCTCGCTGCTGAATGATCGCTTTGAATATACAGGAACTGGTCTTGAAGCATTTCTTGGTTTTATAAAAGCTTTGCCGATTATTATCATTTTATTTGCTCCTGTTGTTATATTCGATCCGAAAGAGGTTCCGGCAGTCAATCTTATGTTTATTCCTACTATTCTTCTGGTCGAAGCGGGAATGTATGCTGGAATGCGCTATAGATATTCACGAACTAACTGGCGCGGTATTCGTGGACAATTAACAGGCTCGGCATTGCAATATGCTGGATTAAAACTAGGAAGGAATCTCGCAAATGCAGTCACCATCGGCATAGCGATTCCTTATTCTGATATCATAATTCAGCAATATAAAGCTGATCATACATATTTTGGTTCAAGCAAAGTGAAATTTAATGGCAACGCCAGAAAATTACTTGGCATACATCTTGTAACTCTTTTATTGGCGATTCCTACTCTGGGACTCTCTCGCTTATGGTATCGCGCAGCATTAGCGCGGCATATTTGCGAATCTACTACTATAAATAATATCAGTTTCAGGGGAAGCCATACTGGCGCGAACATGCTGGGATTATTAGCCGGAAATCTGCTGCTGTTTGTCCTTACTCTCGGATTTGGAATGCCAATTATCATTCAACGGAGCATGAGATATTTTGCTGATAATATAGCTATTATCGGTGATATAGAAACTGCCGGAATTTATCAATCAAATGAAGAACTAGGTAAATCAGGAGAGGGAATTGACGGAATATTAGGCGAACAAGATATAGGATTTCTCTAGATTATGGAGTTGCGCGCTCGATATTACGATGGTGTAAGAGCAAATCCTCAAGATGTTCTATTGAAGCTTGGCAATTTCTCTCTGCTTGTAAAAAATCCGGAAGCAACAGAGCGGCTGGAATGGCGATATGAGAATGTACGCATTATTGAAAAACCTGAGCATGATCGGCCATTAATTATCGGCAATAATATAGAAGTAGATGCTCGAATCATCGTAAATGATAATAGTATTTACGATCTTTTGCTTAAAAAAATTCCGAAGAAAAACGCGCCGCTTATTGCCATTTCAACATCCTCACAATCATTGGCATTCTGGTCAATTCCGGCGGTGGCGATTATTTTCGCTATCTATTGGTTTGTGCCGCAGATAGCGATAAGCATTGCCGAGAATTTTCCTCGTTCATGGGAAGAAAATCTTGGCAAATATACCGTTTCTGCCCTTACTTCAGATAAGCCAGTTTGTAATAATGCCGAAGGAATGCAGGCATTGGAGAAAATGGTTGATATATTGGCGGCGTCGGCATCATTAAATAATGAGCAGCTAATTACACAACCAATCACCGCCAGAGTCATTCAGGAAAAAGAGGAAAATGCCTTTGCCGCGCCGGGCGGCAAGATAGTTATTTTCAGTAAACTCATCGAAAAAGCTGGCAATGCAGATGAATTAGCCGGAGTTCTCGCACATGAAATTGGGCATGTCGTAAAACGTCATTCAACACAGACATTGGTTAGTGCTTTAGGGCTGGAGTTGTTGATCAATGTTATTTTTGGCGGCGCGGGAAATAGCGCAACCACAGCAGCAATTGCCAATAGTCTTTTTCAAATGCAATATAGCAGAAATTTTGAAAGAGAAGCAGATCAGGTTGCGATGCAGATATTATATAATTCCGGCATAGATAATCGCGGTCTGATGAATTTCTTTATTCGTCTGCAAGCGGAAGAAGATGAATTGGATGAAAAACTATTCTCATATATCTCCTCTCATCCTGCCACTTCGGAGAGAATAGAAACAATCAAAAAAGCAAAAAACATCACCGCCGGAAAACAGATTCTAGCGGCTGAAGAATGGCAGAAACTAAAAAACATCTGCCAGTCAACTGCTTCCAAACTGTAAGATATTAGTTTATTTATTTTGGCGGGGAGCTTGGTTTAGCTTTTTTTCTTTTTTCCATTCTTCCGGCTTGGTG
>CAZFJN010000075.1:0-2354 GCA_964519595.1 uncultured Rickettsiales bacterium
GCTGATTCGCACATATACTTCATCAGTAATGATTGTAATTTATGCAATGAAGAGCGTTTATGGCTACTTACCGGACCAAATATGGCCGGAAAATCAACCTTCCTGCGCCAGAATGCGCTGATTGCGATTATGGCACAGATTGGCAGTTTTGTCCCGGCTGAATCAGCGCATATCGGCATTATTGATGCGCTGTTTTCCCGCGTTGGCGCAGCGGATGATCTGGCGCGCGGCCGCTCAACTTTCATGGTGGAAATGGTCGAAACCGCAACAATTCTTAATCAGGCGACAGATCGCTCGCTGGTAATTCTTGATGAAATAGGCAGAGGAACAGCCACTTATGACGGTTTGTCAATCGCCTGGGCAGTTATGGAATATCTGCATAACAAGCTAAAATGCCGCACCTTATTCGCAACGCATTATCATGAATTAACCGCTCTGAGAGCAAGCCTAAGCCAAATCGCCTCATATCATATGAAGGTGAAGGAATATAACCGTAACCTGACCTTCCTGCATGAGGTGGCCGCAGGAGCAGCCGACCGCTCATACGGCCTGCATGTGGCAAAAATAGCCGGCATTCCGCAGGAAGTAATAAACCGCGCTGAAAACATCTTAAATGACCTTGAAGATAAAGGAAAAAATGCCAATAATATCACCGCATCACTGCCCTTATTTTCGTATGATAATAACAAGGAAAAAATAACGGAAATTGAGAAAAATGAACTACAAGAAACCATAAAAAATCTGATCCCAGACGAATTATCGCCTAAAGAAGCGCTGGCAATGTTGTATAAATTAAAAGAAATATATCACGAAATATATCCGCCGCATCCTGAATGAGGTTGACAAATCATCAACGATAATGCACACAAGCCAAACATAAAGGCCAAGGCAGAAATATAAGTAGAAATATAAGCAGAAATATAAAAAGCTGAATACATAAAAACAGCTGAATATATAAACCATATATGCTAGTATGTAAGCTTATATATAAGCCAAATATCGGGGAGTAGCGCAGTCTGGTAGCGCATCTGGTTTGGGACCAGAGGGTCGTAGGTTCGAATCCTATCTCCCCGACCATTCTTCAAGTTTTGAAATTCTTAGGAATTTATAAAAGAAGAATATTCTGTATAATATAGATTATTTTATACGCTGCATAGGTTCGGAAATAGTAATTTTAGAATTTCCAGCATTCGCCAAAGTTCCGAACCTTTAACTTCCTGCTACTCTTCCTGTAATGACATCTGGGTTTTCCCCGCGTGCAGTGCAAATCGTTCTAAGCACTTCCTGGGCGCGGCTTCCCATCACGAGAAGCATATTACTTTTTCGATTGATAGAATCATCTGTTAGTCCCATATTACGCAACGCACTTTCGGCAGAAGCAAGTACTTCGGCATTGCCGGTGATTTTTAGTGCCAGCATCTTACTATCTTTGCCATTATAACTGCTGATGGTACAATTGCTCGCCGTAAAGAGCTTTTCTGACGTTACTGGCAAAACGGGCGGAGAACTTTCAAAAAGAGAAGTATCGCTGTACATCTGACGAATCTCCACCATTCCTTTTTCCATCTTTTGATCTATTTCGGTGCGCCTTTCCTGATCAATTAATCCTATGGAAAATAGATAGCCGCCCAATTTATCATAAGTGAGAATAGGAATATCGAACTGTTCTCGTAAAACAGGGACCAACGATTGGAGCGCCGGGTTCACTAAAACTGCTTTGATACCATCCCCCGCCTTTGTGCCGGCAAGTGATTTCCCAGGGTCGGAAATAATAATAAATGCGCCATCCCTATAAGCCGTACCACCAGCTGTACCTAGAGCAGCACCATAAAGACCCGCATCATTTGCTGGCACCGAAAGCGGTGCGGTACTGAAACTACGCGATGAATCAATGCCATTCGTCAGCAAATTAATTAAATGATCACATTGATGCCATGTACTCGCCTTAGCGAATCCATGCGCGTCAATACGCTCTCCTTCGGGTAGATCAAACAAGAGCTGCTGGCCGCACGTAAACATCGCGTCTTCCAGCTCCTGACGGGCTAGCCCGCCGGGTTGCTTAATCTTATCACGCAGGATAGCATCAATCCCGCTGTGTAAATTCGTTATGATAGGGAGCTTTTGTTCAACCATGTTTTTGCTATAGAGTAAGAAGCTTTAATCAAATAATACAATAGCAATATTTAACATTGGTTAAGTATAAAATGACTCGCCTATGGAGAACTTTTGCAATATAAAAATCAATAACTTATGTTTCTGGTGGGTTCTGAAATCGTCCACTAAGGCCGACCATCCGTTAATGGTCTATACCGAAGACATAGGTTACATATTATACCGGAGACATAGGTTACACA
>CAZFJN010000076.1:0-2127 GCA_964519595.1 uncultured Rickettsiales bacterium
CAGCAAATTCATAGCCAATGCAAATCATGCGGCTTATGTGGCAGCTTGTCGCAGCAGCGCATATATACTCATTATACTATTTTGCAATCAACATGTTGATTGCAAAATAGTATTGGAATAAATAGCAACTCTTGAAGTGTAATGAGTATAGAATATGCCGGATATGAACAAAGAATTATTTCAGCAAGATTAACAGTGCAGCGTTTCAAGCACAATGCTCGGATTGCGCTCAATCACCATGAGCAGCACGCGCGCAGAACCTTCGGGCATACGGCGATGCGCTTCCCAATGGCGGATGGCGCTGAGTGAAAAGCCGAAGGTGGTAAATTGTTTCTGTGTCATGCCAAGCTTGGCGCGAATGGTTTTGACATCCACATCTTCTGGCACTTTAGGTGCGGTATAAACCTTGATGCCGGTTTTTTTACCACGCTTGTAGGCGGCATATTCTTCAAGACCGTCAACAATATCGCGCGCAAGAGGACTTAAGACTTTGCGGTTTACAGAGTGTTTTTTGAGTGGTCGTGCCATAATAACTCTTCTATCCAATCATGTCTTTCACCAATGCTGCGAGCAGTTTTTTGTCATTTGCTGACAAATCTTCCTGCTCGTTCTTGGCATAAGCGGTCAGTAGCAACACTTCCCATTCGGGACGGTGATAGTAGTAAATCACTCGACTACCACCACGTTTGCCTCTGCCGGAGAGTGCCCAGCGCAGTTTCCTTAATCCGCCCGTGCCAGGGATTACATCACCTGCGTCCGGACGGCTTTGTAGAAAAGCAACTAACGCTTCGATATCTTCCTCAGAAAATAGCTTCTTAACGGCTCTGCGAAAGCCTTTCAGTACTAGAACGTTAATCGAGTCTGTCACGGTTATAATACTCCATTGGAGCAGTTATTGCAAGCATAACAAAAATTATTATAACAAAAATTATGCAACAAATAATTATATTGCTATACGCTGATTAGCTTTTTCCAGAACTACGTTAAAACCATACGCATGAGTCATCTTGAGAAAATTGCTCAGCTTCATATCCGTCTGACCGCCGGAACGAATATTATCGCCAAAACCAGTTCAGATAACAAAAAATCTTGATATTCTCTCTCAAAAGCTTTTTTGAAGCCCGGCTTCTTCAGTCAACGCTCAACGGTGGAAGTTTTTTTCTGGAAATTACTCATCAGCTAACCTGCTGCACTATCGTTTCATAACAAAAAACAAACCGCCAAATAACCTATCTCATTCCACAGCAAACGCCGGGAAATTTAAATACAGATTGAGATTATCAAATTATACACAGCTAATTATTTACCTATTTTTCTATCGCTTCTTGCACCATTTACATTGATTGTAGCTTGGAATCCAACTTCTTGAGCCAACTCACCAAGAAATTCCTTAAGTTCAGCAGGAGTAATCCCTTGAAAATGACTATTCGCAATATTGAGCATTTGAGCCTTACCTTGACTTATTAAATAGTCACTATGTTTTCTTTCTTCTTGTTTTATGGCATCAGATATTTTTTCTCTTAATCCTGATTGTCTTAGATCAATATAAACGGTTTCTTTAACGTCCTTATCTCTTAAATGGACATTTACTACGTCGAAGATACTCCCGGCAGTCGAACTGAAAACAATACCGTAATAATCAAGCTTTTCAATAAGTTGCCTCATATAAGCAGGTTTCACAATCATGTCCGTTTTGTTTGAAAAAGAATGAATCGCCAATATTGCCCCTTGATTTTCTATAAGTTTTTCTGGCATGACATCAGGACGCACTGGATTTTTTGGTCCGTAATTTTGCGCCACTTTGTTAAAAAGAACCAACATTTGATTTTTAAGATTTTCAATATCTTCTAATCCAACTTCTGTTTCACGAAAATTTTTTGAAGGTTGCCGTTGTTTCATAAAATGCCTTTCTCTGTTCTTTGTCGTTTATTAACTCGCACTATGCAAATTTACTAAGTTTTAACATATACGGAAAAGCAGGCAAGTGGTTTTTGAAATTTGAAATTAACCACACACATTATGTAATAATTACCAGCAAATGCAAATCATGTTTATTTGCAAGGCTCATGGTCACTGAATTATGGTTATTCTGGTATAGAAAACTATCTCGACTTATCTTGGTTTCTT
>CAZFJN010000077.1:0-1875 GCA_964519595.1 uncultured Rickettsiales bacterium
CGTTTTACTTGTAGCTTGGCGGTGTGTTTTCCCAGTATTTTATTTTCCGGGTTTTGTTCGCTTGGTTGTGTTGTTTGTGGTTTTTGTGGTTTTTTACGTTTCTTTTTGTGGTTTTGTTCTCTGATACGCAAGATAAATTTACCATCATCCAGCGCGTCAATTTCGATTATATGCCTGACCATGCGATCTTTGGCCGGACGATCCGCGCAATAAATCATGATATAAAGCCGCCCGGGATTCGGAATTGTGCTGTTGGGAAAATCAAGATGCAGCAAATCCAGCTCCTTCTGCGCCGATTCGATGGTTGTGTAGGATTTCTCGCGGCGGATTGCGCGTAAAACCGGATGCCCCCAGTTGGCATGTGTTCTTTTGATCTGCCGCAATTGCGGATGAAATTTACGCTCAGTGGGGATTTTTGTGGCAGTCAGGACAAATCGATCCTCGCGCTTCTGATAAGAAACCACCGCGAAATTGCCGATAATTCCCGCCGCCGCATCGCCCTCTTCCAGCGCGTAGCCACGTATCCATAAATGAACGGAGGGAACTTTGCCGACCAGCTGCCGCCGCGAACAAATGAAGCTATTGGCCAGAAAATCAATCTTCCGCTGCGCCTGCTCCTCGTCATTATAGCGAAACATCTCCGCGATCACTGCCTTAACCAGCGGATCATTGGCCGAAGCATAATGTCTGACAACTGAGTTCATACAATAGGTTATAGACTATTTATAATAGTTTGCAATCACCATGAACCACAAAATCACCGGAAATAATTGCCTACGGCAAACTCAATTTGTTTAATAAACAGCTCTTTGAAGGCGCTTAGGTTATTTTGTTCATAAAAAAGCAGCATTGCTTTTTTATATTCCAGAGATTCGACGCTTCTATAAGAAAGCGGGCAAGCGCCATCGGCAATAAGCACGGCGTTACTTACCATTCGGCCAGTGCGTTTATTACCATCTTCAAACGGCTGGATGTATGAGATAAGGGCAACCGCCAGCAACGCTCTTTCAAAACCATTTTTCCTTGCGTTGATAGTGGCGCACATTTCTGCAATTGCTTCTTTTATCTGAAATCTATTATCAAGCGGCTTGTAAGAAGTGCCAGTAATTCCAACAATTCGCGAGCGAAGACCATGCTCAACGCCTAAATCCTTAATTAAAGTTGAGTGTATTTCTTCAAGCGCCGCTAAATTAAGTTTTTTGCCGATTTCTTTATTTTTCAGAATAAAATCCAGACAATCCTTGTGATTAAGCAACATTGTCGCTTCTGCTTTAGTTTTTCCTTTCGCAGTTTTATGCTCTAAAAATAGAATTTCAGTTTCCAGCAGTGAATATGTGTTTCCTTCAATCTGCGATGATTTCCAGCTCAGCTCTATTGTCAGGCGCTCAATTTCTTTCTGGTAAAGAGCTGGCGAAATGCTGGCTATATTCTGTCTGTATTCGCGCTTTAGCCCTTCCAGATATTCGCTTTCTTCTTTGGTAAAAATAGTGGCGTCTTTTAGCGTGGCGAATAAATCATAATTAAATTTATCCAGCGCATTGCGCTTGTCTGGCTCAGCATCAAAATATTGCACAAGCTCCACCGGCGCAAAAAGTTTGTAATAAGAGGATAGTTGGTATGTGGTAGATCTGGCCTTGCCAGTTTTGTCCAAATAACCAAAAGCAACCAACGCCGCAATATCACGGTTTAGCGTTGGAATGCTTATAGATTCCGCTAACTGCTCCGCAACAGACGATATTGACGCAGCCCTTTCTTTGCCAATAATGCCGAGTATTTGCTGCTGTCTGTTAGTCAATTTAACCATTTTCCCTAGAATCCTATCATAAAACACCACTAATCCTATCATTTGTGATAGGATTAGCAAGTTAAAATGAG
>CAZFJN010000078.1:0-1695 GCA_964519595.1 uncultured Rickettsiales bacterium
ATGTTTTCCCTGCCAGCCGATTCCGGCGGCAACGGCCAGCGGTTTTTCCATAACTGGTGCGGTGTCAACAAACAGTTTCAACTCACAGCCTAGCTCTTTAGTTATTTTTCCGGCAAGTATTTTTAATTTCTTTTTGATGACATCATGATAATCAGCATTAAGAGCGTAGCAGGAGATATTTCCGATATTTTTCTGCGTCAGTTTTTTAAGAGGATTTTCAGCAGGAGCGTAATTGTGGCCAACTACGATAACTGATTTAACATCAGGCCATAAGCTGCGCGGATTGCTGCGAAGAGCGGATTTTTCTTTCATCCATAACATGTCGCCGTGATGTTCTGAATTTAAAAATTCCTGCAATCCGGAAGAAATTTCCGGCGGCAGATCCGGGCTGGTTATTGCCATGACATCAAAGCCAAGCTCGTGGCAATATTCGCGCAGAAGAACTTCAGAATTTTTATTAGAAATCAGGGTTTTCATAATAAGCAGGCGGACGAACTCCGCGAACGCGCTCGATTAATACAGAGCGAACGGAAGGGCGCGATTTCATAAGAGCGTACCAGCCATGCGCGGCGTGATTATATCCCCAGTCAATATCGCCAAGATAATCAAGAGCGGAAAGATGCGCGGCGCAAGCGAGGTCTGCCATGGTGAGATTATCGCCGGAAAGGAAATAGCGCGAGCTGGCCAAATAGCCAATATAGTCGAGATGATATAGTATGTTATGTTTGCCAAGTCTGATGCGCGAAGAATCCGGCTCGCCATCGCCAAAATAATGTTTAAAAACTTTTTCAAACAGAACGTTCTGTGTTACTTCAAAATCAAACTTATGGTCAAACCAGTCGACCAGACGACGAACTTCCGCCCGCTCGGCAGGAGTTTGTCCAAGCAGATTTATTTCCGGATAACTCTCTTCCAGATATTCGCAAATGGCGTAGCTTCCGGATATTACCAGACCGCTATCTTCAACCATAACCGGAACTTCACCAGCCGGATTAAGGGCAAAAAACTCTAAATTACGATCCCAGGGATTTTCATTCACCAGCTCGAATTCGATATTTTTTTCACGCAAAACCATGCGAACTTTTCGACAGAAGGGAGAAAGAGGTGTGTGATAAAGTAGAGGCATTGTTTTTAGTTGGCAGTTTAGTTAGTTAGCAGTTGGCAGTTAGCAGTTGGCAGTTAGGCGGATTTTTTTGGACAAATCTGCCAGAATTTTGTTAATTCATATTCCCAGCCGGAAATTATCGCATCAGCAATTGGTGAATTAGTTTCCTTGTAATGTTCTTCAATCAGAGATTTGAGAATAGTTTTCCACTGTTCATCATCCGGTTTCTTGACAATGACATTATCAGTATTTATCCGGCTTTGCATTTCATCTTTCGTATCATAAATAAAAGCCATTCCGCCAGTCATTCCGGCGGCAAAGTTATGTCCTACTGCGCCTAATATAACAGCAACTCCGCCAGTCATATATTCGCAACCATTACTTCCGCAACCTTCAATTACCGTATTTGCTCCGGAATTGCGGACGGCAAAACGCTCGCCGGCCTGACCAGAAGCGAATAATTTGCCGGAAGTAGCGCCGTAAAGGGCGGTATTTCCGATTATGGTATTTTCATGTGCTATTAAAATGCTGGAAGGGCGAGGGCGAACTATTATCGTTGCGCCGGAAAGTCCTTTGCCAACATAATCATT
>CAZFJN010000079.1:0-1510 GCA_964519595.1 uncultured Rickettsiales bacterium
GGTTGAGCAGATGCAAGGCAGCAACCGTCTTGGTCCTTCAATGATTCTTGGCGCATTATGTCAGGGAAATTTTGCTTTCTTTGAAGCAAGCCTTGCGCGCATGGCAAATATTCCAATCAGCAATGCCAGATCGCTGCTTAATGATCAGGGCGATCTTGGTTTCAGAGGTTTATATAATAAATCCGGACTTCCAGAAGCGATGATGCCAGCAGTGCGATTGCTTTTTAAAGTTGTTCACGAACTTGTCGAAGCCGGAGAAAAACCAGGAAAATCGCGCTTTGCGAATAGAATAGTTGAAAAAATATTGAGTTATTCTGAAGATCAGCAGATTGAAAACTTATCGTATATAATAGCTCTGGTAAGGCGCAGTGTTTAGAAACTAAGAAGCCATTACAAAAAAGACATTACAAAAAAAGTCAGATAAAAAAGTCAGATACATGAATTTTTATGAATTTAACTCGTATTGCATGTATTGCTGATGATACTCCTAAAGCTCAAGCGGCTTTTCGGGAAATAAAAAAACACATTTCTTTATCACCTCTTTCCAAAAGACGCGACAGCGCTCAGGTTATTGTAGTTCTCGGTGGCGATGGTTTTATGCTGCAATCGCTGCATAAATATATGAAATATAAATTGCCGTTTTATGGAATTAATTGCGGCACAGTCGGTTTTCTGATGAATGAGCATAATACTGATAATTTAATAGCGCGAATAGCCAGCGCCAAACCTTCAACGATTTATCCACTGCATATGTATGCGCGCAAATCTGGCGGCAAAATAAGTCAGGCGCTGGCCTTTAATGAGGTTTCTATTTTTCGCGCCGGCAGGCAGGCCGCCAAAATCCGCGTCTCAATAGACCATGTGGTAAGGCTTAAGGAACTTACCTGCGACGGCGTTCTGCTGGCAACTCCAGCCGGCAGCACAGCTTATAATTTCTCCGCCGGAGGGCCTATATTGCCACATGGCGCGAATCTTATCGCTCTTACACCACTTGTTCCTTTTCGTCCGCGGCGCTGGCGCGGCGCTTTATTGCCGCATGACGCCTCAGTCAGCTTCAGTATTCTTGAACATAAAAAACGTCCGGTTAACGTTGTCGCTGATTTTACTGAATTTAATGATATAATCGAGGTAGTCGTAGGAGAACAGCGTAAATCCGGCGTTTCACTGCTCTTTGATATTGAACATAATCTCGAAGAAAGAATTATAAAAGAGCAATTTACGCATTAATCACGATTAATTCAGACAATTAACTCAAGCGATTAATTCAGACAATTAATTCAGGCCTTTAATTCCAAATAATTTCCAACTAATACTATTTTGCAATCAACATGTTGATTGCATTACGCTAGCTTCCGCCTTCGCTAAAGCTACGGCGAGACAAGTCGCCGCGCAAAATCGCTGCTTTCGGCAGCGATTTTGATACCATTTTGCGATATATTGATCGCAAAATGGTATAATTCCTTGCTAAGCAGCGTTTTTTATGGTTTATGCGCGGCAAAATAGAATTTGC